>JAKAGT010000074.1 GCA_021825585.1 Bacteroidota bacterium | reverse complement strand
TCACGCCCCGATGTACGTGAAAACGAGCGGATACTGGGGAACCTTCTGCACGACTTCGACTTTTCGCAGTCGCCGAGGCCTCCGATGGTACTTCCCGTGCATCCCAAAACTGACTTGATAAAGTGACATATAATCTTAGCAAGTAATAATACTTCCTGTAAATAAATTCGAAAGGAGTACAAAATGTTTCCAATCCATATTACGCTCAAGAAAGTCCTTGGTCATGCGGTATTGATCAGCGCCGTCTTTGCCGTCCTCGGCTTCACCCCGGTGGGGCACAAATCTGCTGGAACTGTAGAACTCAACGCTTCCTCACGATCATTCGAGCAGGGCATCCACAAGATCAAGCACATAATAATCATCATGCAGGAAAACAGGTCTTTCGACTCATACTTTGGGACCTTTCCGGGTGCGGACGGTATTCCGATGAAGAATGGGGTACCCACAGTTGCTGTTCCGGATCCGAGGACCGGCAAGATGGTCAAGCCCTATCACGATCGGAATGACCGCAACTTCGGGGGACCGCATAATGCGATCGACGCGTCGGCAGACATCGACGGCGGGAAGATGGACGGATTCGTCAAAATGGCATCAACAAAAAACGCCGGTCTGTTGCGGGCGAAGGCAAAATTCTATAATCCTAACCTGACATACGAGGCACACCCTGACGTGATGGGTTATCACAATGGGGAGGACATCCCGAACTACTGGGCATACGCGAAGGACTTCGTCCTTCAGGACCATATGTTCGAGCCGATAGCATCGTGGAGCTTCCCGTCGCACTTGTTCATGGTCTCGGCGTGGTCGGCAAATACGAAAGTCCCAAGCGATCCGATGTCTTGTGTGAGTAAACTGGATCCCAGGAACCGGACTGCGAAAGATCCTACTCCATTCGCGTGGACAGATATCACATATCTTCTGCACAAACGAGGCATCTCATGGATATATTACCTCGACCAGGGCGCAAAGCTTGACAAGGACGACATCGTTCCAGCGCGACCCCGTAAGGATGTGGACTGGCTGGTGGTTCCCAAGATCTGGAACGTTCTTCCGGGTTTTGTAGACGTGCATCAGGATAAGCAGATGAGTAACGTGGAACCGCTCAAGAACTTTCTTAAAGCTGCGAAAGCAGGAACTCTCCCATCCGTGTGCTGGATTGTTCCCAATGGACACGACAGTGAGCACCCAACTGCTCTTGTCAGCACCGGACAATCTTATGTTACCAACCTTATCAATGCAATCATGAGGAGTCCTGACTGGAATAGCACTGCGATTTTCCTTACATGGGACGATTGGGGAGGATTCTATGATCATGTTGTACCACCGAAAGTGGATGAGCTTGGGTATGGAATACGTGTTCCGGGGATTGTGATAAGCCCGTATGCGAAGAAGGGCTACATCGATCATCAAACGCTGAGTTTCGATGCATACCTTAAGTTCATCGAGGATGATTTTCTGGGTGGTCAGCGGCTTGATCCGAAGACCGATGGAAGGCCGGACTCACGCCCCGATGTACGTGAAAACGAGCGGATACTGGGGAACCTTCTGCACGACTTCGACTTTTCGCAGTCGCCGAGGCCTCCGATGGTACTTCCCGTGCATCCCAAAACTGACTTGATAAAGTGACGTGGAGTCCTACGGGTTGGCACGGACCCGATTGAAAACAACCAAGATCATCGCCTAAGCAGGGGTTTGTCTTTGCTCGACCTGCCGTATTCTGTTGAAATAGTTCTCCAGTAGGTCGCTGAACTCAAGAGAGGGTGAGAAGCGACATGAAGTCTCATGTAGGCGGGGATGAGATGCAGACAGGTCTATTATTGCCGAGGTAAAGCCTCAAACAGGCCGCGCAACACTTTAAAGCCAGAACACCTGCGCCTGCTTGATTGCGAGGTGTGCGCGCTGCATGGAACAGTATGTTCGGATACTTGGATGAATTTGCGCAGTGCCTCGTGGCGAGACCGATCGCCCACTCTGTTCGGTCACAGGAAAACCTATCCCCTTCCGAGGATGCAAAGAATAGGCCAAGCGGTGAAAGATAACTAACGTTGAGAGTAATTATGAGCATTAAGAAGGTTAATGGAAGCATATCAGTCAAAAACAGCTCATACCGAGGTGAAAGCTTAGTCTTAATCCTGTTAATTGTTTGCTTCGCTGTTGCTTCCGGTACTGTCCTTGCACAAAAGCGTGAAGCTGCATCGCGAGGTCCTTACGTCCCGTATCGTGATGCACGCCTTCCAATTGAGAAGCGTATTGACGATCTCTTGGGACGGATGACATTGCAGGAAAAGATCGGACAGATGTGCCAGTATTCAGCTTATTCATCTAGTTCGAAACGACTTGCAGCAGAAGGGCGAGTTGGCTCGTTCTTGAATGTCACCTCACCGAATGAGATCGATGAGCTCCAGTCTGCCGCAGTGGAGAAATCACGACTGGGGATACCGATTCTTTTCGGATTGGATGTTATCCATGGTTACTCTACAATATTTCCGATTCCACTCGCACAGGCGAGCAGCTGGGACCCTGCTTTAGTTAAGGAGTGCGCGTCGATAGCGGCGAAGGAGGCGTCCTCACAGGGAATCAGGTGGACATTCTCGCCGATGGTTGACATCGCAAGGGATCCAAGATGGGGAAGAATTGCTGAGGGTGCTGGTGAAGATCCATATTTAGGCATGGTCATGGCGAAGGCCCAGGTTGAGGGCTATCAAGGGAGGCAGCTTTCCCCCGAGAGCGACTTGGTTGCGTGCGCAAAACATTACGTCGCTTATGGAGCGGCCGAGGGAGGACGCGATTACAATACAGCCGAAGTCTCTCAAAGAACGCTCAGAGAAATCTACCTACCGCCATTCAAAGCGGCCGTCGATGCGGGTGTTGGTACTATTATGAGTGCCTTTGATGACTTGGACGGCGTACCTGCGAGTGCCAATCCCTTTACTATTCGACAAATTCTCAAAAAGGAATGGTCGTTCAAGGGATTTGTCGTCAGTGATTGGCAGGCTGTCAGTGAATTGATCAACCAGGGCATTGCATGCGATTCGTCAGAAGCTGCAATGAAAGCCGTGGAGGCCGGCGTTGACATGGACATGGCCGGGCCCTATCACGATTGCCTTGCCGGACTTGTGGAGGCTGGGAAAGTCCCTATCAGAGTCATCGATGATGCTGTCCGAAGGATCCTGAGAGTGAAATTTGAGTTGGGTTTGTTCGAGAAGCCGTACGTAGAGACCGCCAAATCGAAGTCCAGCCTCATGCTGCCGGATTATCTGAAGATTGCGCGCCAGGAAGCATGCGAATCTATCGTCCTTCTCAAGAACGATGGTGAAATCCTTCCTTTAAGCAGAAACACGAAAACGGTTGCCGTCATAGGTCTACTGGCAGACGACGAACCTGATATGCTTGGATGCTGGCACTGCAGGGGCCAGCAACGATCGGTCGTCAGCGTGATCGAGGGAATAAAGTCGAAATTGTCTGAGAATTCGAAACTCATCTATGTGAAAGGCTGCGGCGTAAATGACACCTCGACCGCTGGTTTCCCTCAAGCTCTCCAAGCCGCAAAGAAGGCCGATGTTGTCATCATGGTCATCGGTGAAAGGGCAAACATGAGCGGGGAAGCTGAATCGAGATCGTCAATAAACATCCCTGGGGTCCAGGAGCAACTTGCCAAGGAAATTGTTCACCTCGGCAGGCCCGTCGTTGAAGTTCTCATGAACGGTCGTCCGCTCTCCATCGCTTGGTCAGCGGAGCATGTCCCAGCAATTGTCGAGACATGGTTTCTGGGAACGGAGGCCGGAAATGCGATCGCAGATGTCCTGTTCGGTGATTACAATCCAAGCGGAAAGCTTCCCGTGACTTTCCCAAGAACGGTTGGGCAGATTCCGATCTACTACAACCACATGAATACAGGGCGCCCCCCATCGGCAACGGATAGGTTTACCTCCAAGTACATCGATTTGCCCTCGACGCCACTCTTTCCCTTCGGATACGGATTGAGCTATACCCGTTTCAAGTACTCGAATCTTAGCGTTGTACCTGATCCAGAAGTACCCGATCAATTTAGTATCACTTTCGATCTGACAAATGTTGGACAGCGAACGGGGGAGGAAGTTGCTCAGCTCTATATTCACCAAAAATGCGCGTCTGTCACAAGACCTGTAGAGGAGCTTGCGGGATTTAGAAGAGTCGCACTCACGCCGGGTGAAACAAAGGTTGTCCATCTCACTTTAACACCCTACGAGATCTCATTCATAAATTCCGATATGAGGCGAGTTGTGGAGACAGGAGACTTGGACGTGATGGTGGGCGGGAACTCAGTTAATCTTATCTCAAAAAAGGTTCACATTGACAAGTCTATGGCTGTTAACGAAGACACGATAGGGTGGTAGAGCAAAGACGAGATTCTAATACAAGTTCTCGACGGTTTGTTTATTCATGCTTTGCACCAGTCTTAGTGTAGGACACTTCTAAGAGCAACGTGGTGACAGTACTATAGCGCCTGTCAGCGGAGAGTTTATGACTGAAGAGGACATCAGGTGGAGAGGCGAGTCGCTGAACGAGTTCCAATAATTAAATCGAGATGCGGATAGATGTCGCGAAAACCGCGCCTCCTCTTTACGTCGGTTGTGCGAAGCAACTCCCGGCAAATGAGCTAGTGTAGTGTCTCCAACGCTTCTTTACTTTTGGCAATTTTAGCCATGATTCGTTGTACAGATGCCGTCCAGATAAAGAGTTTAGGATTTTGGTTGTTACCATGGATGTAATCATAAATTGCGTTGACGAGCATTGGTACATTATGAAAAGAGCCGCGCCGGAGTTTCTTTTCAGTAAGTTCTCTGAACCAGCGTTCAACCAGATTGAGCCACGAAGAAGAAGTTGGGGTGAAATGAATATGGAAACGAGGATGACGAGAGAGCCACCTCTTAACGGCTGGATGTTTATGAGTCGCGTAGTTGTCCATTATAACATGAAGGTCAAGTCCGGGCGGCGTTTCGGCATCAATCTTCTTGAGAAATCGTATAACCTCCTGATGCCGGTGTCTCGGCATACATTCGCCAATCACCTTTCCATCAAGAACGGAAAGAGAAGCAAATAATGTTGTCGTGCCATTGCGTTTATAATCATGAGTCATGGTACCGCATCGCCCTTTCTTCAAAGGAAGTCCCGGCTGAGTCCTGTCAAGAGCTTGTATTTGGCTCTTTTCATCAAAAGAGAGCACCAAAGACTTGTCAGGAGGATTTATGTATAATCCAACAACATCGACAAGCTTCTCGACGAAATGTTTATCATTACTGATCTTGAAAGTTTTCGTCAAATGCGGCTTAAGATTGTGCAGTTTCCATATGCGTTGTACCGTATCCTTGCTGACGCCCTGCGCCTCAGCCATCGTTCGAGTGCTCCAGTGCGTCGCGTTAGCTGGCCTGGTGTGAAGCGTAGCCTCAACTATCTCCTTCACCTTCTGTTCAGATATTTCTGGTATCCGTCCGGGACGGGGAGCATCTTTTTCCAAACCGTCAAGCCGAAGGGCAAGGAAACGCTCTCGCCAAAGCTGAACAGTCGGCTTGGAAATCTTAAGCTCCCTTACAATCTCTTTGTTCTGCATCCCGCTCGCTGCCTTCAGGATAATCTTCGCGCGTTGAACCAGCCGTGCGGGAATGCTTCTTCCGCGTGCCATCCTCTCCAGGTCAGAGCGTTCGGCATCGGAAAGTGTAATCACTTCGGCTTTTCTCATAGTGGAATAATATACAAAATCAAACATTATAAGTCAATGAATTTATGAGACACTACACTAGCTACAAAACTATGCGAAATCGCAACTCACTAGGATTACCGTATTTCATCCAACAAGTCGAACTAGAATCAAGGAGCAATCTGCTATGTTACCAATCAGGACCACGGCTGTGGGGTTAGCGCTCGTCGCAGTTCTTGCGTTCGGCGACGCAAAGCTTGTGAATGCCCAGGGCGAGGGCATCCACAAGATCAAGCACATAATAATCATCATGCAGGAAAACAGAACCTTCGACTCATACTTCGGGACCTTCCCAGGCGCAGACGGCATTCTGATGAAAAACGGAGTGCCGGTAGACAGCGC
>JAKAGT010000040.1 GCA_021825585.1 Bacteroidota bacterium | reverse complement strand
ATCAAAAGGTACGTGAAGTATCAGGAAAAAGAGGAGAAGAAGGAAGAACAGCAGCAAGGTAGTTTTGACTTCTTATAGATGCAAAATGTCTTTTCAGAAGCCACCGGCTTTGCCGGTGGTGGTTCACTTCTTAGTGTCGTAATGCTCCAGTCGTGCAGTCAGGAACTCAAGCAGTCTGAGTCGCCGACGGCGCCAAGTGCTTCGGAGAAAATTGATTCGACGTCGAAGAACGGGGCGGGAAAACACAAGACGGTTTCGGGTGTGCAACCCCTCGTGCCATATTGGAACGAAGGCGCAAAGTGGACTTACTCCCAATGGAACTTCTACAAACGCCTTCCGGAAGATTCCGCGAAGGGGAAGTATCTCGTGGTGGGTCTCCCTCCTTCAGGGGTAGACTACGCATCTATGTATCAGCAGTACTGTTTTCGCAGGGCCATCTGTAGCTCCGGACAACAACTCACGGACGTCACGACCGCTGGTTTCAGCCGGGCTGAGATTCTGGTAGGGATTGGCGCAAATGACTATCAATCTGTGATAAATCAATATGGAAGCAGCGTCCTTGGGTATTTCATAGATGAGCCGTCGGGAACTAATGGTGTCGGTCAGATCACTGGGGAGGAAATGTCACAGATCAAAATCGCCATTATAACCGCGGGCTCAAAATTGTACCTTGATGATTACGATACTGGTGTCATCCCTGGTACATACGTCGGCGTGCATAGCTACCATCTTGCTGATGCTGTCACTCTAGGCTATGGCGATTTTATCTGGAACGACGGAAACACATCGAAATGGGTGAGCGGGGCGAATATATTAGGTATTGACTACCTGCAAGATGACTACAATGAGTTTCAAAGTTGGTTCGGAGACAGACTTAACGGCATAGTCTGTAAGCCAATGGATGGTTCTGGCGCGCTGATGAATGACCAAACAATGTGGAGCTGGCTTCAAAGTCATCCCAATTGCAATAACTTTGTCCTTTACCTCGATCCCGCTTTCCAGAGTGACTGGCCCGCTGCTCTCAGTAATTTTGAGGCCGATGCCAGTCAGGCAGGTTTCTTGGGCACGGAGAATCAGCTCTATGATTACCAATTTGTTTGTCAGGAGAGCGGCGTCAGGTTTACACCCAACGGAACCGCCTTCAATTATTATGGAGTTTGGGACGGAAGCGGCTATTCCGGCCCTGTCATAGAGGGTACGGCTGGCGCGGTCGTATGCTGGCAACTTTTGTCCACGACGCCGACCGGCCAATTCCAAGACATTTATTGAAAGGAGCCACGCATGAAGAGCACAGTTCTAAAGGTTGGCTTTTCCTTGGTGTCGTTGCTTGGGTTAACGCTCCAGTCAAAGCAAGCCTTCTCCCAGATACATTTTAATCCCTTGGTTTCCAGCGCTAATGAGGCCGCAAGTTTCCGGTTCGTGCGGAACACGGAGGGGCCAGAAGGTAATCGCACGCGTTATACGTGGACAGTGACACGTCGAGTCCTCGATGGCGTTTCGAACTGCGACGTCGACACGTCGAAAGTCGCGAGTCCTAAGGAAAATGCTTCTCCAAAAGACGACTGGGTCTCGCATATTGGAGGGGACCTGTTTGTTACAGATGAACTCTATGGACTTCACTTGACCGGTGCGGGATCGTTGACGACCGGAGCTGGTCCAGGCGCTGAAGTCAGGTACCGACCGATAATTGTTGGAGCCTTTACCGGTTTCTGCGGAGACGAAGGAATCCCTGGACTCCATGGCGTTTTCTCCTTTCTCGCAATTTACGCAGGAACCCAGGTGGGAGAATATCGAGTTGAGATAGGAGAGATCTTTGGAGACAATAATCTCTGGACGGATATGAATACACCCCACGCTACGTACGGGAGCGCCTTCGTTGGGCTCAGCAGAAGATTCGGTCGTATCTTCTTTCTGGAACCTGATGTGAAATTGGTATTACCTGTCGTTGCGCACTACTGGGTGGGAACGAACCGTTTCGACTTTGTCCCCGCAGTGGCTCATTACGGACTTGCTGATTTGTTCCTCTCTGTGGGATTGAAGCTGGGGGTTGGGATCAATTAATCGCGGGGAAATCTTGTCGCAGAGAAAAGTTTCGCTGGTCAATCGCAAACTAACAACATCCTTACTTGGTCGACCCAGCCTCAACGTCAGACGCCACACTCTGCTGGTCGCTTCAAGGGTGGGTTGAAGAGAATCAATTCCAGACGGTGTACGCGCGATAAGGCGCAGTCAAGTAGTTTGCGTGTTGCCCGGCCCCGACCGGGGCACCAGACGTGTAGCTGTTCGTCAAGTTTAATACCGAGCCAAAGAGTAGGGACAAGGAGTATAAGTCATGAAATCGAAAGAACTAGAAGGATGGATTCTTGTCATGTTTGGAATCATGGGGCTGTTGCTTCCCTGCAGCTCCGCCCTTGCTCAAACCGACACAACTCACGCTGTGGAAGCTGATTCGGTTATTTACGGCGGGGTGTACCTCGCGAAGGGCTGGAAATGGGTGTCGAAAAATGTGGGCGCGGACCTTTTTCTATCCGGTGAATACTTCGGGCTGCATTTGGACGGACCGACGGGTGCAGCGTCCGACGGTGGAGTCGGCATCGAAATGAGAGTTCATCCGTTCTCTCTGGGATATATCATAGGATTCTGTGGTAAGGAAGGGATCCCCGGCGTGCGTAAGTTGGACGAGCAACAGGGCGGAAAGTGGGATTTTACGTACAGAACGATTTACGTCGGCGTTACGGTCGATAAATATCGCTTGGAAGCAGGAGAGACTAACGCCGATAATAGCTGGTCCGTCAGTAACAGCCCATCTTCGAATTATACTTCCGCTTTCCTGGGAGTGAGTCGGAGAATAGGCGGTATAGTCTTTTTTGAACCGGAACTGAAGGTTATGTACCCTGTTGTCGCTCATTACTGGTCATTTTCTCAGTACAATTTCCCGCCCTATTCTCCTGTGACCGGCCACTATCATCTTCGCGATTTGTTTTTCGCGATCGGTCTTAAACTTGGCATAGGGGTCAACTGAGTATCTCAGGTCCGATTGCTGGTTTCTCGAAGTCGCGGAACCGTACGTTACTCGGGATTCTCCTTCTGTCGACTCAGCTCTCGATCATTGACGGCGCGTTTGCCAAAGGAGCGCCAGCCGTTATGAGATTGTGGGGCGAAGAGCTTCAGGCTAGGGAAATAGACGCCTTTGTCAACGGTCACATCGTTAAATTTTGGAGATAGAGGATGAAGTCAATATTGTTAGTACTTGCCCTATTAAACCTTTGTTTTGCGCAGTCGCAGAAGGCGCGTCCGCCGAGCCGGGATTCCCTGTCGCAGTCGCTGGCGCAGAAGCTCGATGCGGGTCCCCAGCTTGGGTTCGGACTTGGAGCGGGAAATGGGATGATATTTTTCCTAACGGCTGGTTGGCAGTTCAATGAAGATTACGCTATCGAGGGAAGGTACAACGCCACAAGCGGGCCCGGCTCATTCTTGTTCATCGGGGGAACCGTTGGATGGTCGCTTCTGGTGCGCAGGCAATTACCTGACATTGACTGCTACTTGTTTGCCGGACCGTCGGCGGAGTACTCGTGCTTCAATACCATAGTAAATCCAGCCAATCCATTCGTCGATATCGTTAAGAGATATTATTCCGCATATTACTTAACCCTGGGAGGCGGGTGGGGGCTTCACTGGTTCTCCGTAGAGCTGGATGCAATGGTGCCCGTCCAATCTCTGATGCGCACTCCTCCGCCTCCGCAAACCCCAACTGACAATCCAGATGTCGGCCAGTCGATCAACCCGTTCGCGGTCTACCTGATACTCAAGCCGCACCTGGATTTGTTCTTTTTCCATTAGTAGATGGCAGAGCTTTTCTTGAACAGAGGACATCACGGAGGCGAAAATACAAACAGTGTTACATAGCGGAACTCAGCATGCGTGCATGTACATTGACACAAAGGAATAATGCGTATTGAAGCTGCGGGATATTCAGAAGTCGCCATTGTTGTCATGGTACTTGTTCCTGAATCGGCACCAGCAAAGGCTCAGTCAGCGACTGGCGGAGACAGGCATTCCTGAAGTAGTGTATGTGAATCCTGTCCCAGGAAAGCCATACGTTGAAGCCGCACCGTCTGTTCGACGCGCGGCTTCGGGAGGAGGAGAGGAAACACGCGTGGGAAGAGATCAGAACACGGATTGTACTGATGAGACGGATTTACACGGATTGATCTTGTTATTCAAGTAATAAATCCGTGAGAATCAGTCTCGATCCGTTTCATCAGTGTCCTATCTTTTCCCAAATCTCATGAGCCCTGTCTCTGGCTCTCGATCGCCATCTGGCTCCACATTTTCTTTCTCGCGGCAAATATCTTCAGTGCGAATATCAATATCGGTATCGCCCCGAACAGGATGAACATTGCATCAGGGACCACTCTAAGCCACTCGAGTGTGTGAAACATCCCGCTGTCGATGAACGAAAGTCTCCGGGCGTGCCAGTATCCATGATTTACGACGTCTGCAAGCTGAAGCACACCGGCGGGAAACATGTCCAATAATACCATGAGCATGAGTCCGATATTGAGTCCCCAGAATCCAATTCTGACATATTTCTCGTTACGGTTCCACACTTCATCGGTCGAAAGCCGCCGGAGCACGTACATCATGAGTCCGAGTGCAAGCATACCGAACACACCCATCATCGCAGCATGTCCGTGGTTCAGCGTCAACATGGTGCCGACTTCGTAGTAGCTGACGATCGGCAGGTTGATCAGGAACCCAAAGACACCCGCGCCAAGGAAATTCCAGAAACCGACCGCCATCAGGAAGTAGAACGCCCACTTCTGACCCTGTGAAATACGGAAGTTTCTGTCCGGTGAAGTCTTGCGCGTCAGCCTGATGAAGTCCCACGCGTCGAGTGTGAGCAGCGTCAGCGGTACGACCTCCATTGCGGAAAACATGGCACCCAGAGCCATTGTAATATTGCTCTGACCCGTCCAGTACCAGTGGTGCCCCGTCCCGACGATTCCACTTCCGAGGTACAGGATAGCATCGAGGTAAACGATGCGCGTAGCCGACTGCGCTCTTACGAGTCCGAGCTGGTAGAATATAACCGCCACCATCACGGTCGCGAACAATTCAAAGAAGCCCTCCACCCACAGGTGTATTATCCAGAATCTCCAGTTGTCGACGACTGTGAAATTCGAAGTGGGTCCGAAGAAGAGTGCTGGAAGATAGAATAACGGTATCGCGATCGCAGAGTAGAGGAAAAGTGAACTCAGTTCTTTCTGTGAGTGCTCTCTTATTGCAGGCTTGAGACCCCTGAAGACGAGAACCAGCCAGAGAAGGAGTCCGATGATGAGCAGGAACTGCCAGGCCCTGCCAAGCTCGAGATACTCCCAACCCTGCATGCCGAAGTAATACCATAGCTTTCCGAGGAACTGGTTGATCCCGAGGTATTCTCCGAACAAGCTTCCGAGGGCAACCACAACGACGGCGACAAAGAGGATGTTGACCCACGCCTTCTGTCCCGTTGGCTCGGACTTGCTCAGTAATGGCGGAAGGAAGAGAGCGGCTGCGACGAATGACATCGCGACCCAAAAAATCGCGAGCTGGAGATGCCACGTGCGTATCACATTAAACGGCAGATATTTCTCGAGATCGAGTCCATAGAACCCGAAGGGCTCTGCGCGGTAATGTGCCAGTGCCCCGCCGGCAAAGACCTGCAGTACGAACAGTGCTGCGACGACCACGAAGTACTTCAGTATCGCCTTCTGGCTTTCGGTCGGAGGTGCAGCGGCCGATTTCAGGAAATGGTCGTCTATGCCAGACTTCCAGCCGAGGTAATCGAACTTCCCGAACAGGAAGAGGATCAGTCCCGTCATGCCGAGGAGTGAAACAAGGCTCAGCGCGCTCCATACGAGGGCCGAACTGGTCGGATAGTTTCCGGTCAGCTTGTCAAACGGCCAGTTGTTCGTGTAGGAGTAATTCTTGCCCGGCCGATTCGTCGAGGCGGCCCATGCAGCCCAAGCGAAGAATGTGGTCAGCTGTCTGAGCTGCGTTGGATTTGAAATGAAGTCCTGCGGCAAGCCCGGGGCCCTGTGCCGTTCGGTGAAATAGTTGGTCCAATGATGTATTTCTTCCTGGTACGCATCGGCTTCCGGCTCCGTCAACGTCAGTACACCTGTCGTAGCATCGTATCTGTTCTCATGTAAGACTCTTTGAACCTGCGCTGTAATACTTGCCTTCTTTTCCTCCGTTAGGTTTTGGTAAGGAGTGTCATATGTCTGCGAAGCTAATGCCGTCTGAACATCGACCGCTTCCCGGTGAAGGTATTCCGCCGAGTAGTCGGGTCCGAGATAGGCACCGTGTCCTAATAAAGTGCCGTCATCCATCAAGCCGTACTTCAGAAATACTTCCTGACCGGCTTTGATGTCGGATGAGGTAAACAGTGTGTTGCCTTGTGCGTCGACGACCTTTTGGGGAATCGGCGGGGCATCCTGGTAGGTCTTCACCGTCACGAACAACAGGATTGTAAACCCGAAGATCATGACGAGCAGTGCCGAGTGTTTCCACCACGGTGATAGTGTTTCATTTTTGGATTCAGCCATATTGTCCCTCATGTAAGTCTTGTTAGCATTTCCGATGATTTCGTCCGAAAAATAAAAGGCCAAACCGACAGAAAAATTGACTTAGGTCAAGAAATGCCAATTATTGCGGGCGCACTCAAATTTGAGAAAAAAGGCGCTGGCCGGGCTGAATCAGTCGGTGATGAGCATAACCCGACCGTCGAGATCGCTTACGATGACCCGATGGGCATCCAACGGAACCGGGGTGTTTACGACGGTCACGCCAACGCGATGTTTCCACAGTATTTTTCCGGTTTTCGCCTGCATGGCATACACGAATCCGTTCTGCGTCCCGAAGAATACGACGCCGTCCTTCTCGACAGGCATCGACGGATCTATGTCATAGCCATAACGGCAGTCTGTCACCCAGCTTGTTGAGAGCGACGGTTTCGTCGGAGAAAATGCAAACACGGTATCCTCCATCGTGCGGGCATAGACTCGCTCTCCGTCATTTGAAATACAGATACATTCGCGAACGTGATAGCGGTTGGTTTGCCACACCGCCTTCCCTGTTGCCGCATCTATCGCGGTCAGGTATCGATCCGGTGCCACGATGAAAATCTTGTTGTCAGCGCCGACCGGCCAGCAGGCTGCAGGAGAATACAAAAGGCCGGTGTTGCCGTTGCTCCATTTCCATGCCAGCGAGCCGTCAGTTGAGTCGAGAGCATACAGGTAAGTGCTCCACGCTCCAAATACGACCTTCCCATGATAAACGAGCGGCCTCGTCTCTACAAATCCGTCGATGCCTTTATACCGCCACTTCAGCTTGCCGCTCTTGAGATCGATTGCGCGGAATGTGCTGTCGCTGCTGCCGATGTAGACGACTCCGCCTTCGACTTCGGGCGCCGCAACGACCGGCTCTCCGGTTTTGTGTTTCCATGCGAGCCTCCCCGTCGCCGCATTCAGGCAATAGATGTTGTCGTCGGACGAACCGAATACTACCAATCCATTTGATGCAGAAGGGGTGGAATATACCGTGGCTCCCGTCTTGAATGTCCACTGCCTCGCCCCATCCCTTAAAGAGTAGCTGGTAACAAAGCCGCTGCTGTTGCCGACGATCACGTGATCCTTCCACACCGCCGGAGTCGAAGCGATGGTGTATCCGGTGTTCACAGTCCATGCGGTCCTGGCATGCGGGAATTCCCGGTTGATCGCGAAACTCGGCCGCGGATAGGTTGTGGTATCTGTCGCGTAGTCTCTCTGCCCGAGGGGCACCTTGTACCAGGTGGTCTCTGTTCCGATGCCGGGCCGCCGTTCGGTGAAGTACATCGTATCGGATCGCACGTCGACGATATTGTATCCGCCGCCGGACTGTCCTGCGCGCAGGTTCGACCTTCCCATCACTCCGGGAATCCCTTCGAAATTCAATTTCAGGTTTGCGTGGCCATGTCCGACGAGGACAACCTGCGTATTGTAATGCTTAAGCAGATCGGTCATCAGGTACCAGTTGTCGATGCTGTTGTCGACCGGATAATGAGTAACCATAATCAGCGGCTGTCCTTTGTCGGGAAGGTTTGTCAGGACAGAGTCGATCCACCTCATATCTTCGGGTGCGAAGTGTCCGTCACCCATTTTCATGATCGGTCCCTCGCAAAGTCCGATGAAACGGTAACCGGCATACTGGAACATGAATTTGTCGCTCTTCCACAGTTTTGTAAATTCAGTGCAGCCGGACTCAGACCACTTCGCGTCGTGATTACCGGGGATGATGTAATACGGGAACTTAAGGCTGTCGAGCATCGACTTTGCCAGAGTGAGCTGGGCGTCGGAACCCATTTCGCCTATGTCACCGGATACAATAACGAAGGCTATGCCGTGAAGCGTGTTTATGTCGTGAACAGATGCGTTGAGGTCGGCAGCCCCCGTCGGACTTCCGACATGAGTGTCACTCAACCACGCGAAGCGGAAAGGCTGAGTTTGAGAGCATGATAAAGTGGAAGCAAGAAGCAGGAACGCTATCGTAAAAAGTCGAAAAGAGAGTCTCATGCGCATTGGACAGCCGATTTTTTGTTGAACACAGAAGTATTAATCCGTGAAACTTTCACAAAGGACGAAGCATTTCTCTTTATATAATCAATCATATTAATATTTGCAATTTGACCGATGTCAAGGCATACCCTGAATCTCCGCAGTATCTTGTTATGGAAAAAGGAGACAAAAATGGTTGACAATAAAGATACATTGGTGTTGGATGCCAGGCCCATCGTACCGAAGGAGAAACATCCGACGATTCATGCTACTTTTGAAGGACTGGCTCCCGGCGCGAGCATGCTGCTTATAAACGACCACGATCCCAAGCCGCTGTATTACGAATTCAGTTTCGAGAAGCCCGGCATGTTTAAATGGGAATACACCGAGCAGGGCCCCGAAGTCTGGAAAGTGGTCATCACGAAAATCGGCTGAGTTATCTTTTAGACAGTGTGCGCTGGAGGAGATTTGATATGGGAACTCTTTATGAATATTTAGCAGGTGATCATGAAAGGCTCAATGACCTGCTGACCCGCGCCGCGGAAGGCGAAAGAGGAATTGATATGGGGCCTTACACGGAATTCCGGCAGGGTTTACTCCGACATATCGGTATCGAAGAGAAGATCGTCCTGCCGGCAATTGCCCGGTTCCAGAACGGCAAACAGGCGGAGATTGCCCAACGTCTTCGTCTCGACCACGGTGCGCTTGTCGCCCTGTTGGTGCCTCCTCCTACCCCCGCTATCGTCGAGACAATCAGGTTGATACTTAAGGCCCACAACCCGCTTGAGGAAGATGAAGGAGGCTTGTACGAACTTATTGAGAAGCTTGCCGGCGAAGAGGCGGACGGCTTGTTGGAAAAATTGAAAACTGCTCCTGAAGTGCCAGCATTGCCGCACAACGATTGGCCCGGCGTAATCGATGCCACTCGCCGCGCAGTCGAACGGGCCGGATACAATCCGGCCTTCTGAAATCTTGCTCCGGCTGAAGCCTTCGCAAGGTTTCGAAGAATGGTGCAGTGGAACCTTGCGAAGGTTTCCAGGGAACCCCGCCGTTCCTTTCGTAAGGTTTCAGTTGACTCCCACCCTGATTCCGACCAAGACTCCCGGATAGTACGCCTGCAATTCAAGAAAGATATATTTGTATCCGACGCCGAGACCGACAGCAGGCGTAATGCTGTGCCAGGTATGCTCGTAAAGATTGCCGCTGTGAAAATTCGGCTGCGAGTACGGCGGTGTATACCTATAGCTGACGTACATGGCGCCCGCCATCCAATAGAATACGTTCGATGCATCACTCCGCGCGTAAAGAGCAAACGAGCGGAAAGTACCCCAGCCGACGTTGGGCCCTATGACTTCAGCCAAACCGTACCTTCCCTCGTAACTCCAGTCTCCGTATTTCACGCCAGCGCCTAGCTGCCACATCGGTGCGAATGGTACGCTGACGACTATGGATGCGGTAGGCTCAACTATGGGATCCTTGTTAACTTGGGCTTTGGTAGCTATGGGCAATAACGCGACCAATATCATCCACCTCATTTCTCTCTCCTTTGCCATTAAAAAGGAACATAGCAAGGCCATCTACTAATAAGATGGCCTTGCACCCTGATTCATCATTGCCAAACACCGGTATAGGAGCCTGTCTGCTGGGCGGCCCAAAATTGCGCGACTGTCACGATCTTACCCGTAGGGTCCGCATAGCTTCCGTCGGGGTTGGGCGTAAGCTGGGTGATTGGGTAATCAGCACTACCGACCGTACTGTAGCCGTTAGAGCCATCGGGGGCCCAGTTAACTCCGGCCAAAGCAACGAACTGCTGCTGATACTCTCGGATCTTCTGAAGCAACCAGTGATAGTCGCTCCAAGCCACATTGGAAAGGTGGTCTATGTTCGAATCTTGACTGGAGTTGTTACTATAAAAGAACACCCAGGGTGACCCTACGTTTGCCGCCAGACAGTTGAACACCGTGTTAAGGTAACCCCAGATAGTTAGGTCAGAACAAACAAATGCCCCGACGAATTTTTGGCCGAGTTGCCTTTTGAATTCGTTGTAAATGTTCTGTATTGCGGTACTATTGCTAGTCGTGACCTCCTGCAAACACACGTCAGATATGCTGCAGAGTGCGTCGTAATTGTCGCATAGTACATAGTCCACGTTTTGCAACAGGCCCCAGTGTGGTGTGTGAGTCGGACACTCAATACAATCACCCACCCACACGTACCCATTTTTGCCGTGAATCACCGGTAGCAAATTGTTTACTGCGTCGATGGTGTCGTGGTTGGGGTTGCCTGGCTCGTCGAAGTAAAAGTTCTTCACGCCTAGGTCCATCAAATCAGAGACTATCTGGGGGGAGAGCGAGCCAGCTTGCACAATTACTTTACCAGGGTCAAAGTCGCCGGAGTACTGAGCCGTCATCATGGCCATTGAGTACCCTTTTTGATCTAGCGCGTAGGCCAGGTCCTGATCCATGATTCCCAGCCTTCCTGCGCTGGTGGGATTCGCGCTATACTGGCCTGATGCCTGATTGAAAGTAAATGGATCGGGAACCATTGCCCCTGCATAATACTTGAATAGTGCCATTTCTATCTCCTTTCTTAATTGTGGCCAATCCGCGTGACACACATTGAAGCTATAGAAAACAATTCAAGCAATTACAAATCTCACCGGACATACCGCCATACTACACGACTCTCTTCATCCGTACATATTCTTAGATGAAAACTAGTGAGTGCCAACTTACGTGTCAAGGCCGTTTAGCAAAATTTGGGAGGAAGCGGACTGTGCTTCTTGGCTTGGTCAATTTGAGATCCTCGGACGCAAATCTCAACGGGACACGATGGGGAGTCTCGAACGGCGCTTAAATTGCAAAATTCTTTCGAAGCTGCTTGTGCATATGAGCCGGCATTCCAGCCGAGCGTCGAGTTCTCCCAAAAGGCTTCTCGGTCTCCCTGGATGATTTGGGTCGCTGATATCACCGTTAGCTATGGTGTGAACGAAACGGGGTTACCTTACAAGAGTTTCCTGCGCCGCCACGGCCCTGAACCGGCCTCCTCTCTTCACGAATATATCCGTGAACCGGATCTCCGCCTTACCGAAGCTCTTTCCCGTGACCGTGTTCAGCCCCCGAACTATCCCGACATCGCCGTATTGCCGGATGCGCATGTCGCCGATGGACTGCGACGTGACGTTGTGTCTGGTGACCTCCAGATTGTCGATCAGGCTGTCTCTGTTCTTAGATGACCCGTCCAAGAGATGTCTACGAACGAAGGGCTGAGAATTCGCCTCAGCATGGGACCGTTTCCCGTTTCGATCGCCCTTATCCACAGACGTTCGGTCTTCATCAACAAATTTGCATCCTTATCGCGGTTTCCCTTTGCGGGTTCGCCTGCAAGGACCGCTTCCGATACCGCGAGGATTACAAAGGCGACATAAACCAGTCTTAGCATGTATCTCAATTGAGCCTCCGGTTTCTAATTGAAAACCGTATCTCCGGTGCGAATCTCACTTCGAGGCCGGACGGCGGTTGACTCGCCTTGAACCCGTCGCCGTTCGAACGTATTCCCGGCCGATGATCCGGCTGCCTGCAGCACAAGGTGCTCATGCTGAACAAACCTCCGCAAGGTTCGATGGTTTCTCCCTCTCTGAACGTTTCCGCGGGAGTTTTCGTTTAGATTTTTAGGCGCCGCATTCGAAGAGCCGACGACGTACAAGTTTGGAATCATAACCATAGAGAATACAAATCATTGGGGAAGAATATGGAACCAAGATTGAGTTATACCAAGGCCGCTCCCGGGGCTTACGAGGTCATGAGCCAGCTTCAGCGCTACGTAGACAATTCAGGTTTGGAACGCTCGCTGCTCGAGCTGGTCAAACTCCGGGCTTCACAGATAAACGGCTGTGCGTACTGCATCGACATGCACACGAAAGACGCACGTGCGAACGGCGAGACGGAACAGCGACTTTACGGACTCAGCGCGTGGCACGAAGCACCATTCTATTCGGACCGCGAACGCGCGGCGCTCCTGTGGACTGAGACTGTAACGCTGGTAAGTCAGACTCATGTCCCGGACGAAATATACGAAGAGGTGCGGGAGCAATTTGATGAAAAAGAGATAGTTGACCTGACGATGGCGGTGGTCGCCATTAACGGTTGGAACAGGCTCGCGATAGGATTCAGGACCGTGCCGGGAACGTACCAGCCAAAGCGCGCGACAAGCGTTGTCGTGTGAAACCAGAATGACGCGACAGATTGAGTGAACGAGTTGCTTTTCCCTTTTTTGGCATATATCTTCTTCAAGAATGGAGCTCTAATATGGAGATCGAGCGCATCGTAAAGAAAATTGAATCTGATACCCTGGTATTGGAAAACCTTTCCAAGTACCAGGGCAAAGAGGTTGAGATACTCATCGTGCCTCGCGAAGGACCGGGCAAGCCGCTTAAGCTCAAAAGTCTCTATGGGATCATGAAAGGAAAAGTGGATGGAATTGCTTTTCAACGGAAGGCCCGAGCCGAGTGGTGACCCTTGGTTTATGTATTTGACACGAATGCCGTTATCTATTTCCTGCAGGGTCGCGGGGACTTTCCTGAATTCTCTTCATCTGACGTAGTTATAATATCCAGCATCACTCGCCTCGAACTCCTCTCCGGGACATTGACGGATGGGGAAGCCGCTCAAGCCAATGTCTTCCTAGGAGAGATTAGAGAACGTGAGGTGTCGAAGGAGGTCATAGATCAGGCAATCCTTCCAAGGAAATCAATGAGAATCCGCGTTCCGGACGCCATAATTCTTGCCACCACGATTGTCGAGAACGCCGTCTTGGTCACGGCAGATAAAGAGCTTATCGAAAAGGCCGACAGATCCAGATGTCATAATCCATTGCCATGAATGCGGATCGAGATTGTCGGATGGATAAATATAGTTTGTCTGCAATCGGAAATGAGCAGGATTGTCAACGGCAAGGTAATCGTGAGGGTCGGCGATACTTACCAGCCAAAGCGCGCAGCCGGCGTTGTCGTGTGACGTGGGAAGCCATGGCAACCTTGCAGCAACGACTGAAACCTTCGCAAGGTTTCGAAGGATGATGCAGCGGAACCTTGCGAAGGTCTCGTGGAATTCTATGGCAATTCCCTTGGAACCTTCGCAGCGTTTCAATTAACCCCCACCCTGATTCCCAGCAATACCCCCGGGTAGTAACCTTGCACTTCTAGAAAGATATATTTGTATCCGACGCCGAGACCGAGAGCGGGTGAGATGCTGTGCCAGGTGTGCTCATAAACAGACGAGCTGCGAAAGTCAGGTCGAGAAGCGGGGGTTGTGTACTTATAGCTGGCGTACATGGCACCTGCCATCCAGTAGAACACATCTGATACATCTCGCCGCGCGAAGAGAGCGACATTCCGGAAAGTACCGCCGTTGCCCACGTCCGGGCCGATCGGCAGACCGAAGCCGTATCTCGCTTCGCAACTCCACTTTCCATATCTCACACCAGCCCCGAGCTGCCAAAGAGGTGCAAATGGCCCGCTTATGACCGCTGACACTGCAGGTTCAATGACAGGCTTTCGTTGAACCCGAGCTTCCGCGATCATCGGAACAAAAGTGAAATATAAGATCCATCCTAATTGTCTTACCTGCATTTTCACCCCCATCTCTTTTCACACAGCTTATTATCGCTTGTACGAACTGAATCTACGTCATGCTACAAAACAGAAGAGCTAGTGTCAACAGACGCCTTTAGAACCTCGCGAGGGTTTCCAGGCAAGTTCCACCGTTACCTTCGTCCCCGTCGCCGGATCACGTAGTGAAAGAAATCGCTTCGGGAAATGGTTCAGCAGTTACCTTTCCTGAACTCCAGAACAAAGTATAGTCCATTCCGTATTTCCGTCAGCTTCACGTCAGTCGCATTATCGGGCAGTAGATCTGTCGGAGGCGTAACAGGCACTTTCGAGCTGTTGAAAAAGCCGCGGTATATCGGAAGCTTATTGTGCGCGTGGGCGGCCTTCTCGGTCTCGTCGGCAATCATCATCTGTGCGCCCGGCTTCGCCACCCTGAACATTTCATCGATCGCCTTCCTCTTGTCCTCGAAGTAATTGATGGAGGCGACGTTGAACACTACGTCGAACGCCTCGTCGCAAAACGGGAGGTGCTCCGCCTCGGCCTGGAACAACTCGATGCTCAAGCCACGACTATTGAGTTCGCGGCATCTCTTCAACTGTCCCCATGACACATCGATCCCGAAATAATCCGCCCCGCGCGGGAGATACTGTATGTTCACCCCATTGC
Source organism: Bacteroidota bacterium (assembly GCA_021825585.1). Lineage (GTDB taxonomy): Bacteria > Bacteroidota > Ignavibacteria > Kryptoniales > JAKASW01 > JAKASW01. The sequence continues at coordinate 11,451 of JAKAGT010000040.1, read as the reverse complement.
CGACGGACACTTCGAGGACTCTGTCTCCATCCTTCACTCCGGCATATTGCAAGTATTCGTTTCGCGCGCGCTCTTCGCCTCCCTTGAAGCGGTAATAAACTGACTGTGTGAATTGATAGAACGGCGCAAGAATGTCGTAGTACCTGCGGCTCTTTTCGCTAGCATCCGTGAGTTTCGACGGATCGATGAACACCGGAATCCCCTCGCGTACCGGGAAAAGCATCCTGCTTTCTCTGCCGACCAGAAAGACCCCGTCAGGGGTCTCGACCATGTCGATCCTCTCGCCGTTAACAGGATTGCGGAGCAGGGAGAGGTATTTCTCGTTCAACTGCCGGCTTCCGGTGATGATCGGTATGTCATGGTCAATATAAACACAATTTAACATTCAGTTGGCTCAACATTCCATCCTTTCTTCATTCCATCATTCCCCTATTTCATTGAAACTCTTCGTTATAAAGGATAACTTTTCGACACAACTTTTGTCCAACCAAACAGGTGACGAAATGCCATATCCAAAACCAACAAGACGAAGCTGGGCCGAGCCATTCAAGATTAAGGTGGTTGAGCCCCTGAAGACCACTACCCGGCAACACCGGGTCGAGGCAATCGAAGAAGCGGGTTACAACACGTTTCTCCTTCGTTCGGAAGACGTCTACATCGACCTATTGACAGACAGCGGCACAAATGCAATGAGCGATTATCAGTGGGCCGGGATGATGCTCGGCGACGAAGCTTACGCGGGAAGCGCGAACTTCTACCACCTCGAATCTAACATGCGGAAGTACTACGGCTACAAATACCTCGTGCCGACTCATCAGGGGCGAGGCGCCGAACACATTATATCACAGATCCTGATTAAGCAGGGCGACTACATTCCGGGCAACATGTATTTCACGACAACACGCGAACATCAGGAACGAGCCGGCGGCACATTCGTCGACGTCATTATCGACGAGGCGCATGACCCCGATTCGACTCATCCGTTCAAGGGCAACGTCGATCTCCAGAAGCTTGAGGACTTAATAAAGAAAGTCGGTGCGAAGAAGATACCATATATCAGCGTTGCCGCCACCGTGAATATGGCCGGTGGACATCCGATCTCGATGGAGAACGTCAAGGCCGTCCGCAAGGTGACGAACAAGCACGGAATTAAAGTGATACTCGACGCGACACGCGCGGTGGAGAACGCCTACTTTGTCAAGAAACGTGAGAAGGGTTACGAGAAGAAATCAATAGCGGCGATTCTCAAGGAACTATGCTCCTACACCGACGGCGCCACGATGAGCGGGAAGAAGGACCTTCTCGTGAACATCGGAGGCTTTCTTGCGATAAACGACAAGGATGTTTTTGATGAGGCTAGGAACATGGTGGTGGTGTTTGAAGGGCTCCACACGTACGGCGGGCTTGCCGGACGCGATATGGAGGCGATGGCGCGAGGCATGGAAGAGATGACAAAAGAAGATTACATCCGCTCGCGCATCGGACAGGTCGAGTATCTCGGTCAGAAGCTCCTCGACTGGGAAGTTCCGATAGTCAAGCCGATAGGTGGGCACGCAGTATTCCTGGATGCGAAGAAAATCCTGGAGCACGTCCCCCAGGATAAATTCCCGGCGCAGACGCTCGCCGCCGAGATATATATCGACTCCGGAGTCCGGACAATGGAGCGCGGGATAGTATCCGCAGGTCGCGATTCCAAAACCGGCGAGAACCGGCATCCGAAGCTCGAGCTTGTGCGCGTTACGATTCCGAGGCGCGTCTACACACAGGCGCACATGGATGTCACGGCCGAGTCGATTCTGGAAGTCTACGAAAACCGGAAGAATGTCCGCGGTCTCAAGATGGTATACGAACCAAAACACCTGCGCTTCTTCCAGGCAAGATTCGATAAGGACTAAAATTGACGACAGGGGTCGAAGCCTTCGACCCATGTCATTTTCTAGTTCACTAAGCGGGGTTTTTCGGCCACAAAATGGGAATGGCTCGGCTTTGGCGGCGTGCATTGAACGGCAGACGCCTGAACCAGACGGGCCCGAAACCGTCTAATGAACCAGATACAGATAGAAGGTCTTGTGAAGAAATAATCTAACATCAAAGCTTCGACTATTCTTACTTAATTAAAATGGCAAATTCTACTAAGAGAGATATAGATATTCTCGCGGTGTCCCGTGTGACTCGCAGTATTGCTGCGGGTATGATCAATGTTGCATTCCCATACTATATACTCAAAGATCTCCACTACGGGGCATTCGTTATAGGGTTGATATATGTCTTCGCAACCATAGCAACGGCCGTTTTCGGCTTTCTGTCCGGATTCACAACTGACGTGTGGGGGAAGCGCGGAACGCTCGTCATCACAAGCGCATTATTGCCGGTGAGCGCCGTACTGGTGTTTCTATCACAAAGCCTGTGGCTGATTATCCCGGCAGCGATGCTCGGGGGTTATTCCGCCACGGGTTCACTCGCGGGCGGGGGAATCGGCGGGGCAGTCCAGCCGATCCAAAATACCATCCTATCTGATCTGACCGACCCTGAAAAACGGACAAACTATTTTTCCGTATTTACCTTCCTCGCCGGTGTGGCCGGAGCACTCGGAGCGCTTCTTGCCAAACCGTTCGATGTCAGACAGATTTTCATCATCGCCGCCGTCATCTCTGCGATCGGTATCCCGGCTCTTTTCTACCTGAGTGTTAAGGACTCAACCGGCAAGATCGGCGTTCTCAAGACAAAATCTACAATCGGGAAATTCTCGTTGACCGGCATGCTTAATGGATTCTCGCAGGGCCTGGTGGTGCCTTTTCTAATTCCGTTCTTTGTACTCGTTTATCACGTCCCGAAGAATGAAATGTCGGCTTACGTTTTCGCCAGCGGTCTGCTCGGTTCCTTTGCGCTCTTGGCTGCACCGCTTCTGGAGAAGTTATTCGGATTTGTAAAGAGCATAGTGATCAGCCGTGGACTCGGAATGATACTCTTTATCATTTTCCCGATCATCCACTATTTGCCGCTAGCCGTCGTTATATACGTGATCGCCCCGGCGCTGCGGGTTATTGCACTTCCGATTCAGCAGTCGGAGATGACACGGCGGGTCGACGAAAACGAGCTCGGAAGAGCGTTGGGAATAAACCAGGTCACGAGACTCGCAGCTTCCTCTCTTGCCACCCTCCTCGGAGGAATCTTTCTGGATGCAGCCCTCTTTGAGCTTCCGTTCTTCATCTATGGCGGGGTAATGACGGGAAACCTCTATCTGTACACCAGATTCTTCGGCACGAAGAAAGCTCCTATCCCGGATGATGAAGATGCGGCTGAAGTGAAATAGGGAAGCGAGCCTAATTGCGCCGCTGGTGCGCCTCGAAAAATCTCTTCAGTGCTTCCGCAACCACTTCGGGATCATTACCTTCGATGTCTTTTCTGTGAATGATGCCGACAAACTTCCCGTCTTCCATGAGTGCAAATGACGGCGATGACGGCGGCTCGTTTCCGAAATGACTTCTTGCCTGTTCGGTTGCTTCCCGGTCCTGCCCGGCAAACACCGTTGCTAAGTTATCCGGAACGGCGCCTTCCTTAAGTGCCTTTTCGAGTGCCGGTCTGGCAATCCCGCCTGCACAGCCGCATGTTGAGTTGACGAATATGAGAAGTGTCCCTTTGCTGTTTTCTATCGCTCTATCTACATCTTCTGGTGTGCGCAGTTCCTTCAATCCAAGAGAAGTAACCTGTTTTCGTAAATCTTCCACGAACAAATCAAACGTCTCGAACATTGCAATCTCCTCGGTTTCCTGATTTAACAAAGAAACTGCGAAAATAGTTTTCGATGAGGTCGGATGGTTTGGTTTGGCGAAGGCGTAATTGTATCTTTTGCTGAACGGAGTTTGAATGGGATCCGAAAGAGGCGGGTTCAAATGAACGTAAGCATGGCGTTACCTTTCAAGAGGCAGCAACAGTCTTCGGCGATCCGCTGGCGATTACTTTCGAGGACCCCGATCATTCAGTCGGCGAGCAACGGTATGTCACCTTTGGCTTATCTTTATACAAAAGACTGCTCGTCGTTTCACACGCCGACCGCGGAGTGAGTATTAGAATTATCGGTGCACGAACAATGACACGCAGGGAGAGAAAGATTTATGAAGAAGGCTAAATTGGCAGAGATGCGTGCGGAATATCTTCGGGAGGATTTCAGGAAAGGAGTTCGAGGGAAGCATCTCGAAGCGTATCGGAAAGGGACTAACCTGATTTTGCTGAGTCCCGACGTTGCAGAAGTATTTCCCAACGATGAAGCCGTAAACGATGCTCTTCGCTCATTGATAGACATTTCCCGAAGAACCGGCACATTCAGGAGGCGTTCGAAGAAAATTGTGCGCTGATCGATCGGTCAGCCTTTGCACCGTACCTCAGCCTCTGATTTGTGACAGCATAGAAATGTGTGCACCTCTGTGAACAGGCATCGATTTAAACCACTCCTGATCTAAGGAAGGACAGAGGCCTCACAAAGCTTCAGACCCGAGCGCCCTCACGATTCCTCCAGCCGCCCTATTTATTGGATAGCTGCGTTGCGCACGATTGAGCTTACAGATTCGTTATCGCTTCCAGTATCTTATCGACCTTTTCCTTCGATTCTGCCTCGCAGTAGTAGCGTATCAGCGGCTCCGTTCCCGATGCGCGCACCAGCATCCATCCGCCGTCGGCGAAGAAATACTTGAAACCGTCGATCGTCAGGACGTGGTCTATCTTATGCCCCGCGACTTCTTTCAGTCCCTTCTTCAGTTTGCCGAGAACCTTCTGTTTGTACTGTTCCGTTGTGCGGACGTCGATCCTTCTGTAAACATGCTGCCCGACCTGGTTGAACAGTTCTTTCACGAGCTCGCCCAGCGTCTTCTCACGCTTTACCATCATCTCGCAGAGGGTCAGGCCGAGGAAGAGTCCGTCGCGCTCGGGGATGTGGCCCTTGAGTCCGACGCCGCCGCTCTCTTCGCCGCCTATTAGAACATCTCGCGAAATCATCACCGACGCAACATGTTTGAAGCCCACAGGCAGTTCAGTCAGTTTCAAACCGAACTTCTTCGCGAGTATGTCCGGCATCTCTCCGACGGAAACGGTTTTGACAACCTCGCCCCTGAGTCCCTTCGTTTCGTAATAGTATTTGAGCAGCAGGGCATAAATCTCCTGCGGCCCCACGAAATTCCCGTGTTCGTCGACCGCGCCGATCCGGTCGGCGTCTCCGTCGGTTGCGAGTCCCACGCTGTAGTTTCCATTCGGCACGAACTTCATCAGTTCGGCGAGATGCGCCGCGATCGGCTCGGGATGCTCGCCGCCGAACGACGGGTTGAACTCGTTGTGTATGACTACAGCTTCCGGCAGGATCTGCTGCAGGATTCCCTGACCGGCACCGTACATCGCATCATGGACGATTCTCAGGCGCGCCCGCTTTATCGATTCGATATCGATCTTCTTCTTCAGATCGTCGATGTAAATCTGCCGGAGATTGGCCTTCTTTATCATGCCCTTCTTGCTCAGGTCGTCGAAACTCTTCTTGATGGTACCGAGCGATTTCTGGGAAATCTTGTTTGCCTCTCTCTCCACCTTCGCGACATATTCGACTTCCTCCGGACCTCCGAAGTCGGCTTTCAGTTTGAACCCGTTGTACCTGGAGGGGTTGTGGCTGGCGGTGATGACGACGCCCCCCGCAGCCTTGAACTCCGGGATTGCAAGCGAGAGCGCCGGCGTGGGGCAATAGCCGTCAGAGAGCGTCACCTTCAGCCCTGTGTTGGCAATTACCTGGGCCGCCCTTTCAGCGAATTCGGCCGACTGGAAGCGCGTATCGTAACCGATCATGATACCGTTCTTCGCCTTCTTATGCTTCTTGTAAAATCTCGCCGTGGCGAGTGCAACTCTGGAAACGTTGTCGAATGTATAGTCCTGCGCAATTACTCCGCGCCATCCATCGGTGCCGAATTTGATTTTTTCCATTTGTAAGACCTCTTTGTTTGTACTGGACAAAATAAATTCTGCATCCATAACATACAACGATTCGGGGTACACAGGACACTGCCCGTGGGTCCCCTCGTGTTGAAACTCTCCCCCCTCCCACATAAATTCAGACAATGCGAAATCCGCAATTCGCTCATGTCAACTTAGGCTACTTAACTCAAGGGTGAATAATGAGGCATATCTACTCTCTTTTCATGATTTTCACGATCACTCTGTCTTCGTCTGTCGGAATGGCAATGGGAACCGGTAGGACGATCGAGCTGAAACACAACTGGGTAATACAGTCTTCAGATAAGTTGGATGTCGGGGGGGAGACGCTCTCGGGCGAATCGTTCATTCCGGACGGCTGGTACAAAGCGTCCGTCCCTTCCACGGTCCTCGGCACGCTCGTCGCAGACGGGGTCTTCACGAACGTTTTCCAGGGACGAAATCTGGATAAGATACCCGATTCGATGTTCGTCAAACCGTGGTGGTACAGGACAACCTTCAATATGCCGGCTAAGGCGAAGAACGCCGATCACGTCACCTTGAAATTTCTCGGCATCAACTACAAAGCCGATATCTGGCTCAATGGCAAGCTGATCGCAAGCAGCGATTCAGTTCTCGGAGGTTTCAGGCAATTTCAATTCGATATTACAAATGATGTTCACTTCGGCGGGAAGAATGTTCTCGCCGTGCAGATTTACAAGCCGGGGCCGGGCTCGCTTACTCTCGGTTTCGTGGATTGGAGCCCGGAGCCACAGGACCGCGACATGGGTCTCTGGAGACCGGTCGAACTTCACATCAGCGGCGACGTCTCTATGGAATACCCGTTTGTCGCGACGAAAGTCGATACCGCGACACTCAAGAAGGCGTGCCTGACCGTCTCGACGGAGCTGACAAACAAAACTGACCATGAGGTGACAGGGACGCTGGAGGGGGAGATTGCCTATTTCCCGAAGGCTGGAGCCTTGCCGCCCAAGGTGTGGAATCTGCCGGGTCCTCCTGGTGGGGCTATCGTAATCGACAAGGCTTCAAAGGGAAAGGAGGGTCGTCGTATCTCCTTTTCACAAAAGGTTACATTGTCTCCAGGAGAGACGAAGATCGTTGCTTTTTCACCTGAAACATTCAAGCAGCTCATCATAAAAGACCCGCACCTTTGGTGGACACATGATTTCGGAAAGCCGAACTTGTATTCACTCCACCTTCAATTCAAGTCGAACGGACTCACGACCGATTACAGTGACACTAAGTTCGGCATCAGGCAGATCAACGACTACATTAATCCCGAAGGCTTCCGAGGCTACATGCTGAACGGGAAGAAGATACTGATTCGCGGCGGCGGCTGGGCCGACCAGATATTCCTCCAGCAGAACGAGAAGAATTTGAGAGCTCAGATAGACTATGCAGTAAACATGCACCTGAACGCGATCAGGATGGAGGGTTTCTGGGGAGAAAACAGTGACATTTTCAATTTATGTGATGAAAAGGGGATCCTCATCATGGCAGGCTTCAGCTGCCAATGGGAATGGAAGAACCTTTTCGGGACTGAAAATGATGATTACGGCTGCATCAGGTCGCCTGAGGACATGGAGCTGGCGGCCCGCTCCTTTGCCGATGAGATAAAATGGCTGCGCAACCATCCGAGCATTTTCGTCTGGCTGTACGGCAGCGACCTGCATCCACGGCCTGAGCTGGAGAAAATGTATCAGGTGGACTTAGCCAAATATGATACTACCCGTCCTTTTCTTTCTTCCGCCGCCGAGCACACAAGCGCCCTGACGGGACCGTCGCGTGTCAAGATGCGCGGGCCTTACGATTACGTCCCGCCGGTTTACTGGTATGCCGACACCGCTTTTGGAGGTGCATTCGGATTCAATACCGAGACAGGGCCCGGACCGCAGGTGCCGCGCGAAAGCTCTCTCAGAAAAATGCTCTCTCCAGACTCCCTCTGGCCGATCAACGGCGAATGGTATTACCATTGCTCGCGCGGAAGATTCAGAGATCTGAGGAGATACAATGATGCGATAGACGGGCGCCTCGGTACGCCGACAAGTCTGGCCGATTACCAACGGAAGGCACAGTTCACCAGCTATGAGGCGATGCGTTCGATGTTCGAAGCGTTCGCGGCCAACAAATTCAAGTCGACCGGCGTTATACAATGGATGTACAACTCCGCCTGGCCGAAAATGTGGTGGCAGCTGTTCGATTACTATCTCAACCCGACAGGCGCTTTCTACGGCGCTGAGAAGGCATGCGAGCCGATCCATGTCGAGTATAACTACGCCGACAGCGGCATCGTGGTCGTGAACTCGACGCTCGAGTCAAGCGACGGTTTGACCCTGAAGGTAAGGGTGCTCGACTTCAACATGAAGAACTTGTACAACTACGACAAACAGATTGACATAGCAGCGAACGCCGCCAAGCAGATGATAACACTTCCGGAGATAAACTCGCCGACCACAACTTATTTCCTTGACCTCAGGCTTTACAAGGGCAATGAGCTTGTCAGCGTAAACTTCTACGCGCTCTCGACGACCCCGGACCAGCCGCAATGGAGCAAGTCGACATGGTACGTGACGGAGACGAAGTACGCCGATCTCAAGGAGCTGAACGATCTCCCGAATGTGAAGCTCGGTGTGAAGGAGAATTTCGTTCGCAAGGGCGACAAATACTTCGTGACGGCAGAAATACACAACCCGACGGACCATCTTGCATTTATGGTCTATCTATCGGTTAAGGAAGGCAACACGGGCGAAACCGTCCTTCCGATTTTCTGGGACGATAACTACATGTCGCTTCTCCCCGGCGAGACGAGAACGCTTAAGGGCCACTTCTATGTCGAAGACCTGCACGGCAAGACTCCGACGCTCGAAGTCTCCGGGTGGAACGTGAAATGAGAGGCAGTTCTAAACCAACAAAGTGATTGGGACCAAAATGAAGAGAAACTATTACATCGTGATACTGATCTTTCTCACATTCTTCGTGATTTCTTTCATCACGAACATACTTGGGGCGCTCAACCCTGACGTGATTCAGAGTTTCGACCTGAGCCTGACCCTGGCCGGATTGCTTCCGTTCGCATTCTTCATTGCGTACGGGGTCATGTCGATACCCGCAGGAATGCTGGTAGAAAAATATAAAGAGAAAGCGACGATGCTTGCAGCATTTGTTGTCGCATTTGTCGGAGCACTACTGTTTTCTCTTTTCCCGCATTACCTGGTCTTCCTTCTTTCTCTTTTCCTGATGGGGCTCGGGATGGCGATGCTTCAGGTGGCAATCAACCCGCTGCTGCGCGTCTCCGGAGGGGAGGAACACTTTGCGTTCAATTCCGTCCTGGCACAATTGATTTTCGGCGGAGCATCTTTTATAGCCCCCATTTTCCTAACATACCTCATAACAAGGCTCGGGTCAGGCGGAGACAACACCGTGAAGGCGATATTCTCGGGACTCGTTCCGCCATCTCTCCACTGGACATCACTCTACTGGGTGTTCGCATTGATCTTCCTGGCAATGGTGGCGATAATATGGCTCTCCAATTTCCCGGCAGTTGAAAGGAAAGAAGATGAGATTGCCGGCACATGGGAAACGCACAAAAACCTGTTCAAGCGTAAGACAGTCATATTGTTTTTCATCGGAATATTTGCGTATGTCGGAACAGAGCAGGGTGTTTCTTACTGGCTTTCCAAATTTCTTCAGACTTATCACGGCATCGATCCGCTCGTCGGTGCCGACATCGTCGGTAGATTTTGGGGGATGATGGCTATCGGTGGCATTCTCGGATTGATACTCTTGAAACTGTTCGATAGCAGGAAGGTTCTTGTAGGGGCAGTTGTATTAGCTGCGACCTTTCTATCCATCGCTTTGTTCGGTTCCAGAAGCATGGCATTATTTGCGTTCCCGATGGTGGGTTTTTCGCTGTCTGTCCAGTGGCCGATTGTATTCTCGCTCGGTCTGAATTCCCTGGAAAGCCATCATGGCTCATTTGCGGGAATACTGTGCACGGCGATAATCGGCGGAGCAATAATTCAGGTAATCATCGGATGGCTCGGGGACATGCTCGGATTGCGCATCGGTATGCTCTTCATTTACCTGACGCTCGCATATATTTTCAGCATCGGCATCTGGGCAAGGCCGATCATCAACAACGAGACCATAAGCTCGAAGAAGAAACTGAAAAAGGCCGAAGCCGCCCCGGCGGTCGAATGAACCTCCCCGACGCAAGCGTCGAGGAATTCTTTCGATTAAAACTCGCGGCATTTTTTTATAGTTATGCGAAATGGCGGCACGGCCAAATGGATTCTCCGGCTGGGTTTCGTTATCTTTGTTTAGACAAAAAACAGAGTATGCCAAAATCCAAAAAAAGAATTGACCTGACCGGCAAGAAATACGACCTCGTTAAGTCCAAGGTCGCTGAGCAGAGCGGGCTCTACGTCGTCAGCGTTTCCTCTACTCACGCGCACATCCCTTTGGACTCCATTGTCTGTGGCGACGCTCTCCAAGTACTTAAGACCTTTCCCGATGACTTTGTCGACTTGGTTGTGACCTCGCCTCCGTATGCCGATAAAAGACAGAATTCTTATGGTGGGATTCACCCTGACCACTATGTCCAGTGGTTCCTGCCGATAGCTCATGAGCTTAAGCGCGTTCTAAAACCATCCGGTACCTTCGTGCTGAACATAAAGGAGGGAGTGTCGGAAGGTCAAAGAGAAACCTATGTCCTCGAGCTGATACTTGAAATGAAGAAGCAGGGGTGGCTTTGGACAGAGGAATACATCTGGCACAAACGAAACAGCTATCCCGGAAAGTGGCCCAACAGATTCCGCGATGCGTGGGAGCATTGCCTGCAATTTAACAAAGAGAAAAAGTTTGCGATGTACCAGGAGAGCGTTATGGTGCCGATGGGTGACTGGGCCAAAGCGCGGTTGAAGAATCTTAGTGAGACTGATAAGCGCAGAGACGAATCGAAGGTCGGCAGCGGATTCGGAAAGAAGATTGCCAATTGGGTAGGGAGACGAATGGCTTACCCTGATAACGTGCTTCATTTGGCAACCGAGTCTGCCAATAAAAATCACAGTGCGGCTTTTCCCAGTGCCCTCCCAGAATGGTTCATAAAGCTGTTCACGAAACCTAGTGATATAGTCCTCGACCCTTTCCTCGGATCTGGTAGCTCTGCCGTCGCCGCGAAGAGGTTGCGCCGTAGATACATAGGAATCGAGGTGATTAGGCAATTTTGCACGGAAGCTGAGAAACGACTTAAACAAGAAGCAATCCAACCTGGAGACCTGTTCGATGAACGCCGTATCCCTTGAAGAAGTCAGAGAATTTGTAGGTGAGCACATTGGCGAGTTTCACAAGAGTCGCATAACTAGGAGTCTGTCGGGGAACCGAGGGATGGGCGGCATAAATATTGCAGGAAGATAGGTGAAGGAGAGAGAGTGAGATGAGAAAGTTCAGAGAATACAACATGGATCAGTTGCTGCTGATGCCGCC
>JAKAGT010000019.1 GCA_021825585.1 Bacteroidota bacterium | reverse complement strand
GATACTTTGCAAGCACAGTGGGAATAGATGAGGAGATGATCAAGAGGTACGTAAAGTATCAGGAAAAAGAGGAGAAGAAGGAAGAACAGCAGCAGGGGAGTTTTGACTTCTTATAGATGCGAAATGTCTTTCAGAAGCCACCGGCTTTGCCGGTGGTAGTTCACAGGGATTGAAACTTGAGGTACAGTAACTATACGTGTGGCCAGACGGGATGCTGGGTATGAGAAGACCTGATATGTTTAGAGGTATTAAAACCTCCCATTCATCGTAAGGGCCATGCCGACGACCATTCCGTATGAGCAGACCTGATGCGTTTAGAGGGATTGAAACTGAACAGCTCGGTAGCTGCCCGCTTGGAGAACGTAAACGTGTACAAGTGTCGAGGGCCAATTTAATTCCCCACCTCTTTGACCTGCAGTCGATACTTGGTTGCGCAACCGTCCCATGATGCTGGCCTTTCTTGTGCAAAATTCCGTGCCGATTGTATGCCGATACAGTAAGACAAATCCGTACTTCCCCATACTTCTCAGTACTTAAGAATGTTTGAATGTTTGACGGAATCGCCATTTTTCGAATGTACTATGCCTGCAATTTAGTCCTTCCGCTGACTCATAATCAGCGGGTGCGGGGACTCGGCCAACCTTTCCGACAATGTGCTTCGCTTGAGGATTGAGCGCGGGTACTCCTGCTTCCGCTGTTTTCCCATACGAAGGATCCGGGGGTGATCTGGCAAGCTCCTTCTTGTAAGCCAGAGGCTCACCAGCCTCAGGCTGAGGTCACGTCAATTATGAGGCAACGTCCTTCTCACGACTCCGCTGAAGTGACCCTTTTGCAAGTCAAGGCTTGTCAACGTGGGTTGGAAAATCTGACCGGATCTGGTAAATTATGTTAGTGAGTCAGCCGGGGGATAAAAGATTCACCTGCTCAATCCGTAAAATGGGAAGCGGATCGTCAGACAACCAAATAAAGAAAAGAAACTCAACCCAAAAACAGAATTGAAAGTGCCGCCTCTTGAGGTGTGCGCGAATTGTGTGTTTTTCAAAAGGAGTTTTGGAATGTTAGAACTCAGTTTGGTTGTCATCCGGGACAGGGGGGATTCGCTATGTCTCCTGGTGTAGTTTCTACGCAGAGCCTCGCAGCCTCTGCCGCCGAAGTGTATGCGGTCTACTCGGAGTTTTCAAACGGTCAGCTGGAACTCATGCAAAGACTGTTGGTCCGAAGGGATACACATAGCACGGCCGTTCAGGCTGCATCAGTAGGAGTTACGGCTGACGTTTTTGATCTAAGAAAGGCGATGGAGTCCGCAATATCCCGGTTCACGGGCGGTATGGTGACGAGGGACGAGGCAGAGGTTCTTCTCCAATATTTCAGGCTGTATCAGGAGCTGTTCTATTCCAGCTCAACTCCTGCTTGTGAAAAGACACTTCTGCCACACGAATTACCCCCCGAGCCCCTGCCTGCACAGGAGATAAACGGAGCGAGTGTGATGGATGTTGTCCCTGTTGAGGAAGAACAGATTGACATCACTCTTCATCATGAAGGATTATCGATATCAGGCTTTGAAGAAAAATACATGCCTGTCCTGGAGCCGACGCACAAAAAGCCGTACGTGAGAGATACCAAGTCCGCTTTCAAATGGCTGATCGAAAAGGTCGGTGACCCCGACATCACAGGGCTAAACGCGTCAATTCTCGAACCGGTATTCGCCAGTGAGTTTGGCCGGGCGAGCCATAATGCGGCGAGATTCTACCGGACTCTGAAAGCGGCATTCGGCAAAGCGGAAAAATGGGGATACGTTTCAACCAATCCGTTCACATCTTTCAAGCTTCCGAAGATTCCTGAGAAAGCAGCCGCGTATTTTAAGGAGTCGGATGTACAGAAGGTATTGGAGCAGAAAATCTCCAGGGACTACAAAGAATTGTTCGCCTTCGCATTCTACACCGGGATGAGACTGAAGGAGATTGTTACTATCAAGTGGGAATCAGTTGACTTGGAGAACAAGGTCCTCACCGTCTCGAACCAGGAAGATTTCACAACGAAATCTAAGAAGGAGCGTATCATTCCCCTCGCTGGTGTTTTGTACGACGTGCTGGTCGAACGGCACGCGAGAACACACAAGACGAAGACACCGACATATGTCTTCGAAAGAAGAGGAAAGCATTACAACGACAATTATGCTTCCCGTCTTCTTAAGAAGTCAGTCAGATCCGCCGGATTGGGTGAAAGACTTCATTTCCATTCACTGCGGCATGGCTTCGGATCGAATCTTCTGCGCGCAAACGCGAATCCGGTACATGTGCAGAAGCTCATGGGACACGCTAACCTTTCGACGACAATGAAGTACATTCATATAGAAAAAGACGATCTTGAAAAGGCTATCGGCAAACTGGACACCTTGCACTCAAAGACCACTTGACAACTGCCGATGCAGCGATGTGTCGGTCCGCTGGTTTTACACGCCTGAACCGTGATCGAGCTTTTTGAGCGCCTCCATCACGTCGTCGTTCGTCACGTGCGTATATATCATGGTTGTCGAAATGTTGCTGTGGCCGAGGAGTTTCTGGACCACAGCGACTGGTGCGTTTCTCCTTATGAGTTCTGTTGCGGTGCTGTGTCGGAGGCTGTGGAAATGCAAGCGTTTATCCAGTCCTGCCTTTGTCACCGCCGCCTTGAATCGGCGGGAGATATAGTTGCCCGAGTACTTTGAGGTATCAGTTTTGCCGAACACAAATGTCTCCGGCGTTGGGGATTCAGGCAAACGCCTTTCCAGCAATTCCCTCAGCCTTTTACTCATTGGGATAAGCCTTTCTTTCTTGGATTTCGTTAGAAATTCGCTGGAATTAGCGATTTTCACCAGCCCTTCGCCAAAATCGACGTTCGTCCATCTGAGCCCGAGTATCTCACCCTGGCGGCATCCGGTAAGAAAACCGAACTCGAGAATATCCTGAATGGTCTGGTTCTTGACCTGTGCGAGCACCAGCCCAAGCTTATCATCTGTCAGATATAGAGGAATATTCCGAGGGAGCTTTGGCAGTTTGACGCTGTCAAGTGGATTTGTTACCAGGTTTTTCCATTCGACGGCTCTATTGAAGGCGGCCTTGATTGTCCTGTAGTTTCTTGCAGTGTCGAACTTCGCCTTGTTGAACGAAGAAAGGAAGAACTTCTCCAGCATTTTGGGCGCCAGCTCATCAAGCTGCACGCTTCCGGTGAAATCGATCAATTTCTTGAAGGCCGCTTTGGCATCCCGGGCGTACTTTGCCGAATGTCCTGACTTCAGGTACTCGACGTACCGGTCGGAGAACTCCTGAAGTGATAGCGATTCTTCCGGAGTCTGTTCCTCTGACAGTTTTCTTTCAAGATCCGTGAGGAAGCGGTAGGCTTCTGCTTTCTTCGTGGTGTTTGTTGAAATTCGTCTGGTACGTTTCTTCTTTTCGTCGAAGAATTCGATGTACCATTTTTGTCTGCGTTTAAATAGGAACATTGGAACCTCCAGTTTGAGTTTTGGGACTCCAATGGGAGGGTGCAGATGTACAACGGACTGCAAGCCATGTACGACGGATTGCATGCAACTGTACAGTAAACTGTACAGTGAATTTCCTTTTTGTTTTGAAGCGTGGAAAAAATGACTTGGGAAAAGCTGCGAAATTGGAGTGTTTTGGTGGACAGGGGCGGAATCGAACCGCCGACACACGGATTTTCAGTCCGTTGCTCTACCGACTGAGCTACCTGTCCAATTGGGGCGCATTAATATAGTTTCACGACGAAATTTTTTCAAGATTTATTTTGTGCCGCCGCGGACGTCGCACCCCTTCCTTGCCGCACATAACTTGCATGTTGGCTTTACGCTGGTTTAATTTAAACACAAAACCGTGGAGTTGGCATGATAATCAAACCGCCCTGCCTTAAAAAGGGGGACCTCATTTCCATCGTTTCGCCTGCGAGTACTCCTACAAATGCTTCTCGCGTTCATTCGTCCGTGAGATATTTCGAGTCGAATGGATACAGGGTGACAATAAGCAAGAATGTATTTAACATCAACGGATACCTGGCAGGCACGGACGAGGAGCGGGCGGAAGATCTCAACCAGGCTTTTGCAGACAAGAACGTAAAAGCCATAGTATGTTCGCGTGGAGGTTATGGAACACCGAGAATTCTCGACATGCTGGACTACAGGCTGATCAGAAGAAATCCCAAGATACTCGTAGGCTATTCCGATATAACGGCCCTCCAATTGGCAATTCTCAGGAAGACCGGCCTGGTTACCTTCAGCGGCCCGATGGCTGCGGTTGAGTTCGGCGGCAATATCGATCCCTACACGGAAGAAATGTTTTTCCAGGTGATTACCCAGCCCAAGAAAATTGGTCCGCTCAGAAGTCACAAAAATTTCAGGTTATCATTCAGAGGGAGAAAGAAGTCGCGGGGAAGGCTCATTGGAGGAAACTTGTCCCTGATCACTTCGCTATTCGGGACTGAGTATGCCCCTGATTTTTCCCGCAGCTTGCTCCTGATTGAAGAAGTCTCGGAGGAACCTTATTCAATAGACAGAATGCTGACGCAGCTGCGACTTTCCGGAGATTTGAAGAAAGCTGCGGCATTTGTGCTAGGACAGTTCACCGATTGCTCCCCGGAAGAACCTGAAAAACCTCACCGGGCGCTCGATGAAATTATACGAGATGATTTGCTCTCCATAAACAAGACTTCTGTCTTGAATATTCCGTACGGTCACGTGCCGGTCAAAATGACGCTGCCGTTAGGCGTGCTTGCATCTATCGATCCTGTGGCAAGAAAATTCTCGATCGACGAGGCAGCGGTGATTTGACCCGAAGGGTGCAGCAGCAATGGGGACAGAGTCGTGTGTGTCATTGAAATTGCCCCATATCACATCTAAATTTTGATAACTTCACAACAAACTGGACAATCCATGGAAACAAATCTAATTAAAAGCATTAAAGGAAAGGCACACGCCGCCAAAAGGCACGTGGTACTTCCGGATTCGCTTGATGAACGGGCGATCCGGGCGGCAAGACAGATTACAGATGAGTCTATTGCAAGAATCAGTCTGATTGGGGATGAGAGTAAGATTACGGAAAAGGCGAAAGAACTTGGCGTAAAACTGGATGGAGTAGCGGTGATAGATCCTGAGAAGGATGGGAAGCTCGATAATTTCGCCGAAGAGTTCTTCGAATTGAGGAAGGCGAAGGGGCTAACCAAACCTCAGGCCGTCGAGGCGATGAAGAACTCAATGTTCTATGGTGCTATGATGGTGCGACGCGGAATTGCAGACGGCAGCGTTGCGGGTTCCATGTCTACGACTGCAGATGTGCTTCGCGCGGGTATACAGGTTATCGGTGTGAAAGAGGGGATCTCGATCGTGTCGAGTTTCTTCCTGATGATATTTCCTCAGAAGGTTTATTCGTTTGCCGATTGCGCGGTTGTACCCGATCCGACGGCTGAACAACTTGCCGACATCGCAATCACGACCGCTGAGAATCACAGGAAACTAGTGGGGGAGGAACCCCGCGTTGCCATGCTGTCGTTTTCGACGAAAGGGAGCGCGAAGCATGATCTGGTCGACAAGGTCGTGCAGGCCACTGCGATTGCTCAGAAGAAGGCGCCGGGCCTGATGCTCGATGGAGAACTTCAGCTTGATGCTGCCATTGTTCCTTCGGTCGCTTCACGGAAGGCTCCGGGCAGCAAGGTGAATGGTGAAGCTAACGTCCTCATTTTTCCGGACCTTAACGCGGGCAATATCGGTTACAAGATGGCGCAACGGCTGGGTGGCGCCGACGCTCTCGGTCCGGTGGTTCAGGGGCTCAAGAAGCCGGCATTCGACCTGTCGCGCGGGTGCAGCGTTCAGGACATAGTCGACGTCGTGGCGATCAACTGCGTGATGGGGGCATAACCGGGCAGATGGAAAGAAGCCGAAAACATTGAAGAGAATCGAGGCATGGAGGAGGAACGGGATTCCGGACTCCATGCCTCATTTTGTTAACTGATAACTCTCAGGCAAAGACTAGAAGTTGCCCGGCAATGAATAGTTCTCAGTTGAAGCCTATACCGACCTTCACGTGCAAACCGAAAAAACAGTCCCAGAGATGATAATGCTCCGTCAAGGGTGCAAGCCCGGTTTGCGACCCGCTGTGAACGACAATGGGAAACACGATCCTGAGGTCAGGCTCAGCGAATAAGTAGTGACCGAACCGTCTGCTTACTCCCAGAAAAACGGCCGTGTACTTAAAGCTGGGGGTGTCCTGATCTACCTGACCGTGTGTATCTCCATTTAGCACCCCAGCCTCCGCGCGGTATTCGTTGAGCCTTATACCTCCATATACAGAAGTCAGATCGAAAAGGAAAGTCGGCGGGTACGGCGGGGTGGGGAATGGAATACCATCATCATCACCTACTCCGACAACATAGTCTAGAAATATCGGATACACCCTGATTTCGATACCAACATTGTAAAGATCCGGAGTGGCCAGGTGGTAACCAAGACCCGAGCTAAGATGCAATGCGTACAATCCGGGGCTGATGAATATATCTGCTCCTACAGACGACGGCCACCAATTAAAGTTGATGTATTTGGTATAATTGGTATCAATGAATGCATAGTGGGCTGTGTCGGCTTCGACATGACTTACCGCCGGCGCAAAATTGTGAGAACCTTGATTTCTGAAAAGAACTGTCGTTCCCATTTGTGTGCTGCATATCCCATTTTGAGCAGCAGCGCTGCCGACAACGGTCAACAGCAGCGCGGAAACGAGCAAGAGACACTTCTTAGGTTTCATTGCTAACTCCTCGTAACTTCAACTAGTCTAGCCATTGTCGTGCCAGATAACGAGCGCTGATACGTCACACCAACAATGTGCAGATCTATAAATGCCGGTCAGAAAATCCGGAGACGACAATTGAGTTGACTCCACTTCCGGGGAAAGACGGCGCACATTGACACCCTGCGACTACTGCGCGTACACCGTCTGATACTGATTCATCGGATTCCACCCAGTAAACAACCAGCAGAGGACTGCACCCTGTGTCGAAGGGTCTACAGGCCCAGTGTAACCGCTGCCATTCCAAACGCCGTAGTATGAGCCGGCTGTCCCGCTGCTCCCTGGATCGAACAGGACAGCATTTTGTTGGCATGTATATTTGGCCTCCTCCTGCTCTTGATACTCCCCCAGGTAACCAGCCTGGTACGCGTACTGAGCAAAGGTGGCAACGTCAGTCCACGAGAAGGGGTAACCAAGATAAAGTCCAAAGGTCTTGATTTGCGATAAGTGCGTATCCATCCACGAGGTCACATCGCCCTCGCTGGTGTAAGGCGGTGTGGTGTATATGGTGTTGAAAACCGGTGTGGGCGGTGGCGGTTGTTGATAGCCCAGAAATGCATTGTAATTTTCAGCAAGCCAAGTTCCACAAACACCCCCCCCATTTGTATATGTTGTATTGTCCGCGTCGCACATCAAATAATCGCAGCTGTTTAAGGCACTCCAGTCTGCAAGGTGACCGGAATAGCAGGGGTAGTCATCGGTCGGTTCCACACTTGTGTCATAGTCATCCAACCAAAGCGAACTCCCGTGGCTATGTATATAACTCGCAATGCTTTGTATGGTTGACGCGGAGACTTTATCCGATGGTTCGTCAATCATGTAGCCCAGAACGGAATTGCCGTATACGTTTACCACGCTATCCCAATTCGCATCTACATTCTGATAACCAATCCTAATAAGCAGATTACTTAGCCCAAACACGGGACTGTAACCTGAGACACCCGTGTAGTTCAAAGTGGCCCTGGTGAAACCATAGTAATTGTGAAGGGTGTCGAGCTGGCCCAGCGTTGCTATTGTCGCGTGAAGCAGGGTGTAGGTCCCGTTATGAGAGGTGGCCGGCACATAATTCTGGAATGACCATTCGGTTCCTCCGTAATAAATGGCACCCTGGTTATAATTGGGTACTAACGGCTGGACACCAGATACCTTTTTCTCGCCCGATTCCTTCTTAGCTGTGCTATCCGCTTTTTGAACGGTGCCTGCAGCTGTGGGCGATTGTTCATGGTTGATGTTTTGACTACACGATTGAAACATGGCGAAACTTACCGCCATAATATAAATAGCGCGGACATTTTGCAACCCTCTCATTTCATCCTCCTGATCGTTCGTACAAAATGGTGAATTGTATTAAGGCACCTCAAAGACAAGGCGTGCGAGGATGTAAATGGGGCAATACCCCTCGCTGATTCCCTTTTCGTCGCTGTTCAAACAAATTCGTTCCCAAGTGCATCGCCGTCCAATTGTGCTTTTTTTCACAATCACATTGCAACAAATATGCCGGATCATCCTGCTCAGAAAATTACCTGCATTGTTGGTTTCTCATAGACACCCTGACGGCGGACGTTCGGTTTTGATACACTACCTGTACGAATTTGATACAAGCGTTCTCTTATGTCGCGCTATCAAGTAGCAGCCTTGTACGCTCACATACTCGGAGTGCCTTGGGTATTCTAATGCGCGCAAGGTAACCTATTTTGTCCTTTGTGCTTCTGATCTTCATTGAAGGAATTAAGCAGTTCCAAACTGCGGTCCATACGGATGGTTGGCGTCATTCTTTATCACTCCCGCGCCCGGGGCGGCTTTTTTTCTCCTCCACTCTTTGCTAATTTGCTATTCAGATGTGACGTTTATACCATAAAATGAAGAGTTAACGTGAAGTGGCGGGCATGGTAACTATTGGCGGGATAAAAATAGGCGATTCTAATCCACTCGTAGTCATTGCGGGACCTTGCGTCGTGGAAAGCCGGGAGCTCGCACTTACAGTGGCGAGGGACGCAAAGAGAATAACCGACAAATTGGGCCTTCCGTATATCTACAAGTCGAGTTATAAGAAGGCAAACCGGACGAGCGGCAAATCGTTTGTCGGAATCGGAATGGATGAAGCACTCAAGATCCTCGACGAGGTAAAGAAAGAGCTGGGTTTGTCTATTCTGACCGACGTTCACTCGGAAACAGAAGTCGAAGCCGCTGCCGAAGTTGCCGATGTCCTTCAGATACCGGCGTTTCTTTGCCGTCAAACCGAGCTTCTTCAGGCCGCCGGCCGGACCGGCAAGGCCGTGAACATAAAGAAGGGACAGTTCATGGCCCCTGAAGATATGCGTTTGCAGGGTGAGAAGGTGCAGGAGACCGGCAACGATCGTGTCATGCTGACGGAGCGCGGTACCACGTTCGGATACCACAATCTTGTCGTCGATATGCGGTCCCTGGTGATAATGCGGCAAAGCGGTTTCCCGGTCATCCTTGATGCGACTCATTCCCTTCAACTTCCTGGCGGCGAGAAAGACAAAACTGGCGGTCAGCCGGAATATATTTTTCCCATTACACGGGCGGGCGTCGCAGTGGGAATCGACGGGCTGTTCCTCGAAACTCATCCGGAACCGGCCAGGGCCTTAAGCGATTCCTCGACGCAGCTGAAGTTCAGCTTGTTCGAACCCCTTCTTGAGCAGGTCAGAAAAATCGACATACTTAGACGTGAGATTGTGAAATGACTCGTGCACAGATGCTGGTTCCGAAGCTGAAGAAGATAAAGGCAATCTTTCTGGACGTCGACGGTGTTCTCACAGACGGGACCATCATTTACGGGAGCGACGGCCTCGAACTCAAAGTCTTCGATTCCAAGGATGGGTTCGGGATTGCAAACGCGATACACAGCGGAATACGGGTGGGGATAATAACTGCGCGCAGCTCAGAAGCGGTCAAGCGGCGTGCGAACGAGCTTGGCATCGTCGACTTGTTTCAGGGATCCATCGACAAGATCACCCCGCTCGAAAAGATAAAGAAGACTCACTCGCTATCGGATTCTGAAATCGCATATGTCGGCGACGATATACTCGATCTGCCGGTGCTGCAGAGAGTGGGTTTCAGCGCCGCGCCCGCAAACGCGGTGCGCGATGTCAGGATCAAGGTCGATTATGTCGCAAAGGTGCGAGGCGGGCACGGGGCCGTGCGCGAAATAATCGATTTGATATTGAAAGCACAAAAGAAGTAGTGCCTCTTCCAATCTCGAATAATGGAAAAGAGTTTCCACGCCAATTAAATGCGCTTGAACGCGACTTGATAAACCGCCAGCTTCCCGGGAGTTCTGAAACCTACCGCCGCTATCGAGAACGGATCGCCGGCATGGATGTAGTTGGGCTTGGAAAGCGCGACCCCGGACATTTGGTTCTTGGCCGACAAAATCCCCAGCCAGACAATCTCGAACTCGTGACTCCTGTCTTTGCCCTGGGTGGAGCCGAGGACGCGACGACGAGCGTCACCATTGTTATTCATGAGATGGCCGAAGAAACCGTGTCCGTTGAATTGATGACACTGACGGGAAATTTCGATGAGCTTGAACTAAGAAGGGCAAGGACATGGTCGATCTCCGATTGGATTCCCGGTGAGTGTTGTCCCAAATGTTCGGCTCCGGTAAAGGAGATCAGACTTCCGGCCGCGAGCGCAAACGGCCTGGCGACTCTTGCCGTTTGCAGAGGCCATCGAGGTATATGGGTCAGAGATGGGGACCTGAAGATGAATCATATCATTCCGGTGACGGGATACCTTAGCGAGCTGGACCGACAAAGAAATTTTCGGGGAGCGAAGGGCGAATATCACTCCGCGGGGCAGGTGTTTGACGATTTGGAAAGTTATTCCGATGCGGAATTCGTTCGCGCTTTTGTCCTATACAATAAATTCTGGAGAAAGATGGACATAGGTGAGATCGAATTCGAGCAAGGGGCATCAGGCTCCTTCGTATCGAGGCTCGTTTCGAGATTCGTCCGTGGAAGGAAAGGAAAACAGTGATGGATGCTGTGGAAAAGGGAAAAGAGGTCGTAAGGATCGAGGCCGAAGCGGTCAGAGCGCTGGAAGGCAAACTCGACCAGGCCTTTGCAGGAGCGGTCGAGCTCATAGCGAAAACCGAGGGAAGAGTCGTTATTACAGGGATGGGTAAGTCGGGGCTCATTGCCCGCAAGATTGTGGCGACCATGAATTCAACCGGTACCCCCGCGATTTTTCTCCATCCCAGCGACGCGGTCCACGGCGACCTCGGTATGGTCAGACCGGAGGATGTGGTCATTTGCATATCGAAGAGCGGCGATACAGAAGAAGTTGTCCAGCTCCTCCCGATGTTCAAGAGAATCGGTGTCCCGATAATTTCAATCATAGGAAACAAGAACTCGAAGCTCGGCAGGGAAAGCGACTATGTGCTTGATGCCGGCGTGGAGCAGGAAGCCTGTCCGTACGATCTGGCACCGACCGCTTCCACTACTGCCGCACTCGTAATCGGAGATGCGCTTGCCATAACGCTGTTGAACCGGAATCACTTCACAGAAGAAAAGTTTGCCTTCTATCATCCCGGCGGCAATCTTGGCAAGAGGCTGTTCCTCAGGGTCGAGGAATTGATGGTGAAGGGAAGAGATGTGCCTAAGGTCTTGAGCACGGCATCGTTGAAGGAAACCATCCTTGCGATGACATCGGGACGTCTTGGGGCAACATGTGTAGTAAATTTTTCCGGTGAATTGACCGGAATAGTTACGGACGGCGACTTGCGAAGGCTCCTTCAAAAAGATCACGAATTCTCGAAAATAACGGCAGAGGATATGATGACGAAGAATCCGAAGGTCATCAAGCCGAATGCCCTTGCTGTCGCAGCGATAGAGGCGATGGAGAATTTCAATATTACACAACTTATAGTAACGGACGACTCACACAGGCCGATAGGAATGCTCCATCTGCACGATCTGGTGAAAGCCGGGCTCTCCCCAAAATCGGAATCATGAAGAGATTCATCTTCCTCTTCTTAATGGCTTTCCAGCTCTCAGCTGTCAGCTTCTACGGCTGTGCCGATAAGCTCAAGCCCACGGTCGTCCCTGTCTCCGGCCAGCTTCCCGATCAGGAGAGCTGGAACTCGACGATAGTTTTCACGGACAGCGGAATGACACGGGGTATCCTGAAGGCCGGCCACCTCATGGTCTTCAATAACAGCAACATGACGTATCTCGGGGACAGCATCAGGGTCGATTTCTTTGATGATCTGGGGAGGCACACAAGCTATCTCACCGCCGACAGCGGAATTGTCAACAATCAGAACAACAACCTTGAGGCGATAGGCAACGTGTACGCTCACAGCGACAGCGGCACGTCTCTCTGGACGCAAAGGCTGTTCTGGAACAATTCTACGGAGAAGATTACATCCGATGTGTATGTGAGGATCGTGTCTCCCAAGGAAACCATAGAGGGAATCGGGTTCGAATCCGATCGCGATCTGCGCAACTACAGGATATTCAACGTCAGCGGGGAGGCAAAGAGCACGAAATGAATTTATGCCTGATAATTCTACAATTTGAAGAATCCGACTCAATTCATTGCAGACAAAAACTCCGGGCCGAGTGGCGGAATGGATGGATCATTAATTGCCGCCTGCTGGTTCCGTCTTTCTTGCTGTTCCTGCTCTTTTGCTTCACCGCTGCTTCTCCGGTGCATGCCCAGGATCGGACCGTCCATCTGGTGCATGCAGACAGCCTGATTGGTTACACGATCGGTGCGGACTCTTACCGGGAGCTCATTGGCCACGTGACGCTTCAGCATGTGAACACCGTCCTCAGGTGCGACAGCGCGCTGCAAAACCTGACGATGGACATCGTGGACCTCTACGGCAACGTCGAGGTCAGGGACGATACACTGACCCTCCTCACGAAGCGGGCCCGTTATTCCGGCAAGACCAGCACCGTAACCACAAACACGCCCGTCTATCTGAACGACCGTAAGCGCACGCTGACCGCGGACAGCGGCAGCTACGACTCGCAGACGAAGGTAGCGCACTTTTTCAGCAACGTTTTTGTGCGGGATTCCGTGTCACATCTGAGAGCACAGCGGCTGATCTATTATCGGGACGATGGTAAGACGATCGCCGACATGCAGGTTCGGATAAGGAGTCTTCAGAACAACGTGACTATTTACGGCTCCCACTTCGAGAATTATGAAAAGAGAGACTTCAGCCTCATGTCCGGCAAGCCGCTCCTCGTCCAGATCGACACGAGTTCCGACGGCAAAATCGACACTTTGATGATTACTTCGAAAACCATGCAGGCGTTCAGAGATACCTCGAACCAGAGGTTCGTTGCGGAAGACAGCGTGCTCATAATCCGCGGTTCGCTCTCCGCGCGATGCGGGCTCGGAACTTATTTCTCGAAGGACAGCGTCGTTGTTCTTCAGAAAAAGCCCGTCGTGTGGTACGAGGACAACCAGCTAACCGGCGACAGCATCGACGTGTACATAGTCAATAAGCAGGTCTCGCGTGTCAACGTGATTGGCGCAGCATTCGCTGTTTCGCAGAGCGACTCAATCTATACCAACCGGTTCAACCAGTTGAAGGGGAGAAGGCTCACCATGTTTCTGAAGGACCGCAAGGTCGACCGCATAATTGTTGAAAGTAACGCCACGAGTTTGTATTATCTCTACGATAAGAACAAGCCGAATGGAATCAACAGAGTGAGCGGCGATCGCGTCGTGATGTATTTTACGGACGGAAAAATAGACAGGATAGCGGTTATAAGCGGGGTCGAAGGCGACTACTATCCTGAAAAGATGATTGCGGACAATACAGGCATCTACAATCTCACAGGGTTCGTTTATATCAAGAATAGACCCGAAAGGGTTGACTTTCCCGCGAGCTGGAAGTGAGCGAAAACCTGGTCGAGCAGCAGGAAATCACGAAGACATCCGGAGAAAACGCCCGGAGTGTGCTTTACTCTCGTGAGCTTCAGAAGCGCTATAAGAAAAAATACGTCGTCAACGGAGTCTCAGTCGAGGTCAAGGAAGGGGAGGTTGTCGGACTACTGGGACCCAACGGGGCTGGGAAGACCACCACGTTCTACATGATGGTAGGAATGATTAAACCGAATTCCGGTCGCGTGTTTATCGACAGTACTGAAATAACAACACTCGCCATGTACAGGAGGGCACGCCTCGGAATCGGCTACCTGCCGCAGGAGGCGTCAATCTTCAGGAAAATGACCGTCGAAGATAATATCCTAGCGGTACTCGAATACAGGAAAATGGAGCACACCGAGAGAAAGAAGAGATGCGTCGACCTCATGAACGAGCTCGGTATAGCTCACATACGCAAGACTCGGGGCTACGCGTTGAGCGGCGGCGAGCGAAGAAGGACGGAGATTGCGAGATCTCTCGCGACCGAACCGAAGTTCATGCTTCTTGACGAACCATTTGCCGGGATAGATCCCCTCGCCGTCGAAGACATCATGAAGATTGTGGTCAGCCTCAAGCAGAAGGGGATCGGTGTGCTCATAACCGACCACAACGTACATGAAACACTTTCAATTGTTGACAGGGCCTA
Organism: Bacteroidota bacterium; assembly: GCA_021825585.1. Classification (GTDB taxonomy): domain Bacteria; phylum Bacteroidota; class Ignavibacteria; order Kryptoniales; family JAKASW01; genus JAKASW01. Next base: position 95,645 of record JAKAGT010000019.1, on the reverse strand, counting down.
CTTGCTGTTCGAAGGGAAGATACTGAAGTCAGGGAGCTCAGAATACCTTGCCAATGATCCGGAAGCACGGAAACTATACCTCGGTGAAAATTTCAGGCTGGACCGATACTGACAGAGGTCAGCTTCCTGTGACGGGATTCGGGTGCCATTGGAGTGTCCAGGTTGTGTGTTTTTTTGATGACGAAGTATTAGCTTTAACGGTCAAGGAGCAACGGATTCGGCCATTCTAGGGAAAAGTTGGCGCAGCCTGAGCAATTTTAACGCGGGAGGTTGACTGAAAATGCTAATCAGACAGCTAGCTTCTGGAAGTAGAGGGGAGATCTCGGTTCACGTTGATGAAACCGGGCGATGTGAAGTACTGGATTTCATCGAGCGTTTGTCCGATCCCGATTTGAAGAGGGTGTTAAATCTCCTCAGGCTATTTTGCGATCAGGGGGAAATCAGGAACGAGGAGAAATTTCAACATGAGGAGGACAATATCTATGCCTTCAAGTCCTTCCAAGTGAGGATCCTTTGTACTTTTCTGCCGACTACGGGGAAACGCCTGGTTGTGTTATTGCACGCTTTCAGGAAGAAGAAAAGCCCGTTGTCAAAATCGGATTTGAAGAAGGCAAAGCTTTTGTCTGATTCCGTTAATGGCACAGCGGGAGGATGAGTATGGAACCCAGAAAAAGATTCGACAAGCTCCTGGCTAAATGCAAGGATGATCCCGCTTATGTTTATGAGGGGGTGCTGCTCGACATCGCGGAGAAAATATCCGTACTAATGGCGGCCCAGAATATGACCAGGTCCGAACTTGCGATATCGCTCGCTTGTTCCTCATCGTACATAACGAAACTGCTCAGGTGTTCGGGGAATCCGACTTTGAAGACGCTGTTCAGGGTGAGCAATGCGCTGGGATCCCGTCTCTCTGTGTACATGACTCCGCGGACAGCCCGACAGGGAAAGTGCTGATGGCTATTTGCGACTCACTTCCTAAGTGGGCCGCACTTAGCTTCAGAATTTTCCTCCTTGCACAATTGAACGATAAGTGTTTATATTAACGCATTGAGAAAAGAGATTGACATAAGCAGAATGAGAGCCGCTTCGAACGATGATTCTGCTGCTCCTTCCACCCCCCGGTCCACGTGGGCCAATTGGTTTTACTCCTACTACTATTTTCCCCTCCGGGGGAAATGACCTTATTGTATCTATAGACATATTCTATTTAAAATCCGAAACTCACTGGACGTATCAAACATATCGGGTGTTTGAATCTCACAACCCGGTATTGGTTTCAGAGCTGCTCAAACGGCGCGTTGCCGCCGCAAAATTGAAAAACAAGAGGATATGAAAGGGAAATAAATGGTAGTTGTATTCCAAGAAGAGGCGAGCGAAGACGAGATTGAGAATGTCATAAAGGTTCTTAATGAATTCGGCTTCGATGTACACAGATCAACCGGCGTTTCGCGCACAATACTGGGTGCCATCGGAGTCAAACCGGATTTCGATCACAGGCAAATCCAGGTCCTCCCGGGTGTCGACGAAGTTTACCGGGTCACCGAGCCTTATAAACTGGCAAACCGGACTTTCAAACCGGAAGGAACCGTAATCGACATAAAAGGGGTGAAGATTGGCGGGAGCGAAGTGGTTGTCATGGCCGGGCCATGTGCCGTTGAGAACGAGAAGCAACTGTTTGCGGTAGCGGAGCACGTGGCCAAAGGCGGCGCAAAGGTGCTCCGCGGCGGCGCGTTCAAGCCGAGGACTTCTCCATATTCGTTCCAGGGGCTGGGTGAAGAAGGGTTAAAACTTCTGCGTAGGGCAGGGGACGAATTCGGGCTCGTGGTCATAACTGAAGTAATGGACAGGAGCCAGATCGATCTCGTTGCCGAGTATGCGGACATACTTCAAATAGGCGCCAGGAATATGCAGAACTTCACCCTTCTGAAGGACATCGGAAAAATATCCAAGCCGGTCATGCTCAAGCGCGGGCTGGCAGCCACCGTCGAAGAGTGGCTGATGGCAGCCGAGTATATCCTCGCAGGCGGGAACAGGGAAGTGATGCTTTGCGAACGCGGCATCAGGACGTTTGAAAACTCCACGAGGAATACCCTGGACATAAACGCTATTCCGGTAGTTCATAAGAAGAGTCACCTGCCGGTCATTGTCGATCCGTCGCACGCCACCGGAATCCGCGAGAAAGTCGTCCCTGTTGCGAGAGCTGCGGTTGCAGTCGGAGCAGACGGCATCATGGTTGAGGTGCATAACGAGCCCGGTAAGGCATTGTCGGACGGCCCGCAGTCGCTCTTTCTCGACCAGTTCACGCAGATGATGAAAGAGGTGCGCTTGATCGCGAAGGCAATCGGGAGAGAAATTCCCGAATAGGGAAGGGAGAACAGTGCAGAACCACAGAGCGGATCCCGATTCCTTACGAAGAATAGGCGTTGTCGGGTGCGGATTGATAGGCGGCTCAATCGCTCTGTCGCTGTCGAATTCAGGGCACGATGTGTTCATAGTAGACAAGCCGGAGAACAGGGAACAAATCTTAAAACAGATTCCGGCTGTCACTATCAAACCCGATCTGACGGCCCTATGCAGCGAGAACCCTGAAGTGATTTTCTTGTGTGTGCCATCCGACAGGACAATAGGCGTCATTGAAGAGATTGCACCTTTAGTCTCTCCAGGCGCAGTAATTACGGACGTTGCCGGTGTTAAGCTGCCGATTATGGTCGCTGCCGGCAAAGTCATTCCGGAAAACGTCTACTTTGTCGGCGGACATCCGATGGCGGGTTCCGAAAAATCCGGTGTGGAGGCTGCACAGCCTTTCCTTTTCCAGAACGCAGTGTACGTGCTGAGTCCGCTGGGGGAATATTCGGGGCAGGTCATTTCGCCGTTGGTGGAGATAGTCCAGCAGCTTGGTGCAAGGATACTTTTCATGGACGCTGCCCAGCACGACAAGATCGCCGCCGCGATCAGTCATTTGCCACAACTTCTCGCGGTGGAACTTGTGAATCTCGTAAACGAGTTGTCCTCCGAGGATGAACACTATAACACGCTTGCAGCCGGAGGCTTCAGGGACATGACGAGGATAGCTTCCAGCGAATTTTCCGTCTGGAGGGACGTGATTTCCGCCAACCGGAAAAACATCGGCAGCGTCCTTGACGCTCTTATCCGCAGACTCTCAAATCTCGACCTTCTTGTGAGGGAAGCAAGGCTGAACGAGGTAGGATGCGAATTTGAAGAGGCGCAGCTGGCACGGACGAAAATCAAGAAGGGCGGGAAAGGATTCCTCCGCCCGCTTTACGACATGTACGTGGTCGTCGAGGACAGGGTCGGCGTCCTGAAGGAGATAACCTCTACTCTTGCAGACTCAGGCATCAACATAAAAGATATTGAGCTGCTAAAGGTGCGCGAGGGAGCGGGAGGGATGTTCAGACTGTCTTTCGAAACAGGGGAAATACTGGAAGCCTCCGCGAAGATTCTGGAGAGGCAGGGGTTTCAGATACTGAGGAAAGAGTTCGAGGGGTAGTAGTTGCCTCATACAAAGAAAAAAAATCCTGGAGACGATGGAGAAGAGTTCTCGTCCGCTCGTTCGAAGCGGCAATGGCTTGGAATTACATCATCCGTCGGTCACGGCCCATGCTGTCCCGAAAGGCGGTCATTCTTCCTGTTCTTCCTCGATCTTCGACTCCGCGGTGCTGACATCTTCCGATTTCATCTTCACTCCCTCCACCGAAATCTTGAAGAGCATGTCCTCGTCGGAGGAAAAGACTTTCCTGAAATCCGCCGGGCTGAAGAATTCCTGAAATCTCTGGGCGTATTCGCCGAGTTTCCGTAAATAGTAGTTGGAATTGTATTCCGGCTGATCCGGGTTATCCTCGTCAAAGAGCCTTGCGTTCATGAATGACCGTGGGGTCGGTTCGTTTCCCGAAATGTAATAAGAAACCCTGTCGCCGGGCCGAAGGTCTATGCCGGCGCTGATGGCCGCTTCGTAGCTCGCCGTCCTGTTCCTTCGGTTCGCCCTTACCGCCGAGAGATATTCGTCGACTGACTCTTTCACCGATTCGGTGCGTACCATCTTGGAAAGCTGAATTTCCCGCCTCCCTATCTTCCGGACATATTCGACATACAGTTCGTGGAGGCCCTGGATATTTTCGTTCAGCATGAATTCGATTGCGGTGTGAATGAACTCGCGACCGAATTTTTCCATGCTCCTCGAAATCAGCGCAGAGCCGCGGATCCTGACCTTGTTATCGTAACCGAGCAGCGCGTAGTTCTTCTTTTTGTAACTCAGCATTCTCCGGAACCGTCCGTCTAGCGAGAGGTTTATTCCCTGGGGCAGGGAATGGGAAATGCCGGCCACGAACTTGTTCTCAGCTTCCTCGTCGGCACATTCCGGAGGAGGCACAAAGTACAATCCATCAGTGTCCACCTCCAGAACTTTTCCGCCCGCCGACGAAATTTGGGAAATCATCTGCCGGAGAATCTTCTGCCCGGTTTCGGTGACCACATCTGCGGCGGAATAGTCGTTGAATATCCCGCGTGAATAACCGAGATATCCGTAGAAGGAGTTTATGAGTATCTTCAGGGAAGACTGCATCGCGTCAAGCTTGAACTTCGCGGGAGGATCTGTCTCAGCCTTCATCTGCTTTTTCGTGTCCAAGCGGAGTTTCGTCAGGTGCTTGAGTGTCCGCTGAAAAACACCCAATGCGTCACCCTCGGGAGATATCTTGTACGTAATCATGATCGAGGGGTACAGCGACTCCACATCTGCATGAACGATCGGTCCAACCACGCCGCGGAGGAATACGTCGGTGTAACCGCCGCTTGTCTGCCTGCCGGTCTGCGGACGCGGGATGGAATGCTTCTTGCGGAGGTACTCCCTCACAAAAAGAGATTCTATTTTCACTGCCGAGCCTGTCCTTGGAATTTGACCGTAACTAAAGGGGAGAACCTGCGAAAGGTAGAAGCTCGTCTGCGACAGGTACTCTGCGAGAAGCCTCGTCTCGCGTACGTCATCGAGCGCGTACTTCACAAGAAGTTCCGGATTTTTCAGCCAGGTCTCCGATATTTTCGATCCTTCGATGTAAGTTCTGTCCTCCGATGCGAAGCCGAAGAATTTCGCCGCGTTCTTTAGCCCATAGCTTTCGAGCTCCCGTCTCGTCGAATCGTAGCTCTGAACGAGGAGCCATGTATCTATAATCTGCCTGCCCGGGATTTCGACGTTCGAATATTCTATCTCTCTTTCCGCGTACGAAAGGCGGGAAGTGAAAACTCTCGGCTCCAGGTCGTCTCTTCCGATTCTGAATTTTACTCCGTTCATCTCCGCCCGCCGCATGAGGTAAGGCAAATCGAAATTGTAGATATTGTGCCCCTCGATCACGTCAGGGTCTCTTTCTCTGATTATGTTGACCAGCTCGTTCAGCATCTCCGTTTCGGACTTTTCCCGGCCATCGACGACATATTCCCATCCGGTGCTGTCGGAGAGGGAAATAAGGATTATCCTGTCCTCTTTTCTTGATGCGTTGGAAAACCCCGATCGTGCAAACGTCTCTATGTCGAGCTGCATCCGTGTCAGCTCGGTGAATTCCATTTCTTTGAAGAGCGTCATTCCCGTCTGCATGAGGAATTGAAATACGGGATCTTGCCTTACGTAGACCTCGTCGGTTTCTGACAGGTCCTGAGAAGTGTCTCCCTGGCTGACGCTCAGGTTCTCTGTGATCTTGCGCAGGGCGGCGCGTATGTCCGACCACCTGCGAAAGATGCATAGGTATTGGTAGTAGTTCGTCCCCGCGAGTTTGACTTCCCAGAATTTCTTGTCGAAGCCTCTGAGCAGGGCAGCATCCTTCAGGAATAGAAACGGGTAGAATTTGCGTTCCTGGGTCGTTGTCTTCCCATCGATGCGCCTTACTATCTTGACAGTCGTATCGCTTGTCTGATAGACGGCGACGATCCTGGAGTCGGTGTTATGGCCGAATATTATACCGTCGGTCATACCGGAATCCTGAATTGGGTCTATTTGTCTTCATTGATTAACGACCGGATTCGCGATGCCAGCATCCCAATAGCGATTTCGTTCTCTCCGCCTTTCGGGATTATCACGTCGGCCCATCGCTTGCTCGGCTCGACAAACTCGAGATGCATCGGTTTCACGGTGCTGATATACTGCGCCATTACGGAATCGATTGACCTGCCGCGCTCCGTTATGTCCCTTTTGAGACGCCTGAGGAGTCGTTCGTCGGCATCGGTATCGACGAATATCTTTATGTCCATAAGGTCACGGAGCGCCTTGTCGAGGAATATCAATATGCCTTCGAGTATGACCACCTTTCCGGGTTGTACAATCTCTTTTTTCTTCAACCGGCGATAGGTGTTGAAGTCATACACCGGTTTTTCGATCGGCCGGGAGCTCTTCAGCTTCTTGAGATGCCTGACCAGGAGTGCCGTGTCCAGCGAGTTCGGGTGGTCGAAGTTGATTTCGGCAATCCTGCTGGTGCGGAAGGAGGAAAGGTCCCTGTAATATGAGTCATGCTGGAGAATGACAACATCCTTGAAATGAAGGAGTTCTATGAGTTTGCGGGTCACTGTCGTCTTTCCTGAACCCGTGCCGCCTGCAATGCCAATCAAGATCGGTTTCATGCATTCCTTCGTATTCGGTTATCCGGAGGGGTTTGCTCGACCTTTGAAACGCCGAGCGCCATTAGAAAATATGAAATGGCCCACTGGCAAGCAATTTACAGCAGTTGGAGCTCCGGCCAAAAAAAGAAAGAGCAGCCCGCAAGTTAGCGCGCCGCTCTTCTCATTTGACGGAAATGCGTGACTTACCTTCTGACTATCGGAACGTAATCACGCTGGTCGTAGCCAAGATAGAGCTGTCGGGGACGAGCAATTTTCTGCTCTTTGTCCAGCAGCATTTCCTGCCACTGTGCAATCCAGCCCGCCGTCCTTCCGATAGCGAACAGAACGGGGAACATGTCTACAGGGAAGCCAATCGCCTGATAGATCAAGCCTGAATAGAAATCCACGTTCGGATATAGCTTCCTTGATACAAAGTAATCATCCTGCAGGGCGATCCTCTCGAGTTCGAGGGCGATGTCGAGCAGCGGATTCTTTCCCGTCACTTCGAACACGTCGTCAGCAAGCTTCTTGATTATTTTCGCCCGCGGATCGTAATTCTTGTAGACACGGTGCCCGAATCCCATCAGACGTTTATCGCTCTTTCCTTCCTTCACTTCCTTGATGAATGCGGGGATTTTGTCCTTCGATCCAATTTCCTTCAGCATCCTGAGGACGGCCTCGTTCGCGCCGCCGTGAAGCGGGCCGTAGAGAGCCGCCGATGCCGCCGCGAGGGCCGAGAAGGGATCGACATATGACGATCCGACGCTTCTCATTGCATTCGCGCTGCAGTTCTGTTCGTGATCGGCGTGCAAAATGAAAAGTACATCCAGCGCCTTTTCGATCGTCGGATTCGGCTTGTACTTCGGCTCACTCATCTTGAAAAGCATGCCGAGGAAATTGCCGGCGTAACTCAGATCATTGTCCGGATACGTGTAAGGGAAACCCATCGCATGACGATAAGCGTAGGCAGCGATCGTGGAAACCTTTCCGATTAGTCTGTACGTCTGAAGCTGTCTGGATTGCGGGTCGAATATCTCCTTTGCATCAGGATAGAAGGTGGACAGGGCGGCCATGGTACTCGTGAACATCCCCATGGGGTGGGCATCGTAGTGAAATCCGTCCACGAACTTCTTGATGTTTTCATGGACATAGGTATGGTGCATGATCTGATACTTCCAGTTCTCCAGTTCTTCCTTCTTGGGGAGCTCACCGTGGACGACCAGATATGCGACCTCCATGAAGTTGCTTTCTTCCGCCAACTGCTCGATCGGATATCCGCGATAGCGCAGGATCCCTTTGTCGCCGTCGATGAAAGTCACCTTGCTCTTGCATGATGCGGTGTTCATGAAAGCGGGATCGTAGCTCATCAGGCCAAATTCTTCCGGCTTCACCTTAATTTGCCGCAACTCACTTGCGCGTATTGCGCCGTTTTCAATCTGGAGTTCATACTGTTTACCCGTACGATTGTCAGTAATTGTTAGACTGTCTTTCGGCATAATTCCTCCTTTAGTTCCATTTTTTTCATTGAGTATTGCGCCGCAGCTTATGCGGTGTCTCTATATTCTGATGACCAATCAGACCACTTTATTCGGTTGTTGTGTTCTGCGGAAATTGTTCTACGTGATGCGTCAGAAACAATTTTGAACGGATTCTTACGATACATTCCCGTTCTTGTTCTGCTTCCTGCGATCCACGACAGCAAACCTGTCGATTTGCACGTGGTTCAACCCGTCAGGGCCTACACCGACAATCTTGTATTCTATTTTTTCTCCGGCCTTGAATGGGCCTACGATCGCGGTCCAATAGCTGTTATTCCGGCTATAATCGTTGTACCTCCACTCCGCCTCCACCTTCTGATGCCGCTCCTCTGAACTCTTGTTGGTCACTTCGAGTTCAACCGCAATTTCCTGACCCAGTTCTATCGGATAGCTTCCTATCCAGATGACTACCTTGTCGTTTGGGAAAACTTCGGCGGGCGTCCTCGGCGCATCCTCGGTGTTATGCCAGATTACCATCTTGCCGTCCCATCGCGCTTTTAATTTATGGCCATAATTTCAAAAATGTATTCATCCCGGATCACTTCAGCCCAGATTGCTGTTTCCTCTGAGCTCGTCTTGTCTTTGAGATTAGCACGGCTGGGCTTGAGCTTTCCGTTGCGGCCATAACGTTAATGCTGTTATGAAATGGATCGCCGTCTACAGATACTCGCACAAGCCCTTCCTTGTCAATTAATGTATCGCTTTTTGAGAAGAACGGCAACAGATGTGCCGTCAATTCTCTTTGATTTATCGTCATCTAAGCCGAAAAAGAAGCGAGAGTTTGGGAACATCACGCTGCTGTGGCGTTTTTACACGGAAAAACTTCCTCATTTTGCGTTAGGCCTGCAGGACATATTTATCCACTTCGGTCTGCCAACTGATCTAATAGAAAGTGCGGAATCTATCGGACTTAGTGCAAGTCGTGCGTGACACATGCGCATTTCTTACACGCTTGAAGTCGTCGTGTCACCAGAAACGAAAATTTGCGGTATTTCTTTTGGCATCGTCGTTGCATTTATATATTAGATCAACGAAGAGGAGAGCGCACAGGATCTTATGCTAAGGACAGGGAAGGCCTGGCTGATCAAAGGCAGGTCAATCAGATTACTTGCTGCAGTGTTGCTAGCCGTCGGCATGGCCGCACTTTTTTCGTCATGTTCGTCGGTCAGCCTCCTGTCGACCCCGTCGTTTGACATATCCAGGATAACTGCGGAGCAGAAATCCAACGGGTACATACTGAAAATAGAGGCAGCCAGGAAAATAGGGAATGTGCAGGCCTGGATCGGCCAGGATAATTGGCTTTACATAACCATACCTGATACGAGCGTCGATTTTGACAGGATGAACGAGTTGAAGAACAGTCCGCTCATCAGGAACACTCAAATCTTCCGGTATGAGAGTTCGGTTCAAGTAACGCTTCAGCTGAATGGTAATTATCACGACGTTCAGGTTCTCAGGTACCCGGGAGACGACAATATTTATGTGGTGCTGTATCAAGTGAATACTGACTAAGCACAGACTGATATTTGAATTCCAAGAGGAGGGCAACAATGAAGAAACCAGCGATAATCTTGACTTTATTTACACTCCTAGTGTTTTCCGGAAACTCGCATGCACAAACCCGTGGTGTTGGAGCGGGGATCATAGTAGGAGGACCGACAGGGATAAGCGCCAAATTCTGGACATCCGGTATAAATGCACTAGATATTGCGATTGGATGGTCGGACGGCACGAGATGGGAAAGATTCGGCGACAATGTCTATTATTCTGATTCGCAAAGCTATCTTCACTTCAATGCCGACTATGTCTGGCACGACTTTGATTTGATAAAGACAGATCAACGCCTTCCATTGTATTACGGAGTCGGACTGGATTACGAGAGCGGCAATGCACTTCCCACAGCGGTCGGGGTGCGTGGCGTGATTGGACTCGACTGGATGCCCTACGCTGTCCCGCTCGACGTGTTTGTCGAAATGGCTCCTGTGCTGTACGTGGCGCCAGCCACAGCGATGGGAGTCGACGCAAGTCTGGGTGCACGGTTCTTCTTTCATTGACCGAACACTTGAAATTTGCCCAATTTGAAGGTTGGGCACGAAAAGAGGGCCATTGTGCGGACAAGGCCCTCTTTTTTTATTTTCTCGGTTTTTGAATATTTCCTTGCTATTGACAAAAAAAACCTGTTATTTTTGAGCAAAATCGAACATGGCAAAATCAAAATTCTTGAGCGGGAAGAAGATCGTCCCTCAGCCGATTCCAAAAGGGATCAAGGTCACCGAACTTATAGATAACTATTTTCAAGCATACAACGCAGCACGCTTGCGGGAAGCCACACAATTGTTCGCCCAAAAGATGCTTGATCCGGATGTCACGATTGGTATGAGCCTCACAGGAGCTCTCACTCCGGCGGGTCTGGGCGGATCATGCGTTGTTCCTCTAATCAAGGCAGGATTTGTCGATTGGATCGTCTCAACGGGAGCAAACCTCTATCACGACACTCATTTTGCGATAGGACATTCCCTTCATAAGGCGACTCCCTTCGTCGATGACCGGACACTTCGCAAAGAAGGTGTAATTCGAATCTACGACATTCTCTTCGATTACAGAGTTCTCCTGTCGACAGACTCTTTTTTCAGATATTTGATCGCGCAACCCGAATTTCAGAGAGAAATGGGTACTGCGGAGTTCCATTACAGAGTCGGGAAATATGTTGCCGCACGCGAGAAGAAACTTGGAATAAAATATAGTTCCGTTCTCGCCACTGCATACAAATATGCGGTGCCCGTTTACACCTCAAGCCCGGGAGACAGCTCGATAGGGATGAATGTAGCCGCGATGGCGCTCGATGGTTACGGCTTGAAGCTGGATGTTTCGAGGGACGTGAATGAGACCGCTGCAATCGTGCTTGGCGCCAAGAAAGGTGGGGGCCGCAGCGGCGTGTTGATTTTTGGCGGCGGATCTCCAAAGAACTTCATGCTGCAAACTGAGCCTCAGATTCAGGAAGTCCTGGGAATAAATGAGAAGGGACACGATTTCTTCATTCAAGTCACCGATGCCAGGGCGGACACGGGCGGACTGTCTGGAGCTACTCCCTCAGAAGCGGTAAGCTGGGGGAAGGTAGATCCCAGCAAATTGCCCGACACTGTCGTCGCGTATCTTGACTCAACCGTCGCGATGCCCATAATGACTTCATATGTCCTGGAAAAACGCAAGCCAAGAACGCCAAAGAGGCTCTACGATCGTCTCCCCGAATTCATGGAGACCTTGAAGAAAGAGCACGAGAAAGCCCTGAAAAGAACGCGATGAATCTGATGTACGATCGCTCGGTTACTTTTCCGGAAGGCTTCAAAGCCAACGGGATTGCAGCCGGTATCAAACAGAATGGCCTCCCCGACCTGGGGATCATTGTAAGCGATAGCTCCGCCGATGTCGCTGCGGTCTTCACAAAAAACAAGTTCCAGGCAGCTCCGATCCTGATTTCAAAACAAAACCTTACAGGTTCGAACCCGAAGGCGCGGGCAATCGTGGTAAATAGCGGCTGCGCTAATGCCATGACGGGAAAGGCAGGCATAAGGTCCGCGCAGAGAGTCGTGGCCGAGGTAGCGAAACAGCTTCGTATTTCTCAGAAAGAAATCCTGACCGCCTCTACAGGCGTAATTGGGAGACAGCTGCCTGCAGATATTATCGCAGAAGCTATGCCTACCTTGCTGAGTGGCCTTGCCCGTGAAGGCGACGGGGTTTTCTGCCGGAGCATCATGACAACCGACAAGTTTCCGAAACAGTTGGCCGTTGAGGTTCCGCTATCCAGGAACAGGAGTTTCAGGATTGGTGCGACGGCGAAGGGTGCCGGAATGATACATCCGAATATGGCTACGATGCTCTGTTTCATAACGACAGACGCGGCTATCGAGCACCGACAACTGCAGGCTCTCTTGAGAAAGGGAGTAGATGTCTCATTTAATACAATAACGGTCGACGGCGATACTAGTACGAACGACACCGTCTTTCTGATGGCTAATGGTCTTTCCGGGGTGAAATTGAAAACGCCCGGTGAGTTTAAGATATTCGAATCTGCTCTGAATACCGTCCTTCGCGAGCTTGCAACCATGATCGTTAGAGACGGTGAAGGGGCAACGCGATTTGTACGACTCGTTGTAGAGACTGCAGCAAGTTATGAAGAAGCTGTCAGGGTGGGCCGCGCCGTTGGAGTTTCGCCCCTGGTGAAGACGGCAATATTTGGTGGAGACCCCAACTGGGGGAGAGTGTTGTCCGCCGTTGGAAATTGCGAAGCCAGATTTGACCCTGCGAGGGTCGAGCTCAGGATCGGGGATTACAGCGTTTTCAAGAAAAATGAGCCGCAAGATGTCGATTTGTCCGTGATCGAGAGCCTGTTTTCACAGAAGGAAATCGAGATGACAATCAGGCTCAACGCCGGACGGGAAACGGCGCAGGTGTTTACATGCGATTTGAGTTATGATTACGTCAAAATAAACGGTGAATACACCACCTAAGTCAAACAACAAACTCAGCCGGAGGCTGATGAGCCTTCGGCTCAAAAAGAAGGAGTCACGTATGGGAAAGTACGAAGAACTTCATCAACTCGTGAGCAGCTTTGAGGCAGACTTCCGTAAGTTTTACGAGAAGCAAAACAAGGCTGCGGGTACCCGCGTGCGCAAACATATGGGAGATCTGAAGAAATTTGCCCAGCAGGTACGCCAAGAGGTCCAGGAGATAAAGCAGAACATGAAGGAAGAGGGCAAGTAAATATCTTTTTGCGAGGCTGTCCGAGTTGTCCTGATATAGAACGAAAAGCCCGAGCAGAGATAGAGTTCAGTAAGCAGCGAGTCGATAGGGAAACTCTCTTTTGGACAGCCTCACCTCTTCTTTCCTGGTTCTGAATCGCGCAGGTTTTCTTTAGAAGAGCTCCTCCGACCGAGCGGGGCGAGCTAAGGGGATCAGTTCTCTTGTTTGTGATAGGGGTAAATCGTCGACCAATCAAAACTGTAACGCAAAATGGCGGGCGGGATATTAGCGGCGGGAATCCTTCTTTTTCTTGTGAATGTCGATCATTTTCAGGTTGTCTACGTAACTTGTCGTCGAGGGGTCTCTCAATTCGATGAACTTGCGTGCGATCTCTTTCAAGCGATCTGCCGTCTCCGCAATTAATTCCAGACCCTTTCCCAGTTTATCGTATTCCTTCTGTTTCAGCGATTTTCGCATCATATCGAGAGCGAGGTAGATTACGTTCAGCGGATTGTTAATCTCATGTCCTACGGTAGCCGCGAGTTCCAGCAGGGCAACCCGTCGGGTCAACTGCTGTATCTCCTTGTGCAGCGCCTGAACCCGCATACCGCTTTCGACTCGAGCAAGTATTTCCTGGTGGGGAGCAGGTTTCGTGATGTAATCATCGGCGCCCGCCTGGAGACCCCGAACCTGGTCCTTCATGTCGCCACGCGCCGTCAAAAGAATGATGTAAATGAATCTCAGCGTTGAATCGCTCTTGATCCACCGTGCCAATTGCTCGCCATCCATCTCCGGCATCATCCAATCGACCAACATCACATCGGGCATGTAGCCTCTGACAACCTGAAGAGCCTCCTTGCCGTTTGAAGCTTCTTTGACTTCATATCCGCTTTTTGTGAGGACGCGATTTAGTATGACTCTAGCGTCTGCATCGTCGTCGACGAGCAATATTTTCGAATTCACTGTTACTCCTTCTTCCAGCACGGAATCGCAAGGCGGACGGTTGTCCCGGTCCCTACACCCTTGCTCTTGACTTCTATTTTTCCACCCATCATTTCAACAAGGTGCTTTGATATTGCCAGGCCGAGTCCGGTGCCACCATACCGTCGGGTCGCACTCCCATCGACCTGTATGAATTTCTGAAATACCTTTTGCAGTTTGTCGACCGGTATCCCGATGCCGGTGTCCCTGACAACGAACAATATGCGGTCATCGTTGACGCGGGCCGTCAATTTCACTGTTCCCTTAGGCGTGAACTTGATGGCATTTCCCACCAGGTTTATCAGTACTTGCTTGAGTTTCTGGATATCCGCTGCTGCGAATATCGGCTTCTTCTTCGTCGTGCACTCCAGCGTGAGCCCTTTCTGCTCGGCCTGCATCTCGAAGAGCGACCGGATTTCCTCCATTAGCTCGTCAACGTAAACTTTCTCGATGTGCGTATCCATCGTACCGGCTTCAATCTTGGAGATATCGAGGATGTCGTTGATCACGTTAAGCAGGTGGCGTGAACTCTCAAGGGCATTCCTTGTGAAGAGACGCATCTCGTTCTCGCTCTCATAGTACCCCTCTGCAAGAAGGGTCAGGAAGCCGATAATGGAGTTGAGAGGAGTCCGGAGTTCGTGAGAGGTGTTAGTCAGGAATTCATCCTTCAGCCGGTTGATTTCCAACAGGTGGTCATTCATTCTCTGGATCTCTTGCAGCCGGAGCGACCTCTTTTCTTCGCTCGTCGAAGCCGCCGCTGCTTTCTGTTCGGATGCGAGTGAAATTACCCCTCCGATCAATCGCGCCTCGCCCCGGGCGCTCAATACGACCATCCGCTCTTTTACCAGGACACGTTTGCCATTCTTTCTTTTCAGGTGGTAGGCAAGTTCTCTCGAATTTTGCCCTGCAGAAGCTGCTTCTCTGAACGATCGCACCTTCTGTGTGTCATTCGTTTCGACGATCCTGGTATCGAAGAAGTCGGGCTTGAAGAAATCCGATGCCCGGTAACCGGTAAGGGAAGCAAACCCGCCGACAGAATTTAGCGGGTGGAACCCCATCTCGGAAATCTCGGCGATGTACATGAAGCCGGGGAGCTCGTCGTAAAGCGACTCAAAAGGCGGGCTTCCCTTTTGACTCCCTTTCTTCTTTTTCCCCTTGTTTTTTATCGGTTTTTGCGGTCTCATGTATACAATCTGCCTAATCCATTATCGGAATTCCACAACAAAACTTTACTTCGATGAGTCCGGGCCTCCGGATATTTTCTCGTGAGGGAAAAGCATCTGAAGAGCAAGAAAGAGGGTCAAAGGCGACTCTAGTCCGGGCTCTTGTTAAGGAGTTGGTAATAGCGCAGGATTATCTTCTGGTACTCCGGCGGGAAATTCTGACGGATGAGCTTGAGCAGCTGCTGTTCCTGCTGTGAATTCGCGTTTGTAAGATTCAGCTCTGCGGGACTTTTGCCGAACACGTCCTTTCCGGCCTTCGCAACTCTCTGGTTATCATAGTCACGCTGGCGGATGGAACGCGAAGCATCGAGCATCCTGGACAATATTTTTTGTTGGCGCTGGATCGTTTCCTGTTTTATGTTCTTGCTCTGCATATCCGAGACGACCCGCTTCATGTCGTTCGCGATTTGGTCAAGGCTGCCGAGAACTCTGCCCTGCTCCTGAGACTGATCGGTCTCGCGTGCGATCTGGTCAAGCGATTTCCTGATAGCCTCCTGTTGCGCGGCAAGCCTGGCAAGTTCCGCCTGTTGCTGCATCGTGAGGCTGCCGTTCTCTCCCAGCTTCTGGGTAAGAGCGTTCAGGCCTTCCTGTTGGCCCGCCAACTGCTGAAGCTGCTGCATGAGCGAAGAGCCTCCCGGTGAGCCCTGTCCCTGCATCATCGCCTGCAGTGTACTCTGGATGGTCATCACTGCTTTGTTCATCGAGCCCATCGCCTGGCGCTGCGGGTCCGCGGCGCTCGATTGGCCGGACCTTTGCTGAAGCTGGTTGAGCGCCTGCTGCATTTGCCCGTATGCCTGCCCCATCTGACGCCCCATTTGCGGGGTCACGGAAAAACTCTTGTTCGAGAGCTGCATCATTTGCTGGGCCGTGTAATTTAGCTCCTGCATCAGCTCGTTCTGCTTGTCTGACAAAGACCTCGTCGAGCTGGGGCTCTGACCCGATTGCTCGGTCTGTTGCATCAGAGACTCCTGCCCCTTTGAGATGTCCAGCAGGTTTTGCTGTGCCTTGCGCAATGCGTTCACCGTCTCTCTTTGCTGATTGCGCAACATCTCTTTCTGTGCCTCGGAAATCGATTGTTTGAAGTTGTTTAGCGCAGATGAGATTTGCTGCTGGGACGACATCGCCCTGGAGAAGTCGCCGCTCGACAGCTGCTGCTGCGCATCCTTAATCTTTTGTCCCACATTAGACTTCTGAAGATTCTGCTCCGCCTCGCCGAGCTTCTTCATCGGCATTTCGCTGGCAAACCGGCTCATCTTCTGGCTTAAGTCGGACATTGCGCGGTCGGTGTTCGCAAGCTCTTTCTCCAGCTGCTTTTGCCTTTCCGAAAGCTGGCTGCGGGTCTGTGAGCTGCTGGAGTCGCCCTCCGCAGTGGACTTCTCAATATTCTTCTGCTGGTCCACCATCTGCCCGGCACGCTTCTGCAGTTCGTCGAGTTTCTGTTCTATCTCCACGCGTCTTATCAGGTCCAGCGTTCGCTCAATGCTCTTGCGAAGCATGTCTTCATTGACTTTGAAGTTCTGCATGGCCTGCCGTACCATGTTCGGGTTCAGAGACTGGATGGCCTGCTGAAGCTTTTTCAAGGCTTCCTGAAATTCGGGCGAATTGACTTCCTGGAGTGCTTTCTGGAGCTCGAGATATTTCTCGAGAGTCTGAGGGGAAATTATCTTGTTCTCCAGCATCTTCTGTGTCATCGATTCGACTTGCTTCTTGACGTTTTCAATTCTCTTTTGCAGGCTGTCGAATTTCTGAAGTACGTTCTGCATGTTCTTTTCCTGCTCCCAGCTCAGCTGCTGGGTCGCAGTCTTCATGTCTTCAGACATCTTGTCGATTTGCTGCTGCAATTCATCCGACCTGTTCAGCGCATCCTCGGTTTTGGAAATAAGGCCGCTGTGCTCGCTGTCCGCCGAAGCGAAAACCTGATTGAGAGATGGAAGCCTGAGCTCGTATTCCGCGCTTACTGCTGCTTTCGGACCGCTTACCATGTCGTTATCGAAAACCTTCGCATGGTAACTGATAATATCTTCCGGAACGAGACTCAACCGCGTGAGATCCCAGACATATGATACTTCCTCCGATCCCGCAGATTTGCTCGGGAGAGGGATCTCAATTTGACGGTAATCTTTCTCGGGTGGAACATACTTCGAACTTATGAGCTTGTATTCGAGGAGAAGCTTCGTAAAGCCGTAGTCGTCGCTTACGGTTATCTTCAGCGGTAGCTGCATATCCCTGTTTAAGTCGACGTCTCTGCCGGGGTAGGTAATCTCGCAGGTTGGGAACTCGTCTTTGACGGCCCTGATGGAATAGACTATCGGATCCCGATTAAGGAGGCTGTCGTCGTCGACAAGGCGCAATACATATTTTGTCGACCGGGAGACAACAAAGCTTCCGCCGGCGCGTGTCCCGTTTACGGACAATATCTTCTTTGTGGTGTCATTAAATTCTATCCATGCGGAATGGAGGTCCTTGTTCGCGCGGAGCGCAAACTCGGCGCGGGTTCCGACCAATGCTGCAAAATCTCCTATGTTTTCCTCGAGTTTCTCCGACGTCTTGTGCGCATAAGACGGATAAACCAGGGTCACGGAGAAGCTTTGAACTATCGGAAGGTCAACTACCTTTGCGTGATATTCCGGCGTGTGCTGGTCACCCACGGAGATGAAGTAGTCGAGGGTGTTCCTAACGTTGGGGAGTTCATAGTGATATGATCCTTCCGCTGTCTTTCTGACTTCATGGGTCTCGAAATCGCGTTCGCCCGAGTATTTCTCGCTCAGGGTAATCTCGTCCGGAGGCTCTTTCAAACCCAAAGACATCAGCTTGGCCGTAATGCGCAGCGTGTCGCCGCGGGAAATCTCGGTGTTTCCGGGTACTACCTGTATCGAATATGCGGCGGGTGTTGGGAATCGGTTTGTGAAATTAATGATCTTGAACAGCGCTGACGAAGACCCGCCCGGGCTGAGGATGAAAAGTAGAAGCGTTGCCGCAAACGAACTCAACAATGTAAGCTTTGAGCTCTTCGACGCTCTGTACTTCAAGGCCTTGCCGAGATCGATGCGAGAGGCGCCCTGGAATATCTGCTCGATATATGCAAGAGCCAACTCATCGGAATAGAATTTTTGCTCCTTATTCGACAGCAGTTCAACTGCGTTCCTCAGTCTGTCCTTAATGTCGGGGAATGTGTTTCCCGCTTCGAGTGATACTTCGGCTATGTCTGACGTCTGAGGTGGCCTGAATAGCTTCATTATCCCGGGAATCAGTCTCTTTGCGACGAAGAAAAGCACAATTAGGACAGAGACTGAGAATAGGGCAGTCCTTCCGGCCGTGCCGAAGTTGAAGATGATTTCGAGAATCGTCGAGAGGGTGATAGCGATAAGGATTGCGGAAAATGTTACAAGAGAATCAGTGAGAAACCGCGATAATGCCTTACGGCGGTACACGCCCCGAAGTATGCCAAGTACTTCCGAGTTCTGCAATCCTGAAGAAGCAGCTTCCATCGTCTAGTGTGTTAACGCCCAGTAAACCAGGTTTGTGCCGAATTCAAGCGCCTCAAGGCGTTTTGATTCCGGGTCATTGTGTACCTCCGGCGGGTCCCAGCCGTCTGAAGGGTTGCTCTCGTAGGTGTAGTAGACGACAAGTCTGTTGCCGAGAAAAATCCCGAAGCCTTGTGGAGGCTTACCGTTATGCTCGTGTGTCTTCGGAACGCCCTTCGGAAAATTGAACACGCAATGATAGAGCCCGTACGAAAACGGAAGCTCTACAAGCTGTTTATCAGGGAAGACCTTCTTAATCTCTCTTCGGAATGCTGCGTCCATTCCATAATCATCGTCGGCATAAAGGAAGCCGCCCCTCGCGAGGTATTCCCGCAGCCGCTTTGCCTGGTCGTCAGTGAAACGAATGTTCCCGTGGCCGGTCATGAATATCATCGCGTATGAGAACATGTCGTCGCTCATTATGTCGACGTAGTAATAATTCGGGTCCACGTCGATGTTGGTCCGCTGCTTCACGAACTGTAGGAGTGTTGGTTCTTCGAGGGGATCGTTATACCAATCTCCACCGCCGTCATATTTCAGCCTTGCAATCCCGAATGCACTTGTTTTTTGCGCGAGAGCCTCGTGTGCGAGACCGAACGAAATCGCAAAGCCCAGGACAATTGACCACAAAATTTTCATCAATTCAAATCTAAAGAAGGGGGTGGGGAGATTCAAGATAACTTCGGATTGGCGCGATCTGGTTTCCGACAAATGACGCGTCACGGAATACCGGAAGACTCTCACCAGCGATCGGCGGGCCGACTTGGGAGATCAGAGGCCTGCCCGTCTTCAGGTGATGCCGGCTCTTCAAGGCCGACCTGACCAGATAGCGAGTTTCAGTGCGTCAGAGCCCAGTAAATGAGGTCGGTACCGAACTTGAGCGCTTCAAGCCGCTTCGCTTCCGGGTCTCCATGCACCGACGGCGGATCCCATCCGTCAGAAGGGTTGCTCTCGGCAGTGTAATACACCGCGAGCCTCTTTCCGATAAATATGCCATAACCCTCTGGAGGCTTTCCATCGTCCCAATCCTGTGTCTTTGGAACTCCGTTGGGGAAGTTGAAAACGCAATGGTACAGTCCATAGGAATAGGGAAGTGCGACGAGCGGGCTGTTGGGGAAGACTTTCTTGATCTCTCTCCTGAACGGGCCGTCCATACCGTAATCGTCGTCGGCGTAGAGAAAACCGCCGTCCTCAAGATACTGTCTGAGCCGCTCCGCTTGCTGATCGGTGAACCTGATATTGCCGTGTCCGGTCATGAATATAAACGGATAAGAGAAAATGTCGTCGCTGGACATGTTGACCGGATAGAAATGTGGGTCCACGTCTATGTCGGTGTGTTCGCGGACAAACTTAAGCAGGGTCGGCTCTTCCAGGGGGTCGTTGTACCAGTCGCCCCCGCCCCCGTAGTGCAAACGTGCAATTCTGAAAGCGCTCGATTTACCCGCATATGAACTTCTTGCGGGTACAAACGCTATCACGAGTACAAGTAGTGCGAGCGATATCTTCTTCATCACAATCAATCTATGTAAACAGTTTTCAGGTGTCAAGACAAACGGGCGTCTTGTTATCCGGCCAAATTGAAGTTTATCGCAGGGAATTAGTAAGTTGTGTTGTGGATCATTTCATACAAGACAAAGGGTATCTTACAGTTTTCCTGACGGTTGTGTTGAGCGGCGAATTTGGGCTGATTGCAGGTGTTGCACTGGCCCGGACGGGCACCGTCACTCTGTCGGGCGTCATAATCCTCGGCACAATCGCCTCGTTCATCGGCAACATGTTTTACTATTATCTCGGGAAAGTTTTGTGGACAAGGTGGCATTTTCTCAGAAAGAGATTAGGTCATAAAGTCGAGACGAGCACCAGGATTGTAAGGCGCTACGGATCACCTTTGATGCTTCTGGCTCGATTCTTCTACGGAGTGAGAAACATGGTTCCGATTACACTTGGGCTGTATGAGGTGAGTGTGGGCCCCTTTATCATATACAACATAGTCGGTGCATTCGTTTGGGCCTGGTTCTTCACAACGGCAGGCGGGCTGGTGTCCGGATACTTGATCAATAACCTGCCGAACGTCCGGAACCTGCTTTTCTTTGTCGTCGCGGGAGTCGCCATCCTGGGGATATCATACGTTTTGATTCGAAAGTTCGTCTCGCGGCTGGAGAGGTAAAAAGGTTGTTGTCGACCCCATAAAGAAAACGCCGGAAGTTGTCCTCCCGGCGTTCCATTAAATCTCAGATGTACTCAGGCTGTCATTGTGTTCCGTCGTGACAGTCGGTGCACACCCCGCCTTGCCAGGAATCGCCGATCCCTGCCGGCGGATGTTGAAATGCTACACCCTGGAGGTTGACATTTGCTTCGGGCTTTTCACCCTGATCGAGGATCACGTGACACGTATTGCATCCGCTGGGTATTACTTTCCCGTCAGCTGCCTTATGATTTCCGTCGTGGCACCTGAAGCAGCCAAGCGAATTCATATGCCCTATGTTGTTCGCATAGGCCCTCCAATCAACGTGCATGTACGGGAAGAAGTTATTGCGGTAAATGCCCTGAACCGATGCGATAGCCTGATTGATCTCCGCACTTTTTTCTGTGGCAAAGGCGGGATACTTATCCTTGTAGAATGAATTAATGGCTATCGCGATGCTGTCTAAGGCATCCTTGGTGTTAGTGTACCTCGGTATTAAGGCATTGACTGCCGTTTGTTTTATCCACGGAATCGTAGTGTCGATTGCCCCCGTCGCCAGGGCCTGATTTATCGCGTCTCCGGGAGTCAGTATGATGTGAGTGGGACGGTTATGGCAATCCATGCAGTCCATTGTTTTCACATTCATCTGCTTCACCGAGTCCGGAGTAAAAGGATTGTTCGAAGTAGTGAAAGTTTCGCTCTTGCCGTTTGCCTCCACGACCTTCACCCAGGGAATGTTCTGGGAAGTCGAGTCGGTAGCGAGGAACTGAACCGTGTGAGTCACATGCCAGTGTACGGGGGCGCGGTAGGGTTCACCCGAAGTGCTCTTGCCTATTCTGATTAGCATGTCGATATCCCATCGCGTGTTCGCAGAGTCTTCAAGGAAGAAAGCCTTCGTAACCCTCCGTTCGCCGACAAATGCCTGCGGCCAGTGGCATTGTTCGCAGGTCTCACGAGCAGGACGCAAGTTACTGATGGGAACCGGTATCGGCCGCGGAAACTTATTGAAAAGGACTGCATACACCTGGTATGCACCGGACAGTTTGGACTTCACGTACCAGCTTGCTCCAGGGCCTACGTGACATTCGACGCAGGCTATTCGCGCATGGGGGGAATGCTCATAAGTTGTAAACTCGGGCTTCATGACCCTATGACATATCTTGCCACAGAAAGTAGGCGATTCTGTAAACTCAAACGCCTTGTAACCACCGATGGCGCTGAACACCATGAGCAGCAACGCACCTGTCGAGAACAGGAAGAATGCCCTGCGCTGACGTCCATCGTTCAAGTCAATCCTCGGCAACGGCGGTATTCCCGCTTTCTCAGCTTCCCGCCAGTGCTTTCTTTCGACCAATGCTCCTACAGGCACAATGATGAGGCCGAGTATTAGCACGCTGGGGAGAAGGATGTACGTTACCAGCCCGAAGTAAGGGGGCAGCGAATTCCAGAGTGCATCGATAACCATCAGTGTCAGTATGGTTATGAAGGTCACAAGTGCGGCTGCAGCTCCCGCCATGCTTATCGGATTATAAAACAGGTCTGGCAATTTTCTTTTGTTCATTCTTACCTCTGTGTATTTTAGTATTGCGTCATTTGGTTCTTCTAAGCATGACTATCCAAGTCTATTGAAGATGATGCCGATGGACCCCCAACGGGGTAGTTTCTAAAACTGTTAGAGGATCTCCTCTGCTCCCATGACGGGTGCAATTTACGGACTCGTGATAATGCAATTCAACATTTCCCAAAGCTTTTAGCAAACCGATAAACTGAAATCTCCATCACGAAGGGTGGAATTTTTCTCGTTCGGCTTCCGCCCTCCATTCGTCCTTATTTTCACCGCCATAGCGTACAAGTTTCGTTCCATTACAAAAAAAGGAAATTCATGCGGAACTGCACTGAAGCCGGCTTGAATAGTATATCTGTCGCCTTCTCCTGGTCCTGTCCTTCCGCTTAGCTGATGATTATCCGGGGGTATAATTCCCCAGATGGGTGTCCCAATCGCTACCGAATTTCGTATGGCTGGACTTAGATGGTATACAATTCGATCCGAAGATTCTGTCTCCCTTCTCTGAATTGAAACTGCCGACTACTGGTCAGTGAATCCTCTCTCACCGCTAGCTGCTTAGTTTCGGAAGTGCCCCCTCTGTTTGAGTATTTAAGTCGGAAGTACTTAAATTATCATCCATGGTAATCAGAATATTTGTCACGGGTGGCACGTTCGATAAGGAGTACAACGAGTTGACGGGGAAGCTGTTCTTCAAAGAGACACATCTGCCTGAGATGCTGAAACTCGGAAGGTGTGAGGTCGGTGTCGAGTTGAGGACCCTTATGATGATTGACAGCCTCGAGATGTCCGACGAAGATCGCAGGATCATACTCGAAAATTGCATCAAGTGTGAAGAGGAGAAGATCATAGTTACTCACGGCACCGACACGATGGAAGAGACCGCGCGGGTTTTGGGTGAGAATATAAGGAACAAGACGATAGTCCTCACTGGTGCGATGATACCATACAAGTTCGGAAGCTCGGACGGGTTGTTCAACCTTGGGAGCTCTTTCGCTTTTGTGGAGACACTTCCTCACGGGGTTTATATTGCGATGAACGGCCGCTGTTTCAATTGGGACAACGTTCGCAAAAACAGGAAGACCGGAAAGTTCGAAGAGATTCGCTGATTGCCTGTTCTCTTCCTGCATTCCCGGGTATAATGAACCAATTGATTGAGACCGACTTGTTCGGTTTTATCGGAGGAGGTAGTGAAGGTATCTAACGCTGGAGAAATAGTACGGTGCCCATGGTCGACAAACGACCCGCTGATGATCGATTATCATGACAGGGAGTGGGGAGTGCCTGTGCACCGTGACAAGAAATTGTTCGAGTTCCTGATACTGGAAGGGATGCAGGCTGGCCTCAGCTGGTCGACGATTCTGCACAAGCGCAACAATTTCAGGAAGGCGTTTGACAATTTCGATGTGGAAAAAATCGCGACCTATGACGGGAGGAAAGTGCGAACTCTTCTATCCGACAAGGGGATAATACGAAACAGGTTGAAGATAGAAGCCGCGATCAACAATGCGCGCCGATTCATAGAAGTTGCGGAGAAGTTCGGGAGTTTTGACAAGTACATATGGCAGTTTGTCGACGGAAAGCCGATTGTCAATTCGTGGAAGAGTCTGAAAAACCTTCCTGTCAGCACGAAGGAATCCGATGCGATGAGCAAGGACATGAAAGAAAGAGGCTTCAAGTTCGTCGGCACGACAATATGCTACGCTCATATGCAGGCGACGGGAATGGTGAATGACCATATTACGACTTGTTTCAGATACAGTGAGGTTGAATAGTCGGCGGAGATGGGAAACAAAGGATCGCAGGATTTCAGGGGACATGAAAGAAAGGGTGCATGATGGAAAACGAGGATAAGCAATGGGGGAGACTTCGGAAAATCAATATCATCATAAGAATTACGGTCGTTTTGCTGGCGATTGTTGCTGCAATCTGGCTGAAAATGTCGCGGTAGATATTCTGCAGGAATTGGATCTGTTTTCTAAAATCCGTTAGCTTCTGTTTGAGAGACCCGCGAGGAAATTTGCGATGATCATGGCAGCGAGTTTCGATGTGTGACCGTCGACATCAAATTGCGGATTTACCTCGCAAATGTCGATCATCGCAGTTCGGGCCTCGCTTCCGGCAAGGTAAGCACATTCAAGAATTTCCTCAGGGGTCAAACCGGTGGGCATCGGGGCGCTTACTCCGGGAGCATCTGAACTCCTGACACTGTCGATGTCAAAGCTGACATAAGTATTTCCAGCCTCGGACGTCGCGGCCCTGTAGGCTTGCATAAATGTCTCTGCGTTTTTCTGAGACCGTATCTGAGTCAGTGTGTAAACCTGTGCTCCGCTCGCCCGGACAAATGACAGATGTTCCCTGGAGTTTGCGAATTCCTGTATGCCGTACTCTACGAAGTCTCCTCCCCGGAGAACTTTCTCGTCAATAAGCATTCTGTAAGGTGTGCCGCTGTTTATTCCATGTGAGTAGTCTCGCACGTCGAGGTGCGAGTCGATGTTGATAGCGCCGCACCTTCCTCGCGCCGAATCGCATGCGTGAAAGTCGGCATAGCTGAGATCGTTGCTCCCGCCGAGGACGATGGGCGTGTAACCGTACCTAAACAGGAGGCTTACAATTCCCTCGAGCTTCGTCAGAGCATCTTCAAGATTGAGATATTTCTTAATGTCTCCCGCGTCGAAAATCCTAAATTCAGCGTCGGGGAGCGCCGCCGATTTTGTCGGCGTTAATCTGTAGAACGCCTTGCGAATCTCGCCGGGTGCGGCGGAACTTCCGGCGCGCCCGAGATTGCGCGTCGTGCCCTCGTCATAAGGAAAACCTACCAGCACCGCCTTGAAAACTTCGCCAAATTTCTCCCGCCTTGTCTCGACCGTCTCGCCGAATCTCATGTCGCCGATCTCTTTGCGCCTATAAATCAAGGATTGATCGGGAGGATCAAGAAAATTCCAGAACTGTTCCATTCTTCACCACGTTTGCAATAATGTTCTCCGTAAAGTGGTACGGAAGATAACTGTAATCTTCTGCATTCAGGATAATCATGTCCGCCTGCTTGCCGACCTCGATGCTCCCGAGCCTGTCGGACAAGCCTACCGCCGCCGCTGCATTGATGGTGGCGGCATTCAGCGCTTCTTCCACCGTCATCTGGTTCAAGCTCACTGCCAGCCACATCACCGTCTGCATATTGTCCACCATCGACGTTCCTGGGTTGAAATCGCTGGCGATTGCCAGGGCGCATCCCGAATCTATCATTTGTCTGGCGGGCGCGACCTTCCCTCGGATGTAAGGCGCTACCGACGGCAAAACAACTCCGACTGTCTCGCTCTTGGCGAGAAGCTCAATCTCGCCGGCAGAAATATTCTCGAGATGGTCGACCGAAACGACATTAAGCGCAGCAGCAAGTTCAACGCCACCGTTGGAGGCAAGTTCATCTGCGTGCATTTTCAATCTTAGGCCATTGTCGCGTGCACTCTTGAGTATCTTCTCTGTCTCAGCGGTGGTAAAGAATCCCTCATCGCAGAAGACGTCGCAAAAATCCGCGAGGTTCTTCCTTGCGATTTGTGGAATAAGCTCTTCGATTACGATCCTTATGTAGTTCTCTCTGTTGTTCGCATGTTCCGGCGGTAACGCGTGCGCGCCGAGAAAGGTGACGACGATGTCGGTGATCGCCTGCTCTTTCAATTCGTTGGCGGTTTCAAGTATCCTCATCTCGGTTGCGAAATCGAGTCCGTAGCCGCTTTTGATTTCTACTGCCGTAGTACCCCACTTTAGCATTTTGTCGAGCCGCCTCTGTGCCTGAGAGCGAAGTTTTGAGCGGGGCATTTCACGCGTCTTTCTGACAGTGTCAATGATTCCGCCTCCCGCTGCGGCTATCTCACCGTAGGTTTTTCCTTTCGCGCGCATGGCGAATTCCCGTTCCCTGGTGCCAGCAAAAATAAGATGCGTGTGTGAATCGACAAATCCCGGGACGATGATCTTCCCTGAGACATCGAAGACGTCACAATCGGGTCTCTCTGCGACGGTCCCGATCTCCTTGATCACTCCGCCTTCCACGAGTATATCGGCTCCGACAACCAGGCCGATATCGTTCATCTCATTTCCGCGTTTGAATCGTTTTCCTGAACTCGAGCAGGTAACAATTCCTGCCGGGTTCTTCAATATTAAATTCACTTTGTGTGCGCCAGGAATGTGACGTTTACCGATGCCGAAACTGAGATGCTCGATGGACTTATCGAGGGAGCCGCAGCTACGGATTCGACAGACATGGCCCTGTACATCGGGAAGACCGGTGGTCTCGTTGTCGACGTCGTCATTGATTTGACGGTCAGGTCGACAAGGTTCTCCAGATGTGCGATTGCTTCGGCCTTCTGCCGCGCAAGCTTCACCGCCTTTTCCAAAGCTTCAGTCTCGAGCTTCTCCTGGTCCTTAGCCTGAAATTCTATACCGTTAATCGTGACACCCTCGACCGATGTAATCTGACCGAGTAAAGCATTCAATTCCGAGATCGGAGCCGACAACGACATCGAGGAAGATACCTGGTAATATTCCGGCGTTATCTGGTCAGGCTTCTTGTAGTTGAAGAATGGAGTGACCGACAGATTATCGGTCGTGAGTTTGGTTGTATCGACGAGATTCTTGATGGAGTCTTGAAGCGCGTGATATCTACCCAAGTAAATTATGAAAGCCGCAGTCGCCTGGTCCTGACGGGCGATTATGCTCAAGTGGAACTCGGCGACGTCAGGTCGAGCTGAGACGTCGGCGCTTGAGGAAACGGTTATCTCGGATTGCGCCCATGACATTGAAACTACAGCAAAAGCGACGAGAAGAAACACGAGACTTCGCATATTATACCTCCAGTTTACATTATTTATCAAACAAACGTCGGAAATTCAAATGAATTCGCGGGCTTTTTTCCGCTTGAGTATTCAGGTGGAATCAGGTAACTTCTTCCCATTCTTGCATTATGTCGGCAAAGTATTTGACAGTGAACCATGGCTTGCCCGGTAAGACATTTCTCGAAAATAATACACGTATCGTTTACTAAAAGAGGTATAGCAGCATGAAGACCTACTGGAAAACGAAGAGCGCTTTGTTCGTCACGGTTGTCCTGCTCATGACACCGGGCTTTCTCACAGCGCAGGGAAAGCAGGAGTACAAAAATATTGAAGAGGCTATGCGTGCGACTGGCTCACTTATGGGCAAGTCCGGGCCGCGAAGTCTCAACTGGATCGAGAACGGGAACAAGTACTCCTATATAACGACTAACGATTCCACGAAGCGTGAAGAAATAAGAGACTTCGATCCTCGCACGGGGAAGGACGAGCTGGTCTTCGATGCTCAGGGTGTGACATTCCCGGACACGAACGAGGCATTCTCCTATCGCTCCTTCCAGTGGGCGCACGATTCCAGGCATATTCTTTTCGAGACAAATTTCAGAAAGATTTATCGGAAGTCCGGCATATCCGACTACTACGTCTATTCGCTGGCGGACAAAAAACTGAAAGCGGCGGCAAAAAACGCAAGGACGGCCGAGCTGTCTCCCGACGGATCCATGGTCGGCTATGAGAGGGGCGGGAACATGTTCATGTATGACTTCGCCTCGAAGACCGAAACGCAGCTGACGAATGATGCCACCAAAGACATCTTTAACGGGCACTACGACTGGGTGTACGAAGAAGAGTTCGGCCAGCCGCAGGCCTGGAACTGGTCGCCCGACAGTAAATACATCGCATACTGGCAGTTCGACGAAAGCGATGTGCCCATAATTCAGATCTCAAATTTCGAAGGGCTCCATAATAAATGGGAGAAAATTCCGATACCACAGGTCGGCGATCCGAATCCACATGTCCGAATCGGCGTCCTCGATGTGAAGACGCACAAGAATATTTGGCTTGATCCGGGCATAAAGGGCGATTACTACATCCCGAGGATTTATTGGACCAGCGAACCCAACACGCTTGCCATGATGGTCCTGAATCGTGCGCAAGATGACATGAAGCTTTATTTCTTCAATGTGACTGACGGGAGCCGCCGGCTTGTCATGGAGGAGAAGAACAATACCTGGGTGGCGATCTTCAACTTCTACACCGACGTGAACGATATGATATTCTTTCCGGAGAAAATCCATGAATTCTTCTGGGTCTCCGACAGGAGCGGGTTCTATCAGATCTACAGATACGACTACGACGGCAAACTCCTGAACAGAGTGACGAATGGCAACTGGGACGTCATAAAGGTGCTTCGTATCGATCCCGGGAAGAAGCTAATCTACTACACATCTGCGCAGGCATCGCCGCTCGATGTTGAGCTGTATTCGATCGGTTTCGACGGCAAGAACGAAAAGCGATTGTCGAAGACGTTGGGATATCACCAGTTTGACATGTCCCCGAATAGCCGGTACTATATCGATACTTATTCCGACATAAACGAACCCAGACAGGTCGAACTCTGGAATACCAACGGCAAGATGGTCAAGAAGCTTGAAGCAAATGCGTCGGTCGAAAAGTTTCTCCAGACTCACGAGTATTCTCCGTATGAGCTCTTCAGTTTCGAGACATCCGATTCAGTGAGACTTGATTGTTCGATGATTAAACCGTTCAATTTCGACTCGACGAAAAAGTATCCGGTAATTTTGGCCATTTATGGCGGACCAGAGTCGCATTCGGTCTACAACTCATTCGCCTTTTTCGGGTGGGACCAGTGGCTCGCTCAAAACGGGTATATCGTGGTAGATGTGAACAACAGAGGTACCGCAAACTACGGAAGTCATTTCGAGAAGATTCTGTACGAGAAGCTTGGCTACTGGGAAAGCAATGACTTCGTTCAGACGGCGCGCTACCTCGCGACCCTGCCTTACGTTGACGGCAGCAGGATGGCAATAATGGGAACCAGTTACGGAGGCTACAGCACAATTTATACGATGCTTACCCATCCGGGCGTGTTCAAGGTTGGAATCGCGAATTCCCCGGTAACAGACTGGCGCCTTTATGATGACATCTACACGGAACGTTATATGGGACTTCTTTCTGACAACGAAGCAGGGTATATCAAGAGCGATTGCATGACTTACGCCGACAGCTTGAGAGGGAAGTTGCTGGTTGTTCATTCCATGATGGACGACAATGTGCATCCGATCAACACCATGCAGCTTCTGACAGCGCTCACGAATGCGGGTAAGGATGTTGACCTCCGCATTTTCCCGCCGGGAGCTCACGGCGCCGTTTACAACAAGGCAAGCGGACTCCTCCTCGCCAGGATTTACAACGAGTATCTTAACCTTTACCTGAAGGGAAACTGCAGCGGGCTGAATCTGAATAAGTGACCCTTTGTGGACATGCCTTTGGCAGCAAGCCGCGGGTACCCGAACGCGTAACCGCGGCGCGCCCCAGGCATGATTGGGTCCGGAAATGAGGAAGCGGGCGAAGCGCAGCGGAGACGGCGCCCCGGGTCCGCAACAAAAATATGATTATGTGAAACACATAGAGCACATAAGAAATAAATTTATGTGTTCTGAAGTGCCTATGGGGGTGATTTTTGTTCTTTTTCACAAATTTGTCGCACACCTCGGCGCCCCCGCTTCGTTGCCTTTAGCGACGGGGATTTGTATATTTTTACGAGAGAAGCTGATGCACGATATACTGGTTGTAGACGATAATTCGATCAACAGGCAGCTGGCTGTTTATCTCCTGAAAAAAGGCGGATACGAAGTGTATGAAGCCGAATCGGGTCAGCAGGCCTTTGATTTTTTGAAGTCGCAAACGCCGGACGTCATTCTTCTCGACATACAGTTGCCTGAAATGGACGGCCTTGAAGTGCTCAAGCGTATCAGGTCGAACAGCTCTACCAAGGACGTAACCGTCATTGCGCTTACGGCGTATACAATGCGCGGTGACAAAGAGAAATTTGAAACGGCAGGTTTCGACGGCTATTTGCCCAAGCCTATTGAACCAAGGACCTTTGCCAGGCAGATACTGGAGATTTACAGTTCCTGAAATGAAGGACAAGAGTTTTGAGAATATCAGAGCTCTTGCCGCCGCTGACATGCCAGGTCAGATCGCCGTTCTGGAGGCTGCGATATGCGATGCGAATCGGGACACCGTGAGGACGACTTCGCACCAGATAAGCGGTAGAGCGACGTCGTTCGGTTGCACTGATATCTCCGCGCTGGCATCGGAATTGGAACGTTCGGTCGAGAAAACGAGTTTAAGTTACTCAGTGGACTCAGTGAATCGGATTTACAATCTCTCTGTTCTTTGAAATTGCGGCAGTCTCTTTTCCCGTTGGTGTTGTCTCAGTGAAGAACCTCATTCCTGCATTTGTTCAGCATCTATCACGACGCAAGTATATGGGGATGAATTGGAATCGACGGGGATTTGGGAAGCTTTGGGCTGCGTGTCGCGGTTTTGCCGGTGCCGCGTTAAAAAATCGGTAAAAATGTAAATGCGAACTCTAACTACGCATTGGCTGCTTAATTAAAAACTAAGCAACCCGTCCATCCGGAGGTTCTGTCTGTCGGCACCGGAGCCGCTCAAAATCACATCGTGTGATCTGCGGCTTCCCGAACGTCCTGTTCGGGAAATGGGCGTCGCCCAGGCAGGCTTTCCATTCTTCTGTTCTCAGCGGTAGGATGGAAACACTCAGTTGAGATAGCTGACCGTAACTCTGCTTCGCGAGTAGCGGTCGGTGAAATTAAAGGTCGAAGCTATGCACGTAGACGTTCAAGGAGTCCTATCTTCGGACCGGGGTTCGAATCCCCGCATCTCCACAAGAAACCGGACTGGGTTCTCCCTCACGAACCGGAACGGTCCGCGTGGGAGCCTTTCGGGAGAATTCCGCATTTTCACCATCACGATCAGTCGTAGGCGTCAGGCCGACTGCTGTCGTGAGGTTTGTTATCCCAGGGTTGCGAGCATGTTCGCATTGCTTCCCTCCGCTGTCTGCCGATTCCCGTGTTGTATACTTCTCTGCCGGCTCGAGTGGGTGTTTCAATGAGCGTCCTCTTTGCCGATTTTGATTTTTCCAATACTATTCTATATTGAATATTAGTATGTGGACCAGGGAGAGGTTATCTGAGTTAATAAAGTCGAAGCTGGGCAACAGGTTACTCGTTGTCGTTTCGAATCGTGAACCTTACGTGCACGTGTTCGACGGGGATGAGATCAAACACTTTGTGCCGCCCGGCGGGCTGGTCACGGCCCTCGAGCCCATCATGGAGGCCAGCGGTGGTTACTGGGTTGCACAGGCTTCAGGTGAGGCGGACAATCTCGTGGTTAATGATTTGAATGAAGTAGCCTGTCCACCTGAAGAGCCGAGTTTCACACTCAAGCGCGTTTTCCTGACCAAAGAAGAAGAGACGGGATTCTATTACAATTTTGCCAACGGTGGGCTCTGGCCTCTGTGCCATGTTGCGTATATCAGGCCCAGCTTTGAAGCGGCGGATTATGCGATGTACAAGAGGGTGCAGGAGAAGTATGCCGATGCCATCGCGGAAATCGTAGGCGATCGGCCGGCCTTCGTGTTCATCCAGGATTATCACTTCGCCAATCTTGCCCGTATACTGAAAGAAAAAGTCAAGAACGTCATCACCGCTCAGTTCTGGCATATTCCTTGGCCGAACAGCGAGGTGGTACGGATCCTACCTTTCAGAGAGGAAATCCTGGACGACCTCCTGTATAATGATCTCCTTGCATTTCAAGTCCAGTACCATTTGATGAACTTCCTGGATACCGTCAACCGATATCTGGAAGCGCGCGTGGAGTACGACGTCTCGCGGATAAACAGAGGGGGAAGAACGACTCTTGTCCGCTCATTCCCGATAGGTATAGATTTTGAACAGGTGTCAAGATTGTCCTCCAGCCGGAAAATCCTGGATATGAGAAACGAATTTGTCAAGAAATACCGCTTGAAGGACAAGATCGTAGCGATCGGGGTCGACAGGATAGATTACACGAAGGGGATAGTCGAACGCTTCCATGCCGTCGAGAGGTTCCTCGAGAAGAATCCGCAATACATCGGCAAGTTTGTGTTCGTCCAGCTCGGCGCCCTGAGTAGAATGCATATTCCTGCTTACAGGGAGCTGAATGATTCGTTGAATAATATGATGGTTAGGATCAATGAGAAATATCAATCGTCAGGCTGGAAGCCGGTGATTTTCGTGCGGGCTAATCATTCGAAGGAGACCGTTACCGCCTGGAATGGTCTGGCAAACGTTTCGATGGTTACTTCACTTCATGACGGGATGAATCTCGTGGCGAAGGAATTCGTCGCCGCGCGCTTTGACCTTAGCGGTACCCTGATCCTGAGTGAGTTCACGGGAGCAGCGAGAGAACTTGTGGACGCCGTGCTTGTGAATCCTTACTACATCGACGGTCTAGCTGACGCAATCAAGAGGGCGATCGAGATGACTCCCGAAGAGCAGCAGCGGAGAATGGCGAAGATGCGGGAAGCGGTGGAATACCAGAATGTCTACAGATGGGCGGCTAAATTGCTCAGTGAGATCTTTAACTTTGAATTTGTAGAGTATGATACTGACAATGTCATTAATTGAACGGATAATCATCCCTCTGGCGATAATCGCTGGCGCCCTTCTATTGGGTGTGTTCTTGAGAAATGTCGTTTTTTCGTATTTGCAGAAGCTTGCCAAGCGGACGAAATGGCGTTTTGACGATGTAGTCATCGACGCCGCGCGCAGCGGGGTCATATTATGGTCGCTTGCAGTCGGCCTCTACGTGTTGATTCAGACTCAGGGACTCTCCAGGAACGCGGCAGAAATATTGTCCAAGGCACTGGGCGTGCTGGTTATTTTCTCCGTCACGGTAGTTGTATCGAACATCGGCACCGGGATCATCGAATACTACAGGTCGGTGATTGTAGGTCTTGCCTCAGCTACCAGTCTCCTGAAGAACATCATAAGGGTAACGGTATATTCGATCGGCGTCCTGATTATACTTGACGACCTTCATATCTCGATTGCACCGCTTCTGACCGCTCTCGGGGTCGGCGGCCTCGCAATCGGCCTTGGCCTTCAGGAAACTCTTTCCAATTTTTTCTCGGGGCTGCAAATACTCGCGGCACGTCAGATTCAGGTGGGGAATTACGTGCGTCTCAGTACGGGCGACGAGGGGTATGTTGAGGACCTTAATTGGAGGGCTACGGTAATCCGCACACTGTCCGGGAATCACGTGATTGTTCCGAACAAGAACATTGCCAGTCTTATCGTGACAAATTATGAGCGACCGATGCCAGAAGTTTCCGTATCGATGAATGTAGGAGTGGATTATTCGAGCGATCTTGACAAAGTTGAAGCCGTGACGATTGAAGTCGCGCGCGATGTTCAAAAAACGGTCGCCGGTGCAAAGAGGGACTTCGAACCTTTCATTCGATACAACCAGTTCGGCGATTCGTCAATCGACTTTTCCGTTATTATGCGTGGCAATAGTTATGTGGATCAATACCTGATGAAGCACGAATTCATAAAGAGGTTGAAGGCGCGATACGACAAGGAAGGGATATCGATACCGTTCCCTGCCCGCACCGTGTACATGAGTAAAGGAGATGCCTGAGATGGAGATCACTCCTTTCGAATTCAAATCCAGGCTGGTCCTCACCGAGCTGCTGGGACGCAGGGCCGCAACTCTGCCCGAATTAGTGGAAGGAATAAGGTCGGTTCCTCTTTCTTCGATCTACCACCACACCCACCGGTTTCTCCAACAGCATCATTTTCTTTCTCCGGAGCCCCCGAACGATTTTGCTTACTGGGTCACCAACATGCTGAACGACGAAATCGCCGGCGAAAAACTGGCCAGCATCGATGTCACGCAATTCCTGAAGCTGTCCGACCTCAGGCAGCGATTCCTTATTCTCATGGAAGAATATCTCGGTACGGCCATTAATGTGAACAGGCAGTCTCCCGAGGGAGAAGAATTTCACTTCATGAGTTCGCGGATATTTGTCGTGCCGACTGGAAAGATCGCGGGAAATATCAAAGAGTTCAGGGATTTCCTGAAAGTCGTCAGCATACACTCGATTTATTTCCACATGTTCGAGGCAAAACTGCGTCTTGAGAAAGGTGACAACGATTTCTCAATCTGGCTTCGGTCTGCAGGGAAAGAAGAAGAAGCGGAGCAGATATCGCGCCTCGATCCATATACATTCACCCTGGAAGGTCTCCGGGAAAGACTCTTGAAAATTGTGAACAATGCCACAAGTTAAAGATTACAAGGACATCGTCGGTCAGTCTGTCATCGACGAGCTATTCGCCATAGGCGAAAAGTCGCGCGACCTGAAGATACAGCATGTCAACTCCACCGCTGTCGGGGGAGGCGTTGCCGAAATCCTGACACGTCTTGTCCCGATGATGAACGAGCTCGGCGTGCAGGCAAGATGGGACGTGATAAAAGGCGGAGAAAAGTTTTTCGCAATCACGAAGAAGATGCACAACGCGCTTCACGGCGTACCGGAGACTTTCACCGACGACGACTGGGCGCACTTCATGGAAGTCGACAGGGAAAACGCGCGGTCGATGAACTTCGACAATAACGTGGTATTTATCCATGACCCGCAGCCCATCGGCTTGGTCGAACAGAGGGAGCACCTCGACAATAAATGGGTATGGCGATGTCATATAGATTTTTCAGAGCCGAGAGAGAATGTCTGGCTCTTCCTGAAAGATTTCATCGAGCGTTTTGACGGCGCAATCTTTTCCGCTCCAGCCTTCAGCCGTCCGCTGAAGACGAAACAGTTCCTGATATCTCCTTCAATAGATCCGCTCAGCGACAAGAACAAGGACCTGAGCGATGATTTCGTGAGGGATATTTTTGACAGATTCGGTATCGATAGAAAGCGCCCGGTCGTTACGCAGATTTCCAGGTTCGATTATTTGAAGGACCCTGTCGGCGTGATCAAGGCTTACCGGCTCGTGAAGAGATACATAGATTGTCAGCTTGTTCTTGCGGGAGGCGGTGCGACCGATGATCCAGAAGGGGAGAAGGTGCTGAGCGAGGTGAGAGAGGCCGCCAACGGAGACAGAGACGTGTTTGTACTGCTGCTTCCTCCGTCGAGCGACGTCGAAATTAACGCTCTGCAGAGGGGATCAACCGTCGTACTGCAGAAATCATTGAGAGAAGGTTTCGGATTGACTGTAGCCGAAGCTATGTGGAAGTCCAGGCCGGTCATCGCTTCTGCCGTTGGCGGTATACCGTTGCAGATTAAACACAAGTACAACGGCATATTGACCCACAGCATTGAAGGAACCGCTTATTGGATCAAGCAGCTGATCAACGAGCCAAATTACGCGCGCGAGTTAGCCAGAAACGGCAAGGAACACATAAGGCAGAATTTTCTCATAACGCGCCACCTGCGCGACTACCTTCTCCTATCGCTTTCCCTGTTTCATGACAAGGATATCGTTTACTTGTGATTTTCTCGGGAAGGCACAGAGATGTTGAGACGCAAAGCCGCGAAGTCATTGGAATTCACCGTGACTCATGTCCCCCGTTTTTATACCTGCGAGCTTGTCTTCTGCGCCCATTTAAGGACTTATGATAGATGGCACCCACGAAACTGACTCATCGGCATCTTCTGAACTTTGCAGCCCAAAAACCCGTTTTCTTCTTCGATTTTGACGGTACGCTCGTCAATATCGTCCCGACGCCTGCAGAAGTACGTTTGCGCGGGATTGCCAAACAGGTCCTCGAAGGTCTGAAGGGGAGATTCCCGCTTGCCATAGTCAGCGGAAGGAAGCTGGATGATGTGAGGAAGCTGGTCGGAATAAAGGGAGCCTACTATTCGGGAAATCACGGTGTCGAAATAGAAGGGCCGCGACTGAGTTTCGTGGAACCTCGTTCGGCGAAGTCGTCGGCGTTCATTACTTCATTGGGAAAAGAGCTTGTCGGAGCTTTGAGGCCGTTTTCTCCGGGTGTTAACTCGAAGATTTACTCGCTTTCGATTCATTATCGGACTATTGAGCCGTCACTTGTGCCTAAGCTGCTCCGAGAGTTCAATAGGCTCGTGAAGGGCCCTCTTGATGCGGGGAAGATCGAGGTCTTCCATGGGAAGAAGGTGGTGGAGGTAAAGCCTCCGGTCGACTGGAACAAGGGGAATGCGATTGGGATGATAACTGCAAGGGCAGGCAAGAACCGCAAGCCTGCGTTCTTCGGCGACGACACGACGGACGAATTCGGCTTCCGCCGGGTGAACGCGTTGGGCGGGATGAGCGTGTTCGTCGGAAGAAGGCACCGGAAGACACTTGCGAAGTATTGGATAGAATCGCCGGCGGAATTGGTTGGGGAACTGGCGAAGTTTCTTTTCGAGTTGGGCTAGGTACGGCCTCCGTCAAACTGTCGGCCGGATAAGTTGGGAGAGCTGAAACCCGCTGAAGAATGCAAACAGAGGATTAGTTTGGCCTGACTTCAAGGTTGCCACCCACGCTGCTGACTTTTCGTAAAGACAGTCAGAATCCCGTCGCCCGACTATTTACCGATAAAAAAAGTCCCGCTTTCGCGGGACTTACTCGCAGTTGAATCTTTACCTTTGACTTTGCTCAGTACATGTCGCCCATCGGGGGAGTCGGCATTGCCGGCTTTTCCTTTTCAGGCTTCTCGCAAACGACAGCTTCAGTCGTAAGAAGCAGGCTCGCGACGCTGGCTGCGTTTTGCAGCGCGGTACGGGTGACCTTCGTCGGGTCAATAACACCGGCCTTGAGGAGATTTTCAAAGATCTCGGTCTGAGCATTGAAGCCGAAATCGTCTTTCCCATCTCTTACCTTCTGCAGGACGACCGAACCTTCAAGTCCGGCATTGTTGACGATCCATCTCAACGGCTCTTCAAGGGACTTCTTGATGATCTCGACGCCGATCTTCTGATCCTCGTTTTCGGTCTTCACGGAATCGAGCTGAGAAATGGCTCTGACGAGGGCGACTCCACCGCCCGGGACAATGCCTTCCTCGACCGCTGCGCGCGTTGCGTGAAGAGCGTCCTCGACGCGGGCCTTCTTCTCTTTCATCTCGACTTCTGTCGTCGCGCCGATCTTCAGTACGGCAACTCCGCCGGACAACTTTGCAAGTCTCTCCTGCAACTTCTCGCGATCGTAGTCCGAAGTCGTCTTGTCAATCTGGGCCTTGATCTCGTTGATGCGGCGCTTGATGTCATCCTTCGAACCGGCGCCTTCGACGATTGTCGTGTTATCCTTGTCAACGGTGACTTTCTTTGCAGTCCCGAGGAAGGAAAGCTGCGTGTTCTCCAGTTTGAAACCCTTTTCTTCGGAGATGACCTGTCCGCCGGTAAGGACGGCGATGTCTTCCAGCATTGCTTTTCTTCTATCGCCGAATCCGGGCGCTTTCACCGCTACTGCTTTCAGAGTGCCCCTGATCTTGTTCACTACCAAAGTAGCGAGAGCTTCGCCTTCGATGTCCTCGGAAATGATTACGACTGAGCGGCCGGCCTGAGCAACCTTTTCGAGTATCGGGAGGAGGTCCTTCATGGCGGAGATCTTCTTGTCGTGGATCAGGATATAAGGATCCTCCATATCTGCTTCCATCGACTCGGTGTCGGTGACGAAGTAGGGGGAAAGGTAGCCGCGGTCGAACTGCATTCCTTCGACAACTTCCATCGTCGTGTCCGTTCCTTTTGCCTCTTCAACCGTGATGACGCCGTCTTTCCCGACTTTGTCCATTGCGCTTGCTATAAGCTCGCCGATCTCGTTGTCGTTGTTGGCGGAAATCGTACCGACCTGGGCGATCTCTTTCTTGTCGGTGACTTCGCGGCTCATGCTCTTGAGCCCGTCTACAACCTTTTCGACTGCCAGATCAATTCCTCGCCTCAGATCCATCGGGTTGGCACCCGCGGTGACGTTCTTCAGTCCCTCGCGGAAAATTGCCTGTGCCAGTACGGTTGCCGTCGTAGTTCCGTCGCCTGCGACGTCAGAAGTCTTCGAGGCGACTTCGCGGACCATTTGCGCGCCCATGTTTTCTATTGTGTCTTCGACTTCAATTTCTTTTGCCACCGTGACGCCGTCTTTTGTGACTGTCGGCGCACCGAACTTCTTGTCGATGATCACGTTGCGGCCGCGAGGTCCGAGAGTGACTTTCACTGCATCTGCAAGTGTGTCGACACCCCGTTTCAGGGCCGAGCGTGCATCGGGACCAAATTGGATTATTTTTGCTGCCATTATTTCATGCTCCTTTCAATTATAAAATTGCAAAAATGTCGCTTTCACGCATGATAAGGTATTCCGTTCCCTCATAGTTGACTTCTGTCCCGGAATATTTCCCGTAGAGAATCCTGTCCCCTACTTTGACTTCAGGTGGAACTTTCTTTCCATCGTCCGTCACTCTTCCCGGTCCCACCGCAACTATCTCACCCTGTTGCGGACGTTCCTTCGCGCTATCAGGTACATAGAGACCGCCCTTTGTCTTTTCCTCGGCTTCGAGCGGCCTGACGACAACCCGATCTGCCAACGGTTTAATCTTCATATCGTTTATCCTCCTTTTTGTTTTACTAACGTAAGGAAATAACTTCTTCTTAGCACTTAGTGTTTATGAGTGCCAATTTACACGCAGTCAGTTCTAAAGTCAAGCACTCTGACATAATGAGTGCCAAAATGAGCCTGCGCCAGTGCTAGTGGCGTCGAGAATAATACCCGGAACTGGCGGATTGTGCGAAAGAGACGGCAACATGCCACCGAATTTTGCGGAGAATTGACCTATTCCGCTAAGCTACACTCTCTAATGCGAGATTTTACCCGTTTAATTCGGCACATCTATTGCGTCAAACCGCTAGCGGGACACTGAAAGTGCCCTTCAAATCTTGAACGTTCATAAAAATTCTGTGATTCTGTCCAGCTAATGTGCAGCCCAGATCATAGTCCTCACATTTCAAAGGGAGGAAGATGCGATGCCAGAATTCTCGGCTCCGAAAGTGGTGCAGTCTGCTGAGTTCTATGTGACGGAAGAATGCAACGGATGCGGGTTATGCAAGAACATCGCTCCCGACTTCTTCGACTTCGTGGATTATGCTTACTACTACTACATGTCGCGTCAGCCGGTAACTGAATCAGAAGTCGCACTCATAAGAGAGGCGGCGGCCATTTGTACGGTTGATGCAATATGTGAAATCACAAAGCCGCATTGAGGAAAGGACCATTTCATGTTTCAAATAATTAGCAAAGAAACCCCTGCTAAAGCTATAACGAAATTTGTAATTCAGGCTCCATACGTGGCACGGAAGCATAAGGCCGGTAACTTTGTGATCATTAGGGTGAATGATCATGGGGAACGAATACCTTTGACTATAGTGGATTCCGATCCCGCTGCGGGAACCATAACCATAATGGTTCAGACTATTGGAAAGACAACGAAACTCCTCAGCACACTGAACGAGGGCGACTATCTGCTCGATGTCGCGGGTCCACTCGGCAACGCGACACCCATCCACAGCTTCGGGACCGTCGTTTGCATCGGCGGCGGTGTTGGAACGGCAGAGGTATATCCCATAGCACGTGCCTTGAAGGGCGCGGGGAATAAGCTCGTAACGATTGTAGGTGCAAGGTCAAGGGACCTCGTGATTCTGGAAGATGAGCTGTGCGGTATTTCAGACGAGTTCTTCGTCACGACGGACGACGGTTCTTACGGCATGAAGGGACTCGTGACAGGAGCCCTTGATGATTATCTGAAGAAGGACACGGATGTGAAGGCAGTATATGCCATAGGGCCGATAATAATGATGAAGGCTGTTTCGGATTTCACGAGGCCGAAAGGCATTAAGACCTTTGTCAGTCTCAACCCAATCATGATGGACGGAACGGGGATGTGCGGCGCCTGCAGAGTTACGATTGGCGGCGAGACGAAATTTGCATGCGTTGACGGTCCGGAATTTGACGGACATTTGGTCGACTTCGACGAACTAATCACAAGAAACAGGACATACATGGATCTGGAGAAGCAGTCTCTTGAACGATTTGACAAGGAATTGGTTGCTCATCATTGCGCCTCGCACTCAAAGGAGGCGGCCAATGCCTAATACGTTGAAGCCTTCAGAGAGAATGAAGATACCGCGACAGACTCCGATCGAGCAGGAGGCGGAGGTTCGGAGGCACAATTTTGAAGAGGTCTCGTTCGGTCTGGATGAGAGCCTTGTGTCGCAAGAGATGCTTCGCTGTATCGAATGCAAAGAGCCGTATTGCGTGAAGGGTTGTCCGGTTGGCATCGACATCCCCGGTTTCATAAAGCTGATCGTTGAAAAGGACTATCTGGGTGCTGCAAAGAAGATAAAAGAGAAGAACTATCTCCCGGCCATAACGGGAAGAGTTTGTCCGCAGGAGACACAGTGTGAGGCCGTCTGTCCGATCGGCAAGAAGCACCAACCGGTTGCAATAGGAAAGCTCGAGCGCTTCGTCGCTGATTACGAGAGGCTGCACAACTCGTTCGACGGATTTGTCGTAAAGGACAAAAGGAAAGAGAAAGTTGCTATTGTCGGGACGGGACCTGCGGGTCTCACTTGTGCTGCGGAATTGGCAAAGCTGGGATACAACGTGACTATGTTCGAGGCGCTGCACGCCGCCGGCGGTGTGCTGAGATACGGAATCCCGGAATTCCGGCTTCCCAAATCGATACTGGATTCCGAGATAGAGAATGTCAAGAAGCTCGGCGTGGAGATCATCACCAACTTCGTAATCGGCAGGACTGCCACCGTCGACGAGCTGATGGACGATCTCGGATTCGATGCCGTGTTCCTTGGGACAGGAGCGGGAACGCCGACATTTCTCGGTATCCCGGGTGAAAATCTTCCCGGCGTCTTCTCGGCAAGCGAATTTCTTACCCGCGTTAATTTTATGAGCGGTTATAGATTTCCCGAATACGATACTCCTGTCAAGATCGGCAGAAGGGTTGCAGTAATCGGGGGCGGCAATACTGCGATGGATGCCGTACGCACGGCAAATCGTCTCGGAACGGAGAAGGCGTATCTCGTCTACAGAAGAAGCAGGGAAGAAATGCCTGCTCGCGAAGAAGAGGTCAAGCATGCCGAGGAGGAAGGCGTGGAATTCCACATACTCACGAACCCGGTCCGAATAATTGCCGGCGAGAACAAGTGGGTAAAGGGCATGGAGTGCATGAAGATGCAGCTGGGCGAACCCGACGAGTCCGGCAGGAGAAGACCGGCTGTGATTCCGGGCTCGAATTTCATAATGGACGTCGACACGGTCATCCTCGCGATCGGCCAGAAGCCGAACCCGATATTGCAGGCAACCACACCCGGCCTGAACATGTCGAAGCGGGGTACCGTGGTCGTAGACGAAAATTGCAAGACGAGCCGTGAAGGTGTCTTTGCAGGCGGTGATCTCTCGCGCGGCGGAGCGACCGTCATCCTCGCAATGGAAGATGGTCAACGATCTGCAGCGGCTATTCACAATTACTTGGAAGTCAAGATTCAGAAGGCAGAAGTCAAGGCAAGCAGCAGCCTGGCTTAGGTCTTTTGATCTTCCATTTTTGAGGCCAGAATATGAACATCGGCATTCCTAATGAGCAACTGAAGCATGAGAACCGCGTGCCCCTTACTCCTGCGGCGGTGGCGACGCTGGTACAACTCGGTCAGTCGGTCTACGTCGAGTCGGGAGCCGGAAAAGCGAGCCGGTTCGGAGATGAAGTCTACCTGAACGCGGGTGGCACGGTTGTTTATAGCAAGGAAGAAGTGTACAGGCGGTGCGAGATCGTCTGCGCTGTCGAGCCGCATTCTCTCCAGGAAGTCGCAATGATGGAACCAGGGCAGACGGTCTTCAGTTTTCTCAATCTTCCTGTTGCACGCCCTCAGCTTGTCGACGCTTTGCTCGAAAAAAAGGTCAATACCGCGGGTTATGAGCTCATCGAGACGGAGGATGGCGATCATCCTGTAATACATTCGATGAGCGAGATCGCGGGTCAGCTGTCCATCTTCATAGCGGCTCGTTATCTCGAGACCGGAGACCGGGGGCGAGGAATAATCCTGGGCGGAATCGCCGGGGTCGCGCCTGCGGCAGTCGTCGTTATCGGAGCCGGCATCGTAGGCACAGAAGCGGCCAGGACTGCTGCCGGTTTGGGTGCGCAGGTGATAGTTCTCGACTCCGACCTGAGGCGCCTGCGGAACGTCGATCGGCTGCTCCTGAAGCGCGTGACTACGGTCCTCGCTACGCCGGTCAGCATTCGCAAGAGTGTCGCGTATGCTGACGTACTCATCGGAGCCGTATTCATGCGGGGTGGGCGCACACCGCACGTGGTCACCGAGGAAATGGTGAAGTCCATGAAACCCGGAGCGGTAATCGTGGATGTGTCGATCGACCAGGGGGGATGCGTCGAAACCAGCAGGCCTACGACTATTCAGGATCCGTCGTTCAGTATCCACGACGTGATCCACTATTGCGTTCCCAACATAACTGCGACCGTTGCACGTACGGCCACTTACGCGCTGACTAATGCGATACTTCCTTATTTGGTCAGGATAGCAGACAAAGGAATCGTACAGGCACTCAAAGAAGATCCCGGTCTTGCCAGGAGTTTCTTCACATTCGGCGGTTTCAGTACTCATAAGATGGCGAAAGCAATTTTTGGCAAGGAGTACTCACCAATACAAACACTGCTCAGCTGATGTCCTGGATAGACACGTACAGAAGCAAAGTCGCATCGGCAAGTGATGCCGTCAAGCTGATCGGGTCCGGTGACCGGATTTACATCCATCCCGGCTGTGCCGTTCCAGAAGTCCTGGTTGACGCGATGGTAGGACGGGCGGATGAGCTGGAGGGCTGCGAAGTCATTCACATCTTGTCTCTCGGCAAGGCTAAATACGCTCAACCGGAAATGGCTCGCCATTTTCATCACACTGCGTTATTCATCGGACCTAATACAAGGGAAGCAGTAAACCAGGGAAGGGCCGACTTCATCCCGGTTTTCCTTTCGGAGATACCGCGTCTTTTCTATTCAGGAGAGATAGAAATCGATGTCGCACTCATACAGGTTTCGCCGCCGGATGAACACGGCTTCTGCAGCTTCGGAGTCGGAGTGGAAACCACGAAGGCTGCGACTGAGGTTGCACGAAGCGTGATCGCCCAGGTCAATCCAAACATGCCCCGCTCTCTAGGAGACAGCTTCATCCATGTCAGCAAGATTGACAGGGTTGTCGAGACGGATGTTCCTATAATGGAACTGCCCCAGGTTGAACCTGATACTTCCGAGGACGACCTGGAAGTGTACCGCAAAATAGGAAGGAATATCGCCGAGCTAATCGAAAATGGGTCGACATTGCAGCTCGGCATCGGAAAGATTCCTGACTCGGTACTTATGTCGCTCGGCGGAAAGAAAGACCTGGGAATTCATTCCGAGATGTT
Organism: Bacteroidota bacterium; assembly: GCA_021825585.1. Classification (GTDB taxonomy): domain Bacteria; phylum Bacteroidota; class Ignavibacteria; order Kryptoniales; family JAKASW01; genus JAKASW01. The sequence continues at coordinate 51,950 of JAKAGT010000019.1, read as the reverse complement.
TTCCGACGGGGTTATCAAGCTGGTGGAAAGCGGAGTTATAACGAACGAAAAGAAGTCGCTCCATCCGGGTAAAATGGTCGCCAGCTTCGTGCTCGGGAGCAGGGCACTATTCGATTTCATACACAACAATCCGATTGCCGAATTTCACCCGTCGCATTATGTCAACGACCCGTTCATAATCAGCCAGAATAAAAAGATGGTGGCGATTAACTCCGCGCTGCAGATCGATCTTACCGGACAGGTGTGTGCGGATTCAATCGGCTATAAATTTTACAGCGGCTTCGGAGGACAGGTTGACTTCATCCGCGGCGCGGCCAGATCTGAAGGTGGAAAGCCTATAGTTGCCCTGCCATCCACGGCAAGAGGCGGTACCGTCTCGAGAATAACCATTCACTTGGCCGAGGGTGCGGGTGTGACGACGTCGAGAGGAGACGTGCATTATGTGGCCACCGAATTTGGAGTCACTAATCTGCACGGAAAAAGGATCAGCGAGAGGGTGAGGTCGCTCATTGGAATTGCCCACCCGAATTTCAGAGACGAACTGACCAGGCTAGCGAAGGAGAGAAACTGGATTTAGAGAATGGAGTATGGCGGTGCGTTTGACAACGACAAAATATGCCAGGGTCATACGACTGCAGTTTTTTTGGCGCGAAGCTGTCCTCATTGGTGTAGGTCTTCGCGAAAGGAGAAGAATATGACGACCGGGAAATTGATGAAGATTGGAGATATCGCGAAGAAGCTTGGTGTCGCGGTATCTACTGTGCGAAAGTATGAAGCCGCTGGAGTGGTACTCCCCGTACGTACTTTCGGAAGGCACAGGCTTTTTTCGGAGGACGACCTGTTCTGGCTGTCGTGTGTGCGCGACATGATAACCAATAGGGGAATGACGCTGGAGGCGATCAAGAGAATGGTCTCCATGATCCCATGTTGGGAGCTGCGGAAATGTCACATCGACGATCGGCTGAAATGTCCCGCGTATACTGAAGATTCTATGCCCTGCTGGCTCTTGGCCGGCACACGGTCGGATTGTTCTGCTGCGGACTGCCGGACATGCATAGTCTATAAGAGGGTGACCCACTGCGAAAACATGAAGATTCTTATCACCGAGCTTGTATATTCCAAGGACTAAAGAAGCGCTTCTCAAAGTAATGTGCGAGGTGAGCGATCGGCGGAGGCCCGCGGAGAACACAAAGATGGCTCGTGCCGACGAGCGGTTTACACGGGAATCAAAGAACTCGGCAGGTTACGATTGAAGGAATATGCGTCACATGGGAATAGACAGAGTTCGTGAGCACCTGAGAAAATGGAGCCGGGATTCAGATATCCTGGAATTTGAAACGTCCAGCGCTACGGTGGCGCTGGCTGCACATGCTTTGAACGTTGAGCCTGCTCGAATCGCCAAGACAATCTCCCTTGAATATGGAGACTCGGCAATGTTGCTGGTGACCGCGGGAGACGTGAAAATAGACAACCCTAAGTTCAAGGCGGAATTCCGATTCAAGCCGACAATGCTTCTTCCCGAACGGGTGATCGAATTGACGGGGCACGCGATAGGGGGCGTGTGTCCGTTCGGACTGAAGGAAGGGACTCATGTTTTCCTGGACGTGTCTCTGAAGCGGTTCGAGACGGTTTTCCCCGCATGCGGGAGCAGTAATTCCGCGATTCGGCTTACATGCGATGAGCTTGAAGAGTACTCATCGAATGAGAGGTGGGTTGACGTCTGTAAGGCCCGCTGAGACTAATCGCCACGCCAGACAACATGCAATCAGCGTGCGCGATTCCGGGTGCAAGTCCCGTGTGGCCGGGGCGCCACACGGGAAAGATGAGAACCTGCATGTTTTGTTCCAGCGGCTTAATCGACGCCAAACGATACTTTGAACAATATACTCCTTGGGCTTCCGAAGTTCGCGCCGTTGAAGAATGCGCCGTTCAACAGGTATTGATGGTTCAGTATGTTTGCAACGTATAACTCCGGCCTGAGGCTGAAGCTGCCCACGTAGAAAGTCTTGCCGACGGAACCGTCGAAGATGAGGTGCGGAGCCACGTGACCGTTCACCTGTCCGTTCGTAAGACCGCTTCCGTAACTCCCAATCAGGTTCGCGAAATATCCGGACCGGTCGTAGTTCAATCCGATGGAATAGGTGATTCGCTGATCATGGTCCAGGTCGAAAGCCGTGGTGGGCGGCAGGGTCGGCAGGAAGCCCCCGGTAGTTGCGCCGACGCCCTGAGCATGGCTCACGGCCAGGTTGAAGTAACCGCTAAACGGCCCAACAGGGTTGTAATTCAGTCCAAGTTCAACACCCCTCACAAAAATCTGCTGAATGTTGACGGCGGTCTGGATATTTGTGCCCGGTATAGTATTGTTATCCATGCCGGGATTTTCCTGAGTGTAGTACCCTTCGAGTTTGGCCGATATCGACCTTGTGAAGTAGTGCGAAACGCCAACTTCGAAGTAATCTCCTCGTACGGGGAGGGTGATTTGTGATACGGTTCCGGATGCACCTGTTATTTCCCTAAGCTGCTCGATGAGTACAGGGACAAAGAGACGCCCATAGTAGCCATACACTCGCGTTGAGAGACTCGGTATATACATTATTTTGACTTTGGGCGATACTTGCGATTCAGTTCCGATTCCCTGTGCATAGTGCTGATCAAATCTGACTCCGGCGTCCAATTCCAGAATAGGGACAGGCTGGTAGGTCCCTTGCACGTACGCGCCGAGGTCGTACCCCTGGAGTGTCTGGATTGACTGCGGGCCGAGTGTATTCTTATTGAAAGAGCTGAAGTTCTCGTTTCCTTTCGTGTAGTAGTAAGATGCTCCAGCCTTGAGGGAAAGCTCGTTGCTTTCAGGGAGGGCAATGCTTGATTGTGCACCATAGACGTTGAATAGCCTGTTCTCCCTTATGTTATAGGCTATGGAGTCGCCCGCAAAGAAAAAGGACGGGACATCATTCGTTCCCGGCACATAAGTGCCGGTTCCTTGTCTGTGACTGAGTCCAAGGACAAACTGGCCGCTGCCGCCTTCGCTCCCGAACGCGTGCCGGTATATCAGATTCTGAAATCCATCCGCAAATGTCTCTATGTCGTTCTTTGTTATTCCGCCTGTGGAGTCGTATGGGACCTGGAACCTGGAGCCGCTTTGATCGAGGTCGAGAGAGAGTATGTCGTTCGGCGAGAAAATATACTGGACCTTGCCGAATCCGAAGAGGTCCTGTCCATGATCGTGGTATATGTCGGGAGTCGGCGTGTCTATTCTCCGGTCGGTTATTTTCCGTGAACCTGCGAAGAAATAAGAGAAATTGCCGGTATGCGCGGCCAGCGAAAGTGACTGACCGGATGAGTTGAAGCTTCCGACGTATCCCGAAGCGTGTGCGCTGAATCTGGTGGCAGGTATTTTAGTTCTGACGTCGATTATTGAAAGCGCGTCCGAATATTCTGCAGGCAGGTCGCCGACCAGAAAGGAGATGCGGTCCACAACGCGCGGGTCAAAGAGCTCCGTCATTCCTTCACTCATTGTCTCAGGTATCGGAATACCGTCCACGTAGTATGAATATTCCGAGTGCTGTCCCTGGATATGGACCTCGCCTGTCGGGGCCTGAACCGCCCCCGGCACGCTCTGCTGAATGATGGCAGACGGTGTGCTCATCGGTGATCCATGATATGTGCTCGTATGGAAGACAGGGGCCGTTAGAATGAGCTGCAAATCCTGGCTGGTCGAATGACTCTTATGGGCGTTTGCTGTTACGGTAACCCCCTCCATTTGTATGTCGGTCGGCTCCAGCGTGAAATTCATCTCGTTATTTCCCGCGACGAGCTCTGTGTCCGTCTCTTCCTTCCTGAAGCCGACGACATATGCAACGACTTTGTAACGCCCCGGGATGAGGTTTTTTATCTCATATTGTCCGAACTCGTTTCCTATAGTGCCCGTGACGACTTTGTCACCTCTCACGACAGCCACCTCAGCATACGCGATCGGCTGTTTATCCGTCTTTTCAATAATCTTTCCTCTAACGGTTGCCCTGTTGTAGAGGGCGGGTGTCGCCTGTGCAAAAATGATTCCCTGAACAGACAAAGATACAATTATAGACAGCACAACGGCCTTAAGCATAAACACTTCTCCTGTTAAAACGTGGTTTTAGAGTGAAATTGAGAAACTACGATATGGAGCTATGCTTGAGGGGGTGCGCGCGCAGAAAAATTCTGCAGAGAGATAAATGGAGGCTCGGTGTTCCTCTCGATGCGAATGAACGTTACGTTGGCGGAAGGGATATAGAGTTTTGAGACCGCTGTCGGGCCATGGGTAGATTGAGCGAAATAATGTGCCGGACAGACGAAATGGCCGTCTTCAGTGTCCAGGTTATGTGTTACGTAGTTGCCATCGCTGATCCTCAGGGTTCCGCCGAGAGGAACAAAATCTCTATGGGCAAGTTCAAATGTGGAAATAATTACGAGGTAAACAAGCAGGAGGGCCTTTGCGACCGCTTTTTTTCTTCCCGTCAACATTCCAGTTTAAGCTCTTACTCGGTACATGATACAATTTAAGACAGGATAAGTGTCGTAATGGTTCCCTTAAGAGTCCTTAAAATATTTTCATTTCGTTGTCGGCGGTGAAATCAGACCTGCCGCAAAGCCTGGTTCAAATCTTCAGTCAGGTCGTCGACATCTTCCACGCCAACCGACAGTCTTATCAGGGAGTCTTCCAGGCCCGATTTGAGTCTGACGTCGCGCGGCAGGGAAGCGTGAGTCATGGTGGCCGGCTGTTCAATCAGGGACTCGACCCCTCCAAGACTCTCTGCCAGGGTGAAGACTCTCGTGAGGGTGGTCAGGCGCCTGGCTGCCCGGATGTCGTCATTTTTGAGTGTGAAAGAGAGCATCCCCCCGAAATCGCTCATCTGTCTCGCCGCGATATCGTGGTTGGGATGCGTCTTGAATCCGGGATAATTCACGTGTTTCACATTCGGATGCAAAGAGAGAAACTCGGCCACGCGGCTCGCGTTCTCACAGTGGCGCTGCATCCTGAGGTGCAGCGTCTTCGTACCGCGGAGAGCGAGGAAACAGTCGAAGGGGCCGGGTGTAGCGCCGCTCGACTTCTGGATGAAGTGAAGCTTCTCCGCCAGTTCGTCGTCGTTGGTTATGGCTGCTCCAAGAATCACGTCGGAATGCCCTCCGATGTACTTGGTCGCACTGTGTACCACTATATCGGCGCCCAGCGAGAGCGGTTTCTGCAAGTACGGAGTCGCAAATGTGTTGTCGACAACCGACAAAGCACCGGACTGTTTCGCAAGCCGGGAGATGCCTTCTATGTCCACTATCCTGAGGAGCGGATTCGTCGGGGTCTCTATCCAAATGAGTCTCGTGTTCGGCGTGAGTGCTGCCTTGACATTTGCGAGTTCGCTCATATCTATGAAATCGAAACTCAGACCGAATTGCTCGAACACCTTGACGAATATCCGGTAAGTGCCGCCGTACAGGTCGTTGCCTGCGACAACATGGTCGCCGGCTTTGAGGAGCTTTACGACCGCATCAATGGCCCCCATGCCGGAAGAAAATGCGGCGCAGTGCTTTGCACCTTCGAGCGCAGCGAGATTCATCTCCAACGCCGTGCGTGTCGGGTTTCCTGCTCTCGAATAATCGTAACCCTTGTGGACTCCCGGTTCCGATTGGGCGAAGGTGGAAGTCTGGTAGATTGGCGTCATGACGGCGCCGGTTGCGGTGTCGGGTTCCTGTCCGGCATGAATTGCAAGCGTTCCAAATTTCATTATTTCTCCGGGTTTTCGGCTGAGCGTTCAGTTATCACGTAGATCAAATCTGATTTTGTGATGATGTCCATCGATCCGTCCTTTCGCTCGACGATTATGGCAGAAGTTTCTTTGTCGAGTGTCTTGTAAAGGTTCTCAATCGATGCTCTCTCGCTTACTACTGGAAAAGGTTTGTCGATGAACTCCATCACTCTCTGCTCTCTCAGCTCCGGATTCGACACCAGAGTCGAGAGGACCTTGTTCTCCGTGAGGCTGCCGATGATCTTCCCATTTTCCATTACCGGAAGCTGGGAGATATCGTTCTCCTGCATGAGATCAATGGCCTGCATGAGGGTTGCCTCTGTGCTGACCGTTACGAGCGCGTGTTTGGCGCGCTTGCCTTCGGAAACGTTTCCTGCTGTCAGCTTCAACCGCGGTTCGAGGTAACGGTTATCCTTCATCCAGTTATCGTTGAATAGCTTTGATAGATACCGAGAACCATGATCTGGAATGATGACGACGACCACATCTTTTTCCCTTAGAGTGCCGGCAATCTTAAGAGCGGCGTGAATTGCCGAGCCGGCTGATCCACCGGCAAATATGCCCTCGTTCTTCACGAGCTGTCTTGCAGCAAGGAACGAATCCTTGTCGGATACGGTGATCACCTGGTCGATGTCGCTGAAGTCCATTATCTTCGGCATTGAGTCCTGCCCGATTCCCTCAACCTTGTAAGGATGACTATCCGGTATTCTCCCGGTCGCGAAATACTCCGCGTATATGCTTCCTTCCGGGTCCACGCCGACTATTCTTATATAGGGATTCTTCTCCTTCAGGTATTTAGCCGCTCCGACGATTGTCCCGCCGGTTCCGATACCGCAGACGAGGTGGGTTATCTTGCCTTCGGTTTGTTCCCAGATTTCAGGGCCGGTGGTGTCGTAGTGAGCTTGAGGGTTGCTCGGATTGTCATATTGGTTGGGGAAGAAGGAGTTGGGTATTTCTTTGCTGAGTCTCACCGCCACGGAGTGGTAGCTTCGCGGGTCTTCCGGCTCGACCGCTGTCGGAGTCACGATTACTTCGGCTCCAAACGCGCGGAGCAAATCGATCTTCTCCTGGCTCATTTTGTCCGGCATCGTAAAAATGCACCTGTATCCCTTCATTGCGGCCACAAGTACGAGTCCCATTCCGGTATTCCCTGACGTACCTTCTATGATCGTTCCGCCCGGTTTCAATATCCCCCGGCGCTCAGCATCCTCTATCATGGTAATGCCGATTCTGTCTTTGACTGAGCCGCCGGGATTAAGGTACTCGAGTTTCGCCAGGAGAATAGGCTTGATGCCGGGAGCGATACGGGTCAACCGCAGCATAGGAGTGTTGCCGATAATTTCAAGAATTGAATTGTACCACATAATATGCCCTGTTTTTGGAATTAAAGCCGCTCTGCATCGATGAGTCAAAGGTCGATGGTTAAAATGCAATTACAGGATTAGCTCGGTAGAGTATTAGTCTTCTCTTTTTGACCTTTGAGTCTTGTCCTAGATATACCTTTGAACAGGCTCGAACCCCGCGCTCTTTATTGCGCGCGTTATGTGGCTCAGGCTGAAGCCGGAGAAGTGTTTTGTGCCCGCAGCACTTACCACGTTCTCCTCTATCATCAGGCTTCCAAAATCGTCGGCCCCGAATCGCAGTCCTATCTGTGAAATCTTCAGACCCTGTGTGACCCAACTCACCTGTATCGAATCCACGTTGTCGACCATTAACCGCGATATGGCGAGAGTCTTCAGGTAATCGAACGCCGAGGACTTCTCCCGAAGATTATCATGGTTTTCCGCGAGCTCGGTATTCCTCGGCTGGAACGTCCAGGGAATAAAAGCCGTAAAGCCGCCGGTGATATCCTGAAGCTCGCGCACTACGATCATGTGCTGCAACCTGTCCTGGTAATCCTCAACGTGGCCGAACATCATGGTCGCCGTCGTCTTGAGTCCAAGCTTGTGGGCTTCGTACATTACGCCGAGCCATTCGTCGGAAGTGCATTTCTTCGGCGCTATTCTGTCACGGACCGAGTCGACGAGAATCTCGGCGCCGCCTCCCGGGATGGAGTCGAGTCCGGCGTCGATCAGCCGCTTGATGACATTGCGGGTTTTGAGTCCGCTCTGCTCTGCAATGAAGACAATTTCTTCAGGAGAGAGGGCGTGGAGCCAAATCTTGTAGTTTGATTTTATGAACCTGAAGGTGTCCTCATAATAGTCGATCCCGAGTTCGGGATTCAATCCGCCCTGGAGAAGGATACGAGATCCTCCGAGATCGATTGTCTCCTGTATCTTTCTGCCGAGCTCGTCATACGAGAGAGTGTAACTCTTCTTTTCGTCTCCAACCTTCGCGTAGAACGCACAGAAAGTGCACTCGGTAACGCAAACGTTGGTATAGTTTATGTTTCTATCTATAATGTAAGAGACGACCGGTTTGGGGTGTTTTTTCCACCGAGCGTAATCAGCCATCATACCGATTCCAAGCAAATCGTTGGATTCGAAAAGCTCCAACCCGTCTGCAAGGCTGAGACGCTCGCCATCCCGAATTTTATCGAAAATTTGTTTTAGCATTCTCCGGACCTTTTAACAAAATTCGTAAAAATCGGGCTAAGAAACAAAACTGATGCCTGTTTTGCAAGTTCCGTTTCGGATTGTTAAATTTTTCAATAAAATGCATCTAAGATTATGAGAGCTTTGATCCCCGTAGCGGGGGTGGGAACACGACTGCGTCCGCATACGTACACATTGCCGAAAGTACTTCTCAATGTCGGCGGAAAGCCGATCGTGGGTCACATAGTAGAGAACCTGCTGAGTGTCGGCATAAAGAACATCTCCGTGGTTGTCGGATACATGGGCGACATGGTGGAGGACTACCTCCGGTCGAACTACCAGGCTGATTTTGAGTTCGTATACCAGGAAGAGAGACTCGGACTAGGACATGCGACTCACGTAGCGCTGTCCAGGGATGGCAGCGACGAGCCGCTCCTGATTGTCCTGGGAGATACAGTCTTCGATGTTGACCTGTCTCCGTTGCTTGAGAGCGAATATTCGAGCATAGGAGTAAAAAGGGTAGAGGATCCGAGAAGGTTCGGAGTGGCGGAAACAGCCGGCAACAGGGTGAAGAGATTAATCGAAAAACCGGATAATCCCACTTCTAATCTTGCAGTCGTCGGATTGTACTATATAAAAACACCCAAGGCCCTCTTTGCCGCACTTCAGGAACTAATCGACAAGGACATACGAACGAAGGGGGAGTACCAGCTGACGGATGCCTTGCAGCTTATGCTCGACCACGGTGAAGTCATTACGTACTTCGAGATAGACGGATGGTACGATTGCGGAAAACCGGAGACGCTTCTTGAGACGAACAGGCATCTTCTCAAAAGGACGAGCTGCTTCAAGCAGCGCGACAACGTCGTCATACTACCGCCGGTTTTCATTGCGGACTCGGCAGTGATCAAGAATTCCGTGATCGGGCCCAATGCGACAATCGACTCGGCTGTGACCGTGACAGATTCGTTGATCAGGGACTCGATAATAGGCTCAGGCGCCTCGATTCAGAATTCGCTGCTTGAAGGATCAATTGTGGGCCAGAACGCGCAGCTGAAGGGAAGCTTCAAACGCGTAAACGCCGGTGATTCCACCGAGATAGACCTTTCTTAACAAATTACTGGAGACACAATGTACAAGATATTCACGTCGGAATCAGTCACAGAAGGACATCCTGACAAGGTTTGCGATCAGATTTCCGATGCAGTACTCGACGCGCATCTGGCAATAGAACCGAATTCCAGAGTTGCCTGTGAGACTTACGCGACTACGGGGCTGGTCGTCATCGGTGGCGAAGTGACTACAAGTGAAAAAGCAAAAGCTAAAATAGACGTAGCAGAAGTAGCTCGCAGAGTTATCAACAAGATCGGTTACAACGACATTCGCTATAAGTTCGATGCCGAATCATGCGGGATCATTAACGTGATGCATTCGCAATCCGGAGATATCAGCCGCGGCGTCGTTACTGGCGGAGCCGGCGACCAGGGAATGATGTTCGGATTCGCATGCGACCAGACCGAGGAGTACATGCCTCTTCCGATAGCGCTTGCTCATAGAATAACACGCAGGCTGGCGGAAGTAAGGAAGATGAAGGAGAAATCCCCGATGCACTATCTTCGCCCTGACGGGAAAAGCCAGGTCACTGTTTCGTACCACGAAGGCGGCAGGATAACTGTCGACACCGTAGTCGTTTCTACCCAGCATGACCCGGAGCCGAAAGGGGTAAGCGAGTCGAAGTGGCAGAAGAGGATCGCCGACGACGTGAAGAAGTATGTGATCAGGAAAGTCATACCCGAAAGATTCCTGACGAATAATACACAGTATCACATAAATCCAACCGGCAGGTTTGAAGTAGGCGGGCCACACGGCGACACCGGCCTTACCGGAAGGAAAATCATCGTTGACACTTACGGCGGATATGCACCCCACGGCGGCGGCGCTTTTTCCGGTAAAGATCCGTCGAAGGTTGACCGGAGCGCTGCATATGCGGCACGATATCTGGCGAAGAACATAGTGGCGGCGGGTCTGGCAAAGGAATGCATGATCCAGCTCGCTTACGCCATCGGGGTTGCAGAACCGGTTTCCATCCTCGTGGACACTAAAGGAACGGCCTATGCCGTCTCGGATGACCGGCTCGGGAAGATAATAGCGGAGGTAATGGACCTGACTCCGGGCGGGATCACGAAGCATCTGAACCTGCGCAGGCCGATTTTCGAGAAGACGGCTGCATACGGACATTTCGGCAGGGCAGAAAAAGAGTTCACATGGGAGAAACTCGATCTCGTAAGGGCCCTGCAGGCCGCGGTCCGGTAACGAATACTAAAATCAGAAATTAAAGTCTGGAGAATTCCGTCTTATGAATGAAGTAAAAGGAGTTTACAAAGTCCGCGACATCTCTCTCGCCGAAGAGGGAAAGAAGCGAATCGCGTGGGCCGAATCGAGAATGCCTGTATTAATGGCACTGAAAGAGAAGTACAGGACGACAAAGCCATTCAAGGGCTATAAGATAGCAGGTTGCCTTCACGTGACGAAGGAGACTGCGGTACTCGTCAAGACTTTCGCCGCATGCGGAGCGGAAGTCAGTTGGAGCGGCTGCAACCCGTTGTCCACAAACGATTCCGTCGCTGCCGCGCTCGCTTCCGAGGATATTTCGATCTTTGCATGGCACGGAATGTCAGTGAAAGATTTTTACTGGGCAATCGATGAAACCATTAAGATGAAGCCCAACCTTACGCTGGACGACGGTGCGGATTTGATTTTCACCGTACACAACAAGTATCCCGAGCTTGCGGAGGGGACCATACTCGGCGGGACGGAGGAGACGACTACCGGAGTCCACAGATTGCGGGCTATGGCGGATGACGGTGCGTTAAGGTACCCTGTAATTGCAGTGAACGATGCCGAGACCAAGTGGGACTTTGATAACGTTTACGGAACCGGCCAGTCGACCCTTGACGGCATAATCAGGGCGACTAGCGTTCTGCTTGCCGGCAAGAATGTCGTCGTTGCGGGCTACGGCCATTGCGGAAAAGGCGTGGCGATGCGCGCAAAGGGCATGGGTGCCAACGTGATCGTCACAGAGGTGAAGCCGACCGCCGCGCTGAAGGCAACTCTCGAAGGAATGAGAGTAATGACGATGGACGAGGCCGCGAAGATCGGCGACATATTCATCACAGCCACCGGAGTGAAGGATATTGTCGTAAGCAGACATTTCGACAAGATGAAAGACGGCGCAATCGTCTGTAACACGGGTCACTACGACTGCGAACTCAATCTGAACGATCTGAAGCAGTCGACGAAAAAAATACGTGAAATCCGGGATAATAACGAAGAACACACGACTAAAGACGAAAGACGTATTTACGTCCTGGCTCAGGGAAGGCTCGTCAACCTTGCCGCTGCTGAGGGACACCCGTCTGAAGTCATGGATATGTCCTTTGCGAACCAGTTCATGTCTCAGTTGAGAATCGTGGAACTCCACAAGAAGGGGAAGAAACTCGAGAACAAGGTCCACGACATCCCGACCGAACAGGACCAGGAGATCGCAATAGTGAAACTGAAGACAATGGGCATCAAGATCGATAAGCTCACTCCGGAACAGGTTAAATACCAGACCGATTACAGCTCCGGGACGTAATTTGAGGCGATTAAATTTCTGACCTTCAAGGCTGTCCCTGTATGTGGGACAGCCTTTTGTCTTTTTGTGCGGCCACATTGGCAACGGGTCAAGATCATTAACAGGTTAATCAAAACGTCGGGAGGCGATTCATGAAGAAGGGCATCTTACTTTGCCTATCGATATTGCTTGCGGCAGATTTGTCTTTCGGGCAGGTCGATGAAAATTGGATCAAGAAAGCTGCAGTTGATCGGTTGGTGAAGTACGTGAAGATAGATACTCAGTCGGAAGAGGATGTCGACCATGTGCCGAGCACGCGCAAGCAATTCGATCTTGCAGGAATATTGTTCGACGAACTGCAGGTCCTTGGGCTGCAGGACGCCCGTCCTTACTAAACAAGCATCCTGAAATAGTCCGGCTGGCAGAAGAGGCAATGAAGGAGGCGGGGATAACGCCGGTGAAGCAGCCTGTCCGCGGTGGCACCGACGGCTCCCAGCTGACCTTCATGGGCCTGCCGACTCCGAACATTTTTGCCGGTGAGGAAAATGCGCACAGCAAGCTGGAGTGGATCCCGGCCGGGTCTATGGTGAAATCAGTCCTGACAATAGTGAGTATCTCGAAATTAGCAGCAGAAGAGGGAGCGTTAAAGTAGTGTCGATCCGAACCCAGTCTGCCTTTTATTTTCTTTTCGAAAACAGGCGGTTCAATTGAACGTCAGGCGGATTGATTCTCTCTCTTTGCCGGGATTAGAGCCATATCGCACAATGCGGCGTCCTGTCGAGCATCGCGAGAAGGGCATCTTTGTGGCAGAGGGAGATAAGGTCGTGAAGCGGCTTATACAGAGCAAACTGAATGTCGTGTCGATACTGATGACCGGAGAGTGGCTGGATGAATATTCCCGGTTTCTGGAAGACAGGGAGATTGAAGAGGGCGTGATCGTTGCCGACAGAAGCCTGCTCGAAGAGATAGTCGGCTACGGACTTCATCAGGGGATTATGGCAATCGGCAGGGTGCCGCTCCCGGCCGACATATTCAACACTTATAATGCGCCCGGAGAATCTCGCCTGTTGGTAGCATTAGATGGTATAGCAAATTCGGAGAACATGGGGGTAATCATCCGGAACTGCGCGGCGTTTGGTGTCGACTCAGTGATTGTCGGGGAGACATCGTGCGATCCTTATCTCAGAAGGTCTGTCCGGAACTCGATGGGCACCATTTTCCAACTGCCTGTTGCCAGGAGTGATGTTCTTGTCGAGACATTGCAGAGGTTGCGGAGCGAGCTCGGCTTCAGGGTATTTGCAGCTCATCCTCAGTCGGGATCCCTTGGCGTTACAGAATCAGACCTGACCGGCAATGCCTGCTTCGTATTCGGGAGTGAAGGTGATGGGATTTCGCCGCGCGTGCTTGCAGCTTGCGATGACCGCATCAAGATACCGATGAAAAACGATGTCGACTCGATAAATGTCGCCAGTTCCGTGGGGGTAGTATTGTATGAGGCGGCGAGACAAAGAAACGTGTGATTCATGTCTTCAGATGGAGGAATAATTCGTGACTCTCATTCCAATTGACGGCTATCCCTGCGGTTCGGATAGTCAGCGTGAGGCGCTCTGCCTCCGTTTCATCGGCGATTGCCGGAATTTTTGATGTTTTGAGCGAATTCTCCCGGCATAGTCATTGCCATATGATGGATGGCGTCATACCTGAACTCAAGCAATGATTCGGAACGCCCACTGAAAGTTTAGAAAATGTTGGTGAGGAGGAAGCGATGTGTCTTGGAATTCCCGGCAGAGTTACAAGGATAGATGAGGAACCGAGAAGCCTGACCATGGGTAAGGTCGACTTTGGAGGCATATCAAAGGAGGTCTGTCTTGCTTATGTCCCGGAGGTGAAAGTCGGAGACTATGTCATCGTCCACGTCGGTTTTGCTATCAGCATTCTGAATGAGGAAGAAGCCGGGGAGGTTCTTAAATGTTTTGAGCAAGGAGGGTCTCCGCGGGAATCGACAGCAGGCCCGGGAACTGCAGAAGCGGGAATGGAAGATGCATGAGCTATCCATCGCCGAGAATGTATTTGAAATTGCCGGGGAATCTCTTATCATAAATAGAGGGAAGAAGCTCAGAAGCGTGAAGATCAAAGTGGGCGAACTCGCCGGCGTCGTCCCGGAATCTCTCCAATTCTGTTTTACAGCGATAGCAAAGGGGACGGCGATGGAAGACGCAAAACTAAAGATTGAGAAGATGCCAATCATCGTTCACTGCTTCGACTGCGGCAAAGACTCCACCGTCGGAAACTTCATATTCCAATGTCCGGGCTGTGAAAACCCAAACGTTGAGGTAATCTCAGGAAACGAACTTCAGGTTGTAGAAATTGAAATTGATGTCTAGAAAGAGAGAGGGAGCGAAGTGGCGGAGTCGCAAATCGGAACGATCGTGGCTTGTCTCTTATTGAAGGGAGCCGGTAATAAGTGAAAGGAGAAGTATGGCCATTGTAACCATCGAACGAAAAGTCCTGGAGAAAAACGACGAGCTTGCGGAGCAGAACAGGGAACTGTTCAGGAAGAGCGCTACTTTTGTAATCAATCTTGTCAGCTCACCGGGCTCCGGAAAGACGAGCCTTCTTGAAAAAACGATCGAGAGTCTGAAAGGGAAGATAAAGATCGCAGTGATTGAAGGCGACGTGCAAACAGACCTCGACGCGCAGCGGGTTGCAAAGTTTGATGTCCCCGTCGTTCAGCTAGTGACCAATGGTGGTTGTCATCTCGATGCGAAGCTCGTCCAGGACGCAGTCTCCAGGCTTGAACTCGACGGAGTGAATCTACTTGTGATCGAGAACGTAGGTAACCTAGTCTGTCCCGCGGGTTATGATCTCGGTGAGGCGATGAAGGTCGTCGTTGCCAGCACAACTGAGGGAGACGACAAGCCGCTGAAATACCCGGCGATGTTCCGCAATGCGTCGGTCTTGATCATAAACAAGATCGACCTCCTTCCTTACCTTAACTGCAATCTCGCAGAATTGAAAAAGAACGCTCTCCAGATTAATCCGAATCTGGCAGTCTTCGAAGTATCATGTACGACAGGTTCCGGAATAAAGGAGTGGTCGGATTGGCTGTTCGCCAGGACATAAGAACTCCGGTTGCCCGGCTTCGCATTTCCATCCATGGGGCCGTGCAGGGAGTGGGATTCAGGCCGTTTGTTTACAGGCTCGCTGGAGAAATGGGACTTAACGGGTGGGTCCTTAATTCATCACAAGGCGTATTCGTCGAAGTGGAAGGCGAACCTCCGGCACTTGATATGTTCGTATCTCGTCTCCAAAGGGAGAAACCGGCACGCGCTTACATCCAGGGATTCGAGAGCTCGGTTCT
Organism: Bacteroidota bacterium; assembly: GCA_021825585.1. GTDB lineage: Bacteria > Bacteroidota > Ignavibacteria > Kryptoniales > JAKASW01 > JAKASW01. The sequence goes on along the minus strand of JAKAGT010000019.1, from coordinate 36,659 downwards.
TGATCCGGTCGGATACACTCGGTTTGAAATAAAAGAGAGTGATTCCGGCGGCGAAAAAAGCGCGATCGTGCTGCCTGATATTGCCACCTGCCCCGTATGCACTGCCGAGATATTCGATCCGTCCGACAGAAGATATCTTTACCCGTTCACCAACTGTACAAATTGCGGTCCGCGTTTCAGCATAATGAGAGGATTGCCTTATGACAGGCCGAACACGACCATGTCGGCATTCGAGATGTGCGATGAGTGCAGGGCAGAGTACATAGATCCCTCAAATCGCAGGTTCCATGCGCAGCCGAATGCGTGTCCCTCTTGCGGTCCGCATCTCGAATTGTGGGAGAGTTCCGGAGAAGTCTTGGAGATGCGGGATGCGGCGATAACGAAGGCGGCGGAGGCCATCCGTGCCGGGAAGATCGTGGCGATGAAAGGGATCGGAGGATTTCAGCTCCTCGTCGACGCACGGAATGAAGATGCAGTGAAGCGTCTCCGTGCTCGCAAGCATCGCGAAGAGAAACCGTTCGCCCTGATGTACCCATCGCTTGAACAAGTCGAACGAGATTGCGAAATATCGGAGCCTGAGGGACGGCTGCTTCTGTCTCCTGAGTCACCGATCGTCCTGATCTTGCGAAGGAGTGAAAGCCCCGCAAACTATGAGTCTGTAGCTCCCCGCAATCCGTATTTCGGTGTGATGCTTCCATATTCGCCGCTCCATCATATCCTGATGCACGAACTGAATTTCCCAATCGTCGCGACAAGCGGGAATATTACTGACGAGCCGATCTGCATCGACGAACATGATGCGTTGAAGAAATTAGGAGGGATCGCAGATTTCTTGCTCGTGCACGACAGACCGATCGAGCGGCAGGTCGATGATTCCGTGATCCGGGTGATGGCTGGCAGGCCCCAAATTATCCGTCGCGCCCGCGGATTTGCTCCATTTCCCATCGAACTAAGTTCAGCCACCAGCGACCTTGAATCCCAAATTGTCCTCACTACGGGAGGGCATTTGAAGAACTCGATTGCGATGAATTCAGGGAGGAATATTGTCGTAAGCCAGCACATCGGCGACTTATCGACTCATGAAGCATTTCAGGCGTTTGAGAAAACGACGAAGGATTTTCAAAAATTGTACGAAGCGTCTCCCTCTCTGATTGTTCATGATTTGCATCCTGATTATCTGTCTTCCCGGTTTGCGCATAGACTGTCAGCTTCACGGGATTCATTGTCTTCTTTTGGGGTTCAGCATCATTTTGCTCATGTCGCATCGTGCATGGCCGAGAACGGTCTCGACGGCGAGGTGTTGGGCATTTCGTGGGATGGAACCGGTTACGGTGAGGATGGCACGATATGGGGCGGTGAGTTTCTGGTGACAGATGGAAAAACATACGACAGGGCAGCTGCGTTCCGGACATTCAGGCTGCCTGGTGGAAATGCCTCGATAAAGGAGCCGCGTCGGACTGCGCTTGGTGCGCTCTACGAAATTCTTGGAGACGCAGTTTTTGAGATGAAAGGCATCGCACCGGTTGCTGCCTTTGATTCACGCTCGCTTCTGGTTCTGAGGAAGATGCTTGGCGGAGGGGTGAATTCGCCTTTGACATCAAGCGCCGGGCGGCTTTTCGATGCGGTAGCATCCCTGGTGGGAATCCGACAGGTCGTCAACTTTGAAGGACAGGCGGCCATGGAGCTCGAGTTTGAGCTCAAAGGGGTGGATACCGGCGAGTCGTATGAATTTGAGATAGTTGGAGAAACCAGGCCGGAGTCAGGAGACAGGAGATATTTTGAACCTGCCCATATCGTGAATTGGGAACCGGCGTTCATTGCGATTCTTGCGGACCTTTCGGCGCATGTGTCCTCTGGAGTGATTTCCGCCAGGTTTCACAACACGCTGTGCGAAATTGCGGTTGACGTTGCAAAACATGCAGGCATAGACAGAGTTGTGCTCAGCGGCGGATGTTTCCAGAACAAATACCTGACCGAACGTGTCGTAAAAGAGCTGGGTAGAAATGGGTTCAGGGCTTATTGGCACCAGCGAGTGCCGACGAATGATGGAGGAATCTCGTTGGGACAGATGTTTGTAGCCCTACAAAGGCTGAGAAAGCCGGGTGAGCGGAATGATAAAAGCGGGAAAGAAGAAGTTGGAAATGATAACCAAGAAGTCAGGATCCGGAACTCAGAGGCCGGAAATTACAGGTAAGAAAGGGAAGAGCTTCAGCCGAGAGCTGACGGCCAAAAGCTAAACGCCATGAAGTACATCGATGAATACAGAAACGCCGCGACCGCGAAGAAGTATGCAGAATCGATACGCAGCATAACCACGCGCGAGTGGACGATGATGGAGATTTGCGGAGGCCAGACTCACGCGATAGTTAAATTCGGGATCGACCAATTGCTTCCTGATGAGATCACGCTTGTACACGGGCCCGGATGCCCGGTGTGCGTCACGCCCCTGGAAATTATCGATAAGGCAATCTCGATTGCAGCGCGCAAGGAAGTTGTTTTCACCTCCTTCGGAGACATGCTGAGGGTGCCGGGATCCGCAAAGGACCTGCTGACAGTCAAGTCCGAAGGCGGCGATGTCCGAATTGTCTATTCTCCTCTCGATGCACTGAAAATTGCCCGAGAGAACCCGGCAAAAAGAGTCGTATTCTTCGCAGTCGGGTTCGAGACGACCGCACCGGCAAACGCCATGGCAGTCTGGCAAGCGAGAGAACTCGGAGTGAAAAACTTCTCCGTTCTTACCTCTCATGTTCTCGTTCCTCCGGCTGTGGAGGCAATTCTCTCCTCTCCTTCGCATCTTGTTCAGGCGTTCCTTGCTGCCGGCCATGTTTGTACGGTCATGGGATTTGAAGATTATTTCCCGATAGCGGAAAAATACAGATCGCCCATAGTGGTCACCGGTTTCGAGCCGGTTGATATCCTCCAGGGAATTTACATGGCTGTCAGACAACTCGAGGAAGGGCGAGTCGATGTGGAAAACCAATACTCACGTGCCGTCCTAAGGGAAGGGAACATCACGGCCAAGAGGCTCCTGTCTGAAGTGTTCGAAGTTGTCGATAGAAAGTGGCGCGGCATCGGAATGATACCAAAGAGTGGCTGGGGATTGAAGCCTGAGTTTGCCGAACACGATGCTGAGAAGATCTTCGATGTCGCTGGAATTGAAACGCAGGAATCTCCGGTGTGCATAGCCGGAAAGATCATGCAGGGCTTGAAGAAGCCGCACGAGTGCGCTGCGTTCGGCAGAGACTGCAGGCCGGAGCATCCGCTCGGTGCACCGATGGTGTCATCCGAGGGAGCATGTGCAGCATATTACCATTACGGAAAATTTCGCGGAATTGCGGGAGAAGCGGTCAGATGAAGGGGGGGTCGTCAAGTCCTGCGAGGAAACGAAACTGCTGCTTAATTTTGCACTTGACCGGGGTTACGAAGGATAACGAACATGGAAAATAAACAATCATTGAATCTCGACAACGGCTTTGCCTGCCCGATACCGAAGTCGGATTATGCCAATATTCTCCTGGCCCATGGCAGCGGCGGGAAAATGACTCATCAGCTGATCGAGGAAATGTTTCTTCCTCAGTTCAGGAACGAGCTCCTCGATCAGCTGCATGACGGGGCGGTCTTCACGATCGGCGAAGAGAAAGTCGCCTTCTCGACCGATTCGTATGTGGTTAATCCCATCTTCTTCCCGGGCGGAAACATAGGTGAACTGGCAGTGAACGGTACCGTGAACGATATTGCGATGTGCGGGGCAAAGCCACTTTATCTGTCTGCCGGATTCATAATCGAAGAAGGCCTGCCCGTAGAAGATCTCTGGAAGATCGTTCTCTCGATGAAAGAGGCCGCCCAGAAGGCGGGTGTGCTTCTCGTCACCGGCGACACCAAAGTGGTGGATCGCGGGAAGGGCGACAAACTTTTCATAAATACATCGGGTGTCGGATTGGTCGCTGGCGGCGTCGAAATAGGTCCTAAAAGAATACAAGCTGGAGACAAGATTATAGTGAGCGGTGAGATAGGGCTGCATGGTATTGCCATAATGTCAGTCCGGGAGGGGCTGGATTTCGAGACCGTCATAAAAAGCGATACTGCGCCGTTGAACGGTCTGGTTGACGGGATGCTCAATGCAGGCGGTGAAATTCACGCTCTCCGCGATCCAACACGCGGAGGTGTAGCAACGTCGCTCAACGAATTAGCCCAACAGTCGGGACTGGGATTGATTGTCGACGAAGAAGCTATCCCGATTCCCGATGATGTCAAGGGAGCCTGTGAGCTTCTCGGGCTCGATCCTCTGTATATCGCTAACGAGGGTAAGCTTCTCGCGTTCGTGTCCGCCCGCGACGCCGATGTGGTCCTTGATGCGATGAGGAAGCATCCACTCGGAGAAAGATCCGTCGTTGTCGGAGAAGTGGTCGATCGATATCATGGAACAGTCGTGATGAACAGTAAGATCGGCGGCACAAGAGTCGTCGATATGCTGTCCGGTGAGCAGCTGCCGCGAATCTGTTAGCCGGAGGAGAGGCGGGAAATGGCGTTTGATGCCGGGTTTTGAGGGGGACCTTAATCAGCGGTGAATTCTCTCCTGATTAGGGGCATTTGGTTTGAGTGACTGTAAGATCAAATCGACAACCGAGTCTTTTTTGGCGTTTTTGATAGCGGGGCTGCTTAACCGCTTGTCTTGTGTCCGCTATTCGCTCGAATTGTCCGAATCTTCCCGTCTGATCCTTGTTTAAGAGTCGGGGTTCTATTATATTATCTGCCGATCGCGGGGTGGAGCAGCTGGTAGCTCGTCGGGCTCATAACCCGAAGGTCGAAGGTTCGAATCCTTCCCCCGCTACAAAATGAAGTCCGCTTTCGAGCGGACTTTTTCACGTGTGGGGGCAATGGAACTGTACAGGCGCCATATGCTCGAGTTTGGGTACATGGATCTGCCCTGCCGTTTATCACCATCCCGGCAGGGCCTGCGTGCGTGTGATTTGCATTTCAGAAGTTCTTTTGTGATATTCTTACGGTATTACTTGCAGTTGAAAGTGAATTAACGACTGTGCCCACGCAGTCGAGCCTGACTAGTTTTAATCATCATTAAGTTAACTAAGGCTTGTTGAGCATGAAGAGCGTTGCTTTTATTGGCACGGGCTTGATGGGTAGGCCAATGGCGACCAGGGTCTTGGAAAAAGGTTTCCCGGTAACGGTATACAACCGTACGAAGGAGAAGACGAGGCAGCTTGTAGGTGCCGGGGCGAGTCTGGCTGAGAGTCCGCGACAAGCTGCGGAAGCGGCAGACGTCGTCATCACGATGCTTTCAAACATAGAGGCCGTCGAGTCCGTCCTTTCTGGTAAAGATGGTGTTTTAGGTACGCTCGGAAAGAATAGAGTTTTGATAGACATGAGTACGATCACCCCTGACGCGTCCCGGAAGTTCACGGAAGTCGTGGAGGCGACAGGCGCCAGGATGCTCGACGCACCGGTGGTGGGAACGAGCAGCGTTGCGGAAAGAGGCGAACTGACAATACTGGTCGGCGGAGACCCCCGCGTGCTCGACGAGGTCAGGGATATCTTTCAGGCGATGGGGAAGTTCATCTTTCATGTGGGAGATCATGGGTCGGCTTGCGGCATGAAACTCGTCGTCAACCACTTCATATCCGGCATGATCGGTTTGCTGGCGGAAGGGCTGGAACTATCCGAGAAGCTTGGAATTGACTCATCGGTCTTCTCTAATGTACTGAACACAAGTGCAGTGAAATCGCCCGTTTACGAGCTGCGGGCACCCAAGATGATGTCAAGGGACCACGCAACTCAATTCCCGATTAGGCTGCTCGTTAAGGATTTGAATTACATTACTCAGATGGCCGAAAAGGCGGGCGCTGTCATGCCGATCCATTCGCTCGTGAGAGACCTGTTTTCACTCGCTGCCACTTACGGTTATGGCGAGCAGGATATTTCGGCAATCTATGAGATGTTCGACAGGAAACAACAAAGAGGCGCTTGAAATAACGGAACTTGCTAACGCCAGCTTTTGGATAGATGCAATTTGCCGAGCTCCTTTCACGATTTCGATCAGGAGAAAAGTTACTTGACTCAGAAGAAAAAAATTCGAAAAACAATATTAACACTTCGTGAGCAGCTCACAGAAGGGGAGGCACTGCAGAGGAGCAAGACTGTGCTGACGCGTCTCGAGAATTTGCCGGAATACAGGAATGCCGGTCTCGTTCATACGTACATAGCGTCAAAGCCTAACGAAGTCGACACCATCATGCTTATTGCACGGTCGTTTGCGCGCGGAAAGAGGATAGCGGTTCCTGTAATTACAGACAGGAAGCTAAGGACGCTGGATACTTCCGAGCTGATGAACATAGGCGACCTGACCGAAGGACCGTTCAACATTAAGGAGCCAAAGGTGTTTGCCCCTGTTCCAGCAGAAGAAGTCGACATCTTTATTGTCCCTGTTATAGCAGTTGACAGGACGGGAAACAGGATCGGATGGGGATTCGGTTACTACGACAACTTGCTTCGCGCTCAGAAGAAACCTATAGTGGCTCTCGCTTATAACTTTCAGGTCGTAGATGCAATCGAGGCGTCGGATAAAGACGTCAGGGTTGATTATATCGTAACAGAAGATGAGATTATAAAAACAAATGCTCGAAAGTGGTGACACAGCATCCAACGATGCCGGGACGGATGAGCAACAAGCGGCATCATCCGGTGGACCGCAAGAACGTGAATCGTCCCGCAGATTATTCAAATCTTCTTCGGACAGAATACTGGACGGCGTGTGCGGGGGATTTGCCGAGTATTTCCAGATTGATTCGAGCGTTGTAAGACTTCTGGTAGTAGCTTTTTCAGTTTTCAGCCTCGGGGGCGGAATTATATTTTATCTTGTATCGATGCTTATTATGCCGGCGGAACCGGCGTCGCCAACCGACCCATCGACTGCGGGTGCTGAGAGACGGCCGTCCGGCGCGTGGAGCACAGTAACCCTCATCGCAGGCATCATAGTTGTCATAATCGGGATTTCGCTTCTCGTCGGCTATTACAATATTTTTTACATAGACAGTGCGTGGCGCAACTTCGGACGCCTGTTTCTCCCCGTGATCATCATTCTGATCGGCGGCGCCCTGCTTATGGGGAGACAGAAGAAGGAAAAAGAGCCTTCTGAGATTCACAATGAGAGTCTTCATACGGGAGTGGAGACAAGAAAACTTGTGCGGTCCGTTCGCGACAGGAAGATCGCAGGTATCTGCGGAGGATTGGCAGAATACTTTGCCGTCGATTCGACAATCGTGAGACTCTTCCTCGTCCTCCTCGTCTTCGCGTCATTCGGACTAGCCATCATTCTCTACTTTGTATGCGCATTTGTGATACCAAAGGAGGTTCCTTCATGAGCGCGATTGTAAACAATAGAAGCCGTATCGGTACGTTCCTGCTCGGCATGCTGCTGCTGATTCTCGGAATTCTGCTGCTGATCAGCAGGGCAGGGGTCGTCAATTTGAACTTCACCAGAATTGTTGCATTTACCGTACTGGCTGCGGGCGGTGTAGGGGCAATAACCGCTTTTGCCTCTTCGGAAAGACGCCGATTGTTCTGGGGGGCCGTGCTGTTCCTGACCGCGTTACTGGTCCTGCTTGCGTCGTATGGATTTATACCCGATTCGTGGAGCCAAATTTGGCCTTCGGTGCTCCTGATCCCCGGTCTCGCATTCCTCATGGTTTACTTCTCCGATCCCAAGGAATACGTTCTGATTGTCATTGCCGGACTCTTTGTCCTGTTTGGCTGGGCAGGACTTATGGCGGTCCAGGGCGATTTCGATGTCAGCGGGGGAGCATTCAGCGTGCTTCGATTCCTCATTCCGGCCGCGGTCGTGGTTGCCGGGTTTTACGTCATATGGAGAAATCTCTTTAGAACTCGAACATAAAGGACACATTTAGCCCGGGATTACTCCTCATTCCTCCCTACGACATCAGGCTTAGCGACATAAAGCAGGCTTCACGCGAATTGAGATTCGACAATGGCGGTACGACAGACGATGATCTTAGAATCGTACATGAAGCTTAAAGTTTTGTCTTTCCTCGTGAATATCAATGCGGTTCCGGAAATAAAAAGGGAGCTTGACAGAGAGAAGTCCAGGTGATCACTCGCCGGCAAATTCTCAGACTTCTCTTTTTGATTTATCATGAATCGATGAAAAGCCGGAATTTCGAATAGACTCCGGCTTGTTCCCGTCTTACTTCGAAGGCCCGGGACCGGGAAAACCTTAACATGAGGAGAGGCGCAAATGGAGCGGGCACTTCTTAACGAAGTCGAGAAACCTACAAGAGCCCATTTCGAGATATTGTTAATGAGCTGGGCGGGCTGGGTCTTCGACTTTTACGACTTAATCCTCTTCACTTTTCTTCTAATTCCAGTTGGGAGTGAACTCCATCTCACGAGAGTAGAGCTTTCATTCGTTCTTGGTGCATCGTTGGCTGCTACTGCGTTGGGGGGCGTGATCTTTGGAGTCCTCTCCGATCGGTTTGGGCGCAAGAGCGTGCTCCAATGGACGATATTAACTTACAGTGTGGGAACATTCCTCAGTGGCTTCTCCCCTTCAATCTGGATATTGCTTCTGTTTAGAATAATCACCGGTCTGGGAGTAGGCGGGGAGTGGGCAACCGGTCAGACTTACGTCGGCGAGACATTCCCGGCAAGAGTGCGGGGGAGATATGCAGCGTTCATGCAAACCGGGGCACCATTCGGAATCGCGTTGGCCACGCTGGTCGGCGGTTTTCTTGAATCCTCGATCGGGTGGCGAGCGTGTTTCTTTGTCTCTATCCTGCCTGCCATCCTGGTCATAATTATAAGACGCCGACTGCCTGAGTCCGATGTCTGGGCCGAAAGAAGGAGACTCATATCTCAAGAGGGCTTCAAAGCCGGAAATGTCGAGGAAGAGGGCAGGAACAAATTCCTGCTCCTGTTTTCAGCCGAGTACAGGAAACTCTTCGGACAATCTTTATTGCTCGCAATTTTCGATATGTCTGCATACTGGTTTACCTATTCGTGGCTTCCCGGCTATCTTCACGAGCAGCGTCAATTCCCGATGGCAAAGTCTGCGGTATGGATGCTTGTGACGCAGGCGGGAGGACTGCTCGGTTATTTGACGTTTGGATTTGTCGCGGATAAGTTAGGCCGGCGTCCGGCATATTCCATTTACTCGTTCATAATGGCCGCCGCGCTGGTGATGGTAACTCTGATGTGGAGCGTAGTGGTAGTCTATCCTCCGGTTATACTCTCGTTCATGTTCCTGGTCGGATTCGGTACGGGAATGTTCAGCGGTTACGGCCCGCTCTTCAGCGAACTCTATCCAACCTCGATAAGAAATACTGCAATGGGCTCAGCATTCAACCTCGCCCGCGGAGTCCAGTTTTTCACGCCGGTCATAATTGCAGTCGTCGCAGAAACGTACGGTCTCAGCGGTGGGATTTCGCTTGCTGCGATCTTCGCGCTGCTCACAGGCATCTGGATTTGGACTTTCCCGGAGACGAAGGGGAAGAAGCTTAAGATAGTGGAAAACGCATAGGCGGGAAAAATACCTGCGTCGTTGTCTCTTTCATCGGAAGCTCACCGTGCCGTCGCCGGCCACGTGTATAACACATGGTTGGATGATAGGTTGGAATATCTGAGACGATATCGACCTTGACCTGATGGTTTGACTGCAGGAGTGTCGTCACAACTGCCATAATCATCCGCACTCTTCGCACATAATGGTCAATGCGTTCTTGAATCACACAACCCTTAGGTTTATATTTCACAGAGGCTTACAATGGTTTTATTGAATGACGTCCTCAATTCTCAGTGGGATTCCATCGGACACGAGACCGAAGAGATGCCGATAGAAGTTGAAGACGATGAAACGAAAGTGGAAACACCCGCACGAGTGATTCTTTTTAACGATGACTGGCACACGTTCGATGAAGTTATCGGCCAGCTGGTAAAAGCACTGGGCTGCGGCTCCGACAAGGCAGAGGCGATCGCTGTTGAGGCGCACTCCAAAGGCAAGGCATTGGTCTACGAGGGCCCGATGCCTGATTGTCTCAGAATAAATGGAGTCCTCGAAGAAATCAGTCTAATTACCCAAATAGAAGTCTGATAGATGAATTCAAACCAGGTTAGAGAAGGTTTCATAAGGTTTTTCGAGAAGCGCGGGCACCGGTTTGTCCCCAGTTCACCGGTGGTTCCTTACGATGATCCGACGCTCCTTTTTGCCAACGCGGGGATGAACCAGTTCAAGGATGTCTTCCTCGGAGCCGGGAAGCGTGACTACACGCGCGCTGCAAACTACCAGAAATGCATCAGGGTAAGCGGCAAGCACAACGACCTCGAAGAAGTCGGACACGATACATACCACCACACGTTCTTCGAGATGCTCGGCAACTGGTCGTTCGGTGATTATTACAAGAAGGAGGCAATTGAGTGGGCGTGGGAGCTTCTGACCGGAGAATGGAAACTCCCGAAAGATAAACTGTACGCCACCGTCTATAAGACCGACGACGAAGCCGCGGAGCTTTGGAAAACAGTAACGGATATCGCCCCCGCGAGAATCCTGAGATTCGGAGAGAAGGACAATTTTTGGGAGATGGGCGAGACAGGGCCGTGCGGTCCCTGCTCGGAAATTCACTTCGACCTCGGCGAAGGGATCTGCGCCAGGAATCACGGACACGGTGTAAATGTCGACGGATGCGGACGCTTCATAGAACTCTGGAACTTGGTATTTATCCAGTATAACAGAGACACGTCGGGCAAACTGGAAACATTGCCCTCAAAACATGTCGATACCGGCATGGGATTCGAGCGGGTTGTCTCGGTCCTCCAAGGAAAAAGGTCGAACTACGATACGGATGTTTTCACGCCTGTCATATCGGAAATAGCGAGACTTACCGGAAAGTCGTACGAAGGAGAACGAAACCAGGTCGCCATGCGGGTTATCGCCGACCACGTTCGTGCCCTGACGTTTGCGATTGCCGACAACGCGAACCCTTCCAACGAAGGGCGCGGATATGTGCTGAGGAGAATCCTTCGCCGCGCTTCGCGATACGCGCGTAACCTCGACGTTCGCGAGCCGTTAATCTACAAACTTGTGGACGTTCTCGTGACGAACATGGGCGGCGCGTATCCTGAGATCGTGGCTTCGAAGGACAGGATCAAGGAAGTAATAAAATCGGAGGAAGAGAGTTTCAATCAGACTCTGGATCGCGGTTTGGAAATATTTGCCGAGGTCGCGGAGCGGGTGGGGAAATCGGGAAAGAAGGTTATTGCCGGTGAGGATGTGTTCAAGCTGTATGACACTTACGGCTTCCCGGCCGACCTGACGAATCTCATCGCGCAGGAACGGGGCCTGTCGCTCGATATGGCGGGCTTTGACAAATTGATGACTGAGCAGCAGGACAGATCCAGGGAAGCAACGAAGAAAGTGGTAAACATCGTCGTCGCGGACAATATTCAACTGGGCGACCTGGTAGGCAAGGCAAAGACCGAATTTACAGGTTATGATACCGTCGAGAACGAATCCAAGGTTGTAGGCTTGAAGGAAATTGGAACAGAGCGATACGTTGTCCTCGACAAGACGCCATTCTATGCGGAATCGGGCGGTCAGGTAGACGACACGGGTATCATATCTGCCCAGGGAACGAGTGTGCCGGTGCTGGATCTGGTAAAAGTGGATGACAGGATAGTCCACGTTGTAGAGGGCGATTCCGCCGGAGTGCTGCAGATCGGCGAGGATGTATTGGCAAAAGTCGACAGCAAGCGTCGGCTGGAAATAATGCGCAACCACAGTGCGACGCACCTGCTGCACGCGGCTTTAAGAAAGACACTGGGTACGCATGTTCAGCAGGCTGGCTCGCTCGTCGACCCGGATCATCTGAGGTTCGACTTCTCTCATCACAAGAAAGTCTCGGCCGAAGAGCTCCACGACATCGAGCAGATCGTAAATGAAAAAATACTCGAGAGGATCCGGCTCACCCATCACAGAAATATTCCATACGGAGAGGCGCGGAAGATGGGGGCGCTCGCATTCTTCGGTGATAAATACGGCGATAGGGTGAACGTCGTACAATTCGGCAACTTCTCGATGGAGTTCTGCGGCGGCACTCACGTTCATAACACAAGCGAGATCGGCTTCTTCAAAGTCGTAACCGAGTCGAGCATAGCGAGCGGCGTACGTCGTCTCGAGGCAGTTACCGGCAACGGAGTAGAGAGGGTGATCGGAACCCTGACCAAACGTGCCGAAGAGCGCGAACGCGAGAGGGATGAACTGCTGGAACGCGTTAAGAACCTGGAAAAGGAACTGAGCAGCTACCGACTTACGGCAGCCATGTCGGCGGCCGAGAAATTGCTCGAATCGGTCAATGGGGAAGGTGTAATTGAAGGCGTCCGCGTCGTTTACGGCGTGACCGAGGTCCAATCGGACGAAGAGTTGAGACAGGTGGCGGACCATCTGAAAGACAAGCTTGGAAGCGGAGTCATCGTTCTGGGAAGCAGGATAGGCGACAAAGTCATGTTTGTCTCGAGCGTTTCATCCGATGCGGTATCCGAGAAGAAACTGCATGCCGGGAAGATTGTCAACGAAGTGGCTCGAAAGGTCGGCGGCGGCGGCGGCGGAAGGCCGAATTATGCGACCGCCGGTGGGAAAGACCCTACGAAAATTAGGGAAGCAGTGAACAGTGTCCCCGAGATAGTGAAAGAGTTTCTTACCAAGGGGCGCGTAAGATAGAATAGGAGGCTAATGAAAACTTTTGACTATCTGCTCGCAGTTCGCGAGCAAAAGGGGGCCGGCTTCTTGCTTCTTCTTGACCCCGACAAGTTAGCTGAAGAGGATCTATCTCTCGTCGTGAGTCATGCCCAGGAAGCCGGCGTGGATGCGTTTCTGGTCGGAAGCAGCCTTATGACACGTGACAATTTCGAAAATACGCTGCAGGAAATTAAAAGGACCGCCAAGATTCCGGTTATCATTTTCCCGGGGAGCCTCTTCCAGATTTCCGGCCAGGCTGATGCCATCCTTTTCTTATCGGTGCTCGCCTCGCGCAACATCGATCTGATAGTAGGAAATCATATCCATGCCGCGCCTCTGATCAGGCAGCATGAACTCGAGACCATACCGACAGCGTACCTCCTTGTTGAATCGGGAAAGATGACCTCCGCACACTTTATGTCCGACAGTTTTCCCATTCCCCGCGAGAAGCCGGAAATAGCCGCTGCGTATTCCCTGGCTGCTGAGATGTTCGGAATGAAGATGGTCTATCTCGAGGCGGGAAGCGGCGCTCTGTCGAGTGTGCCGAAGGAGATGGTCCATAAGGTTGCCGGCTCGGTCAAAGTGCCCGTAACCGTCGGTGGAGGGATACGGAACCCGGAGGTTGCACACGAGCTTGCCAGCTCAGGCGCGTCGTTCGTCGTTACCGGAAATTTTTTCGAGGAGAACGGCAACTCGGGAATGCTGAAGGAGTTTGCAAGAGCAATACATTTCAAGAAAACTGAGGGAGTAATTGTTTAATGGTTGATCGCGCCAAATTTATCAGAGAATCTCTTGAGGAAAGTGCTGCAACAAAAAAAGCAATTCTGAATAAATGTTTTGAAGAAATATCACGTGCAGTGACGGTAGTGAGGGACGCGCTTGGTAAGGACAACAAAGTCCTCCTCTGCGGCAACGGAGGAAGCGCCGCGGATGCACAGCACATTGCAACGGAATTTACGATCCGGCTCAGCCACGACATAAAGCGCAGGGGACTTCCTGTGATGGCACTGACTACGGACCCGTCCGCGATGACCGCGGGAGGGAACGACATCGGTTTCGAAAACACATTTGCACGTCTCGTGGAGGCGTTCGGCCGAAAGGGAGACGTGTTGATCGGAATTTCCACGAGCGGGAATTCCGAAAATGTCATCCGCGCCGTGGACAAGGCTCATGAAAACGGGATGTTCGTGATCGGGTTCCTTGGAAAGGACGGAGGTAAACTCAAGTCTAGATGCGACCTGCCGATTATCGTGCCGTCTGAAAACACCCAGCGGATCCAGGAAGGTCACATTACGATCGGCCACATAATATCGGAGCTCGCGGAACTCGAGCTGTACGCACAAAACAAGAATTGAATTATTCCGGTTTTCCGGTGCCGCGAGGAGCTGATTTGAGCGGAGGCTCTGCCGTACAGGGCCAGTATCCGCCGTCCGGCGGACATTGAAGATCCTGACGGCGCTTGACGGAATGGGAATGACATTGCGATGTACCCGAGATAGAAGCTAAACATGATGAGGAGGGATGAGAAATGAAGCTAACGAAGCAGGAGATAGAGACTCGTTTGAAGAATCTTCCGGGATGGCAATACGCCGACGGTTCGATAAAGAAAGACTTCAAGCTGAAGGATTTTCAGGAAGCGATGGGATTTGTCGTGAAGATTGCGCTTGAGGCCGAGAGAGTCCAGCATCATCCCGACATAACGATAGAATACAACCGCGTCAAAATAATACTGACCACTCACAGCGAGGAGGGGGTGACCGGGAAGGATTTTGATGCAGCTGAAAAAATCCAAAAGTTCGCCGGAGCATAATGGAAAAAGAAAAGATTCTTGAGATCTTCAAGTCTACGGGCGCACTGCAGCACGGACATTTCAGACTGACAAGCGGCCTTCACAGTTCGGAATATTTCCAATGCGCGAAAGTCCTGCAGTATCCGCAGTACAATGAACTGCTTTGCGGAGAAATTGCGCGTCATTTCTTCGACTGGAAAGTGGATGTGGTCGTCGCTCCCGCGATCGGCGGCATCATGGTTGGCCAGGAAGTCGCGCGGCAGATGCGCGTGCGCGGGATTTTTGCCGAGCGGGAGGACAAGACGATGAGTCTCCGCCGTGGCTTCGAAGTGAAGAAGGGAGAGCGTGTCCTCGTGTGCGAAGACGTCGTAACAACCGGCGGAAGCGTGCAGGAAGTGGTGGACCTCGTGAAAGCAGTCGGAGGGGTGGTCGTCGGCGTCGGGTCGATAGTCGACAGAAGCCGCTCACCGGTGAATTTCGGCTCGCAGTTGTTCGCGCTCCTCAAGATGGAAGTGCCCGTGTATGAGCCGGATTCCTGCCCGCTCTGCAAGGAGGGGATGCCGATCGTCAAGCCCGGCAGCCGGAAGGTAGCGGACACGCCCGAAGCCGGCGGGAAACGTTAAGTAGACTTATATTGATTCCAATGAAGCTCCTTAATCACAAAGTCATTCACAACGGCAAAGTGTTCAACACGATTGTCGACGAAATAGAGTACGATTCGGGCAACAAAGCTGTTCGGGAGGTTGCCGAGCATCCGGGCGGGGCGGTCGTGCTTCCTTTGCTCGACGACGGCCGGATCATATTTGTGCATCAGCATCGCTATCCGCTGAATCAGAGTCTTTACGAGCTCCCGGCGGGAAAGCTTGAGCCCAATGAGCCGCCCGAAGAATGCGCCAGGCGCGAGCTCGAAGAAGAAACAGGTTATAAAGCATCGAAGCTGGAGAAGCTCACGGCGATATTCACCTCCCCCGGTTTTTGTACGGAGAGGTTGCACATTTTTCTTGCGCGAGACCTTCGGGACGGGAGGCAACAGCTTGAAGAAGGTGAGCTTGGCCTGACATTGAAGTACATCCATTTCAAAGAAGCGTTCCACATGGTCCGGTCGAATGAAATCGTGGACGCCAAGACGATCGTGGGGCTCTTCTTCCTGCAAAGCATGTTGATGGCATGACCACCGATTCAGCACTTGTCAATAGTTCGGGACGCGAGCCGGGCGCGTGAGACCAGGGTTTGAATCGTACTCCGCAGCCTGCGAACGGCTCTCAGCATGTTCACCGGCTGCGTCTGCCCGGATCTCTCCGGGCACATCAGTTATCCATAATCGAGATTTGGAACACAGATGCTAACCCCGTATCAAATCATTTTGAAAAAGAGAGAAGGGGGGATCCTTTCCCCTGAAGAGATAGACTACTTCATAAAGCAATACACGGCCGGTAAGATACCTGATTATCAGGCGTCCGCTCTCCTCATGGCGATCTTCTTCAAGGGAATGGATGACGGGGAAATACTTCATCTGACTCGCGCCATGATGTCCACCGGAACTATCGTTCGCCTCTCTGACGTACCCGGTTGTAAGGCGGACAAGCACTCGACGGGCGGAGTAGGGGACAAGATATCTCTGATGCTTGCGCCGCTGGCGGCAGCCTGCGGTGTTAAGGTGCCGATGGTGTCGGGAAGGGGACTCGGGCACACCGGCGGAACTGTGGATAAATTGGAAGCGATCCCCGGATTTCGGACCGGCGTTTCGATCCCGGAATATAAACGGATTCTAAAGCAGGTCGGGCTCGTGATGAGCAGGCAGTCGGACCATCTCGTGCCGGCCGACCGCAAGCTTTATGCGCTCAGAGACGTCACCGGCACGGTGGAATCTGTTCCGCTCATCACGTCGAGCATCATGAGTAAGAAGCTGGCCGAAGGGATCGACGTGCTTGTCCTCGACGTGAAGGTCGGGAACGGCGCCTTCATGAAGGATCTTGCCCGTGCGCGCGCTCTCGCGAAGAAGATGGTGCAGGTGGGGAGACTTTACGGCAAGAAGGTTGCGGCGTATTTGACCGACATGAGCCAGCCTCTCGGCAGGGAAGTCGGGAATTGGAACGAAGTGGTCGAGTCGGTGAAGATGCTGCGGGGAGAATCGGATGCCGATGACATCGTGGAGCTTACCATCAAACTGACCGCCGAAATGATCTCCCTTTGCTCGGGTGAGACAAGAGCATCTGCTTCGCAACGGGTCAAAAGAGCCATCGAGTCAGGTGCGGGTTACGAGAAATTTCTGGAAATGGTGAGAGCGCAGGGAGGCGATTCAAGCGTCGTGGAGAATCCGGCTAAATACCGGATGCCACGGGTAGTTGTTGAAGTGAAATCACCTGAAAGCGGCTACGTCGATTCTATGGACACATTCAAGATAGGCATGGCAGCAGTGAAGCTTGGGGCCGGACGGGAAAAGATCGAAGACAAAATCGATCCTGTCGTCGGGATTACATTTCTGAAGAAGGTAGGAGACCGGGTCAACGCGGGAGACGTTATCGCCATCGTCCAGGCAAACGATGAAGAGCGGGCGAAGTCTGCGAAGGCTGACATCAAGAACGCATACTCGTTCTCGGGGAGGAAATGCAGCAGGCCCGAGTTGATTAAGGAGAGGATAGCGTGAAGAAGATCGTAATATACCAGAAGGCAACATGCGGCACGTGCAGGAAGGAAAAGGATTATCTTTCGAAAGTCAAAATCTCATTCGATGAGATCAATATCGTAAAGAATCCGCCGACAAGGGAGTTTTTGGAAAGGAATATCGATGAGGGGAACCTGAAAGCTTATGTCAACAAGCACTCAAAGCCATACCGCGAGCTCAATCTTGCGAAGAAGAAACTCACCAAGTCTGAACTCATAGATCTTATGCTCCAAGATCCTAATCTCATCAAACGCCACATCCTCGTCGACGGGGGCCGCGTCTTTTTCGGATACACAGAGCTTTGAGGAACCCGCATTGAACGGACAAATTCGTTGCATACTGCTTTTGTTGCTTTTTTCCATTGAGCCTTTGCACTCTGCTCTGGCGCATCCGGACGATTCGTCCGCTCGCCTCGAGGCGATGGTGGACTCGACGATTAATCAAACCTACAACTACCGCTTCGACGACGCCCTGCAGACGACCGCCGGTATGATTGCCATGTATCCGGAAGATCCCGAAGGGTATTTGTACAGGTGCGGCATTTATTGGAAGATGATGAAGGAAGGATGCGATAATCCCGGGGACAGTACGTTATCGAAAATAAAGGTGCTTATCGATCAGGCATGCAGATTTTCCGAGCTGAAGCTTGGTGCCGATAAGGAGAATGTGAAGGGACTTTTCTATTACGCCGGCGCGCTGGTTTACCGAGCGAAGTACGAGATGATGAAGAGCGACTGGTTTGGAGTGATGGCGGACGGAAACAAGGCGAGGAAGCTGCTCGAGAAGGCGGTTGCGATAGACCCGCATTTTTACGATGCTTATTCCGGCATTGGCGCATTCAATTTTTATACGGCCAACCTGCCCTGGTATTTGAGACCAATCGCGGTTATGATGGGAATAAGCGGAAATGGAGAGTTGGCGGTTACCCAGCTGAAAACGGCCGCGCAGAAGGGAAAATATTCGAAAGCCGAGGCTGCGGATTTCCTGGCGTCGGTAGTTTACCTCAAAGAGAGAAAATATGACGACGCGATCTTCGTCATGCGCAACCTTCACCGGGAGTATCCGGGGAATCTCAATTTCATCAGAGAACTGTGCACTACTTTCTGCAGGGTTGGGAGATATACGGAAGCGATTCATTACGCAGATTTAGCATTGGAGCATCCTGCCATAGTGGACACGTGCTGTAAGACGAGCCTCGCGTATATCCGGCTTTATCGGGGTGTTTCTTTCGAGAAACTCAATCAAAAGGATAAAGCGATCGCGGATTTTGAAATCGTCGCAGGCATGGACAATGGCGAGTATGCCTGCAAGCAGGCGAAAGAAGAACTTGACGGCCTGAGACGTCGCTGACGAGGGGGGCGTGTCAGGAAGTTGGCTCCATCTTATTTCCCTGATCTGGAGAACGAATCCGGATGAGGACGTCCGGTGATTGCCTTGATTGCGGAGTTGTACGTCGGTTCGATCAGGCTTGTCTGGATCACGGCAAAAGATGCGCCCAGTGTCTGCCTGTCTCTTCCTATTATGCCATATGCAAGAAGTGAACCTCCTGCAACGAAAGGGAGGAATTGTCCGGTGAAGACGACCGGATGTGCCCATCGGCCGTAATCGGGATGGATATTGAAATAATGTTCGACCGTGTAGTCCGTGCCGGTTTCAACGATCAACGCGGTGGCCGCGATTCCGGCAAGATGATAGTAGGCATTTCTTCCGCGAAAGCTATCCAGGATATTGTTGCCTACGTTCCCAAAGAGCGTGAGATTGCCATCATTCCCTGAGAAGCCAGATCCGCTGACGGTCTGCTGAACGTAAAACAGGTTCAGGGAAGATGAACTCGAGGCCGTTTTGCCGGATGAAGAGATCGACGCGAGAGGCATCGACGGTAAGGACGCGTTGTTGAAAGCGCTCACCGTCTGCCTCAGTATATGAAAAGAATGTAAACACACTGAGTGCTTCAACCAGGATATAAACATTGTTACCTCGTCTCATCAGCCGGTTACCTCCTTCACCAGTCAATAATACTATGAAAAATTTCAATCTGATGAAATAGTGCCGCAGTGAATTAATTCAGGTGACTCGATCTTCCTATTGGAGCAAAGAGGGTATGCCAGCCGGAATTTAATCGGCTCCGGCTCTGTTCTAAAAAATATGAAACTGAATATTGGTGATGAGGCGCCCGATTTTGAATTGCCGACCACGGCTGGCGGCACATTCAGGTTGGCCGATAATCTTAACCGGGGCAACCTGGTTCTATACTTCTATCCGAAGGATTTTACCACTGGCTGCACGGCAGAAGCTTGCGGTTTTCGCGATGCCTTCGCGGACCTCAGGAAATCGGAAATGAGAGTTCTCGGAATAAGCACAGATTCCATCGAGACGCATATGAAGTTCAAAGAAAAATATGATCTCCCTTTTGATCTGCTTTCCGATTCCAACGGAGATGTGTCCGGGCTATATGGCGCTTACATCAGGCTTTTCAAGATTGCAAACAGGGTGACATTCATAATAGACGGTGACGGAAAGATTGTCTCGATGACAAAGAATCTATTTTCTCCGAAGACTCATATCTCAGCCGCGACATCTTACAGCACACAGGCGGGATGACATCCGGGTTGCCGATGAAGCCTAACGCACAGATCGCCGAAGCGATGGATTACATAATAAGCGGGACGAATGTCGAGCGGTTCGTGCACGAGTTGGATGTCGACGGAGAGGACCTTTCTCCGCTTTTCACCGAAAGGCTCAGGGCATCAGGTTTCAATGAGACGACCGTCGGCGATGTGAGTGTGGACTTCGAAGAAAGAGTCCCTGCGTTTGTCCTGCGAGGCACCAAAGCTTATTTTGGCTGGGTCTTCATCGAAAGGTTCACCGAGAAGAAAAGCAGGAAGCTCTTCGGCAGTGCGGTCCGGAATAAGAAGGGGGATTGGGCGATACAAATCCCTTCCAACAGCAGGGAGAAGATCTTCGCAAACGAAAAACACAAACTCGGGATGGAAGTAGACAGCAGCTTTGTCCTCGAGTGAGATCAGAGGTTCTGTCTAATCACCTCGAGCATCTCGTCGTGGATCTTCCCGTTTGAGAGGACGATGTCCTTCTGGTATATCGAATACTTTTCCCCGTGAAACCCTGTCACCTTTCCGCCCGCTTCCGTCGTAATTAAGACTGCCGCGGCGGTATCCCAGGGATGCAGGTTTACCTCCCAGAAGCCGTCCAACCTTCCCGCGGCAACATAACAGATGTCCAGTGCCGCGGAGCCGAGCCGTCTGACCGCCTGTGCTCTCACAAGGAAAGACTCGAAATGCTCGACGCAATGGAATGGATCGTCCTTGACATCGTACGGAAATCCGGTGGCGAGCATCGACCTCTCAAGCTTGTCCGCCGGAGTAACCACAAGCCTCTTCCCGTTCAGGAAAGCTCCGCCACCCTTCTCGGCGGAGAAAAGTTCGTCGAAGTTCGGATCGTAGACCGCTCCCGCCACTACTTCACCCTTGTGTTCCACAGCGATCGAAACGCAGTAGACCGGGAATGCGTGTGTGAAGTTTGTCGTACCGTCGAGCGGGTCGATGATCCACCGGTACTCAGACGAGGGTGAAGAAATACCGCTTTCCTCGGCAAGAACGCCGTGCCCGGGAAAATTCTTCTCTACAAAGTTCTTGATCTTCGTCTCGGAACCCTTGTCGATGTTCGTTACCAGATTCGTGAAGTACCCTTTTTCCTTTATCTCAGATATCTTGCCTTCGTTCTCTTTAAGAAACCTTCCAGCTTCCTTTGCAATTTCAATCACTTTATCAATCATAATCTTCCTTTTTGGACAATTTAAGACTTATTGGCCAGAATTACGGGCTGTTTTTCGACAAGGCCGGAATATGGTATACGGTTCGGACCCTGCGCCGGCAAGCCATTCGTACCCAAACACGCCTCACGTATGCTGCGCCTTTGCGAGCGGAAAACAGCCCGCTGGCCGAGTAAGTGTTAATTTGATTTTCATCCTCTCGGAAAATATATTTTGATCGTGATTGAAAGTGAACGACGAACGCCTGCTAGAGAAGAAGCGGTAGCCCTTCTTTTTGAATACACCAAGACCGAAAGTCTTCGGAAGCATGCTTTTGCCGTAGAGGCCGTAATGCGTGCGTGTGCCAGGAAATTCGGTGAAGACGAGGACCTCTATGGCCTTGCGGGATTGCTGCACGATTTCGACTACGAAATGTATCCGACGGCGGAACAGCATCCCTACGTGGGGAACAAGATACTCGCAGAGAGGGGATATCCCGAGGCAATTCGACAGGCCATCATGGGACATGCGCCGTACACAAAGGTGCCGCGTGAGACACGGATGGCAAAATGTCTGTTTGCCTGCGACGAACTTTCAGGGTTCGTCATCGCGGTTGCCCTCGTCAGACCCACGAAGCTTGTCGGCATGGAACCTTCATCGGTCAAGAAGAAGCTGAAGGACAAGGCGTTTGCGAAGACTGTCAGCCGGGAAGACATTAAGAATGGAATTGCGGAGCTGGGAATCCCGGAAGATGAACATATTGCCTTCGTGATAAATGTACTCCAGCAAAATGCCTCAATCTTAGGATTAGCCTGATGTCGAAAATAACTGCCGTAGTAAATGATCTGGCCTTCATGACGAAGATACGGACCATGGCCGAGTATTTCGGGATATCGGTAGGATTCGTGGGAAGTGAAGGGCAGATAGACCGGTACGCCAGGGATTCCGAACTGATAGTCATCGATCTTGAGAGTGATTTCATCGACCCGGTGAATATGATTGAGAGATTGAAGGCGAATCCTCAAACGGCCGCAACCAGGTTGATCGCATATATCTCCCATGTGAACTCGTCCCTGAAAGCACAGGCTCTGGCGGCGGGATGCGATGAGGTGCTTTCGCGTTTTGAGTTTAATGCCAACCTTAGAGAGATCCTTCAGTCTGCATGCAATTAGCATTCGCATTCTGACAGAAGCCGCAAGACTCCCATTGCCTTGTGCAGTACCCCCCATTCGATCGAAAAAGCAGGATGATGCCGGATAAGGCTCCGAGACTCTCGCTGATAATATCCGTTTACAACAGACCTGAGGTTCTCAGGTTTATGTTAGCTGCGCTTGAACGTCAGGCGTTCAGAGAATTCGAAGTGATTATTGCCGACGACGGCTCCGGACCGGAAGTGAAGGAGGTCGTTGAAAAGGCGAGGACGGTTCAGAGTTATCCGATAAATCACCTGTGGCACGAGGATGCCGGATGGCGGAAGAACAAGATTCTGAATCACGGAATCCGCGCGTCACGCTCGGACTATCTGGTCTTCATCGACGGGGATTGTCTTCCCGCGCAAAAATTCCTGCTCGACCACTGGACCGAAAAGGAGAGAAAGAAAGTGCTCCTCGGAAGAAGGGTTGAGATGAGTGAGAGATGGGCGGAATCACTGACTATGGAAAAGATCGCCTCAGGAAAATTTGAAAGCATCGGGGCGGCAGAAATCATGGATGGAATGAGAGGGAAGGCACTGAGGCTCGAAGACGGGATCAGGGTAGGAAGCCGGTGGATCCGAAAACTATTGCCGAGACAAGCTACCGGAATTCTGGGAAGCAACTTCTCGCTGCATAAGGAAGACATAGTTGCTATCAACGGTTTCGATGAGACCTATGACGGACCAGGACACGGTGAAGATTCCGATATTCAATACCGGCTCGGGCTTATCGGGGTCACGGGAAAATCACTTCGTAATGCCGGAATTCAATTCCATGTTTATCATCCGTTTACGCGGACTTCCGAGAAGTCGGCGAGAAGGTTCGAGGAAGTAAAGAAGAGCTGCGAACCGAGATGCAAAATCGGACTAGAAGAGCTTTAGGGGAAAATTATCCGGATTCGGTCGAGCCGGAAGTGTCTGCTTCCAACGGCGTATCATGCCCTGAACTTTCGCTGTAACCCATGTGTTCATTTTATTATCCCGGGAGGAGTACGGAATGCCGCCCACGATGACTCAATTGTTAAGAACCTAATTGGAGATACAAGATGTCGTTATTTGGAAATCGTTCTGTTCCGGAAATATCAGCTGTAGAGTTGAAGGAACGTCTCGACAACGGCGAAGAGATCTTTATACTCGACGTGCGTCAGCCGGACGAATATAGATACTGTAACATCGGAGGACTCCTGATGCCTCTCGGAGATTTGCCGAGGCGGATGAGTGACCTTGATCCGGAGCGCGAAATAGTGGTTGTATGTCACTCCGGTGCAAGGAGCGCACGAGCCACTCAATACCTTCAAAGGGCAGGTTTCCTGAACGTGAAGAACCTTGCCGGCGGAATCGACCGGTGGGCTGAGGAGATCGACCCGACCTTGCCGCGTTACTGAAGCCGAAGGCCTTCACCAAGACCCGATAGTAATACTCACTGTCTTCAGTTATTTTGTCGTGTCAAATGATGAGAACAATATGAAGATAGTGTTCATGGGGACACCAGAGTTTGCCGTGCCATCGCTGCGGGCGATCGTTCAAGCGGGTTACGAAGTTGCCGCGGTTGTGACCAACCCCGATGAGCCACAGGGCAGAGGACTGAAAGTATTCCCGCCAGCCGTCAAGACTGCGGCACTGGAATTGGGCCTTGCCGTAATACAGGTTGAGTCGTTGAAAGACCCGGAGTTCTTGCGGAAACTGCGCGGGATTGCTCCTGATCTCATGGTTGTCGTGGCATTCCGTATACTGCCGAAGGAAGTGTTCACGGTCCCGCGTCTCGGCACATTTAACCTCCATTCTTCGTTGCTTCCCAAATACCGGGGGGCGGCGCCGATTAATTGGGCAGTGGTAAATGGCGAGACCGAGACAGGAATAACTGCATTCTTCCTCGATGAAAAGATGGATACGGGAAAAGTCATTCTTCAGAAAAAAACGGACATCGGGGAGAACGAGACAGCGGGCGAACTCACTGCGCGACTCTCCGTCATCGGTGCTGCAGCTGTCGTGGAGACGATTAAGCTGATAGAGTCCGGGAATGTGAAATTAATTGATCAGGAGAACTCGTTAGCGACCAGGGCTCCGAAGATATCAAAGGATGATTGTGCCATCGAATGGAACAGGCCGGCCAAAGAAGTTCATGACTTCATACGCGGCTTCTCGCCGGAGCCGGGGGCGTTCACATTTCTGAATGGGAAGATGTTGAAGGTGTTCAGAACCCGTCTGGCTCACGAGAGAGCGAATCTCCCGGCAGGATCTGTAAAAGTCGAAACCGGGAGACTGTTTGCAGCTTGCTCGGATGGTCTCGTCGAGATACTCGAACTGCAGTTGGAAGGGAAGAAGAGGCTTGCTGCGGCTGAATTCCTCAGGGGTGCCAGGGTTGCAGCGGGTACGAATCTGACAATGAGCAGGGCTTGAGCTATTTGGGCTGTTCCTGCTTTGAGGCCGGGGCCGGTTTTTCGGTTTTTGGATTTGCGGACTTTTCAGATTTATCTTGCTTGGGATCCCCGTTCGAAGTTGCAGGCGAACTGTTGGACTTTTTGTAATCCGTGAGGTAAAACCCGGTACCCTTGAAAATGAGGCCCGCGCCGGCACCTATTAGACGGTGGACTTCTCCTTTGCACTTGGGACACACACTAAGTGGCTCTTCATTCATCGATTGGAATTCTTCAAAAACGTAGCCGCATTTATCACATTTGTATTCGTACGTCGGCATCGTCTACTCCATTCTCACTGTTTTTATTGTGCGAAATTTAAGCCATCGCTGCTCAACTTTCAATCTCCGACCGGTCTAACGGAGTCAAACTTCTCATTTCACTCTATCTGATGATGTTTTCTCGCAGGAGATTCGTAAGCGCGAAAGGGGAACATTTTAGGCCGTCATTCGCTATCTTATCGGAAAGTCAAGTCTCCAAACCAGCAATATGATTTTAGGCAATTGAATCAAATTGAGGAGTGTCATGTTTCGCAAAGTATCTGTATTTCTTTGCCTGTTCCTGTTGTGGGGAAATAGCTACGGCCAGGCACCAGATGCAACGGTCATCATCCACCAGAACATGCTGAACGCTTTTCTGGATGCAGTCGGACCCGTGAGCGGCACGAAGGATTTCAACTTCCTCAGCGTCAAGGGGAAGTACACGTGGACATTGAGAAATGCTCGCATCGAATTGCTTCCGGATCACGCGAGGTTCCTGGCCGACGCAAACATAAAGGCGGGGCCGGTTTCTTACAGCTCGCCCGCCGTCGGCAACGTCGAGGTCAGGTACGACCCTCGGGAAAACAGGATAAAAATCAGGGTCGAACATGCGGTGTTCGAGGTATATACAAAGATATTCGGAAGGAAGATTCATATCGCGAACGTGGATGCAGCTGAATTCTATCATCCGCGTTTTGAGTTTGCCGGTCCGAGACCGGTCGACACTTCAGTACGAGTGAAACTCCCTGATGACCGAGAGAAGATATTATATATTATTCCTGTATCCCAGGAGATGAGAATCGAAGACAGGGCAATCGTTGTAACATCACATATGGTGTTCTCCGACCGACCTCCACACGATCTTGACGAGAGACCCCGCTAGGGATTCCCTGCAGCTCCGCCAATTGTACCTAACTCGTCCACCAAATGAGAGAAACTTCTATGTCGATTCGTAATATCGAGCATCTGCAATGATGCACAACGGCCGGTTAAGTACCGCGGTCGGAAAAGATGTGTTCCGCCGCCTCAGGAACCCGCATGATGTTCAGGTATTCCTGAATAAAATCCCGTACGATGCGGAGCCCGGGACCAGCTCTCCGGGAATAGTGGCGTCGGAGCGAAAGGCCAACTGTTTCGAGGGCGCGCTGTTTGCAGCGGCGGCGCTGCGCTGTCTGGGATATAAACCCCTCATAGTCGACATGATCGCCGAGAATGACGATGACCACGTCTTTGCTTTGTTCAAACGAGGCGGGCATTACGGGGCCGTTGCCAAATCTAACACTACCATGCTTCGTTATCGCGAGCCGGTTTACCGGTCGCTGAGGGAGCTGGTCATGTCGTACTTCGACTTCTACTTCAACATCAAGGGGCAGAAGTCTCTGAGGAGTTATTCGAATCCCGTCGACCTGTCGCGGTTCGATAAACGGAATTGGATGACGACTGACGAGAATCTTGACTACATCGGTGACTACCTGAATGAAGTCAAACATCACCTGGTACTCGGCGGACAGATGATAAGGAAATTGAGTTACGCGGATGATGACTTAGTCGGGCTCTGCTTCAATGGGGCAGTGAAAGACGGAGTTTACCGGCCTAAATAGGCCGGCTGCTCAGAACCTGAGAGTAAAAACAGTTTCAGTGTCGGGTATCGAGCTGACCGTTATGCTTCCTTTGTGGGCGCGCATTATCTGTCGTGAGAGACTGAGACCGATACCGGATCCTTCTTTGCGTGTCGTGAAGAAGGGGATGAATATCTTCTCCTGCAGTTCTTCCGGTATTCCATGGCCATTGTCGGACACCTGAACGAGCACTCCTCCGCGACTGTCTGTCTTTGCACTTAATCCTATCCTGGGCGAAGAGGCGCCGGCGAGAGCGCCGATCGAATTCATGACGAGATTTATGATAACCTGTTCGATGAGGTCGGGGTCTGCGGTGAGTTCAAGCTCGGCAGGCTCGACTGCCTGTGAATACTCTACCCCCCTCACCTGGAACCTCTCAGCGAACATCTTGTGGACCCTGTCGAGGAGATTGGCGATCCTGAACACCTGGAAACTAGGCGCAGGTATGCGCGTCAGGTTCCGGTAGTCGTCGACGAAGTGCAGGAGCCCGTTGCTCCTCCGCGAGATTGTGTCGAGAGCTCCTTTGACGTCTTCCATGACGGAACACGGAACAGGGGACACGGAAGACGGAAGGCTCAAAGATGCAGGTTCTTTCCAGCTCCCTGCTCCTTTCTCGTGAGAATTGACGAAACGGTCAAGTAATGACCCTGCAGTCGAAGAAAGCGAGATGATCGGCGTAACCGAATTCATTATTTCATGGGTTAGAACCCTGATCAGGTTCTGCCAGGCCTCCATCTCTCTTTCTTCCAGCTCGTTTTGTATGTTAGTAAGCGATACCAGCTTATACTGTGTGTCTCTCATCTTGAATTCGGTTGCATAAATGGAGAGCTGAAACAACTCATTGTCATTCACAAATTTTACCAGGACATTTTCGCCGGCATTAATCTGATCGAGCGCTTCACGTAGCCGCTTGCTGACGGACTTCAAGTCCGAGATATTCTGGACATTATTGACCTTGAGTAGCCTTTTTGCGGCGGTATTCATCAATTCGACACGGCCTTCCGCGGTGTACCCTATCAGCCCGATACCGACATGTTGTACCACGATTTGTAAATACCGGTATTGCTCTTCTTTCTCACTTCTGGCTCTTCGAAACTCTTCAATGACGTCTGAAAAGGCTTTGTTCAGCTCTTCAAAAGAAGAACCTCTGACGGTCGTGTGGAAACTCTGAGAGAAGTCTGAATACTTTATCGAATCGAAAAACCGCGCGATGTCCCGGTTTGTCTTCTGAACGTAGTGCATCAATGAGTAGATCTGTGCGATGATAAGGAGCGATACGATGAATGGTGTGGCTACGAACGTTGTCTTGGTAAGGAGGTAGATTAGAACGAAAACCGACAGGCACAATACTACCGTCCTCGCAAAGACGACTACGCTGAATCTCCTAAAGACCATATTTTTCGAGCCTCCTATATAGAGCCGCGCGCGTTATGCCCAATTCTTTTGCTGCCCTTGTCAGATTCCCGTCATGCTTGCTGACGGCCTTTATTATCAGGAGTTTCTCGGCTTCGTCGAGCTGAAAAGTATTCAGGGGAATGTTTTCGGGGCCGGCCTCGCCCGAGGAGAGGTAGAGCTCGCTCGGCGTAAGGGTGTCGGAGTCGCTCAGTATAACGACGCGTTCTATAGTGTGCTGCAGTTCCCTGACATTGCCGGGCCAATTGTAGCTGCTGAGCTTATTCATTGCCTCGGTGCTGACCTGCTTCATTGGCTTGTTGTACTTCCGGGTGTACATCTTCAGGAAATGGTCGGTGAGAAGCGGAATGTCCTCCCGCCGGTTTCTCAACGGAGGCAATTGAACTTCGACTGTGTTGACGCGGTAGAGAAGATCCTGTCTGAACCTTCTCTCTGATTTCAATTCCTCCATCGGCAGATTGGTTGCACACAGGAGCCTTATGTCGATCTGCCTTGGAATGTTTGCTCCAAGCCTCGTTACCTGCCTGTTTTGAAGCACAGCCAGAAGCTTGACCTGCAGATTTTGAGTCAGGTTTCCGATCTCATCGAGGAACAGCGTCCCGCCTGAAGCAGTTTCGAAGCGGCCGGCTCTGTCCTCCTTTGCGTCGGTGAAGGCACCACGCACATAGCCGAACAGTTCGCTCTCGAAAAGGCTCTCGCTCAGGGATCCGACATCGACACCGAGGAATATTTGTTCCCTCCTCGGCGATTGCCTGTGGATAGCCCTCGCCACCAGCTCCTTGCCGGTTCCGTTTTCGCCGACTATCAGGACGTTCGCATCGGTCGCGGCGACCTTCTGGATAGTGCTGAATACGCGTCTCATCTCATCAGATACACCGATGATTTCCTGGAATTGACTGTCGAGGTCGTTTGTGAGCTGTTTTTGTTTTGAGAGAAGTTCCTCTATCTCCTGTTTTGATTCACTGAGTTTCATCGCAGAAGAAATCGTTGCCAGAAGCTTTTCGTTCTGCCACGGTTTCAATGCGAAATCGGTAGCGCCTTCTTTGATAGCCTTGACTGCCATTTCAATGTTTCCATATGCAGTGATCAGGACTACCACCGCCGAGGGATCTGTTGCCAGGATCTTTTTCAACCAGATGAACCCCTCAGTCCCGCTAGTGGCATCTCCGGAGAAATTCATGTCCAGAAGGATTACATCATAGTGTTCACTCTTCAGGAGGGAAGGAATCTGGCCCGGATCCTTTTCAATGCGGACTATTGAATAATGCTGCTTCAGTAACAGCCTTGCCGAGAAGAGGATGTCCTCGTCGTCGTCGATGATAAGGAGTTTACCGGACTTATTCATTGTTCAATTATCAATAATCAGTGATCAATAATTAATTATCAACAAAGGACGAAAAAAAGTAACGGCGAACACCGGACCTCATCGATTGATAATTGTTCATTGATCATTGGTCATTGTGGCTTGGTTTGATTCTTGTAGTCCTCAATATCGCAAATAGGATTTTGCCAATCTCGTCAGCGTCGGGGTAGAGCTTCGAGTGATCTTTTTTGTCAAGGAATCCCGTGCGGTTGAGAAGTTTGATCCAGTATTTCGTCTCAAGGCATTCCTTGTAAGCAATTGATATCTTGTTTGAGAAATCCGCCTTAGAAATAGCTCCTTCCGCTTCCGAGACGTTTGCTCCGATAGATGTGCCGCTTCTCAATAATTGCTTAGACAGTACAAATTCCCTCTTGGTAGCCGCCAGAAATTGGTAGCTCTCCACAATCTGAACTGCAAACTCGAAAGATTTGTCTTGAATAACATTTTTCTTTTCCATTTTCCCTGCTCCCTTGCTGCATTTGATTTTCACCGATCATTGATTAATGGTAGTTGAACATTGCTGCCGTTCATTTTCGAACGCCACCGTCCGATTCCGGGCACCTGAAACTTTGCACACAGCGATGAAATAATCAAATCTGAGCAGTATCTTCGTGCCAGAATAAACCCCGAAGTTAGGCTGACATAGGGCCATAATAATTCCCCAGGGATTGCTAACGCGAATTGGAACAGCCTAAAGGGCTACAACATCAAAGAGGCGCAATGTGTCTGCTGAAAGAATTGAGTTGCCAAGATACTGGGATAAGGTGTGGTAGCAAATCGAGTCAGACCATAAAAGCGCCGCAGAGGACCAGGAGAAGATGGTGAATTAACGCGATATAACAATTCTATTACCTTTAGCGATGACCGACCGCGGTGCCGGACAGCGGCGGATTTCCGCGAAGGATTATCTGGAGTTCTGCAATCCTCTGGGAAATTCCTTTGTCATTCGGGAACATCGCCTGCAATTTTTCAAGCAACTCAATGGACTTTTGATAATCCTTGTCCATGTCGTAAATATCCAAGAGTATTCTATAGGGGTTATAGTAACTCTGCACGTCGTCAGGGTTCTCCTGGATAGACTGAAGGGCATTCTGCTCAACCACGATTGCATATTTATGAAATTGGGCTGTATCCCCGGCCATGTAGTACATCCTGGCGACATCGCTCATGATCTTGTAGTCCATCGGAAAGGCACTGATTGGAATGCGAGTTTCCATGGTGTCGAGCGTGGCAATGGCTGCAGCGCTGTCACCCTGCATCTCATAATATGATGCCAGTTGAACAAAGCTGTAGTTATAATCCGTGATCAACCTTCTGACATTGTCATCATAGTAGATATTTGGATTGCTCAGATTTGTGAAGAAGAATCCGTAGTGCGCATGACGGTGAAAGGTCCGAGGCTGATGGAGAAGACATTCCCTCATGATTGGCTCGTCTATTCTATAGTCCTCGCCGGGATTCGTATTCTCAAAGGGTGTTAATTGAAGCGCAAGGCCTTGCATTTGGAGATACGGGGTCACCCCTATGAAATTGTCTGGCGCCACGGTTACCGCGTAAAAAATCGGGCGCCTCCAGTCGTTTGTCTGAATGATGTTCTGCATCAGAATGTCCTGCGCTCTGATCGCCTGCACATTGCCGGCCTGCAAGGTCGGGTTTACGGTATATTCGATATAGCCCTTATTCGTGATGCTGGTATCAGTGACTCCAAACTCTTTGTATACCTCTTTGGGAACCGGCAGCTTGAATGTTCGTGCGTGCCATTCTATCGGCTGGATATCTCTTGTCTCCTGGTCGGTCAGGCTGATCGGCACCTTCATCGCACCATGCGGGGTCTCGTTCTTCAACTGAAGTATGTACCAGTCCGTGTTTGCCAGGCTGAGGTTGACGATGCGTACATCGGTTCGGATCCCCATAGCCTCTTGCAGATACCACAACGGGAAAGTATCGTTATCGCCGTTTGTGAATAGTATAGCGTTTGGTTTGCAAGACTGCAGGATGTTGTACGAATAATCCCACGGTGCAAAGTTGCCGTGTCTATCATGGCTGTACAGGTTCTGGTTGAACATGTTCAGCGGTGCAACCACAAATAGAGCGAGGGCGGTTCCGCCAATAAGAAGGGATTTGTATTTGCCCTCTTTGAGTTTCGATGAGACATAGTCCATCACGCCTGAGGCGGCCACTCCTACCCACATCGCGAACACGAAGAATGCGCCGACAAAAAAGTAGTCACGCTCCCTCGGCTGTGGATCGGCCATGTTGAAGTAAACTACGAGAGCGAATCCCATAATAATAAACATTGTCAGGAAAGCAACGCCAAACTTCCAGTCATTCTTAAACTGGTACCATATCCCGAACAATGCCAGGAGGAAAGGAATAGCGTAGTATCTTGTCGGGAACCCGGTCCTGCCGTTGTACCATCCTCTAGGAGCCGTGAAAAGGGCGACGGGCGCATCCTGAATGTCGCCGGCCCTTCCAATGAAGTTCCAACCAAGGTATCGAAGGAACATGTGATCGAGTTGATACCCAATGAAGTACGAAAAGTCCGAAGAATATTTTGCGTAGTTGGCCTGGTACTGCGGTTCAGTGCTCCACCTTCGCGGCCAGAAGATCGGCTGCGAACCATATTGGTCCCGGTTCAAATATCCTACCAGGCTCTTGAGGCTGCTTGGGTTGTCTTCGTTGATTGGTGGGTGAGCATTGGCGCGGATGTAGATCAAAGTATAAGTGGAGTATCCGAGGATTATGAGGAGGCCCGCCATAAGAGAGGTGGCAGTGATCCATCTTTTTGCCTTTTCCGCTTTGAACACTCCATAGATTGCGGCGATCACGATTGCCGGGGGGACAAGTTCAATTATAGGGCTGTGAGTTACGTCGAATGGCCCGAACTTCAGGTCGCCATTGAGTATAGCGGCGATCCACTTTACGATACCGGGGTAAACAATCATGAAAGCAAGAGCGGTAATTATTGCGAACCTGAAAAATGTTTTCCACTCGAACTCGTAGTATTTGAAGTAGATCAGCAACGCGATGGTGAAGAAAGCCAACAGGCTCAACTGGTGTATCCCGATGGAAAGACCCATCACGTATGAAGCCAGGAGTAGATATTTCTGACTCCCTGGCTCGTCCGCCTTTTCAAACCAGACCACGCCGAGCCAGATGACAAATGAGACGAAGAAAATGCTGGATGCAAACAAGCCTGATTCAACCGCGTTAAACCAGAATGTATCGCTTACGGACAATGTCAAAGCGCCAATTGCCGCAGAGCCAAACACTATTATGGAGCCACGAACGTTGGCGGGAAAGCCTTTCCATCGTGAGATGACCCGTACCCCGATGAGGTACAGCAACATTACTGCCAGAGCGCTCGCCAGACCGGAAACGAGATTGTAACGGAGAGCAGGATCATGAACGTAAGGCGTCATCATGGCAATTCTTCCGATAAGGGTAAAGAGCGGTGCACCCGGTGGATGCGGCACCTCAAGTGCGGGAGCGGTTGCGGCATATTCACCGCAATCCCAGAATGCAACAGATGACTGAGCGGTCATCCGATACATAAACAGAGTAACTGCGAAAAGTCCCAAAGCGATGTAGCGGTTAAGCTTGCGATAACTCACAGTTACCCCCGAGAAGGTGGGGTGGCACCACGGCTTGATCCAGAGGAATCAGACGTTGCGCTTCCGTATTTTTTCCAGTAAGAGGTAATCAGCGCGTCAAGGAGACCCGGCTTAGCTATTTCCTTGCACGGAATTACTTGAGCCTGCTGATTATCAGAATCTGCAGGCCATCCAAATATTGGGCACCCTCCCAAACATAGGGGCAGGTACTTGCATTCTGCGCAGACCGCATTATCCAGTGCGTCCCAGGAAGCCCACTTAACGAGTTCAGCCGTATCATACTTAATTGTTCCCATCTCAGTGAGTGTACCTAAGGGTTTAACAGTCCCCTCATTAGCCGTCACACCATAGATGCACTTGTACACCGTGCCCTCAGGGTCAATTGAGAAAGAATTTAGGAGGTCGCCACCGCACGATAAAAAAGATGGTTTAGGCAACTTACCTCCGCTGAAACCCTCGTTAAACAGAGTGTCATAAAAATCTTCAGACTCCTTTTCAAATTCGTTCGCGCCAAGGCATTGGGATGAATAGCACTTCCCTCGGCCACTAGTTGATGAAACTGGTCGAAAGTAAATCCTTATCTGCCTTGAGAATCGTTTCATTTCCTCTAGAAACGGATGGAAAGACCTAACGTTATTTCTGTCGATATTTATCCTGACAAAAATCCTGATTTTGTCCTGCCACCGGGCTGTCACCTCTTTGAGATTTTTTAATATGACGTCGTAACTCGGAACTTTTCCCTTTAGGTATCTTTTTCTATCGTGAAATTCCTTAGGGCCATCTAGTGTTACATGAATAGATGAGATACCAAGCTGCCCCAATTCTGAGATAAAGTGCGTGTCCATCTCGTATCCGTTGGTACAGAGCTGCGCACTGTACTCGACATTATGCTTCGTGCATTCACCGAGAATTTTACGGGACATATATCGAATTGTGTCTTTACACAAGAGCGGTTCACCTCCGTACCATTCTAAGTCGATGTGGCGCACCCCCTCTGATGTAATTTTACGACTCACTAGTGAAATGATTCTGTCCGAAACCTCTCTAGACATGTAAACCTTCCTTAAGGTCTCGCAACAATAAGGGCAGCAAAAGTTGCAATCATAGGTAAGAGCTATCACCAAATCAAGTACCTTATTGGAATACCGAGCGATCTTATTCCTTCCTCTGAGGTACATTACTTCATCAAACGACAGCGGAACAATAAATCCATTCTGAATGAGTTTTTCTCGCAACATGGGAGCCTCTGCCTGTGGCGGGTCATCACTAGGGCTGTCTAGTATTTCCGCGAGCGCAGGTCGTAAGTTTTGGCCTACATACACCAGACTCCCTCTCAAGCTGTTGTAAACAAGCGCATCACCTGCTTCCAATTGAACTATCAGATTATAGCGGGATTGCTTAAGCCTATTTGCACTCATATCACAATAGAATTGGTCTCGCCCCTTCAAATGTTCTCATGTTTGGATATCTTCGACGAACTCTTGCAATCTATCTTGAGAAGTCAAGGCTTGCCTGATCTTCCCTTCAAGGGTGCGCTTTTCTGGAATGCATCCTGTCCCTTTCTGCTTCCCTGAAGTTTCATACAACAGCGCGCACTTTCCATAGCATAACGGCAATACGCGGCAATTTCTGCATTCTGCCAAATTGAACGGATCCTGCCTCATCGACTCCAAATAATTTGTTTGATTGGTCATAATTATTCTGCCCGTCTCATCAATCACTCCAACAGCTCTCCACGGATGATTAAGATGTTCCGGGCACTTAAAGAGGTTCAATCCCGGATCAACGTAATAGCTGTTGCATTGGTAATAAAGGCATCGCAAACCAAACCGTGCGTTGGGGTGGAAAGAAAACATAAACCCTTTCCGGTTTCCAATTTTCATGAGATCAGCCTCCACTTTTGCAAATCCACCACCCGCGAACGCTAAATTACCTTTAATGCAATCGACCACCGGTCTGCAGAACAACTTTATTTTATCTTTCTTCAAGATACTCACGTCAAGAATATCGATCAAACTCTGGAAAGAATTGATATTGTAATCGTCAAGATTCACTCGAAGGTTGACATTAACGTATGAAGTGGCAAGATTAATCGCTTGCAAGATTGTGTCGAAAGTTGGTCCTCCTCCCGCCAACATTCGTCGCTTGTCGTGGATTTCTTTCGGGCCATCCAAAGTTATTTGGAGTTGTTTAATTCCGAGAAGAACAAGCTTCTCAAGAATTCTCTCATTCAAGAGATAACCATTCGTGGTAATTGTAGCGATGTAGTTTATAGACCGTTTTTCGCATTCCATTCTAAGAAAATCAGAAATGTCTGCTATTTCTTCCCACATCAACAACGGTTCACCGCCAGTCCAGCGGATATTAAGTGAATGAAGGGTAGGCAGCATATTCTTTAACAACATCGACAGACGCGCGAAAGACTCTTGCGTCATAGAGCCTTTGCGATCCTGTTCAAAACAGTAAGTACAGGCAAAATTACATGACTTAGTCAATAGTATTCCTAAGCCTGCGGCCGCTGTATCATACTTCCTAAGATTGTGTAACACTCTGATATATTCCAGCTCGTTGATGTTATCATTGACTACATTGCCCGATTCCTTTAGGAGGTTTAGATTCCTCACGCTCAGGTTCTGCAGAGCGTTAACATCCTTGGTTCTAATTAGGTCAAAAATTTCTTCGGAGACTTCTAAGAGACTCTTGGTTCTTGTATTAAATACTATGTTCTTGCCGCCGTGTTTAAGAAGTATATTGTAATTTGAGAATCCCATGTCATTATGTCTTTCTGCACCACCATGCAAGACTCGCGAGAATGTACCCTTGTGCGCTGGCGAGTGGAGATAAGTTCCTCCACTCGCCGCTTCTTTCCTTAGCTCAATACATCGCTTGCGGCCGGTATGCTGGTGTTAATGGATACGCAGCACCCCGGCGGTATCATCAAGCTCAAGTCGGAGGAATCATCCGCAGGTACAAGAACATGGATAATGCCGTCAAGTGCGTCGTTCCGTGCGGAACCTTCTTCGTGCTTTTCCGAGTTCATGGAACTTTCTCCCTTCTTTTTGATCTTGTTGTTTCCAGTTCGTTTGCTGTCCCGATCCAACGTTTGGGATCTCAAACCAGAGTTGTATGCATCAGGGAATAAGAATGCAATAGTCATGCCTGATTGCAAACGCCGATTCTGCTCTACGTTCGAAGGTTTCTCCGACTATTTTCCCGAACTTGGGAAACCATGTTCTCTCCCTCTCCCAAATCTGGGAAGCGAACACCCTGAGACAACGTCAAGAACGCTATGACAAAATCCTAACGCCGGTTCAATGTGTGACGCTGTTTCACCGGCTCGTCAATTTATTGTGAGGCAGGCGCTCTATTGACAGCCTACGTTGAAAATATTATAAGATCACACCGTGGTTCAGCGTGATTTCGCGCCCAGCAGTCTATAAATCTCAGTTTTTGAAACAGAAAGCTCCTCTGAGACACTTCTGTAATCGCCTTGATGCTGCTTCATGGCATGCTCTACCAAAGTCCTCTTGAAACATCTCACGCGCTCATTCAATCCATCGTTGTCCGGGGTGGGTCGCACTGGGCATTTAAGAATTAAATAAGGCGGGAGATGGTGAACATCAAGAACCAAATCACGAGATTCCATCACAGCTACTGAGTATTTTATCACATTCTCTAGGAGTCTGTCGGGGAACAAACATTTTTGTGTACAAAGTTTGTTGAGCCGTAATCATGATATTTTGTTAGTTTAGAGTTGGCGCATTTTTTGTCTCGCTAAGATCCGAAGAGATGATTCCTCCA
>JAKAGT010000073.1 GCA_021825585.1 Bacteroidota bacterium | reverse complement strand
TTGTCTACATTTCACTAACAACGGCGAGATTTTGTATCCCGCTGATTACGCAGATTGTCGCAAATATTCCTCTGCGTTCATCTGCGGGAGATGCATTATTGGGAGGTCAAGATATTCATGAGACGCTGCACTATATGGATAAAAAAAGAGACGACTTCGTACAGCGACTGCAATTTTGCATTATGTGGTATTATCAGCGAAAATGCGCAGTTTGGGAATCATTGCCACGAGCTTTAGCTCGTGGACATAGAACATCCACAACCCGAATGGGTTTTAACCCCGCCATTTCGAGTGGCAGGATGAATACTTCGGCTTCTCGAGTGGAGGACTAAAGTCCGGTTAGGCTGTGAATCTACTTTCCACGACCTAAAGGTCGTGGCAATAGGTGCTTAAGAGCAAAACCCCTACCTCTATGGTCAAGGAGATCTAAAATTACCCACTTGTTTATACGAAGACCCATTTATTTCAAGCTGTCGAGTGCGATATTCAGCATTAACACATTGACCCTTCGTTCTCCAAATAATCCTAATTCACGACCTTCGATGTGATCCTGAACGAGTTTCCTCAAATCCTGCGTTTGAACACTATCGAAACCTCTTGCGCGCGCAACTCTGTCTATTTGAAGTTCGGCACTTTCCGGACTGATGTCAGGATCGAGTCCGCTCCCGGAGGCGTACAACATGTCGCTCGGCACCTGAGTGCTGGGAGGCAAATTGTTCAAACGAATGAAGTCGGTTTTTCGCATCTCTACCAGTTTCTCCAGTGTGTCGCTCGTCGGTCCACAGTTACTTCCGCCGGATGGCAAAGGATCGTAACCTATCGCCGATGGCCTCGGCCAGAAATATTTGTCGCTGGTGAAATCCTGGCCGATCAGTTTTGAGCCGACAACCTTCCCGCCGATTTCAATTAGACTTCCGTTCGCCTGCTTCGGGAAAACAACCTGTGCTATTCCCGTCATGACTACTGGATACAGGAGTCCGGTGAAGACAGTCATGAATAGTGTTAGGTAGATTGCGGGCAAAATCGTTTTTTTCATGTTATTCCTTCGTTGTGCCGTGAGCTGTAGTCAGATCTTGCTTTCTTTCTATGCTGGTTCCTTCAGACTGCGGACACAAGGGGTCAAGCAGCTTTTGACTTTTGCCATTTGACTTTTGACTTAATTGTCTCATACCAACCTCAGCGCATTGACAATCATATCAATAAGCTTGATTCCTATAAACGGGGCAATTATTCCGCCCAGCCCATAGATCAGAAGATTCCTCCTGAGGATCACACTTGCGCCCACCGGCCTGTATTTCACTCCTCGCAGCGCCAGAGGTACAAGCAGGACGATGATGATCGCGTTGAAGATCACGGCGCTCAGAATAGCACTTTGCGGAGATCCAAGTCTCATTATGTTCAGGGCAGATAACGGACCGACTGGATTCCCAAAAGCGTAAAGAGCACCTGTCATAGCCGGGATGATCGCGAAGTATTTTGAGACATCGTTCGCTATGCTGAAGGTCGTCAGCGCACCGCGGGTCATCAGGAGCTTCTTGCCTGTTTCGACAACTTCGATCAGCTTGGTCGGATTACTGTCTAAGTCTACCATGTTGCCGGCTTCCCTGGCGGCCTGAGTTCCGCTGTTCATGGCAATGCCGACATCCGCTTGGGCAAGTGCGGGTGCGTCGTTCGTCCCATCGCCGATCATCCCGACCAGATGTCCGTTTGCCTGTTCAGCACGTATACGACCCAGCTTATCTTCCGGTTTCGCCTCTGCAATGAAATCGTCCACCCCTGCCTCTGCGGCGATTGCCGCGGCAGTGAGCGCATTGTCGCCCGTGATCATTACAGTCTTAATTCCCATTCTTCGGAGTTGAGCAAACCTCTCTTTAATTCCTCCTTTAATTACATCTTTCAATTGGACTATTCCGAGTACCTCACCGTTCTCTACTACGACCAATGGCGTCGAACCTTGCCTTGCTATCTCTTCAAGATTCTTCTGCACCGACTGAGGGAACAGTCTTCCTAATTCGGCGACATACTTTTTTATTGCCTCGCCGGAGCCTTTGCGTATTGAGCGCACGACCGTCCTATCCGTGGCCGGAATCTCCACGCCGCTCATCTTCGTCTGCGCCGAAAACGGAATGAATGTGGCACCAACGTCACGAACTTCTGTCGCTCTCATTCCGTATTTTTCTTTTGCCAAAATCACAATCGACCTTCCTTCTGGAGTTTCGTCGGCAACTGAGGAAAGCTGCGCCGCATCCGCAAGCCGCTCAATGTTGACGCCAGGTGCAGGGATGAAACCGCTTGCCATCCTGTTTCCGAGCGTGATTGTTCCGGTCTTGTCCAAAAGAAGAACATCGACATCCCCGGCGGCTTCGGCTGCCCGACCGCTCGTTGCGATTACGTTTTTCCTTATGAGACGATCCAACCCGCTGATTCCAATCGCACTCAAGAGTCCACCTATCGTCGTCGGAATAAGGCAAACGAGCAGCGACGCGAGTATGGGTAGTGTCGTATATTTGTCCACAGAAATACCGGACGCATTTCCGGCGTATTGCATGAACAGCGGAAATGTCGCGACTGCCAGAAGAAAGACTATCGTGAGTGCCGAGAGAAGAATTGTGAGGGCGATTTCGTTCGGCGTCTTCTGACGCTTCGCCCCTTCAACCAACGATATAATCCTGTCAAGGAATGTGCCGCCCGGTTCAGCGGTAATCCTGACGACGATGTGGTCACTGAGTACTTTTGTTCCTCCCGTAACTGCACTCCTCTCCTCTCCGCTTTCTCTGATGACAGGCGCAGATTCCCCTGTAATTGCCGATTCATCCACACTCGCTATCCCTTCGATCACAACACCGTCTGCCGGAATGACATCGCCGGTTTCGCAGACAACGACATCACCCTTGCGAAGGTCATTTGCGTTCACGCGCGCCTCTTTCCCGCCATCAAGCTTGCGCGCTATCGTCTCGGATCGCGCCCTACGAAGCGCTTCCGCCTGCGCCTTCCCTCTTCCCTCTGCAACAGCCTCGGCAAAGTTGGCAAAATAGACTGTAATCCAAAGCCAGAGAGTTATCTGGATATCGAATGAAATAGCCGATTCATGATTGCTGAAAGCCGATTTAGCAACTACAAAAGTCGAGAGAAATGCCACGACTTCGACTACAAACATCACAGGGTTTTTGATGAGAGTTCTCGGATCGAGTTTCTTCAGGGCATCCACCAACGCCTGAAGTATGATCTTCCTGTCGAAGGTGGCGGTGAGTTTTGATCTAAATTTTAGTTCTTTCTCCATATTCCTTTGCTCAAGAGTAAATCGTAAAGATAAATGGCATATAGATGACACTGATAAAACAGATTTTCACTGATTGTTTTCATGTAATCCTCTAATCCTCATCTTTATCCGTGTCCCGACAAAGTCGGCATCGTTGGGATAAATCTGTGTAGTCCGCGTCATCAGCGTGCTATTCACATTAAAAGGTCTTGCCGAGCAGCATCAGGAAATGTTCCACGATGGGCCCGAGCGCGAGCGCAGGAAAAAATGTTAGCGCAGAAACTATGAAGATCACTGCGACCAATAAGAATCCAAATAATGCTGAATCGGTCGGAAATGTTCCGGGAGATGGCGGTATAGATTTCTTCTTTGCAAGACTTCCGGATATAGCAAGCACAGGGATTATCACAGCATATCGCCCGATCAACATATCCGCCGCCAGTGTAAGATTGTAAAACACAGTGTTCGCATTCAAACCTGCAAATGCACTGCCGTTGTTTGCAGCCGCAGAGGTAAACGCATAGAGAATTTCCGAGAACCCATGAGGTCCCGCATTGTTTAACGATGAAAGCCCTGTCTTTGTCACAGACGCGACTGCGGCGAATATTAAGACTGCAGCACTGGGTGCGATCACACCAATTACCGACATCTTGACTTCATAAGCTTCAATCTTCTTGCCCAGGTATTCGGGAGTTCTCCCAACCATCAGACCTGCGATGAAAACAGTCAAAAGGATAAAGTGAAACATTCCGTACAGCCCAGATCCGACGCCACCGAAAATTACTTCGCCTGTCATCATGTTTACTAGCGCGACAAGACCCGAGAGAGGCGTCATGCTGTCGAGCATCGCGTTGACGGAGCCGTTGGATGCGGAAGTCGTCGCGACTTCCCAGAGAATGCTGTTCGTTATTCCGATCCGTGTCTCTTCCCCTTCCATGATTGGAGTCGATACATAAGTAGGGTGGAACTCGTATTCAGAGTACAAAGAGATTGATAGCATTCCTACGAACACCGCCATCATGACGATCCAGATGACCGCCGCTTGCTTCAAAGAGCCGACCATTTTACCGTAGGTGTAGACAAGACCGGACGCAATAAGGAGAATTGAGAGCATCTCCAGAAAATTGGTGAGTGGGGTTGGATTCTCGAATGGATGCGCGCTGTTTGCGTTGAAGAAACCGCCGCCGTTACTTCCGAGCTGCTTTATTGCAATCTGAGTTGCCGCCGGGCCGACAGGAATAATTTGTTCCTGGCCCTGAAGCGTTTTCACGTATTTATAGTTGGAAAAAGTCTGAACTGTCCCTTCGCCCACGAGAACTATTGCCAACACGACCGAAAGCGGCAGAAGGATGTACAAAGTAGTGCGAACAATGTCCACCCAGAAGTTGCCGATGTCATTCGTTGTTTTTCTCAAAAGCCCACGGATGAGCGGCAGGACGACGACAATTCCCGTTGCAGCGCTGAGGAAGTTTTGCACCGCTAGTCCTGTCATCTGGACGAGATAGCTCATTGTCGTCTCGCCTGCATAAGATTGCCAGTTTGTATTTGTGACAAAGCTAACCGCAGTATTCAACGCCAGGTCCCAGGAAACGTCCGGCAAGTGCTGTGGATTCAAAGGAAGGTGTGACTGCATCACTTGAAAAAGAAACAGCAGCAACAAACCAAAAAAATTGAATGATAGGAGGGCAAATGTGTACGACTTCCAATCCATTTCAACGGCAGGATCGATTCTACAGATTCGATATACCAGTTCTTCAATCTTTCCGAATACCGGTTTCATGAAGTGCTTCTCTCCCGAAAACACTTTTACCATGTATGCGCCAATCAGCGGAGTAAGAAGGGTAAGTGCAAGTAGATAGACGCCTATTTGTATGACGTCGTGAGTCGAGAACGCCATGCTAGAATTTCTCCGGCCTGATGAGAGTATAGACCAAGTAGCAGAGAAGCGCGGCTGATATAATAAGTTCGAGTACCATCTTAGCTTACCACCTTCATTTTTCAGCCGTAAATATAACTAGTGCGGACACCTCGGACAATCAAGCGCGCAAAAAAGTAACGGGGAGATGTATAAAGAAAGTGTAAAAAGCCCGCTGTCGGATTCGTTTCACGGGGCTAAGGTATCGCTTGCCGGAAGCATCTGTCCCAAAAAAATCTTCCTGAAGGGAGAGGTGGAATGAGTCCTTTTCAAGGGACTTTGTCCGTCAGGCGTTTGGATTTATCCAAATGCGACGGCTTTCGCCAGCCCTCACAGAGCGGGTTGACAAAGTGGAATAAATTTGTTAAATCTTCTCATCCCGATCACGACTGGTCGGGATAGGAACAAATAGAAAAGGAGTGTGGCGCATGTCCGAAGAACCCCTTGGTGAAGAGAACGACGAACGGTGGGACGAATTCAGGTGGGAAAAATTATTGAAGGAGAACGACGATCTGACGGATAAGTTCGCGCGCATCGTCGAACAGTACGGTGACGATCCGAATCTTGAAGCAATCCTTGCGCATGAAATGGGATGGGATGAAAAAGAGTCCGAAGGCGAAGAACCTGATTTCTTTTCCGATGATGATGATACGTATGATGATGGAGGAGAGGAGTGGAAAGCTGCGGCAGGAATCCAGTCCGAAGAATTCCCTGGAGTGGACGAGTTCGCCCCTGGCAGATCAGATTCCGATTTCCGCACGGATGCGCTCTATCAAAAGGCGTTCGAATTCGCGATCAATTCGAGAAAATGGTTCCGACAGCTTCCGGAGACGATACAAAACGATCCCGATGCAGTTGAGATCATCTCGCACGCAGCGATCCCTGCGGCAAAGATTGCGGGCGCCTTCGAAATGAAGCTGAGTTAAATTGAAAGATACTCCGACGGTTTTAACAATAGCTGGCAGTGACAGCGGCGGTGGTGCAGGCATTCAAGCTGACTTGAAGACGTTCCTGGCATTGAATGTTTA
>JAKAGT010000039.1 GCA_021825585.1 Bacteroidota bacterium | reverse complement strand
ATTTGAAGAGAACGATATGTGTGGCCCTTTTCCTGTCAGCGATGTAAGCGAGGAAATAGACCATGATTATGTGGGAGTCTATGTTCTCTCCCGAGATGGAAAGAATATCCACTATGTCGGAAGATCCGACTCCGACCTTCAGGGACGTTTGCGGGAATCAATAGCAGAAGGTGATGGTTATACCGTATTTTGGTTCAACTACGAGACCTCGCCCATGCAAGCGTACAAGTCAGAGTGCTATCTATATCACAAGTATGACCCGCCAGACAACAGCATACATCCTGCGGTTCCGAAAGGCGCTAACTGGAGGTGTCCCATTGAGGGCTGCCCGTGGGGAGTGTAGGGAGTATATCACGCAAAAGGATTAAGTATTAAGTCCGGCACTGTGCTGAGAGGAGCCTTGACCTCAACTTGTCGATTTTGGATTTCTTGCAGCCCCTGACTCAATGAACGAGACTACTTTGCTGATCACCGATTTGAAAGACTTGTGACCTCCTTTTTGGATTCTGCTTAGCGTAGCCGGATCGATTCCGATTTGCCGGGCGAGTTCCTTCTGTGTCAGGCCGTGCTTTACCCTGTACCGCCGCAATTCGTCTGCCAGCGACTTCCCGTCAGAGACAAACGGATCATATCCGAGAAACGATATGACCGCCGGAATCTGTCTGACGAGCGGTTCAGTTCTACCAGTCTCCCAATTCCATACGCTGGCCTCGTCGACGCCAAGCTGCTTCGCAGCCTGTTTTTGCGTAAGCTTGAGGTCGAGCCTCCGCTTCCGTATGTGGTCCCCGATAGTCTTGAGGGAGGACGGGTACGCCTTGGAAACGGGCTTTTTGGCCCGTAATCGCACATCCAGAATGGCAACGCAGGGATGTCCCTGTGGGAACTACGGCAACCCGAACGGAACATGCTCGTGCACGCAGACTCAGATACAGAGGTACATGTCGAGGATAAGCGGACCGCTGCTCGACAGGATAGATATACACGTCGAAGTCCCGGCGGTGAAATACGCTGAGCTTTCGAGCAAGAGGTCTGGGGAGCCTTCGTCTGCGGTAAGGTCACGCGTGATGCGGGCGCGGGAAGTACAGCGCGAGCGGTTCAAAGGGAGGAAGGGACTCTTCAAGAACGCAGATATGCAGAGCAAGGAGATACGCGAGTTCTGCCAGGCAGACAAGCGGGGAGAAGAGCTCCTGAAGCAGGCTATCACCAAACTGGGACTCAGTGCACGGGCG
This sequence comes from Bacteroidota bacterium, assembly GCA_021825585.1. Classification (GTDB taxonomy): domain Bacteria; phylum Bacteroidota; class Ignavibacteria; order Kryptoniales; family JAKASW01; genus JAKASW01. The sequence continues at coordinate 25,601 of JAKAGT010000039.1, read as the reverse complement.
TACGACAGGATACTCAAAGTGGCAAGGACGATCGCGGACCTGGCTGCAAGTACCGACATAATGCCGGAACACATAGCGGAGGCGATACAGTACAGGAGTCTCGACAGGCAGCTGTATTTGGAAACGTAAATGGTACGGAATCAAGACGGACAATTAATTTCCCGGATCAAGACGGGTGAAATGAAAACGGAGAAAAGAAGGAGATGAATGGTGGCAGAATTCATTAATGTAAGAAGCATGTGGAGGTGGGGGTGTTGCAATATCATTTGATATGAAATATCAATTGTACTGGAAATGGCCTTAAAGGTGATTTCCAGTTTATATGAACAAGAAGCCCAGAAAAGGGGAATATTTGGAGACCTTGCTGCGATCTCCAAGACTGTCTTTACCACTAAAGACGTTGCTTTACTGTGGGGTGAGGATGCGGAACAGACGATCACGGGGCGACTGCACAAATACGTCAAGGCGGGGAAATTGGTCAGTGTTCGCCGGGGCATTTACGCTAAAGACGAGAATTACGACCGGTTTGAGATGGCAACCCGGATTTATACTCCTTCCTATGTAAGCTTCGAGACGGTCTTAACGAGGGCCGGGATCAACTTTCAGTATTACGATACCATTTTTGTCGCATCGTACGTGAGCCGTGACATCTACGATGTTTGGTATTTCCTGAAGAACAATTGGCCGCTGAACCGGGAAATCGTCGAACAACGTTCAGGTATGCCGCTCAACGAGTTCCTTCAAAAATGTATTGACCAGTTGGAGAAGATGACCAACAAGAATATTCTGGTCGGCCTGGGTGAATCTTTGACTGACCGGCAAAAAGACTGGGCACGTGCGAAACTTCGGTCAGATACAATCTTCTTGCTCAAAGCTCGCATGGAGAGTGAAGGATGATGCTGCACAGGAAAGGGAGAGATCCTCTTTCCGTAATTCCAACTAGGAGCTAACCTTATAGAATGGCTCGGCCGTGGACGTGGAACAAGATATGTGAAAGTATAAAACTATGCCACTATTCAAAATCCACAAACAGAAAGTAACTAAGGTAACCGTCAGGGTAGTTGATCGTGAGAAGCACCTTCAGGAACTATTTGAGAAGAATCTTAATGAAATTCTCAACATTTCTTTCCTTGCTCACGAGTATAGCACCAGTTTCGGAGGAAGGATTGATACCCTTGGAATTGACAGAGCCGGATCACCATGCATCATCGAGTTTAAGAAGAAGCAAAACGAAAGCGTGATTAATCAAGGCTTGTCTTATCTAAGATGGCTTCTCGACCATAAAGCCGATTTCGAAGTTCTTTGCCGAGACAAAAAAGTTGACGTCGATATTCAATGGGATTCACCTCGGGTTATATGCATCGCGGAAAGTTATAACAAGTTTGACATTGATACAGCGGACATCCTGCCAATCAATGTGGAACTCCTGAAGTACAGGCTTTATGAAAACGACGTTCTCTATTTGGACACAGAAACCTACCAGAAAGTAAGAATTCAAACATCCAAGATCACGAAGAGATTCATCCATGATAAAGAGAAAAGCGAGACCCTTCAGAAGAACTACACAATTGAATATCACCTCCAAAAAGCATCAAACGAAGTGAGGCGTTTGTTCCATGTATTGCGAGAGAAGGTGGTCGCACTTGATGACAATATCAAGGAGGAGCCGCAGACTCCTCAAATCTTCCGATCTCCGTAAGTTCCCGAGCTTTTGCTCGGGGCAAGCCCACACCCATCTCATTCGCTCGCGAGATCCGATTTCCGACCTCCGACCCTCTGACCCCTGGCTTAAATTTCTATTTGCTTTTTCCAAAACATTGGACTAAACTCACTCGGGACATAATGCGGAAGTATGCTTCGAATACGGACACCATTACAGGCTCCAGTTTTCCCTACCAACCGTCCTACGTTTAAGTGCTTCCTAATCCTGCTTGCTGTGCCCACTGTGCAGGCCCGTCAAGCTCGATTCGGAGATTTGCTGATAACGCACCCTCGATAGGCAGCTGTTTTTTTGGATAGAAGGACTGCAAGCAGTAAGCAGTGTGTCGTAAGAAGTAGGTAGTTGCAGAGGATAGTCTATCGCGAATCATTCCTGTTGAACGCGATAGATTCGTTTCAATCTGAAACGTGTACAGGATAGGTGGCGTGTTGGCGGAAGCGAAGGGAAAGGGCGCGGATACAAAAGCTGTCCCGGTATGGCTCATCACGCCGGACAGGCAGCTGCGTACTGAAATCACGGGCCACATCAGGCGAGCTCATGACTGCCGGATCGAGGGAGTCTACGGCAGGTGGCAATGTGCCATGCCCGTCTTTGCGTCCCTTGATGACGAAAAAACAAAAGTAGTTGTGCTGGATGAAGATCCGGGCAGCCGCAACGGAAACGGGTGTCTTTCGTTTCTGAAAAGCCTTGGCGGGGTTTTTTCTACGGTCGTACTCATGAACGAGCCGACAGATAACAATCTCGCGTCGGCGCTCGCGCACGGCGTGTCGGGATTCATCGTCAAGCCTGCGGCAGCGGATGAAATCGTGGTCGCCGTTGAGGCGGTGGCACGCGGCGAGGTCTGGATGAAAAGGCAGATCCTGGACAGGATAGCGTCTCTAGTTCCTCATGTCATGATGGAGAAGTCCTCGGGCCTGACGGCCAGAGAGCAGGAAATAGTAAGTCTTGCCATCGAAGGGCAATCGACAAAGATGATTGCCGACAAGCTGAACATCAGCTACTACACCGTCGACACTCATATCAAGAACATCTACCAGAAGCTCAAGGTGAACAACCGGAGCGGTCTGGTCTCCCTTGTCCTGCAAACCAGAGGATGGTAACCCCCCACATTCTTTTCTCGCCTGAAATACCGTGAATCCGGTATTGTCTCGAAAGAAACAGGGACACAGAATGTCAGGTGAACTAAAGGGTGTGGATAGGTTCCGTGGGAGCAGGAGAATGAGCGCGAGCAAATCAAAGGTTCAATTACCGGCAACGGGTCGCCGGAAGCGGGGTGTAGCGGTACATATGGGGAGTGATTGCGGTTTCGGGTTGCCTTCTGTGTTAATGCTGGTCGTTGTCCTGTCGACTCTGAGCTTCTCTCTTCTCCTTATTCAGTACTTTCATTACACTGCTGTTTTGCGGGACGCTTCCCGATTGAAGGCCGACATGGCAGCTCAGAATGGAATCGTATTCGTGGCTGCCGGCAAGAGTATCGGTCCCGACAGTGTCTACTTCAACGATGATACTAATGCCAGAGTTTATGCATATCCATGGGGACTGTATCGTCTTGTCCTTTCAAGCGGAGTTTCCGGCAGGACGATAAGCATGCACTCAGCGCTGATCGGGCAGAGGATGAACGCTCTTTTTAAGAACGCCCTTGTGTACTTCAATCCTCAACATCAGCTGGTGTTTGCAGGTGAAGCGCAGGTCGTAGGCGATGTTCAGGTCGGAAGAAATGGGGCAACTCTCGGAGTTCTTGAGGACATGAAATCACTTCCAGGCTTTCCTGTGACAGGAACAATTGAATCCGATGGATCATTCGACGGTTTTGATTTCAATGAATTTGGAATACAGGTTGAAGCCTTCGACAGCCTCCTCGAGACAGCGGGTGCCGGCGGCCTGGTATTGACCGGCCCCTCACCCGCCCGTTCTTCAGGCGGGGATTACGACTTCGAAAAAATAGCTCAAGGAAGAGCCACGGAGGTGGTGCTCCACGGCAGCCAGGTGATTTCAGGCAGGGTGGTGCGCGTCGGGGAGCCGCTTAGACTCATCATCCTCGGATCGGTGACTTTTTCGGCCGGAGCGACCGTATTTGGACCAATTCAGATCCTGTCAACCGGGGCGATAACCGTTCCTCCGGATGTCCGATTGGAATACACAATCCTCTATTCTCAGGATTCAATTGAAGTCCTATCGTCTGCTGAATGCAAGGCGCAGCTGATCTCTCCGAGGATGACAATTCATAGCAGGGCGAAGCTCGATTATCCGTCTTCGCTTGTGGCGTGGGCATCGACGGACAGCATTGGTCCCTCCGATGAGCCGGCCATTGCCGAAGCGCCGCGCTCCGTCGTGCTTAAGGATAATGTCGTCGTACAAGGCGCGGTAATAATGAACAAAAGGGCCGTTCCTCTGGATGAACTAGAGCTGGTGGTTTTGACGCCGAGCTCGAAAGTCGTCGGACTGGTCTACTCCGGGGAGGAAATCACCTTTGACGGGACGGTAATCGGCACCGTCATCACAAACGATTTCTACTTCTACGAATCGCCCACCCGTTATTTCGGTTGGATCAGGGCTGGAAAAATTGTGCGCACCGACCTTCCGGAGTCTTTTCTGATACCGGTTGGCCTGGTCGCGGACAGTCCTCAGCTCGACATACTCGATTGGATATGAGCATGAAAGATCTATTCCGGAGTTCATCGGGATATACCCTTGTCGAATCGGCTGTAGCGATAGTATTGTTTGTGACCGCGGTACTCGGGGCTCTGAATACAATGAACAGCATCATGGTGTCTCCCCGAACCAAAGTCTTGTCATCGGCACTGGTCGAGGCAGAAAATGAATTGGCCGGCCTTCACGATACCGGTATCGGCCCGGAAAATGCCGTCATAGACAATCTCTTCATGAAGAGAACAGTAACAGCGAGAGCCGGATATTGGGAAATAACCGTCATTGTCTGCAGGGCAGACAATGAATCAACGCCGCTAATAACGGTCACGAAATTAGTCCGTTTTCCTTATGAAGAATGAGGATGGGTTCACGATTATGGAGCTGACCTCAGTCCTTGTCATCGGTTCGCTCATAGCCGGACTCTCCATGACTGCATATCTCTTCTCCGAAAAATCATTCTGCTCCTGGGACAAGAGAAACGACGTGGTTCGCCTCGTCGACGGCACCGTTCAGGTTATAGTCGATGACATAAGAGAAGCGAAAGAGATAACTCTTTTTGCCGACACACTGGTGACTCTACGAAAGATAGATGATAGGGAGGTGTTTTATCATTTTGGCATAGGAGTGCCGGGACGGAACGATGTTGCGTTGAACGGAGACACTTCAATTACAGTGGAAGCAGGAATTGCTTCTTCCTCATCGGAATACACCGTTGATGTGGATGCGGTTTCGAAATTTCTGAAGAAAACAGTTCGGGTTGAGGTTCAACGACTTGGGAGTTCAGCTTCAAAATTTCGGGCTTCGTTGGTAGATGCAGACTCGAATTAACGTACAGCGATTGCCCGACGGCTACGCGAGGGCTGCGACCAACGTTTGGAGTAACCGGTTGACTCTCAGTTTCGGAAATCGGTTCCTCAATAAGAGGGTCTCTCTTCAAGACAAAGCGAAGTTTTGCCTTGAACTGTCGGTTATGCTTCAGGCAGGGGTCTCACTCAATAAGTCCCTTCAGGTTCTGCATCTGCAGACGGACAGCAGATCTATGAAGGCCGTCCTTCGAGGGCTGGCGAGGGATATACAGAAGGGAGACTCATTCTCGGCGGCATTGAGCAGGCATCCTGAGGTTTTCGATTCACTTTTTGTCACATCGGCGGAGGTTGGGCAGGAGTCCGGAAAACTCCCGCAGGTGATGTCCAACCTTGCTTTGTACCTGGAAAAGATCAGCTTGTTGAAGAGAAAGTCTACTCAGGCCTTAGCCTATCCGGTATTGGTGCTTTCGATTGCCGTCGGGGTGGTTTCCTTCCTTCTTTTTTTCATTGTGCCCACTTTCGCGGAGATGTTTACGGCTTCGAGGATGGATTTGCCGGTGACTACAAGAATTATATTCGGATTGAGTGCCTGGATGACAGGCAAGAGTTACTTCCTCGTTCTCGTTGTGGTGGCGTTGGGGGTGCTCATGCGAGAGCTGCTCCGGGCAGCAGGTGTCAGGTCGAAAGTCGCGAAGTATCTATATCGCATTCCATTTCTTGGAAAGCTCGCGTCGAAAAACCTGGTTGCCCGATTCTGCAGGACGCTCGCCACGCTCCTGCAGGCCCAGGTGTCTTTGGTTCGGGCACTAGAAGTAACTCAGAGAATAATGACCAATCCGGAAATACGAAGTGAGGTTGGGAGAATAATCACGTTCGTGAAGCAAGGGAAAACGATTGCTGAACCGATTCTAGCGTCGAAGTTGTTTCCTCCCATGGTCTCCCAAATGATCGCCGTCGGAGAGGAGACGAGTGAACTGGACGCGATGCTCTTCAAAGTGGCCGAGTACTATGAGAAAGAAGTCGATGCGACGGTGGATTCGCTTTCGAATGTTATTGAGCCGATACTCATTCTCGTCATCGGCGCCATAGTGGCATCGATTGTCATCTCTATGTACCTCCCGATGTTCGACATGATGAACGTGGTAGGAGGATAGGAGGCTTGGGTCGAACGTGAGAGTGAAAATAAAAAAGCCTTCCAAGCATAAGTAATAAAAGGAGTCTGATATGAAATCGATATCATTGAGGAGATGGTGGATGATTATCGGCCTCGCTTCTCTGCTCGGGAATGATTTGTATGGGCAGAATAGCTTTCCCTCGAGTGGCGACGCGATCCTGGGATTTGGTAACAAACTAAAACAGACAAATTCAATTTATAATCTTGCGAATCTGATTTGGTTGGATGGCAGCAATTTTGTCGGAGTTGGAGGAATCAACTCAAACGGGATATATATGTACAACGGCAACACAATGGTGCTTTCGGTGAGGGGCTACAATGTTGGGATCGGTACTGATTGGGCCAGTGAGAAGCTGGAAGTTACGGGCACAGTGAAATGTAGCGGGATACTCTTTCCCGACAACACGAGACTAACCTCTGCCAATGGCGTTGGAGGCGGCTCAGGCCAATGGACTTCCATCACCGGAGGCATTTTCTACAGCGGTGGTAAGGTGGGCATCGGAAAAACACCCGATTACAACTTGGATGTAAATGGAACGATAAGATGCACGCAGCTCATGTTTCCGGACGGAACGATTCAAAGCACTGCCGGAGGGGGAGGAGGTGGTACAAGCCAGTGGATTTCGAGCGGTTCCGGAATCTACTACCCTAGTGGTACCGTGACAATTGGTGCTCACCAGGCCGGTGCCAACGACATCAGAATGGATCTGGGTGGTAGCATAACTCACACTTGGAATGGTGGAAGTGATAGCCGTTATATTTTGTCTTCGAACGGTCAGCTCGATTTTGGATTTCCTGTAGGATGGGACGCGGGTGCACTTAAATTGCGCGGAAGCAGTAATGGCTACGCGATAATCACTGGTGGCGGTGCTGCAGTAAACGGAGGGGAGGGGGAACTGCTATTCTTCACGAACTCGCAGAATTCGAGCCCTCAGGTGGTATTTCGAGGTTCTGGAAATGTCGGAATCGGGACCGCGTCTCCGGCACAGAAGCTGGATGTCGCAGGAGCCATAGCAATTTCGGGTAACAGTGTCATCGATGTCGGCAGGAACGTAACCGCAGTCGGGGGAACGTTCAATAGCCTGACCGTTTCGGGGAGTAGTGGGCTGACTTTGTCAGCGGGACCGGTCTATATGGGCAATAACACAGCCATTTGGATGAAGAACGCATCCGGTACATCAGGCGCCATCATGTTTGCAGATGCCAGCAACAATCTCAATATCGGCGATTACAGCAACGCTTTTGCAGGAAATCTGATCTTTAGAACAACAGGGCAAACGAGAATGTCGGTGCTTGCGAACGGGAATGTTGGCGTTGGGACAATGGCCCCTGGCCAGAAACTTTCAGTGTCGGGTACCATCGAGTCGACTGCAGGTGGCTTCAAATTCCCGGATGGAACGATACAAACTACAGCGGCAAGCGGGGGCACTGGCCAATGGAGCACAAACGGCATCAACATCAATAACAGCAACAGCGGAAATGTGGGAATCGGCACTTCATCGCCATCTCAAAAACTGGACGTGGCCGGTTCGATAGCCGTCTCGGGAACTAGCGTGATAGATGTTAACCGGAACATCGTGAATGTAGCGAGCGGTGCATTTGCCGGCAACGTGAACGTCGGAGGGAGTGTGATTATCGGAAATCGAACCACTACCTCCTATAAGCTTGACATAGTCGGAAATGTCAGGGCAAATGAAGTCGTGGTCAACACCGATGGTTCTGATTTCGTGTTCGAAGAAGGTTACGGACTGATGGATCTTGCCAGTCTCGCAGAGTTTGTAAGAACGAACAAACACCTACCCGACATAGCCCCCGCTGACGAAATGCAGAAAGCCGGGGTCGGTATTGGAGAAATGCAGACGAAGCTCCTGCAGAAGATCGAGGAGCTGACGCTGTATATGATTGACCAGGAGAAGAGAATCCAGGAACAGAACAGGAGAATAGAGAAACTGGAAAGAGAGAATGAGGGACTGAGATCGAGAACATGGTGACTGAGATGGTTCTTGTTTATCGCAACTTTGCTTCATCTGCCGGTGGACTGCGTGTCCTTAATTGAAAGGGACTTGTCATGAAGAATATTGCCTTAGCTGCCTTCCTGTATGTTCTGACGTCTTCCTCTGAAATGGCCTATAGTCAAACACCCACGCCACAAATGGGAGGGAACTTTCGTCCAAGTTATGAGAGCTATCGGTTGGACAAATTTATCCTTCAGGAGGAAGAGCCGTCATACTCAGGCGATTTGAGTTTTTCGATCCCGGTTCTCACCGTGCCGGGTCGGCATGGGCATGATTTCGAAGTCCGGTTGACATACAATAGCAATATCACTCAAAGACAGTTTGCCAGCTGGGTGGGGCTGGGTTGGAGCTTGGAACCGGGTTGCATCGAAAGGACAGTGCATGGCAGGACAGACGAGCCGGTCCCGATAAGCGCAGACCCGAACCACAATCTTGGCATGAATGACGGGGGCATTTACCGGGGCAATCTTGGTGGGCGGTTTGATTCTACGGGCTACCTCTCTCAGGAGACTATTAACAAGGACGTGGCAGACCTGTACCAATTGTCAATAGATGGTGGCGGTATGGAGATAATGCCATGCAATTATCAGATTCACTCGGGACAAATAACATCCATGACGGGGTGGAGTAGCTATATGTTCATTCCCGTCCGTTATAGACCTTGGGCCATTACGGCCACGGTAAACAACGGAGCCAACAGCGACGGCTCCATCTGTTCATTTGCCGTCGACAAGGAAGATGGGACGAGATACACATACGGATATGTTCAGAACGGATACAATGCGGATTACGTAAAGGTCAAAGGTAATCCATCCTATTCCCCGGCCTATCCATCATTTCAGGAATACGAGTTCCCTTATAGGTGGAATCTCAGCACCATACGCTATCCGGACGGGAGTGCGACCGAGATCACATATCGGGTCGGTCCGAATCAAGACCATTGTTACAGGCGATACGAATCGGTCATGATCGACAGGTCACAGCTAGAGTTCAGCGGTGTGGGTAACTTTTTCGGAAATATTCCCCCGCCTTTTGGACTAGGGACGAGCGTGAGGACCATGGCAACGCAAACCGACTACGCTCTTTACTCTTATTCTCATCCCGACATTCTAAATACCGACACCCACTATGCAGTATTCAGGACTTCTATGCCGTCGGCCGACAGTACTGCCAGGAATTGCAGGTTGGATACTCTGATCCTATTTGAAAGAGGCACGAACAAGGAGTTGAAGCGGATTGTGTTTCATTATGCGGCTAATAACAATTCCGGCCCTGTTTGGATAGCTGGCGGGTCCCAGGGTGAAAACGGGACTACCGCATGGAACTCTGAGAATGGTGCCGAAAGGTTGAACAACGGTCAGTTGACTCTAATCGGAATCACGGTGACGCATAGCAATTTTCCGGCATCTGAGTTCAACAGTGCAAGCACGCAACGGTATTACTTTACTTATACGACCAATGCGCAGATCGATCTTGAATCCATCTCAACCGCTCAGTACACCGATCCCCCCGCTGAGGAATGGCCCGGATATTTTACTTCAGCTGCTCTAGCTACCGCATGGAGAATTAAAACGGTAACGTTACCCACGGGCGGGAAGTATACATATACCTATCGAACTGAGAACGTTCAATACGACCCCGAAGGTTACCTGAATACAACCGACTATTGGAGCTATAATGGCCAACCCAGGTGTGTGCTGGAGAGCAAATCTTTCGATGATCGCGCTGGCGGCGCGGTCAGAACATGGACCTATCTTTATTCGCCGGAAGTAGTCTACGATCTCCCGAGCACCGCATATGTGGGTGAGTACGCACCGAAAGTATTTCAGGCGGGGTGGGTGTTCAGAAGGGATCAATACTATAAATGGTATCGCGGGTGCCAGGTGGGACATAGATGGGTGCGGGTTACCAAACCCGATTTATCATGGAAAACATATTATTATACTTCGAGCTACAGCGGATCGGATGTCAGTAATCCACCCAGTCAAACTATTCCGTTCGAAGAGGCCTTGCAGTCAACACTGTTACCGGGAACGCCGCCAGGATCCTGGGATGATACTTCTGAAAGCCAGGCGGACTTCATAAGACATTATTCCGATCCTTCCCAGGTTTTACCGGGGGCCACTATTCTAATCTCCAGGGCCCCCTGCCGAGGATTGGTCTGGAAAGAAGAGTCGGGTAAGGGCGGTGAGCCTGCTTCGGAAACGGTCCGTTATTATTACTCCTTCTTGCAGGAGGGTGTGCTTCAGGATCGATATGACTATTTTGGCACAGTTCAGAACAACAACAATTCGAGGAGCTGCTTCATCGTGCGTACATCCATATGGAACAGGCTGGATTCAGTAACAACGACACGGGACGGCGTCGTCGCAGCCACTTCATATCAGTACAACTCAACCCCCAGGAGTGCTTATATCGGCGACTTCGGAAATGGCCTGATTAGCTCTAAGACGGAGAAAGGCAGCAACAGCGACCGGCGGACTCAGTATGTATATGCTTTTACGAAGTATCCAGACATGGGAAGCGATGACGGTGTTTGGATCGGTCCTATGTTGTCCCAAGTGTATAGTACCACCCTGACCAACGTTACTACCAACAACGACGTATACAAGGAATTTACGACATGGAACCTCTTTTCAGGTCATTGGCTGGAAAGCGAGAAATATGTGTGGAACGGATTGCCGAGCGATATAATGGCTCCTGTCGATCATACGGGCAATGTCATACGCCAGCGTGCCTTCGCCTACGACAATCTGGGCTATTCCAATATAGTTAGTGAGACTGATGCGAATAACAATGTCAGGTTTTATTACTACTCCAGCAGTACATCTAACCCCTTTGCAAATGATGCACTCGGTCTCTCGAGAGGGTACGTGACGGGGGTACAGGACCCTTCTCCCTCCTCCGTGTTGCGGCGATCTTTTGAGTATGATCCTTACGGCAATGTGACGCGTGAGACTGATGAGAACGGGAATCATACCGAGGCGCAATACGATAACCTTGGGAGAATAAAGTCAGTTATAGACCCGTTGGGGCGGCTGGTCCGGGAAATCGATTACTACATGCCGCCCGCGGCTTCTTCGGTCGACCTCAGTTCAATCGCGGAGACCGCGTACAGATCCAGTTCTGACTATTCGATTACCAAGAGTTTCTTCGACGGTGCAGGATACGAAAGGGAGAAGTTGACGGTATATGCAGACTCGGATCTTATTTCCCCAACGACATACGATGGCATGTGGAGAGTGAGCAGGACTTACAAAACATACAAGGTAAGCGGGCGCGGAGCATACGACCATCTGTTCGATCAGAATTTCGACGCTAACGATGCTGCATACTATGGTTACGGATACACATACACGCAGAATGACTACTACATCGACGGAACAGAGAGGCTGAAGGATGTTCGTCCCCCGGGCAGCACATACCAGACGAATCATTACATCCACTACGCGTACGGAACAAACTCTGATGCTGATAACACGGGATATCCCAGTGGAACGCTGTATAAGACGACCGTCTATGACGAGAACAACGATTATGCTAATCCATCGGCATACAAGTTCACGAAATTGGAGTTCAAGGACAAATTCGGGGATCTTGTGCGGTCTGTGACGGATTCAGCCGGATTGGCACTGACTACAAGGTATGACTATGAGGTCGATGGCAATCTGGTTCAAACGATTCCGCCCAATGGCCCCAACTACGCGACGACATACATTTACAACAAAGCCGGCCGCCTTGCCCAGAAGACTTCTCCAGATGCTGGTACAGTCCGTTACCTGTACGACAAGAACGGCAACCTGCGGCTCGTTCAGGATGTTAATCATGCAGGGGCAATGAACGCAATCAGCATTCAGTCAACCGCTACGGGCAGCACGATCACCAACGCGTCGCTTCCCGCGATGACTCTCCCGGGTAGAATCACTCTTGACCTGACGGTGATCTCAGGATCCGGGACTCCTTCACTCAGTGTAAATGCGAATGGCGTGCCTGTCGCCCAAATAACCACAAGCAGCTCGTCTTCAAACTCATTCATTTTGCCGAAGGGGAGCTACACATATTCCGTTTCGCCGAACGGGACGGCTGTCCAATATTCAATCACATGTACAGATGGATTCGAGTTTGTCTATAATAAATACGATCCGCTGAACCGTCTGACCGAAACCGGCGAATATCAGTCTGTTGCAACAGGCAACTTCACCCAGGAGAACGCGTGCAGCGCTGATTTCCCTGCTAATGGCATTATTCCCAACAGGACATTCAGTTACGACAGTCCTGGCAGTGACGCCTGTGCGGCGGGACAGAGGAATCTGCTTGGCCGGCTTTCGTATTCTGTTTCCTATCGACTCGGGAGTGTTGCACTTACGACATTTTATTCATATGATGAGAGCGGCAGAGTGGAGTGGGTCGTGCAAAAGGAACTGGGCAAGAAAATCCTTTATGATTACGATTTGCAGGGGAATGTTACGAAGAAATCCTACCAGGATTTGAACAACTCCGCGAACAATTATTACACCTGGTATGAGTACGACAGCGTGGGACGTTTGGCAAATGTCTACAGCGGGAGTGACCTCTCAAGCAGGGTTAAAGAAGCAACATACACTTACAGCGCCTCGGGGAAAGTAAGCCGCCTGCGGCTGGGTAACTCACAGGGAATCGATTACACGTACAACTCGCGCGACTGGCTCAACTCGATAAATAATCAGAATCTTACGGGCGAATCCCAGCTCCCTTCGGACAAGTTTGGCGAAGTCATCGGCTACGACAATGTCGGTCACGTGGGGCAACTGGGAACGTCGCCGCTGTACAACGGAAACATCAGCTGGTTGATGTACAGGATGTCCGATGTTAATTATGAAGGACAGGCGGGCACGACGTCTCTGGTTGGCTATGTATACTCCTACGACAACGCGAGCAGATTAACAGGCGCCAACTTCGGATACTATGTAAACCCGATTTGGAATTCGACTGCATCCTTTGCCGAGAACGGGATCACGTATGATGGGAACGGGAACATTGCCGGGCTAACCCGCTACGCTAGCAGAACGGACATCCTACAGCAGTTGCTGACGCTGACGAGCCGTCCGACCGGTGTCACTCAGAATTTCGGTGCGATTGCGATTGTCGCCTCAACGCTATATGCGGTCCCTGCGGGGAGCAGCGACAAGTTTGAGGCGTCGAGCAGGATAACACTACAGTCGGGATTTCGGGCGGGCGCCGGCAGCACGTTCCGCGCGAGTATCTCGAGTACGCCGCAGGGGAGCAGGTCGGGGCCGATGGATCAGTTGACATATCACTACCAGGAAAGCACTGATAGGCTGACTTACGTGACGGATGCAGTGGCATCGGATTCGTATCCCTCCGACCTTGACAACCAGCAGGTTAACAACTATTCCTACGACGGCAACGGGAATATGCTTCAGGATCTTGCAAGAGGTATTTCCTTTGTAGTGTACGACATAAACAACTTGCCGGTGACGGTGTACAAGACAGATAATTCTCAGTGGCAATATTCCTACGATGCCGGCGGCTATCGCTTCAGGAAATACGATGGCGTGGTGTACACAAACTACGTGAACGGTGCCGATGGAAACACAGAAGCAATAACGCAGTCCAACCTTCCAACGACTACTTACAACTTGTGGGGAAGTGACAATATCGGGAAGGTGAAACGCAACGGGACCACGCTGACCCGGTATTACTATCTGAAGGATCATCTCGGGAGTGTTCGGATGACAGTGGATGCAGTAGGAAACCGCCAGAGCTGGAACGATTATTATCCATTCGGGCTACTGATGGACGACCGGAACGGCATGTACGGCGACACCGACCCGCGGTACAAATTCACCGGCAAAGAGAGAGATGTGGAGACGGGTTACGACTACTTTGGAGCGCGGTATTATGATTCAAGGATAGGGAGGTGGCTGAGTGTGGATCCGATGGCGGAGAAGTATGCGGGATGGAGTTGCTACAATTATGGAGCGAGCAACCCATTGAAATTCATTGATCGTGAGGGGACGGATTTGGATGACTACCACTTTGATACTCAGGGAAATTTAATTCAACGAGAAAGTAGGCCGGGGAAAGACAGGTATTACATCGATCATGGCAATGGAGAACAAGAGGAAATAAGATTGGAAAGCGACCTTGGAAAATTGATCAGGGTGACCTATGCCGAAATGGGAGGAGCTGATCTAAACTCGAAGATCATAACGGCTGAATCAATTCGGAATCGAACCGCGTTACCTATTGGAATATTTGAAAGCGCGAGAAGCTATGGTGAAGCTATCGAGAGTGGGCAGTACAACGCTGCTAACAAGGGAGACCCGAACTATGACAAGTATTTGGATCCTCAAGGTTTCTATAAGAAGAATGAATATGAACGCAAGGCTTTTGTCGAATGCGCTACGGCAGCGCTTAAGGTCCACCTTGGAACAAGCGGCGATACAGGGAAAGGAGTAATATGGTATGACTCTATTGATCCCAGTAGAATGAACAGTAATCCAAGGGTGACAAAGATAGTCTTAGACGTTAGAGCGAATGGGATCGTCGGGGCGTGGAAGTATAAAGGCCGAATGTACAGGTATATGAAATGATTCGAGCACGTCAGTTTTCATTATTGGCCTTCATGTTGTTCCTCACGTCAATTGTTTCCGTGGGACTGACGTCGACGTACCCACAGAATGCGAGGTCAGGAAGCGAACGGATAAGAACTCCAGAGGGGTCCTATTATCAATTTATCTACCTGCAAAATTCCAGTTACCAAATCAGATGGGGCATAGGCAATCTGATGCTTACTGGGATAGACACCTTCAAAGTTCTTGGATCGGGGGTCCTTCGACTAAAGCATTCTACTAAGAGGGCTATTATTCTCCAACAAAGTTGTGGCACAAGCTGTTCCTATTGTGTGGTTCTTCCACTTGTCCCTGACGCCAAAGAGAAAGTTTACCAATTGCCCTTAGCCTACGATGTTGATAATGATCTGGTTGCCTTTGTTAAGGAGGGTGATCCCGAAGTTCTAGAAGTGAAAGTAGAAAACTACTTGACAGGCCTTTCATTCAGTGTCAAAGAACGAGACATTTGTTCTGCGGCTCTGAAAATTGACTGTGTGGATTCCTGTGCCATCAAGAATCGGGAGCTGTACTTGCGATGGCAGGGTAAAGCCTGGATTCACGATCGACAAAGCCCAAAAGAGTTGAGAATCACGATCCCATTTTAATCGAAAGAATTCCTCGACGCAAGCGTCGGGGTTGGAGTTAGGCTAAACTTGAGGAATGAGTGAGCATGTTATCAAGAGGCACAATAAGACATTGTTGCTATATCATTTGGTATGTCCAGCGAAATATCGTAGAGAGGTATTCAGCGAAGGAGTGGAAAGAAGTTTGAAGGAAGTGTGCGTTGGGATAGGCCAACGGTACGAGATACAATTTGTAGAAGTAGGAACAGACGAGGATCACGTGCATTTTCTGATACAAAGTGTGCCGGTGATGTCAGTGACGAGAATAGTGACAATAGTGAAGAGTATAACGGCGCGGGAACTATTCAGGCTGCATCCTGAGATAAAGAGGAAATTGTGGGGAGGGAATCTATGGACGAGTGGATATTATGCAAGCACAGTAGGAGCATATGGAAACGAGAAGGTGATACAAGAATACGTGCAATCTCAAGGCGGGAAGTACAAGCAGATAATGAGACAGCAGCTGTCATTATTTGAGTAGAAACCATATAGATAGGAAAAGATACCCCGACGCTTGCGTCGGGGAGGTTCATTGCTGCTATAAGATGGTTAGTGCAGAAAAGTGAAGGCAGTTAAAGGGCCGCCTATAGACCTGTGGGCTCATTCCGCCTTAGACGGAAGTGCTTGATCCTGCCCTCAGGGTTAGGATGGGTGCCATCTATACGGGCTGCATATGGAATGACGGAACAAGATTGCCGGTGACACCGATCCGCGGTACAAATTGAGGCATCAATATTATAGAATGCATGCTGCCGAAATCCCGCTTCAAGCGGGATTCACGGGCAAAGAGAGAGATGTGAAGACAGGATACGACTACGGAGTTTATCCCGCTGAAGGCCGACGAAGGCGGCCGAAAAGCGGGAGTGCGCGGTATTATGATTCAAGGATAGGGAGGTGGCTGAGTGTGGATCCGATGGGGGTGAAGTATGCAAATCTTAGTCTCTATTCCTACACGGCCGATAACCCTATCATTCTTGTCGACCCGAACGGTTCGGATTTGAGCGACTTTTACGATGAGAATGGAAAGCTGGTTCGACATGTGGATGATAAATCTAATGCAGTGTATAGAGTGAAGGGGACTGGCGTGGAGAAGCATTATGAGTTTGATAAGTTTGACGAAAAGCAGGGCGGTAAAAACGTAATCGATCTGACCTCTGCCATCGAAGAAGCGCAGAATTTAAATATGAATAATCCATCCCTGAAACCGAGCAACGGAGTCACCTACTGCAATTATGCTACCCAGGATATCTTAGCAACAATTAGCTCCATCCTTGGCAACAGCGCAATTCATATAAAGGGAGTGGCCAACGACATGGTAGCCGGCCTGCAAAAGTCTCCCTTTTTTACTACTGCAGGGGACTTTGATACCGCTTTCCGTCAGCAGTGGAGCGGTAACCTGGTTGTGGTAGGTTGGATAAACACGAAAGGTCCGCATGGTCACATTGCAACTCTCGCTGTGGGCAGCAACCTTCTTAAAGGTCAAGTTGCAAACATCGGGAAGTATAATGGAATGCTTCCGTTAAATGGGAAAGAGGGCCACGCTTTCAGTACAATCCCAACAAGTAGTCTAAAGTTTTTTATTTTAAAGGCCAAATGAGAAAGGTAGCAAAATATATGAGGCCACGATTCTTGGCAGTAATTTTGACAGCTGCCTTGGTGGCATGTCCTGTTGTCATACCTCAGGATCAACGAGCAAGTAACGGAGTTTCTCTGATTGGTGTTTGGCAGGCAGACGATTCTCTGCTTGCAGCTGGTTGGAGAGATACATATTGCTTTTTTGAAACTGGTCAATTTGACTTCCATTTTAGTCAGTTTTCCTATGCAACGAGAATACTAGGCCTACATGGCCGTTACTATACTGTGCACGACACGCTCTACACCAAGATTCTATGGAGATCGGAATTAGTTGGTGGTTATGTAAAAAGAGACGACCCACTGTTTCTGGGGGAATGGCAAATCAGCGATTGCAGGCGGAAAAGAATAAAACAGAACAGTGAATGGGAGTATGCAGTGTTGCGGCCTGTTCGTTTCCCTACAAGTGTTCTCCCGCGTATCAGGATTGATGGTCGCTTGTACTTCAGGATTAGCCAAGACCCTAGATATTACCATTAGAACAAGCCTTGGCGTATAATTGCGTTGCGTATACACGCTATTTCAACGGTGCCGATGGGAATACAGAGGCAATAACGCAGTCCAATTTTCCGACCGCTACGTATAACCTGTGGGGAGTCGACAACATCGGGAAGGTGATACGCAACGGGACGGCGCTGACGAGGTATTATTGTTTGAAGGATCACCTGGGGAGCATTCGGATGACTGTGGACGCAGCCGGGATACCGCAGAGCTGGAACGATTCTTATCCTTATGGTTTGTTGATGGACGACCGGAACAAGATATCCGGCGATACCGATCCGCGGTACAAATTGAGGCATCAATATTATGAAATAGATGCTGCCGAAATCCCGCTTCAAGCGGGATTCACGGGCAAAGAGAGAGATGTGAAGACGGGATACGACTACGGAGTTTATCCCGCTGAAGGCCGACGAAGGCGGCCGAAGAGCGGGAGTGCGAGGTACTACGATTCGAGGATTGGGAGATGGCTGAGCGTGGATCCGATGGCGGAGAACTATCCGGGGTGGAGCCCGTACGCTTATAGTCTTGACAATCCGTCGAGATTTGTCGACCCAGATGGTCGAGTCGTAGACGAATTTAGGGTGGATAGAGAGCGTGGTACAATTGTGAAAGTAAGTAACAAAGGCGCTAGCGAAAGGGACTATTACAATGTCGGGAAGTATAACGAAAGGGGCGGTTCCAGCACGGAGCAAGTGATTGTAGTGCACAGAGGAGTCGGCACGATAAACTCGTTCAGGTTCTGGGAATCTTCAAAGTCAACAATCAGCGCTTTCAATATACCGGAGAATGGTGTCAGTGGTAATATCCTTGAACCACCAGGGCCGTCCACTCTTGTAGCCGGTGTAAATCGGAGGATCCCAGAAGGGGAGTATCATGTGATGAAGAATGATGGCAATAAGTTTCCCAATGTTTACAAACTGTTCAGTGACCAAGTCAGGCGGGAAAGAGGCATATTGATTCATCCTGGCAATTGGTGGTATGACACTAAAGGATGCCTGTTGCCAGGAACAGGATGGAAGCCAGATTTTATCTTAGGCCGTACTAGCACGCCGATGGTAGAAAGGATACAGAACTACATTAATCAAGTAGGAGTACAGAATGTGGAAGTCCATATTTTCAACATCATACCATAGCTTGGTTCGAGTTTGCTCGTTCTTCGGTGTATTGCCAAGTGTTGCACTCGCTGTGATGTTAGGATTTTCGAGTTCAGGAGACGGGTTGATACTCCAAACCTCAGGTAACTTCGATTTGAGCCTGGCTGAGCAAGTCGACAGTCTCAGAAAATATGCGGATCTGGTTACCCACAGCGAGGGAAAGGAGAAGGCTGATTATGAACGGCTCTTCTTCAAATACTTCCCAGATACGTTTGACAGGTTCGACTCTCTGTACGGATACAGAGAAATATCGATTGATTCTTTCGCTTATGCACCTTTGTTTTCCTCGGATCATTTGGAGAGAGTGTTCCCTCATCTCAAGTCTGTGAATGACGCCGACTACTATAGAAAGCTAGTAGGCATTTCTATTGGCGGGCATTGGGAAGCAGACCAAGTCGGGCTTTTTCAGCACAATTTGATAAACAAGGTGAGGGCAAACCTAGGTCTGACCTGCAGTATCCTGCGCGGCTTAAACGACCAGCAGGTGAAAAGCTTTTGGCTATTCTTCTTCGACATGGAAAATCCTTCCGCAATGGATTTTTCATTTTTAAGGAACGTTGAGGACAAAAGGATTATCAGGCTAATGAAAGAAGCCATGAGGATCGATAGAGTCAAATGGTCAAACGAATAGACTTGCTGAGAGATGTCTCGATGGGTTCATGGAATAAGGATATATTCGCCTTCGGTTCGCGGAGCGTCTGGAGGCGTGGGGTTGAACGTTAGCACAACTGCATGTTTGACTGCGATGCATGTTGAGGAGCCATGATGCACAGAGGGAGAAGATGGAAGCCGGTGCGAGGTATAAGTTGAGGCATCAGTATTATAGAATGCATGCTGCCGAAATCCCGCTTCGAGCGGGATTCACCGGCAAAGAGAGAGATGTGAAGACGGGATACGACTACGGAGTTTATCCCGCTGAAGGCCGACGAAGGCGGCCGAAGAGCGGGAGTGCGAGGTACTACGATTCAAGGATAGGGAGGTGGCTGAGTGTGGATCCGATGGCGATTAAGTATGCAGGGTGGGGGCCGTACGTGTATTCAGCGGATGGGCCGACTGTCTTCAATGATCCGAACGGGAAAGAAATCAGAAATAGTGGTCACTACGTAATTCAGAATCCGCGGCTAGTCCGGGCGCTAATTCAGTTCAATAATGCCTTGGTTGAGGTCACCGGCAAGAAAACGTCCGAATTTGTAATGGAGGTCACGGGAGGTGATAGATACGAGCAATTTGTTGCTCTGGCATATGGAGCCATTAACGCTCACAGGAGTAGGACAAATAACGGAATAATATGGAAATCGGATACTCAGTCTCCTCACCTTGAGCGAAATGGTGCACGCGCCGTGGACTTGAGTTTACCGCAGGGTATTACAAATGAGCAGATAGAAGAATCGGCAGCAAAAGCAGGCTTCACACAAGTGCTGATAACTCAATACAAAGACGGACATTTTCATCTGACTCTCGGAAAAGCTTTTGACAAAAACGGCAAGGTAATACCTGATGTCTTCGTTGGAGGGAACAGGCCGGGATTCGAAGAGAAAAAACGATCCTCCAAGAAACAGCCAGAACTAAGTAACCATAGCTTCTATCCTTCAGCTATAGATGCGACGCGTGCATTTCTAGGTCGCGGTTGGGAAGCAGAGTAGGTGAACCACCCTTCTGATGCATGCGTGATGGGAAAATGCGGAGAGAGGAGAATCTTTATGAAAATGAAATGTCTCCTTCTGATTTTTTGCTCCTTGATTATCAGTGAGACATCAGTTGCGCAGGAAGCTGCTGATAGCTCAATGGAACATGTCTGGGACGGCGCGTTGTTCACGCCGTCAGATTCTATCCAGAGCAGATACAGGTTGTTTTCGCGATTCTCCCATGGTGTTAGATATTTGTTCGTGGAAAAAATGGATTATGGGATCGATTTCTCCGTAGACAGCGTTAAACTTCGCGAACGTCCGAAACAAGTTAAACTTTTCTCGTTGTGCTGCGATGAACTCTTTCTTGGAATTGACAGGCCCAGCGATCCTCAAATGCCGATTGCTTTGGAAAAATGGGACTCATACAATTCTCTTATTTTGAAGATCGGTTCGACTAGGTATTTGATTAAGCTCGACAATTTGCCCGTCACTAACATTCATGCGATTGACGAAAAAGGGAATATTATTGATCTTCCGCCGGATCAATGACAAGATGTTGACTTAATTATTCTATCTTGGCGAGCTTTGCGGAGCATCAAGTGGTGGTACAATGTCCGCAGACCGATACTATAGAGGCGCCGACATTCCCACCGCCAATGCCAGAAGATAAATGGCGTAAGAGCCTCGTCGGCAATGTTCCTATGACAGGAGAAGCGGCGGGAGTGCATCGCGGAGTTGGAACGATTATCATGCGTACGGGCTACTGATGGACGACCGGAACGGCATCTACGGCGACACCGACCCGAGGTACAAGTTTACTGGCAAGGAGCGCGACGTGGAGACGGAATACGATTACGGAGTTTATCCCGCTGAAGGCCGCCACCAACGGCCAAAAAGCGGGAGTGCGAGGCATTATGATTCGAGGATTGGAAGGTTCCTAACGATTGATCCACGGAGTGTACGATATTCATCAGTTTCTCCTTACAATTACGCCGGCAATAATCCAATTATCTTTTTCGATCCTACCGGCAAAGACAGCATATATTTTCAAGATCGGGCCACCCGCCCCAAAGACAACGGAACACCAGGGACAAGCTATACGGCAAGTGTTTATGTTTGGCAGAATGGTCACTTGGTCGCCATTTATGTTAATGGTGGGAGTACCTATCCAAACTCAAAGAGTAGGATTGACAATAGTTCAGCGGGGAAAACAGTTGTTGAAGGCGAGCATAAGTTCAATAATCAATACGGACATGGGAAAGGAAGAGAAAAAGGACTGAATCTTTTGAATGACAAAGGCGAGAGAATTGTTCCGGCCATCGGGCTCGATGGTAAGCCGGCTCCTGCTACCTATGTCAACGTCCATGAAGGCGCCAGCAATTTGGGTGGGCCTCGAAGCAGAGGATCAACTGCTTGTTTGACCATTGATCCTGCGGTTGCAGATGATTTTTTCAACAATTTCGACTGGAGCGGCCCGAGTGGCACAACGGGCAAATCAAACGGAAGTGTTTTCGTTGATCGGCATAATCGGATATGGATTCCGATAGACAGAATTGAGCCCAAAGGCTTTACGTTCGATGAGGAGGAGTGAGAGATGTACTCAATAGTGTGCTATGCCTTTGTAGTGATATCTTTCTTATCCGTTGAAGAAGGGTCGCGCCCCGACCGTGCTCTAAGTAGAGCAATAAGATCCGGCTACTACCATTCCTTTAACGGGTTCTATAAGAAGTTCGCAAATTTGTCAAATGACGAAAAGGCTAGGTTCGTGCTAGATACTAACAACGTTAACATGTTGCTCTCATTCCAACGAGACAAAATGCTATGTGGTGCCAGTGATTCGCTGTTCTTTCTGCAATTGCAACTCAACGACATTTTGGACGGCGAAATGCAAGAAATAGCCTTACAAAGATTCTCTGAATTTTTCTATAAGCATCTTGCCAAGTCTCTCCTCACATGCGAGAAAATCAAAGATGAAGGGAGATTGAGAGAGATTATTTCAGCTGCCTTATTCGATGAAGCAATCGGAGAAAAGATCTGGAGCTATATTCATGAGAGGAGGCTCACTTCAAAGGACTACTACCACTTATTTGCGGAGCACTTTACTAGCGAATAGAGATATGAATTGGGAGAAACGGGAAATCTATCAAGTTACATCGCGCTCATGAGGAGCTAACTTAGCTTGTACGTCTCAAAGTCGTTCGATTATGACCAAGCTCGTACCTATCAATGCGTGAAAGTGCCTATACGACCGGAGCCGACGTCGACTGTGTTGAAGGTGTGGGATGCATGAGTAGAACTATCTTAGGATTTAGGAGTCACCATTGCATACGTGATCTATGATGTCAATAACCTATTTGTATCGGTGTGCAAGGTTGGTAATCTACAGTCAGAATACTTCTACGACGCAAACGGCAAGCGCTTCAGGAAATACGATGGCGTAGTGTACACGAACTATTTCAACGGTGCCGATGGGAATACAGAGGCAATAACGCAGTCCAATTTTCCGACCGCTACGTATAACCTGTGGGGAGTCGACAACATCGGGAAGGTGATACGCAACGGGACCACGCTGACCCGGTATTACTATCTGAAGGATCATCTCGGGAGTGTTCGGATGACAGTGGATGCAGTAGGAAACCGCCAGAGCTGGAACGATTATTATCCATATGGTTTGTTGATGGACGACCGGAACAAGATATCCGGCGATACCGATCCGCGGTACAAATTGAGGCATCAATATTATGAAATAGATGCTGCCGAAATCCCGCTTCAAGCGGGATTCACGGGCAAAGAGAGAGATGTGAAGACAGGATACGACTACGGAGTTTATCCCGCTGAAGGCCGACGAAGGCGGCCGAAGAGCGGGAGTGCGCGGTATTATGATTCAAGGATAGGGAGGTGGCTGAGTGTGGATCCGATGGCGGAGAAGTATGCAGGGTGGAGTTGCTACTGCTATGTCGTCGACAATCCCCTCGTTATGATTGATGAATCAGGCCTAGATACCCTCTTATATGCAAGGTCCGGACAATTAGTCGAACTACGGAAGAGCGAAAATGAAGTCACCTATGTGCAAGACGTTAAGGGGAAAGTGAGGTTGAATGGGGGAGGTGACAGGTTTACTCTTCTTGGGGGGGACCAGAGCAATTGGGTTTACTACATGGACGCGATCTTCCAAGGTCTCATATCCGCTAAATCGGGGGTAAATCTGTTTTCGATTCGTTCAGATTTGGCAAAATGGCTGGCTGATCTTGCTTGTCTTGGGAATACGCTTATGATTACTTCCACTAACCGTGATTGGCCAAAGGGTTCGCTTCATACCTTGAATCCTGCTCAAGGCGTTGACATAGGGATGGTGAATGGGGTGCGGTATTCCTGGGGTGATAGGGAGGGCGGCTCTACATATGAACGAGCAACAGCACCGATGATAGGCTTAGCGTTTAGCCAAATGCCGGCCTCAGGGGCTCAAGTTATAGGCCCAAATTTCTATTGGAAAAAGAATGTGCGGCTCTTGACTCGAAAGGATTTTCGTGATTGGAATTTTACCACATGGAAGATCCACTTGACTCATGTTCATCTAGGAGTTCGATGATTATGAAACAGCTGTTGGGACAACTATTCTGTTGCGTTCTCTTAGTCGTAAGTGCTTGTCCCTCGAAAGGACAAACCAGCAAGGAACTGCTGAAGCTTGATGCAGCAGAATGGTTCTATTTTTCGCCCTCCGCAGTATACGTGGTATCATTTGAGAGAATAGCTGAGTTTTCAGATGCCGGGCCATATTCCTATCGGATGGACATCCACGATTTTAGACGGCGATGCGTCGTATTTCAGGACACGTTATACGATAACTACGCCGATAGAGATCATGTATTCTGGATAAATGATTCGCTCCTCTTCGTATCCAGTAAGGGTGTGTTGACCGTGCGTTCAGGTAACTACGAAAAAGTTGTCATCCCTAATCTGCTCCAAGTTGTCGGGTATGATCTGTCGAGAAGGAAGGTCTTGTATGTAACTGCGGATTCTCGTGGTGAATTGCTCAACTCGATTGAGAACAATCACGTGAGAACTATAACAGTCCTTGATCGGATCGCCTTCGAAATGGAGGGAGCTCCGGCAATTATACTTCAATGTAGTCGCACAGGCGGACGTTACTATGCACTTGAGTACAGCGAAGACTCAATATGGGTGGTGACGATAGATTCTCTTGATCTTATTTCCAGACCTTGGGATCGCGTCAGTTTTCGGCCTGACCGTTTGCACGTGATAGCGATTACAGATAGGCTTGTTGGGATTCTCTCAATCAAGGACAGTATTTTGCGCGTGTTTAGGAGAAAACCTGTTTCAAAACAACTTCTCTTCAGTGGGGTCTCATCCGTTGTACCAGGTGGCGATCAACTCTACTTCAGCAGTTCAGGAGGCTTGCAACGTCTCAGTATTGACGGAAATACGGAGACTATCATATCAAACAATGAGGTCAAGGGTAAATATTTGGTGGAAGTCACAGGTAATGGTTTTTGTTTTTCGAGCATATTGGGTGTCGATTATGGGCACGGTTATTATAGAGGAGAAACGGTGCTGCTGTACTTCCTTGGGAAGAAGGAGATGATGTCTCGGTAATGGGAGCCTCATGGGGCTGAGGGCTGGAATGAGAACGCGCAATATGGAAGGCTGTCGTAATAGGTGTGTATGAATCAGCCTGTGACGCAAATAGTAGCCGTTCAGGAAATACGATGGCGTAGTGTACACGCTATTTCAACGGTGCCGATGGGAATACAGAGGCAATAACGCAGTCCAATTTTCCGACCGCTACGTATAACCTGTGGGGAGTCGACAACATCGGGGAGGTGATACGGAATGGGACGGCGCTGACGAGGTATTATTGTTTGAAGGATCACCTGGGGAGCATTCGGATGACTGTGGACGCAGCCGGGATACCGCAGAGCTGGAACGATTCTTATCCTTATGGTTTGTTGATGGACGACCGGAACAAGATATCCGGCGATACCGATCCGCGGTACAAATTGAGGCATCAATATTATGAAATAGATGCTGCCGAAATCCCGCTTCAAGCGGGATTCACGGGCAAAG
>JAKAGT010000018.1:5105-113467 GCA_021825585.1 Bacteroidota bacterium | reverse complement strand
TGCTTCACTTGCATTCCCTTTTTATCCATCGCTTGTACTCCTGTTTTTATCCAGAATATACATACAAACTGTAAACGATCTTGTGGAACTTCTTGTGTAAACGATGTTGTGCAACGCGTCATTTAGTGTTTAGGATTTAGAATTTCCGGCTTTATCGGCTCCGGCCTCTGCAAGTAATCCTGATATCGGATCGGATTCATCACGCCTATGCCGAGCCATGCGCAGAATTCATTTACATCGGTGGTGATATCTTTATCGACGTACGCCAGGTGATGCGGGACCGCATTCACGAGGAGCGTGTTCATGTAATCCTTGCTCGATGTTTTCTGACCGTTTATCCTGAGGTCCCTCATCCAGGAGCTGCATCCTTTATAAATTGGAGACTCCCTTTCGTAAAAACGCCCCGCGGCAAGAAACGCACTGGCATCGCTTTCCAGGAACCTCAGTGCCGTTAACCCGGCGGCCTTCATCCTCCCGTCGCGGACAGTTCCCATCTTGTCTCGGTTGAAATGATTGGAGAGCTTGAAACCGGACTTGTCAAACCAGCTCGCCGGTATGTTCCCGCAGTGCCAGATGTATATCGAGTCGGACTTCATGTCCCATCCGGACAGGTCCATCAGGACCACTTCGCGGCCGCTGAGATACTTGAGGGCCATCATAGATATAGCACCCAGCACGTCCGTCTCCGTCGCCGCAACTTTGTCAGGACCGAGCGAACTGTTCGTCTGGTTCAGCCTTCCTATCGTCGAGCAGACCATTAGCGCGATCTTACCCGGCACTTCAGGCCAGCATCTGAAGCTAAGCGCCGCCGCGTCGTGCTTCGTTATGATTTTCTCAAACGCCACTTCCGCACCGGCAGATTTCCTGACATCCGGCTCCGAAGCGACTACTCCGCTGCTTTCCTTCTTTATATCAGCTACCTTTGCATCGAGTGCACCGTTCTTCATGGCAGCTTCATACTCGCCGTAAAACTCATCGAGCTCAAGCTTCTCCACGGTCACTCCGAATATTTTCTTCAGCTTTTCCGTGTCGTACTTGAGATCATGGTAGCCAAACTCGGTATCGCCTATCTGAAGTATCTTTGCGTTGCTCAGGTTCTTGATTGCGGTGAGAGCCCTGACCGTCGTATCGAATCGGCTGGCGAATTCGATTGATTCGGCGTCTCCGTAAAGCCATTTGACCGGTTTGTCGTAACCCGGCGCATATCGTCCGGCTATGCTGACATACAGGTTGGTTGCACAAAACGAGTTAAGCGGAAGAGGTCCGCTCGCCGTAGTCTCTTCAACCGCCCATATGGCCAACCGGGGAGAGGTGGAAAAGAAAGGGAGGATCATGTCTCCATCCGCAAACGAAGAGTTCTGTATCACCACAAGATCCGCGCCCTGCGATTCCAGCTGCCGGGCGACAACTTCTGCATCGCTCAGTGTTTCCATGCCCTTTTCGACCGCGATCAGCTCAAAATTCATCTCAGCACTTTTCTTCTTCATCACCTCGATGCTGTGCCTCAGAACCGACTTCATATCTCCGTGAAAAATGGGGCGGAAGGTACCAGCTAATCCAACTCTCAATTTTTCCATGATGTGATGACCTCTGATTTTTTTAATAGAAGTAACAGAGCCGGATGCCGCCGGTCAGATAAGTGTCGGATCCGGCGAAACCTTGTTGACATGTATGCTGACAGAAAGGCTCCCGAGCGAAGAATGCCCGGCCACGACCTTTATGACGCCGGCGCTGTCTTGGCGGGCCTTTATCCAGACGGCGCCAGCACCTCCGTTGTCGGCCAGCTGCAGCGGATTATCGCCGACGATTACCCCCGGTCCGTCCAGCGTCATCGTGACTGTCCCCGAACGGGAAGGCCGGAGATTCCCGAATTTGTCCATTGTCAGGAACACCAACCTCGTTGCGTCCGAGCCGTCTCCGTCTATATAAGAATCGTCGGCCTTAACGTAGAAACGATCCAGTGATGTATCCGACGAGAAAGTTTTCGACATTACCATCCTTTTGTCAACGTACCCATCGATACGGAGTTCCGGATGGACAGAGCCGTCGATTTCCATGTCAGCGAAGAAAGGGGGGTGCGGCAAGTGCGGGTAGGCAGCCGCGTCAGGGAGCAGAGTAGCGTGATGCTTCCCGTCCACAAACACTTCCAGGC
The DNA here is from genome assembly GCA_021825585.1 of Bacteroidota bacterium. Lineage (GTDB taxonomy): Bacteria > Bacteroidota > Ignavibacteria > Kryptoniales > JAKASW01 > JAKASW01. The sequence continues at coordinate 111,315 of JAKAGT010000018.1, read as the reverse complement.
GGTCACAGTTTGAGAAAACAGCCGATCGTTTGCCCGGCCCCCGGGAATCTCCCGGGCCAAAATCCCAGTAGAAGTCCGGCAGTATCACAGGTTTTACTTCCGGGCTTATCTGTGACTGATAGAACGACGCACCAAGCTTCGGGATCCTGAAGACGTCCGCCACACCGGGACATTTGACATGGTGGTACGAATTGATGAGGCTGCCGTAGTCGAATGCGCACCATGCGATCACGCCGCAGATCCGCGGATCAGCGGCGGCCCTGCTGTGCGCCTGCGCGTGCCAGATTGCCTGACTTTCCTGAACCGGCACGTTCCCTGCCCGGCGGTAAGTAACATTGAATCCTTCCTTCGGATGCGCGTAGTTGAATTGACCGACCGCTTCCGTGATGAGATACGGCGCTCCTTCGACAGGCTTGCGAATGCCTACTCCCCCCTCGGGACTCGCTCCGTAGTCGTCATACGCGAAGACGTCCTGGTGCCATTCCGTCTTCCATGTCTTTCTTGAACCGCTTGTCATCGTTCCGGAGGTGGGCCGGGAGTCATCCAGCGATTTTGCAATTTCCCGTGTCCGGCGATAAAGAGATGGATCGTTCTTCGACTCATTCACCCGGACCCCCCAGATTATTACAGACGGGTGGTTCCTGTCCCGTACAACCATCTCTCTGACGTCGCGAACAAGTAGCTCTTTCCACGCTTCATCGCCGAGGTATCCCCAACCGGGCACTTCCTCCCAAACCATGAGGCCTAGTTCGTCGCAGGCGTCGAGGAATGCTTCAGATTGCGGATAATGGGAGCAGCGAACCATATTGCAATTGAACTCATGTCGAAGCATTTCAGCATCCTGGCGCATCACCCTCCGGGGCATTGCGAATCCCACGTACGGAAAGAGCTCGTGCCGGTTAAGTCCGAAGATTTGCAGCCTCCGCCCGTTCAGGAAGAACCCATCAAGCTCAAATCTCGCGTCCCTGATCCCGGTGCGGACAATATAGTCATGGACGGGCATTTCATCTATCAGGAGCTTCGCGGCAACATCGTAAAGATGAGGCGCGTCAAAGTCCCACAGCTTGACGTTGCCCAGGTTTTCCAGCCTAATCACTGCCTCGATCTGCCCTGCTTTCCCGACGGACAGATTCCGACTTGTGCCGGACAAGACACGTTTTCCGTCCCAGAGTTCGACCTCGATGCGGACCGGTTTGGATGCGGCCTCGGCCGCGTCGATTGTGCAGGTAACTTCGATATAACGTCCGGAATCAAGCACTTTCACCGGTTTTGCAAAGACATCGCTGATAAACGTCTGCGGGAACACCTCCAATCGGGCGGAACGGATGATGCCTCCCGGTTCGAGGTAGTCGATGCGTTTCGGACCCTCCGGCGAACCTTCGGGCGGACAGTTGCTCCAACGTGAATCCACGATCACTGCAAGTACATTGTCGCTGTCCTTCAACCAATCGGTTATCTCGTAGCGAGAAGGGAGATACCCGCCAAGCCGCTGCGGAAGCGCATGGCCGTTTATCACTGGAGTCGTACCTACCATGACGGCATCGAAATGCAGAAACACACGCCCGTCGCGATACCCCGGAGGGAGCTTGAAATGCCTCCGGTATATCCAGACCTTTTCCCAGCTTTCGGGATTCCAGTTTTGCCATGAAAGCTCCGAGACGCAATGGGGAAGCGAAACCGTGCCAAACGTCCTGTCGCCCGATAATCTGTTCAGGCCCGAGCCGTCGAATTCTCCGCCGAACAGCCAACCCCGGTCAAGCGAAAAACTGTGCACGGCCGGCCCGGTCGATGGGCGCGGCCCTGCGGATGCGAACGGCCGACTGCCGAGGACAGACCATGCAGCGACTCCGCCGGTGCCTATCGCACACATGCGAAGGAAATCTCTTCTTGATAAGTCCCACGTGCGTTTCATCTCACAACTTGAAAATCACCAACTTGAGTTCAGTCATCTCCTCAATCGCGTATCTCAGCCCTTCGCGGCCAAGTCCGCTTTCTTTGACACCGCCATACGGCATGTGATCGACTCTGTAGCTTGGCACATCGTTGATCAGCACCGCACCGGCTTTTATCTCACGTGTCGCCTTCATTGCCTTGCCGAGATCGTTTGTGTAAACTCCAGAGTTGATTCCAAACCTGGATGAGTTTACCAGCCTAATCGCCTCGTCAAACTCGTCGTAAACCGTTACGCCGACCAGTGGCCCGAACACTTCTTCGCTGAACACTTTCATCTCAGGCTTGACTTCGGTAAGGACAGTCGCCACAACTGCGTTTCCGTCTCTTGTCCCGCCTGTCGCGACCTTTGCTCCGCTTTTCTTCGCCTCGTCTATCCAATCGAGGACACGGGTAACATCCTTCTGAGTAATCAGAGCCGATACATCGGTGGTTTCGTCGAAGGGATCGCCGACCTTCAGTTTGCCAACCGCATCTGTGAGTTTCCTGACAAACTGTTTCTCGATGTTCCGTTGCACTAAAATCCTCTGTGTGGAAATGCAAACCTGTCCTGAATGTGCGAAACCTCCCTGAGTACACCGTGCGACGGCTTCGTCAAGTCTCGAATCATCATCAACTATGACGGCAGAATTGGAACCGAGCTCGAATGTGAAGCGCTTGAATCCGGCTACATCGCGAATATGTTTTCCCACTGCAGGGCTTCCTGTGAACGAGACCATGACGACCCGAGGATCTTTCACCAATTGCTCTCCGACCGACGCCCCTCCTGTAACTATATTCAATGCACCTTTCGGGAGGCCTGCTTTTTCAATCAGCTCGGCTAATTTCAGGGCAATGATCGGCGTGGTTGATGCAGGCTTCAGCACAACTGTATTTCCGGCTGCGATGGCCGGCGCAATCTTGTGCGCCACAAGGTTGAGCGGCGCATTGAACGGCGAAATTGCTGCTATGACCCCGATCGGCTCGCGGACAGTAAAGGCAACACGGCCCGCACCCGCCGGCACCGCATCAAGCGGGATCGTCTCTCCGTGAATTCTCTTCGCTTCTTCGGCTGCAGACAGAAAAGTGTCGGCCGACCTGGCAACTTCGCCTCTGGCTTCTCTTATGATTTTGCTGTTCTCCGACGTGATTGTTCTTGCCAGATCCTCAGCGTGCTGGAGGATCAATTCCGCAGTCTTTTTGAGAATCGAATACCTTTCATACGAAGTACTTGCGGATGTACGTTCGAAGGCTTTAGCAGCAGCATCTATGGCCGCGGCAACATGTTCCGGGGTGGCAGTGGGAACGTTGCCAATGAGCGCGCCGTCATACGGACTTCTCACTTCAAACGTCGACTCCGACGACACCCACTCCCCACCGATAAACATCCTATATGATTTACCACCGGTCTTACCGACCGATGAGTCTTTCAAAACTTTCGCATCATTTGTCATCACGTATCGCTCCTACTCTTGGAAGTGGGAAATTGACATAATTTAGGGCCGCCAGCCCCTGCAACACTCTGTCCACATCATTTGCCACGGTTTCCACGACCTTCTCCTGCGCCTCGACAGTGAGTCCCGCTACGTGCGGCGTCAGCACCACGTTGCCCATGTGATTTAATTCCGATTCCACCGGCGGTTCCTTCTCACGAACATCGAGGCCTGCTCCCGCAATCACTCCCTCCTTCAGTGCACGGATGAGATCGCTCTCGACGATGACTTCTCCGCGCGATGTGTTGACTATGATGGCACTCTTCTTCATTAACTTCAATTTTGAGTAGTCTATCAATCCCCCTGTATCATCTTTCAAGGGAAGATGACAAGAGACGATGTCGGCCTCCGTCAATACGTCTTTCAAGTCCCTTAACTCGGTCGCTGTTTCGGTTACCGGGTATTCATGCCGCGAAAGGAACCTATCGTACGCGATGACTTTCATGCCGAAGGCCCTGGCGCGGACTGCGACTCTTGCGCCCACTCTTCCTAACCCGAGAATGCCCAATGTCTTCCCGAAAAGCTCATGGCCGACAAAGCTGTACCTATCCCACTCACCGTTTATCGTTGAAAAATGACCGGCAGGAACCTTACGATACAATCCGAGGATTAATGCAAATGCATGTTCTGCGGTCGAAATGGAGTTTTCATTCGGTGTGTAGCTTACTACAATCCCGGATTTGCTCGCAGCATCGACATCGATGTTGTCGTATCCAACGCCGGCGCGGCCTATTATCAGAAGAGACGACGCACTCTTTAAGAGCTGGCTGTCGACCCTCGTTTGATTCCTGACTATGACCGCCTTAGCGTCGGAGAGACGCTTGGAAAGGGATTTCGAATCTTTCCATAATGTTTCGTCGCGCAGCACCTTATACCGGTTCTCCAGACTCTTTATCGCGCAGCCGTCAATGTTCTCCGTTATAACTATATCCATCATCGAATCCTTCAGAGCGAAAATGAATTCCGTACGAACGATGCAAACTTTTCTTCCATCTCAGACGACGGCAGGAGTATTTCCTTGGTGTTTACCAGATGTACCTTCATTGACGCAGCGGCCTTTTCAGGATCGCGATCAATTAAGGCGGCTACAATCTGTTTGTGTTCGGCAACCGTGGTGTTTATCCTGCCAGGTTTGTGTCCCGAGATGAATCTTATTCTGTGAATCTGTCCCAGCAGGTTATGTATGATCCTCCTTGCTCTTGCATTTCCCGCGGCAACCAGTATTAAATCGTGAAGCTTACCGTCAGCTTCGAAAGAGAGTATGCTATCCTGCATTTTGACCGCAAGATCGAGCTGCTTGTCTATTTCTCTAAGCTGCTCCAAATGTTCTTCTTTTACCCTCGAGGCCGCGGCCCTCGCAGCCGCCGTTTCGAGCCAGATGCGAAGATCCAAAACTTCCTCAATGTCCTTTGCGGTGAGTTCCGAGATGTAGACGCCTACATTAGGAACTATCTTGACCAGATCTTCCTGTTCCAGTCTCCGTAGCATTTCTCTTATAGGCGTCCGGCTTATCCCGTACTTCTGAGCCAATTCGTCTTCACGAATTGGCTGCCCCGGTTTGAGACGATGGGAAATTATATCTGCCCTCAGCGACTGATAGATCTTGTCTTTCGTGGTAGCACGAGCAGATTCATTTAATTCCGCGCTTCCCCGTTTAACATTCATCTTCCACCTTCTACTTCAACTTAGACATCATTCCGACCCACGAGAGTGCAACTATGTCGGCTAAATTTCATATGCGCTGGCATCACCTTAGTGGCCAGACTACTTACACTGTTATTCTGGTTTCGCCTATTATACAAATTCTTGCAGCTAAAATTATACAATTTGCCCGAATAGTCCTTGACTTTGCGGTCCCGGTGGGATGGCTCGGCCCCCAGAAGTCTTCACGATGGCATTTGCACAGCTTCGCCAACTCAGTCACATTTGGAACATCAGTAAGGGACGGACCTGAGGCGGCAAGACGCCGAATACCGCATTGATCGACGACAATTGAAAACGCCCTTAGGTCCCCACCTGCCTCTTAATAACGAACATTGGAGTCAGTAAACAAGTGGTTGTCACAAAAGCAGCTGTCTTCGCTTGACCGGAATGACTGGTAAAGCAATTCGTCCGTTACCACTCCCTTAGGCAGTGGGTTTCTGCACAGGACTAAATGTGAGAACGGAATATGGTGAACCGGCCAATCAGAAGGAGAAAAGGGCATTATTTGCTATACCTAATTGTATACAAGAACCAACACAATATAGTATAATCGCGCTCCCGTTGTCAAGTGCCACCTTCCTGTTTTCGTAACCCCACACTTATGGTTTCTCGCCAAGCCGAGCTCGCAAAGCGAACCGCTCGTCAACATTTCTTTGCGTTCTTGGCGCCTTTGCGAGAGAAATAACCCTTTCAGTGAGGCATTACAATTTTATTACAAGACGCACTTGCAAATTCCCTTCGGGTTTCTTATCATCTTTCCGATATAGTTCGATAGAGATTGTTGCTAGGAACAATTTGAGGACCCCCAGGTTTTGACGCTGGCTAACGTTCACAAAAATCTGAGTGTCCATGAGTAAACGAGTACATGCAATTTACGTGGGATCCTTTTTTATCGTAGGGATCCTTTCCACGCTTCTTCTTGTGATCAACGGGTATCAGTATTATGCTACCCCTCTTGTCGATAGGTTCTTCAATCCTCAGAATTCGCTGCTGGAACCGAGCGGCTTAGTAGGCGAAGGGCTCGGCGTCGTCGGCAGTTTCATGATGATAGTGGGGGTCGTGATCTATATGATCAGGAAGAGGGTAAAGGCCTTCCTGCACTTCGGCTATCTCAAGAACTGGCTCGAGCTCCACATCTTCCTCTGCACGCTGGGGCCGGTGCTCGTCTTATTCCACACATCCTTCAAATTCGGTGGAATCGTCGCAGTGAGTTTCTGGAGCATGACGGCCGTCGTTCTCAGCGGAGTTGTCGGCAGATTCCTCTATGTGAGAATTCCAAAGACGATCCAGGGGCAAATTCTCAGCGTCCAGGAGCTAAACGACATCGGAAGGGACTTCTCTAGAAGGCTTCAGGCAGACCACCACGTAAACGACGAATTGATTCGTATGATCGAAACCGCCTCAGACTACACCAAGCTGAAAAAAGAGACGCTTACCAACAGTCTCACCTTCCTGGTAAAGGATTCGTTTCATATGCGGAAGACACTGCGGGCTTTTGGCAAAGAGCTTAAATCTATCGGACTCTCCAGGCATGAAATCCGCAGGACAAAAAGGATAGCAAGGTCACGGATGATATTGGCAAGAAGGATCAGACTGCTGAACGTAATGCACAGGTTCTTCCGCCACTGGCACATCGTGCACCTCCCTTTTGCAATAGTAATGTTTGTAATCATGTTCATACACATCGGCGTGGTCTTCGCATTCGGATACAGATGGATTTTCTGACGGGTCGTTCAATCAACTGACAGAGGCAAAATCTTGAAAGAAGCATTCATAGAAAACCTGATTACCTATGCTTCGGCAGTGATCTTCATGCTGGCAGTGATCGCGATTTACCTGTGGGCAAAGCACAGGAATTCAGTAAGAAACCTGGCAAAACTCGAATCTGCAAAGAAGCTCGGTCTCCATGAGCCTGTGTCACTCCATCCTGTCGTAAATCAGGACACCTGTATCGGCAGCGGTGCGTGCATAACAGCTTGCCCCGAGAAGGACATCCTCGGCATCGTTCACGGCAAGGCACAGGTGATCAGCGCATCACGATGCGTCGGACACGGCGCTTGTTTTCATGCCTGTCCCGTCCACGCCATAAGCCTCTGCATCGGAACCGAGAAACGCGGCGTCGAGCTTCCGCATATCAGCCAGGAATTCGAGACGAATATCCCCGGGCTGTTCATAGCCGGCGAGCTTGGCGGCATGGCTCTAATAAAGAATGCCGTGGAACAAGGAAAGCAGGCGGTTCACTTTTTCGTGAAGAAGATGAATGGCACTTTAAAAACCGACTATGACCTTGTTATCGTCGGGGCCGGTCCCGCCGGTATATCGGCGACGCTTGCCGCCGTCAAGAATAAGTTGAAATGCGTCACACTCGAGCAGGATACGCTCGGCGGAACAGTTTTCAATTTCCCAAGGCAGAAGGTTGTTATGACTTCGCCCATGGAGCTTCCGCTTTACGGCCAGGTAAAGGTGCGGCAAACATCGAAGACCGGGTTGCTCGATATTTGGAGGCTCGTGCTCAGACAGAATGAGATTACAATCAATGAGAACGAAAAGGTCGAATCCATCGAACGATGCGACAACATCTTCAGCGTCAAGACCACAAAGGGAGTGTACACCTCGAAAGGGGTCATATTGGCGATCGGGAGACGCGGATCGCCCCGCAAGCTCGGTGTCCCGGGCGAGGAAAAGGAAAAAGTTGCCTATCGCCTTCTTGAGCCGGAACTAATAAACGGCAAGAAGGTGCTGGTCATCGGGGGTGGAGACGCCGCTATTGAAAACGCCCTGATGATAGCGGAAACCGACGACAAGAATGAAGTGACATTATCGTACCGCGGAGAGGATTTCTCCAGAATAAAGCCGAAAAATTCCGAGAATATCTCGATAGCTGCCGCCAACAACCGGGTCCGGATAATTTTCAATTCCAACGTGAAAGAAATCACGGATGAAAAGGTGGTTTTGTCGATTGACAACCAGCCGGAACCGGTGACAATAGAAAACGACCTGGTTTACATCTTTGCCGGGGGCACTCTTCCTACGGCATTTCTCCAGAAAATCGGCGTTGAAGTCACCTCAAAATTCGGAGAAGCTATTCTCAAGCATGACGACTGAAAAGAAGGGATCATTCAGATATATATCCGCAGTATTTCTGATTACGTTCATGGCCGCTAGTGCATTTGCTCAAATATCGCCAGGTCCGCTTACGACAGCGCACGCAAACCTTGAGGGGTTGAGCAACTGTACTAAGTGCCACGTTCTCGGTAAACAGGTTGAAAACTTCAAATGCCTCGCCTGTCATACGGAAATTCAGGATCTCATCAACCAGAACAGGGGTTACCACGCCAACCCGCAGGTGCGAAGCCAGAACTGTGCAAGCTGTCACAGCGAACATCATGGGAGGCAGTTTGAGATTATTCACTTCGACACAAAGTCATTCGATCATACCTTGACTGGATATCCTTTGAAAGGGAAGCATGCAACTCTGCAGTGCCGGGCGTGCCACCAGACAAAATTCATCAGCAGCTCAGAATTCGAAAAGAGGAATGGCACATATCTTGGATTGAGTACGAGCTGCTCTTCGTGTCACGAGGGCCCGCATCAGGGAACGCTCGGAGAGGATTGCGCCTCCTGTCACAACGAGAACAGCTTCAAGCCCGCGACTAAGTTCAAACACGACAAGACGGAGTTTACGCTTACCGGAGCCCATAAGAAAGTGGAATGCGCCAAATGCCATGTGAGCGAGGTACGAAACGGGAAGCCGTTCACTCAATTCGCCGGAGTGAAGTTCGAAAACTGCGTCCCCTGCCACAGAGACCTCCATAACGGAAAGTTCGGGGAAATTTGCGAGAAATGTCACACTACGGTTTCCTTCACGCTGATCGAGGCAAAAACTTTCAACCACAACCTCACCGATTACCCGTTGATAGGCATGCACGCCGATGTTTCGTGTCGGAACTGCCACGGCGATAATCTGAACTCGCGACCGAAACACGCGCTCTGCACCGACTGTCATAAGGACGCTCATCACGGCGACTTTACTGTGAACAACGTCGTAGAAAACTGTGCCGATTGCCATACGGTTTACGGATTCAAGCTCACAACGTTCACAATCGCGATGCATGACAAAGGCAAGTTCCGACTAACCGGTTCACATCTCGCAGTACCGTGCGAATCATGCCACCTCAGTTCCAACTCCTGGCACTTCAAGAATCTCGGAACACAGTGCATTGATTGTCACAAGAACGTACACGGGACCGAACTGACTGAAGAGTTTTTGCCAAATGACAATTGCACAAGCTGCCACACGACAGCGACGTGGGACAAAGTCGCATTTGATCACAACAAGACCAGCTTCAAGCTTCTGGGGAAACACGCAGACGTTTCATGCAGGAGCTGTCATTACAGGAAAAATTCCGCTGGCGTCGAGGTTTCTGTTTTTCGTTCGCTGAATCCGCACTGCGAGACCTGCCACAGGGATATACACTTCGGACAATTCGCAGTGCAAACAAAGGGCGGCAAGTTCTCGGAATGCCAGAACTGCCACACTTTCAACAACTGGTCGCCTACAAACTTCGACCATCAAAAGACCAAATTCCCGCTCACCGGAGCCCATGCCAAACTCGCATGTATTGAGTGCCATAAGGAAGTAACGGTTAATGAAAATACATTCATACAATACAAACTCAAGGATTTCAGATGCGCAGCCTGTCATTCATCTTAGTATTGACACTTGCCGCGTCGAGCGCGCTTGCACAATCATCTCCGCATGGGAACCGATTGAAGATAGATTGTGCATCTTGCCATGTGCCGACGTCGTGGAAGATCGCCCCAAGTAAAATGGCATTTAACCACAACACAGAAACTTCCTTCAAGCTAACCGGCCAGCACAGTGCACTTGACTGCGTGGATTGCCATAAAAGCCTTGTCTTCTCCGAGGCGATGCCGACATGCAATTCGTGCCATAGAGACGTCCACGAGGGGAGTTTGGAACCGAACTGCGCCAGTTGCCATACGACAAAATCGTGGCTCATTGTCAACATTGACGAGATCCATCAGACAACGAGATTTCCGCTCGTTGGAGCTCACCAGAACCTGGATTGTTCAAGCTGCCATTCCGGATATTCGAGATTGTACTTCCCTCCGATAAGTGTAACGTGCATTACATGTCACTCGAAGGATTACTATGCCACCACGACCCCGAATCACATGCAGGCAGGCTTCTCGACGCAGTGCCAGAGATGTCACAATGTTGTCGACGTGAGCTGGGGACCGACAAACTTCAATCACAGCTTCTTCCCGCTTGTTGCGGGCCATGCAATTGCAAACTGTTTCGCATGTCATAACCAGAGCACTCCTGACTTCAAAGGCCTGTCAACGGACTGTTACAGCTGTCACAAGGCGGACTTCATGAGCGTAGCGTTCCCCAACCATGTGGCAAGTGGTTTTTCGACCAATTGCAAGACTTGCCACACGATCAACGGATGGGCCCCGGCTACGTTCGATCATACAACTACAGGGTTCCCGCTGACGGGTGCGCATGCGTCAGTGCAATGCCAGACCTGCCACACGAACCCGACCGCGAAACTGAACACCGATTGCTATTCGTGCCATACTGCAGACTTCGCCAACACCACTAGTCCCAACCACACACAATTGGGATTTCCGCACAACTGCGCTCAATGTCACAGCACGACGAATTGGACCGGCGCAACGTTTGACCACAGCACTACCGGCTTCCCCCTGACCGGTGCACATACAACCGTTCAGTGCGCTCAGTGTCACGCAAACGGCTACACTACTCCGCCCCCGACGGACTGCTACTCTTGCCACAGCACCGATTACAGCAATACGACCGATCCGAATCACGTCCAACAGGGATTCTCACATACCTGTTCCCAGTGCCATAATACAACAAGCTGGGGAGATGCAACATTTGATCATACGGGCGCTGGTTTCCCACTTACCGGCGAGCATACCAATCTGCAGTGCACACAGTGCCATTCGAACGGCTATGCGACGGCGCCATCTACCGCCTGTTACTCGTGCCACAGCGGCGATTACACCAACGCCACCGCACCCGTCAACCACGTCGCAGCCGGCTTGCCTCAAGCATGCCAGAACTGTCACACGATCTCTTTGCCGTTTACCACAACGACATTCGTTCACCCGGCGTCTCCATTCCAGCTCACGGGCGCGCATCTCAACGTTTCGTGCCAGTCCTGCCACATCGGTTCGGTTACAAATACCCCGATAGATTGCTACTCGTGTCACAAGACCGATTATGCGAACACTACTGACCCGCCGCACGCGGCGCAGGGATTCCCGACAACCTGTAACCAGTGCCATTCAACGACGAGCTGGGACAATGCAACATTCGACCACAGCACTACAGGCTTCCCGTTGACAGGTGCACATACGAGCGTTCAGTGTGCTCAGTGTCATACGAACGGTTATACTACTCCGCCGCCGACGGACTGCTATTCCTGTCACAAGACGGATTATGCAAACACGACAGATCCTCCGCACGCGGCGCAAGGGTTCCCGACAACCTGCAATCAGTGTCATTCAACGACAAGTTGGGACAACGCGACTTTTGACCACAGCACAACAGGTTTCCCGCTCACCGGTGCGCATACTTCCGTCCAGTGCGCTCAGTGTCATACGAACGGTTATACTACTCCGCCGCCGACAGACTGCTACTCATGCCACAGTACGGACTACAACAACACAACCGATCCAAACCACGTGCAGATGGGATACCCAACCAATTGCGCGCAGTGCCACAACACTACCGGCTGGGGCAACGCTACGTTCGATCACACGCAGTTTCCGATAGCTTCAGGAAATCACGCAGCGCCGCCGCTGACATGCAATCAGTGCCACACGACTTCGTCCAATTTTGCCATCTTCTCATGTACGACAAGCGGCTGCCATTCCCAGGCCGAAACTGACCCGCACCATACGGATGTTAGTGGATATGTGTACGGCCCGACTTCCTGCTATACCTGCCACCCGACAGGTCGGGGAGACTGATTGATGAGATTGAATAGCATAAATAGATTCCTCTTTTGCCTTTTTTCCATAACGATTTATTGCAGCACCGGATTGGCTCAGCAAAAGGGACTAGAAAAGAAAACCGGCACAGTCACTTTCATGACACCCTTGAACATATACGTTAAATTCAAAGACACGCGCGGCATCAATCAAGGCGACACATTGTATGCTTACCTGCACGGCATAGCGAAACCCGTGCTCGCTGCAAAATATATGTCCTCAGTGTCCTGCGCCGGCCCTATTATCGGTAAATCGTTTCTGAAAGTAGGTGACCATGTATTTGCCCTTGTGGCTCCCCAAACCGAGAAGCCAACGAAGACTCAGCTTGCCGGAGAAGAAGTAGACACGAGCTTGGCTAGTCAAGCGAAAGAAGTCAAGCAGATAGTCGCCACAGCGTCCAATAGTCCTACAAAAGTAAATCCGAAAGTCTACGGCGGATTCACCGTGAACTCTTACTCCAATTTCTCAAACTTCACAAACGCCTCGGATATACAGAGATGGAACTATTCCCTGAACCTGAATGCGGACAATATCGGTGGATCTAAATTCTATTTTTCAAACTACATGTATCTCTCGTACTTAGGAACGCAATGGAAGCAGGTTGCGATCAGTCCGATGAGCAACCTTCGCGTTTACGATCTGACTCTTTCCTATAGAACGCGGGACATCAATGTCTGGGTCGGTCGTCACGTCAACGACGACATCTCGGGAGTGGGACCTATCGACGGCATTCAGGCGGAGGAACGCTTCGGTAGTCTGGTGACGGGGGAAGTAATAGGAACCAAGCCCGACTTCTACACACTGGGTTTCAATCCAAACCTCTTTCAGTTCGGCGGATACGTTTCACAAACCGTGTCGATGAGCTCCGGTACTATGAGAAACACAATAGGGGCATTTCAGCAGTACAACAACATGAACACAGACCGGCGATTCATCTATTTCCAGCATAACAGCACTCTGTTCAAGAGTCTCAGCTTCTATGCTTCTGGCCAGCTTGACATTTTCAAACTGTCAACCGGTAAGCCCACGAATGATCTATCGCTCACGAGTTTCTATTTCTCGAGTGTATACTATCCCTTGAGTCGACTGTCGGTGAATCTTACATACAGCGCACAAAGGAACATCATATATTACCAGACTTTCGGAACCGCACTCGACAGCCTGCTCGAAAGTCAAAACCAGCTCAGGAATGACGCAAGAATTGAAGCTAATATCAGACCCTTCCCTTTTACTTTCATAACACTAGGTACAGGGTACAGCTTTCAACAGGGAGACGTCAGCCCGACGAGAGACGCGAATGTCTCGCTGACTCAGTCAAATATCCCCGTATTGCTCATGACTGCAGGCGTCTCCTACAGCCGGATTCTAAGCGACTATCTTGACGGGTCCGTAATCGACGTCAATCTTTCAAAATATATTCCGTTCAATTCCACGGACATCACTCTCATGCTCTCGCGACTCGATTACAGGTTCGGAAGCGGCTCAATGAGACTGATACAAAATCAACCCAGCTTTCAGCTGACGACGAAGCTGCTGGGCAACCTGTTCCTGAATCTTTTTTATCAGGGTACTTACAGCGGCAGAACGAGTTATGGCACTTTCATGGGAGGAATAACGGAGAGATTCTAAGGTACACGACCGGAGATTTAGGGAGAAATCTTTCGGTCACAAAACAAACAGAGAGGGACAAAATATGATACGCAAACTAACGATAGGTTTATCGATAATACTTCTGTCAACGGCAGTCAACTTGCAAGCTCAGACGCTCAACGTCGCTCAACAGGGCGATAAGGCCTTGTTGTTCAACTTTGTCGGATTGAGCACGCTCAATCTGAACGCTTACCAGGGTGGAATCGGAGGTAAGTACTTTTTGTCCGATGGCCTTGCAGTCCGCGCGATGCTGCTTTTCGGCCTGGATAACAAAACGACAAGCGGGGTACCGCAGTCAACGGACAATTCCCTTTCTTTCGGCATCGGAGGCGGGATCGAGTACCACCTTCCATTAGCTTCGAGATTAAGCCCTTACCTTGGAGGTGTCTTCTCATTCCTAAACAGCGCAGAGACGACCAACCCGGGAGGTGGCAGGATAAACTCCACATCTTTTGGCCTCGGTGCGATCGGTGGGCTCGAATATTTCTTCAATCAAAACTTAAGCCTTGGCGCAGAATACCAATTCGGGATATCAAGCACGAACAGTTCCGAAACCGGTTCACCAAGCACAAACGAGCTCAAACTCGGATTCCAAACGGCGGGATTGACACTGGCCGCTTACTTCTGAGGTACTTAATGTTGTCCTCATCAACCGGCACGTGTGAATTTGAGGGGGAATACCTTTCCCGATTCAACGAGTAAGCCTCAAAGCGAAGAACAAATGGGAATAGTGGGGAATCTTGCTTGAGCAGACGTTCGGCCTTATGTCAAGTGTACAAATCCGCTGCCTGATGATGTCGCGTCTCCTCCCCCGCTTCCTACCGGCAAAGCTAAATCATCCGATGTCTGGTAAGTTTTCCTGACCCCGCCAAAGAGGATTCAGCGCGGGTCCCCTGCCAGTTCAGGTCCGTCCGATGAAGTCTAAGAGTGCATTTATGAAAGTCAGCGGGTGAGGTGGACACCCCGGAACGAAAAGGTCTATCTTGATCTCCCCGAGGAACGAACGGTTCAGCTGAGCGGAGTCCGCAAAAACGCCGCCGCTTATTGCGCAAGCCCCAACCGCTATCACAACCTTCGGATCACCGATACTCCTGTAGGCATCCAATAACGCAGGTGCCATATTCTTTGTCACCGGTCCCGTAATCACTATTCCATCCGCATGTCTCGGAGATGCAACGAAATCGATTCCGAACCTTCCCATATCGAAGTTGACGTTGCCACAAGCATTCAGCTCCGTCTCGCAGCCGTTGCAGCCGCCGGCAGAAACCTGCCTCAATTTCAACGAGTGACCGAACATCCGGTGTATTTCCCTCGTCGCTTCGATGGCTTTTTCCTGGTATTCATCAAACTCAGTCCCCGAAGATACGATCAGGTGATTTCTGTCCGAGCAGCTGATCTTGTGCGCGTTCGTGAACTTAATGGCGCCCTCAGAAACGCTTTCACATTCACCGCAGAAAATGCATTTTCCAAGGTCTATTGACAGCGTGTTTTTAGTAATCGCACCTGTCGGGCAGACATCTATTATCTTCTGCCAATCGCCCGTGTATTTCGATTCGTCGATGCTGGGAAACCCGCGATGAGTCTCCATCAGGGCGGCTTTTCTTATGTCGGGTATCGCCTGACTACCGTGTTTCAGCCTTAGCCTTAACAAATCTAACATTTCACTTCCCGCGCCTTTTCATAGATCGAATCCACAATATGATAGGTTGAAGCTCTTATTGCATAACGGGAAATCGGAGATTCCCTCTTCACGAACCGCTAATGCGAGTGCGAACCAGTTGTTGAACGACGGGTCTTTGACCTTTACTTTCCTGATTCGCCCCTCACCATCTGTCATGACCACATACGCGATCTCTCCGCGCCATCCTTCAGTCAGCGAGATCACGAAGGTGTCCTTATTCAGCCTGCCAAGGTCCTTCCTTAGCTCTCCCCCCGGGAGTCTGCCCAGCTGTTCCCTCATTATCCTGATCGACTGCTGAATTTCCACAAACCTGACATAAGCGCGGGCAAAGACGTCGCCACTTTGAAGGGTAAGCTTGTGAACCGGGACAAACTCGAACCCATCGAACGGGTGGTCCGAGCGGATATCAACCGCGACGCCGCTCGCTCGTGCGGCAGGACCTACCATTCCAAGTGCGACCGCGGTTTCTTTTTTCACTATTCCGGTTTTTTCAAACCTTTCAAGGACGGACGCAGAGGAAAAAAGCACTTCCGCAGCAAGCGCCACGTCTTCATCAAGTTGATCGACAACGCGTGACACATCGTCGAGCAATCGCGGTGTGATGTCAAAATTCACGCCGCCCAAGCCAAGCAAACGCCGTCCAAAGCGGTTCCCACACAGAGCCATAGTCGTGTTTATGACTTTTGTCCTGAGGGCCCCGAAGACGGAACTGCCCGTCAGGTAAGCAACGTCACCTGACAGCGCCGACAAATCGCCAAGGTGAACTGCAATTCTCTCCAACTCCAATGCAACAGCGCGGATAACCTTCGCCCTGTTCGAAATCGTAACATCTGCCAGCGATTCCATGGCTCGAATGAAACCTCCCGCATGTCCGATCACCGTGTCACCTGCCACAGATTCGGCAAGTTTCTCCAGATAGATCGGGCGGTCCGCGTTTCTAACAAACAGTTCTTCCACGCCGCGGTGTTGAAAACCGAGCTTGATCTCAAGCTGGTACACTTTCTCTCCGTGGCAGGAAAATCTGAAATGTCCCGGCTCGATGATTCCTGCGTGGATCGGTCCGACCCCTACTTCATGAACCTCTTCACCCTCCATGCTGAAGAACTCGTATTGTCTCTCCGAATGGTCAATTCCCGGTATCCCTGTTCGAACCGGTTTCAGCCATGGATGTCCTTCGGGTGTAATCCCGAATTGCTCGTAAAACTCCCTTTCGAACAGATGGGCAGGCGGCGCTTCCGTGGTTATCGAACGGTAAGATTTCTGATCCGGAAACTTGGAACAAGCCACAGACAACCTCGACGCGTTGTCGTCCGCCAGAACTGCGTACAACACGACTCCGTCGGACGTCTTGTCCCCGAAGAGGAGAACCAACCTCTCTCCATTTTTGATCCTGGAGATCGTCTGAGATCTTAACTCTTCAATCGTGAGCAGCGGTATCTCACCGACCGGGACCGCCTGCGCATTACTGATTTTCAACCAGCTCACTTCAACACTCCAAACTACCTGAGAAACCCGGCGGCCTTGTTGATGAGATCAAGCGCCTGATGAGGCATATCAGTTCCGACTATGAGAAGAATAATCAGCAGAACAACTTGCGGAGCGTAAGCCGGCAATACGGTCTTTATTCTCCCCGTGTCGTCCGACTGCGGCTCGCCGAATGCCATATTGAAAACTGCGCTCCCCATACCAAAAGACTCTATTATTATGAACAAGAAAAAGAGGACAGCGAGCCAGCTTTCTCCGTTCAGCCAGAACGCCTTGATGATGAAAAACTTGCTGATAAAAATTGGAAACGGCGGTATTCCGATTATTGACAGCGCCGATACAATCCAGAGCCAGCCCGTTACAGAATCGCGTTTAAGCAATCCGCGGACTTCTTCGACCTTCTTGCTTTTGTAGTCACGAAGGATATTCCCCGAGGTCAGGAATAGGGATGTCTTCGAAAGCGAATGCGCGAATGTGTGAAGCATTGCGGCGAAGAGCCCGGGCTGGCCCAGGCCAACTCCGATGAACATTATGCCCATATTCTCGACAGATGAATAGGCCAGCATCCGCTTGTAGTTCCTTATCCGCAGCATGAAGACCGCGCTGACGAACAGGGAGAGAAAACCCGTCAGAAGCAGTATAAAATTGGAGAACGCCTCCTGGTGAGCGCGGATGAGAATCTCCTGCACTCTCAAGAGACCGAGGAATGCGGAATTGAGAAGCGTCCCGGAGAGAAGCGCAGAGACCGGCGAAGGCGCTTCCGAATGTGCATCGGGGAGCCAGGCGTGTATTGGTGCTATACCCGCCTTCGTGCCGATCCCGACAAATATGAATGCGAAGGAGAGCTTCAACCAGAACGGATTTATCTGGGATGCATGCTCGTAGAGGTCGCTGAAGAACAGCGAACCGACACTCTCGCTCCCTATCGAGAGAAGTATTATTCCGACGAAAGCCAGTGCAATTCCGATGGAGCAGATGTAGATGTACTTCCATGCCGCCTCTAGAGACGACTTCTTCTTTTCGAAGTATATCAGCAGTGCGCTCGTCAAAGTCGTGGCTTCGACAAAAACCCAGAGAAGCGCAAGATGCGTCGCAAGGATTACTCCTGCCATCGCAACGACGAAGAAGAGCATCTCGGCGACATAGACAGACTCCTGCTTCGCGCTGAGACTGTGGGCTTTGAAATAAGAAAGGCTGTACACCGCAACGCCTGCAAAGACCAACGCCATCACCGCAAAGAAATAAAGGCCGATGCTGTCGAATCTGAAATATTCGAGAAGCCATCCGGGCAGCCACGACCACGCTATCCCGCGCCATTGCAGGAAAGCGACGGCGATATACACGGACGCAGATCCGAGCAGCGCAGTGCGGTTCACCGACTTCCTCCTCGCTGCGAGGACGATCAATCCAAGAACCAGCGGAAGTATAATTACAAGACTTATCATGACTAGTCCTTCAGCTCTGTGAGGACGTCGACGTGGCTGCCGTCGTAGATCTCGTGAATTTTGTTGAAGAAGATTGCGAAAAGAAAAACCGCGACGAAGAGATCGAGCAGGACGCCGATGTTAACCAGCATCGGAAGCTCGTTTGCAACCGAAAGCGAAAGCAGGAAGATCCCGTTTTCGAGCATCATGTAGCAGAGGATGTGAGTTATTATCCTTTTCCTGTTTACAATCAGGAATAAGCTGAGGATGATCATTACTATTGAAACACCGAAGTACAACGGTTTGACCGTGCCGCCGGTCCTCGACGACCAGAACGCAGCAACGAAGCCGAATATAAATATGCCGCTGGCAGCAAGAAGGGAGTAGAACTGTGAAATGTACGGCTCGACCTCGCGGACGGTCTCGTTCTTGCGAATCACGGTCAGGAGGAAATACGGGATGACAGCAGCCTTAACGACCAGCGTCTCGAAAATGAGGAAGGTAATGTTGAGCCAGCTGATCTGTCTTATATCTATAACTACAAGGAAAAAGAGTATCAAGCCTTGGGCAGCGAGCGCCTTGACGTATGCTTCTATCCGGCTGACGGCGGAGACATACAGCATCGTCGTACCGAGGAGAATAATCAGGATGTCGCTCATTTGATTCCTCCGAACAGAAAGAATGCAACCACCGCGAAGGCGGTCAGAGACAGGGTCGTCATAAGAAATAGAAACTGCGGAACATGAGAGATCCTCGTGCGGGCAATCAATGACTCGACTGCACCGACCGACACGAAAACGAAGACCAGTATCCCCGTGAATAACGTCAGCGCAGGAACCAGAGCCGCATGGGACGGCACGAGCAGGTCCGCCATCAACATCGAGATAATGGTCATCTTTAAAGCGGCCGCGTATTGTATGAAGGCCAGGTCCGGACCGGAGTAATCGAGTATCATCACCTCGTGTATCATCGTCAATTCAAGATGAGTGTTGGGATCATCGACGGGGACGCGGCTTCCTTCTGCGAGGAGCATGATGAAAAGCGATGCCACCAGTAGTATTTTCACGAGCGGCGTGTACGCCGCGGCCATGTTGACTGCACCGAAAATCGTATCAAATGATGAGTGATGAGTCAACAGACCGACTGAACCGATGACGATAAAAAACGCCGTCTCTACTATTGTGGAATAGGTCGCTTCCCTGCTCGCCCCCATTCCCTCGAAACTGCTGCCTGTATCCAACGCCGCGAGTACGGTCATGAACTTCGCCAGACCGAGGAGATAAGCGAACATGACAAAATCGCCGTCGAAGTGCAGCACGGAACCGAACATCGGAAGCGGCACCATCATCAACGCGAAGAGAACCGCAGCGATCGTTATTGACGGTGTAACCCTGAACACGAAAGACGTCGTTCCGCTTATCACTTCCCCTTTTCCGAGAAGCTTGAAGAAATCATAGTAAGGCTGAAAGATCGGCGCCCCTCTCCTCCCAGCCCAAATCGCCTTCACCTTGTTTATCAATCCGATAAAGAAAAAAGGAGAGATTATTATCAGGATTTCCGCAGTCGCCTGTACCATCACCGGATTCCAAAAATCCAGACGAGGAGAAATACGAGGAAGATCAACCCGTATAGAATATACTGCTGCATCCGTCCGCTCTGTATCCAGGAAAACATGTTGAGAGATTTGTTTAGGAACGCTACCAGCGGACGAAACACAAATCTCTCGGAAAGGTCCTGCGTGTGACTTTCGAGCGATGCTCCCACCGGAAAAAGAACCGGCTCTTTCTCAATGTCAATTCCCTGCGGCACAAATTCGGCAACGAGCCGCAAGAACGGTTGGGCGAACGAACTGCTCGTGTACTGGACCCTGCTGCTTCCCACCTGGTAACCGCAATCCCATGTCTTGAAGACCGTAACTTTACGATTTCTGAGTAGAAGCGTCCTCAAACCCAGGAAGAACAAAAATAGGCCGACAAAAGCTATGAGTACCGTCGAGAACATTCCGAAAGTCGGCAGGATTTCCTGAAAGAAGGGGAGCGACCCGACGGGCATGAATTGCAGCACGACATTCTTGACCAGCATAACCGCGAACCAGGGAAAGAACCCAATCCCTATCATGAAAACCGTAAGAATGCCCATCGGGATGAGGAGAGTGCGCTCCTTTTCGTTCGGGACCGATTTATATTTCGTCCGCGGGGATCCCAAAAAACAGACTCCAAATACTTTTGTGAAGCAGAGCAGCGCCATGGCTCCGATGAAAGCCAAACCGGAAAACCCGATGAGGGCGGCAACGACCATCGGGAGCGTGTTCATTGAGAAGCTCTTTGCTAATCCAAGATAGATGGCAAACTCGCCGACAAAACCGTTGAAGAGCGGCAGCCCGGTGATAGCTAGAGAGGAGATGACGAACATGGACGACGTAAGCGGGAGATATCTCGTTAGGCCGCCCAGCCGGTCCATAGTCCTCGTATGAGTTTGAGAATAAACAACTCCGCTTCCGTAGAAAAGCGTACTCTTAAATATGAAATGATTCATCACATGGAGGGTTCCTCCAAGGAATCCGAGTATCGCGACAACAGGATTATTGTAGACCAACCCCAGCATCCCAACGCCAATTCCCATCCCGATTATGCCGATGTTTTCTATGCTGCTATACGCCAGCAATCTCTTTATGTCCTGCTGGGCGATCGCATTCATGATACCGTAGATTCCCGTGAAAAGAGAGACAAGCAAAACGCCGTATGCAATCCTGTAATCAGGGACTTTGGCAATCAGGAGGATCCTGAGGATCCCGTAGATACCCAGCTTGATCATCACACCCGACATGAGCGCCGAGACACCCGTCGGCGCGGCCGGATGAGCACGCGGAAGCCATGTATGCATCGGGATGAAGCCTGCCTTCGTGCCGAACCCTATGAAGAAGAGGATGAAAAGAAGGATTGAGACGTTCCCGGAATTGCTCAGGACAGAAGTAAAGGAATTAAAATCAAGCGAACCGGATGCGGCCGATGCCCAGGCGAATGCGGCAATGAGAAATGCCGCCCCAATCTGCATCGCGACGAAGTAGTAAAGACTCGCTTTCCGGACATCCTCTTTCCCGTTTTCAAATGCAACGAGAAAGAAAGAAGAGATCGACATTATTTCCCAGAGTATAAGGAACAGAATTGCGTTCTGTGCAACGACGAGCAGAAGCATGGAAAAAGCCATCAGACCCAGGAAAAAATAGTACGCGGAAAGCGAAGCTCGCTTGCCGACATACATCTTCGTGTAGCCGATGGAATAAACAGATGTGAGAAAAGAACCAACGGATATTATCAGAGCGAACAAGGAGGCAAGCGGGTCCAGTTGGAGTGAGGCTTCGCCGATTGGCTGAGAGAAATAAACGGGCATTGCAAGATAGCCACCGCTCAACAGCGTGGCGATAATCTCGGGGAGAATAAAAAATTGTGCTGCAACGGCAAAGAGGAGGAAGATTACCGCCTTCGTCTTCTCTTTAGCAAAAATCGAAACAACACCTCCTGCGAGAAACAACCCCGCGCCGGCGAGGAAATCAAACATCAGCCAGCGCTTCCTTTTTCTTCCATTCGCTCTCCTTCGACCGGACAAATTCCAGGATGTCATCCTTCGGTGCGCGGCATCTCAGCTTCTCCAGGAAGATCTCGTTCTGACAGAGATGAGAAATCTTGGAGAGGACTTCGAGATGCATACGCGGGGTTGCCGTGAACAGGATGAAGAGGGTGTGGACCGGCTGCCCGTCAAGTGCGCGAAAATCCACCGGCTCATCCGAATAGCAAATCGACACACTCGCTTTGTTAGGGTCGGTGACAATCGGATTGTGCGGGTGAGGAATCGCAATGCCATTACCGATTGCAGTCGGCATCAGTTCCTCACGGGTAAGCAGGGCTAATAGGACGTCATCCTTCGACAGGCCGGAAGGCATCGATACGTTTTCGACTATGCTTGTCAGGACTTCTCTTACGTTGTTACCCTTTATGCCCGGGACAACTTCCCCTCTCTCCAGTAGCGTCAGAAGGCTGTGGTTGTTAATCCCGAGATTGATCAGTGAGGAAGACAACTCGATCTTGTTGCTCAGTATCCACTCATTGATCTCTGCGCGGCTGAACCGGTATTGGTGGTTGATGCGGTAACAGGGGATCTTCTTCTCCTTGATCCATCGATAAACAGTCTTCTCGTTGACCTGCAGCAACCCGACTATATCTTTGATTTTCAGTTCCACTACATTGAAAATTTATACGAATAAAATAACAGGAACGAAACAAAAGTCCAATACTCAGACGTATTCTCACCGAATGTCCGCTAATGTCCTGAGGCCTATTCCCCTTTGAAAACGGATTCATTTGAACGATTTTCTCCTTTCAGCGATGCCGCCTGTCAGAAATCATCTAATCTTCTACATTTGCATCTCCAGGCATACCTGCGTCGCTCAGTTGGAAACATGACATGGGGAAGAACAATTGGACGAAATGTTGCCACACGCAATACGTCAACCGCATCATGAAAGGGGGTAAATAGTTTTTCTCAATTCTTCATCGGTATCTCAAGCCCCCCTCCCCTTGCGCCACTAAAAGAAAGTCCCGCCTTGACTGCTCATGGCAGGACTTAGAAAACTCATTAAGAGGTGGACTATTCCGGTCCAGTACGCCCAACTTCTCAACGGCTGTTTTGTTACTCTGCAGCCGGACCGTACAACGTCATAACTGGGACGTGCAATACGGACAACGCAACGCTTGGACGTTGATAGTTGATTGGCATTGAGGACAGACCTTTGTGTTAGGCAATGCGGCCCGCTGCTGCCGCTTCAGCTTGTTCATGAGCTTCATGACCATAAAGAGAGCCCAAGCAACAATCAGGAAAGAGACCACGCTGTTGAGAAACAGTCCATAATTGATTGTGGCGGCGCCCGCTACCTTCGCCGCTGCAAGAGAGCTGTAGTTGCCCGGCGAAAGATTTATAAAGAAGTTGCTGAAATCCATTCCACCCAGAAGCAGGCCGAACGGAGGCGCTATGATATTGTCCACCAATGATTTCACGACCGTCCCGAAAGCTGCACCGATGACAATACCAATCGCCATATCGACGACATTCCTTCGTCAGTATAGAAAGCACTCATAGTAATTCCAACTTATTCATAGACAGGATCCAGATGCGGCCGTCTAGAAAATAGAATAAGTCAGTCCGACCTGAAGGCCTTCTTTCATCTGCGTCGTCAGCGACTGATCCTTCTGATAAACTAAATCGTAAGTAAAATTAACGTTTATGAAAGAGTTTACTTTCGCGACAATCAGGTTGTCCCACCTGACATCCCAGACGGTCAGGTCATTGAATCTTGTGAAGAGGCGAAGGCCGGTTGTTAGGAGTACGTTGTCGGCAATCTGAAGTCTTACCTGTGTTACAGATTCCAGGCCGGTTTCCAGTTTGAAGGCCTCCACTTTATTCGGCGTAGCCGGGTTGTCGGTGTATTGGCGGTATTTGTTTGCAAAAATCTCCTGAGTCGCTATCCCGAGTCGGGTCGTCAGATTTTTCAATTTACCACATTCAAATCCGACACTTTGAGTTACATAGCCTGGGTCGAAGAAGTTCGCGATCGGAACCGGAGCGGTCGAGCTGTACGAAAAACCCTCGGCGACGGTCGAAATTATCATGTTGCTGAAAAAAGGATCCGTGGCCCAGCCGATGTTGTATGTCAGCACGTTTTCAAACAGCAAACTGTTGTCGGTTGTAAATGATTCCGAACAACACAGGGGATACAGAACACGTCGTCTTCTTTGTTTCCTTCCGGCGTGGTGCCGATAATGAGACGGAACGTTTGCGTGAGAAGAAAAAGCGAATATATATATTTCCCCGTCCTTATAGACCTGCGGAAATTTCCCTGCCTCGTTGTAGGCGGCGGAAAGGTCGCCCTCAGGAAAGTCAGGTCCCTCCTCGAATTCAACGCTAAGGTGACTGTTGTCTCCCCGAGACTCTCCAAAGGACTCATTGCCCTATCGACGGAAAGCAGAATCAGAATTATCAGGAAGCCGTATTCGGGAACATACATCGGGGAGAATAAGTTGGTCTTCAGCGCCACCGACAACCGTGAGGTAAACTTGCGGGTATCGGAGGATTGCAAGCGCAAAGGTGTTTTGTTGAACGTTGCGGACGGCCCTGCATGGTGTGACTTCATTCTGCCGGCAAACGTGAAGCGTGGCAGCCTTATAGTTTCAGTTTCATCCCAGGGAAAGGCGCCGTTCTTCGCGCGGGATACGAAAAAGAAACTTGCAGCAATCCTCCCGGCATCAGCAGCCGATGTGGCCGAACTGGCAGGCGAATTCAGACGGCGGGTTCTCTCGACCGGAGACGGTAGATCGCAGGCTGAAAAAGATAAATCGTACAAGAAATTCTTGTCCACGGATTGGGAGCGAATTCTGGCGACAAAGGGGAAAAGGAAGACATACAAGTATTTGGAAGATATCCTTAGAGAGACTGTAGAAATGAAGGACAATTAGGAAACCGTCATGGATACTCCGGTACAGCGTCTCAAGCGAAAAGTACTCCTGTCTTTTTCGATTATCATTATGCTGATCCTGTGCAGCGGTGCTCTCGGCTGGGAGATCACCCGGCATCTCGAGAGAAGCAGCAAGACGATGGAGGCTGTTCACCTCTTCAAAGAGGCCGAGCTCCAGCTGAGGAGAGAGGAAAAGAACCTTCTGATCCGAGGCTACTCCGTCGAGCGATTTCACAATTGGCAGAAGGCCAAGGAAGATTTTTATCAGCGGCTGGGTGAGCTGATCGGGTTGAAGGCGCTGACAGACAAAGAAACCGGCGAACTTAAGTCGAGCAACTCTGCGATGTCCGATACATATAGAGAATTTCTGGATGACATCAAGTCCGGAAAGCTGACTGAATCCAAAGTTGCCCGGTACGATGGTGAATTCAAGGAAATCGGCCGGAGATCACTCCGTTTGATTGACGGTATTCTGGCGAGAGAGCAGGCAGTGGCAAATGGAATGGATTCGAAGGCGGATATTCTGATAGTTTTCTTTTCAGTTGTATTCATCGGGACAACCGCATTTCTCGTTATCAACGTACTCAGGAACCTATGAACCGGCACGAACAATACGGGAAAGTGTACATCGTGGGCGCCGGACCCGGCGACCCGGGGCTTATGACGGTCAAAGGACTCGAAAGGCTCAAACAGGCAGACGCTGTGGTCTATGACAGGCTCGTCAGCGACGATCTGCTGTCATGTTGCAGGGAAGGTTGCGAGAAGATCTACGTCGGCAAGGAAAGCGGATACCACCCCATCGGTCAGGAACAGATTACCGAGATCTTAATCCGCAAGTCGAGACTCGGGCTCAATGTTGTCCGTCTCAAGGGCGGCAACCCGTTCGTTTTTGGAAGAGGCTCTGAGGAGGCTATTGCACTCAAGGAAGCCGGCATCGAGTTCGAAATAGTCCCGGGTGTTACGTCAGGTCTTTCTGCCCCGGTCTACAGCGGCATACCAATAACTCATCGCGGACTCATTACACAATGTGTCCTCATAACAGCCCACGAGTCTCCGGACAAGGAAGGTAGTCAGGTCGAGTGGGACAAGCTGGCAAAGCTGAAGAACGCCGCGCTAATCATATATATGGGCGCCTCCCGCATCGAGAGCATTTGCAGTGAACTGATGAAGCACGGAATGGATCCGTCGACACCGGCCGCGGTCGTCGAAAATGGAACATTGCCGAAACAGCGGACAATAACTGCCAGGCTCGATTCAATCGCGCAGGAATTTAGGACGATGGATTTTCACCCTCCGTCAATAATCGTGATAAGTCCGACTGTGGCAATGCGAAATCAGTTGTCCTGGTTCGAAGACAGGCCGCTCTTTGGCAAGAGGATCGTCATATCCGGAAACAGGGAGCAGGTCGAGAGTTTGCGGGAGCTGATTTACGACCTCGGTGGCGAGACTCTGTCCATTCCCTGTTCCGAATCCACACCGGTAACCGATAAACCGTATGTCAACGGACATAGCGTTGGACAGCATATTTCGGGTCGGACGGATTCAGAGATTCGCGGCTCCCATTATGAAGTGACATGCGCACGTGATCTATTGTCGATGTCACCAAAGGCCGCCTTCGCAACTCTTTCTGCCGACGCCATGGACGATCTCTCGGATGATATCAGGCGGAAGGGCGCCGACCTCTACCTGTTTGCCTCATCATTGGCCGTAGAACATTTCTTCGAAGCTGTCGGATACGAGACAGCAGCGAACCTGTTGGAGCACGGGATATCCTTTGCCACGACTAGTGCCGCCGCGCACACGTTGAGCAACATGGATGTCAGGAATGTCAATGTCGTTGTGCATGAGCCAGGCGATGAATTGCGCTACTCGATCGTCAACTTATTCTCTCTGATATAAAGGACGGTTTGGCGGGTATCCTCTTGTATGCAAAAGCAAAACTACTTTTCCACTACCGGGCATGACGCATGGGAATCCTCAACATTCATCTTCCTATCGCCGGCATTGAGTTCAGTGTCTTACTGCTGATCCTGATCGGGTTCTGCGTGGGAGTGCTCGGCGGATTCTTCGGGGTTGGCGGCGGATGGATGATCACTCCCGCCCTGAATATTTTCGGGTTCCACATGGCATTCGCTATCGGGACGCCGTTGGCAAATATATTCGGGCAGTCCATAGGAGCCGTGCGGAAACACCACAGGATGGGAAACATCGACTGGAAGTTGGGACTCATTTCGATAGCCACCTCTGTTCTCGGCGTGGAGATCGGTTCGCGCGTTATTCTCGCGATGGAAAAGGCCGGAGATGTCGGGATAATTGTAAGGTGGTGTTACGTCTTTCTTCTCTCGATTCTCGGCGTCTACATGCTTTACGATTATTTCGTGATTCACCCCAGAATTATCGAGTTAGCTGAAGATGAACGTGCAAACCATATACCCCCGGGGGTAAGGGGCGCAACCAGAATTTCGGACAAGCTGCATGGGATAAACATTCCTCCCATGATCTCGCTTCCCGCATCAGGCATCGACAGGGTATCTGTCTGGGTCATCCTGTCTGTGTTTCTGATCACCGGGTTCCTCTCCGGTTTCATGGGGGTGGGCGGCGGGTTCATCATATTGCCGGTATTGGTTTACCTGATCGGCCTTCCCACAACGATTGCCGTTGGGACAAGCCTCGTCACGGTCCTCTTCACAGCCGCCTACGGCTGTTTCACTTACGCAGTCAAGGGACGAGTGGAACTTGTTGCCGCCTTCATCATGCTCATCGGTGCATCGATAGGAGCGCAGATCGGCGCGACGGCGGTAAAGTATATAAAGGGATACGGCATCAGGTTGCTTTTCGCAATAATGATTGTACTCGCAGCTTTCTCTGTTTTGACGGAACAACTTTATAAAGCGAACGCCAATCCCCTTTTTCAGACTTTCGCCGGAATTGTCCTGATGGGCACCGCGTTGGCAATGAGCGCGACAATCATATGTAAACTCGTGCTCCAGGATAGGAAGGACCGGTCAGGAAGAAATCAGGAACTTGATGTTTGACTGAATATCAGAGCGTGAAATAGATGGATATTTTCAATATATACTTGCCCGTCGCCGGAATCGAATTCAATGTTGTGCTGTTGATTTTGATCGGGTTCTGCGTCGGTGTTCTGGGTGGGTTCTTCGGGGTCGGTGGCGGCTGGATCGTCACACCCGCACTGAACATTTTCGGTTTTCACATGGCTTTCGCAATCGGTACTGACCTATCCAACATATTCGGTCAGACGATAGGCGCGGTGAAGAAGCATCAGAAGATGGGAAACATCGACTGGAAACTCGGCCTCATCTCAATCGCTACTTCCATCGTAGGTCTGGAGATCGGCAGCGACGTCATAATTGCACTTGAGAAGGCAGGAGACGTCGGAATGATTGTAAGATGGTGCTATATGCTCCTTCTTTGGGGACTCGGCAGCTATATGCTCCACGATTATTTCGCCACGCGGCCGAAGGAGGATGATGACATTGACAGAGCCGGGGCCAGGACACCCGCGAACAAATCAGGCCAGCAGAAACCCGGAATTTCCGAGCGGCTCCACAGAATAACCCTTTCACCGATGGTATCATTCCCCGCATCCGGCATCGATGAAGTGTCGATCTGGATAATACTCTTGATTTTCCTGTTCACCGGATTCTTATCGGGTTTCCTCGGGGTCGGCGGAGGGTTCATTATCATGCCAGCACTCGTTTACCTGATCGGTCTGCCGACCGCGGTGGCGGTGGGTACCAGCCTTGTGACCGTCCTGTTCAGCGGCGCCTACGGATGTCTTACTTACGCTCTCAAAGGCCGTGTGGAAATCATAGCCGCCATGATCATGCTCATAGGCGCCTCGATCGGCGCGCAGGTCGGTTCAACTGCCGTGAAGTACATCAAGGGATATGGGATCAGGCTCCTCTTCTCCGTCATGATTATTTTCGCGGGGTTTTCAGTTGCCACCGAACAAGCTTACAAGATCACTCAGAACCAAACCTTCCAGACATTTGCCGGAGTCGTACTTATGGGCACAGCGCTTTCCATGTCGGTGATAATCATAGGCAAACTAGTCGCTGACGCCCGAAAAGAACGAGACAAGTCATCAATAATCAAAAAGCATCACTAATCAGCGAACTCGAGAATGGATATCTTCAACATTTATTTGCCCATCGCCGGAATTGAGTTCAACGCTTTGTTGCTGGTGTTGATCGGCTTCTGTGTCGGCGTCCTGGGTGGGTTCTTCGGCGTTGGTGGAGGATGGATCGTCACGCCCGCACTGAACATTTTTGGCTTTCATATGGCTTTTGCGATAGGCACGGACCTCGCGAATATTTTCGGCCAGTCCATTGGCGCTACGAAAAAGCACCATAAAATGGGCAACATCGACTGGAAGCTCGGCACAATTTCAATTGTCGCTTCGATCGTCGGCCTCGAAGCCGGTTCACAGGTAGTGCTCATCCTTGAAAAAGCCGGTGATGTCGGATCGATCGTCAGGTGGTGTTACCTCTTCCTTATGTTCGGGCTTAGCTCTCTCATGTTCTACGATTATATTTCTAGCCGCCCGAAGAAAACCGTGAGTTCTCAGGATCAATCCGAGAAGCCGCAGGATTCGAAACCGAAGAGGAACAAGGGAAGTATAGCGGATAAGCTCCACAGGATTAATCTTCCCCCGATGATATCCTTCCCGGCATCAGGTATCAAGTCTGTTTCGTTGTGGATCGTCCTATTCATCTTCCTGTTCACGGGTTTCCTTTCCGGGTTCCTGGGGGTCGGCGGCGGTTTCATCAGAATGCCGGCCTTGGTTTACCTGATCGGCGTTCCGACGGCCATCGCAGTCGGGACTGATCTCATGAGCGTACTCTTTTCAGGAGCCTATGGTTGTCTGACATATTCACTCAAAGGGCGCGTCGAGATAATAGCTGCCTTCTTCATGCTTATCGGCGCATCGATTGGAGCTCAGATCGGCGCGACGGCTGTGAAATACATTAAGGGTTACGGAATAAGATTGCTCTTTGCAGCAATGATAGCTTTCGCGGGATGTTCCATAGCGCTTGAACAAATCTACAAGATAACCGGCAATCCCTCTTATCAAAGTGCTGCGGGAATTGTGCTTATGGGAACAGCGGTAAGTATGACCCTCATTATCGCCGTCAGACTGGCAGCAGGTTTCAGAAGAGAAAGAAGAATACGATCGTAAAAATCATTCGCATCCTGAATACCGGATGCGGACAAGACTCAGGAGCAAGGTATGTCATTCAGAAGTATCTTTGTAATTTCGGCGCTTTCCATAATGCTCGTGAGTGCACTTCCTTTCTTCGAGCGATCTGAAGGGAATGCCATTGCAAGCGAAAAACAGGAGACAGCGCTGACCATGAAGGCTGACACGAATCACCTTTCGGGAATCAACCTCTTCATCGCACGGTTGTATAACGAGGACAGGGTACTCTACGCCACGATGGTGACTTTGGTGATGGCTGTACTGGGAACGTTTCTGGCCTTCGTGACAGACCTGATTTTGAAGGCCCTCGGGCTGGAAGTCTCCAGGATTTCTCATCGGGAGTGATTAGACCCGTGCCGATGCTGAAACACATAAGTATCTCTACACGAATCTCAATTTTGTTGGGTCTGATCATCCTTGTGATAATGGGTGTCTTCTCGGCGGTCAGCCTGATGAAACAGCAAAGAGATTCAGTAGACGCCCTGAGCCGAAGTACGCTGTTGCTCAGTCAAACGACGGAGAAAATACTGAGGCTGAGTATGTTGAAGAACAGGTGTGATGATATTTCAGCAGCAATCAAGGACATCGTCGGGAATGAAGGCATTCGGTCCGTCAGGATTCTCAACCATGAGGGCATTATAAAGTTTTCCTCCCGCCGCTCCGAATTGGAACAGCACATTTCTCGCACGAACCGATTGTGCACGAATTGTCATGCCGGCGGAGACAGCATCTCGATTCAGCCCATAAGCAGTTTCTACAATTATCATCTCAATCAGCAAACCGGCATCATCTACAGTTCCCTGCCGATTTACAATGCGCCCGGCTGCTACAACGGCGATTGCCACGCGACCACCTCCGATGAAGCGGCGGCGCACTCAGGAAGATCGGGTGCCGTGCAGGCTATTCACCCTGTGCACGATTCATCGGAAACGATACTCGGTTTCATCGAAATTGAAGTCTCCGCGAAAAAAATTATGGCCGACATCTCCAGGAGCCGCATGCAATTGATTTTTCTTTCAACCATGATTGCGCTTGCGGCCTCAGCGATCGCTTACTTCTCAATCAGCTTCTTGGTCGGTAAACCCGTTAAAAGACTGGTTGACGGGACACGAAGAGTTGCAAAGGGAGATTTCAGCCAGCAGATTCCCTCAGGAAGAGCGGAGCTCGGCGTTCTCGCCGATTCTTTCAACCATATGCAGCGACAGCTTCTCTCCACACAATCACAGTTGATCGAATCGGAGAAGCTCGCATCTGTCGGAAAGATCGCCGATGAAATCGCGAACGACATAAACAACCCGTTGACTGGTGTAATCATTTTCAGCGAAAGCCTTATCGGACAGCCGGAGATTGGCGAAAGTGACAAGGCGGACTGCCAGACAATTCTTCAGGAAGCACTTAAGATCAGAGAAAGCGTCAGGAATATCTTATCCCTCGCAAGGAAAGAGAAACCGAATTTTCTCCCCGTTGATATCGGCAGCCTGCTCGACCAGGCGATATCGATCGTCAGGAAATTATCGAATTTCCGGAATATCCGGATCGTCACAGCGATGCCGAAAGTGTTCCAAAAAGTGTCTGCGGACCCCGGCCTGCTGGAACAGGTGTTTCTGAATCTCCTGCTGATTACTTCGGATAACATGCAAGCAGGCGGCGTCCTGAACCTTTCCACAACCAACAGGGAGAAAGACGGTAAAATAGAAATCCGCTTTACAGACAAACGGGGGAGCATATCTCAAAGCATTTTACAGGCTCTTTCCGAACAGGTCACAGCCGCTGACTCCGGCGATATTGGACGAACGAGTATAAGTCTTTCCGTTTGCAAAGACATCGTGGCACTTCATAAGGGAAAGATCTATGCGGCCTCGGAGACAGGAACGGGAACTTCCATAGTAATTGAACTGCCTGCGTGACATGCCTGAGACGGTAAGAGTACTCGCCATAGACCGTGAAGAGATAATCCTCAAATCTATAGTCAAGGCGCTGACAGCCAAGGGGAGTACCACCTTTGCGGTCAAAACGACAACCAGCGCACTGGAAGGGTTGAAAATAGTCAGAAACGATGTATTCGATGTTGTTTTCGTCGACGTTGCAATGGCCGGCCTGAACAGTGCCGAGCTGCTCAGAAGGATTAAGCATACTTCGCCTTCAGTATCTGTGATTCTCACATCCGGACATCTTTCCGGGACGTCGTTTCCGGAAGAAGTGTCGATGAATGCCGACGGCTTTCTATCGAAACCATTCACAACCGGCGAGATAAGATCACTCCTATCGAGTATATTAAGGAAACGCAAAGGATAAGGACGATACCGCGGGAGCATCCGCTTTGTTCCTTGCACCGCGCGCATTGAGAGATATCGTATGACGATATTTAAGGAAATATTCCGACGGCGGCGAACGGAGCCGGTTTCATTCAAAGACAAGCTCCATCACTTTCAGCTTCTCTTGTTCTCAAACGATGATGCCCTGAAGCTGATGGGCAACCTGAGCGATATGATAGCCTCGGGCAGGCCGTTTTCAAGAGGGGAAATCTATCCGATATACTCCGATATCCTGAAGAATACGCGGGAAGTCACGGAACATTTGTCAATCATGTGCGGCGGTAAGTACAGGTCGCTTATCGGCCGCGTCGGCAAGATCAAAGACGAGTGTGAGCGGCAACTTGCACCGGTTCCTTTCTGTCCCGAAAGATGGGACTGCGAAAAACCCGACTGCGGTAAATGCGAAAAGAGCTTCCTTCCTTCCGCCCACATGCCGTACTCGTACAAGGTCGATGAAATAACGTTTAACCACACCCGGGAAGTCGGTGCAAAGATGAGCCGGCTCTGTGAAGTTCACAGCCGGCTGGATGTACCGATTCCCGACGGGTTCTGTCTCACCTCAAAATGCTTCGATGATTTCTTTTCACAGGGAAATCTTTACGCAACGATAGAAGAGGCGATATCATCGATAGATTTCAACGACAACGCACAGGTCCAGCAGGTAAGCCGGGTGATCCAGGCGCTTATAATATCTTCCCCCATACCGCAGATTATAGAAGAGGTAATTCTGGGTGAATACGACAGACTTGCGGCAATGCACAAGGAAGTCCTGGTTTCGGTGAGGTCGAGCGCCATCGGAGAGGACGATCTCCACTTCTCGTTCGCGGGACTGCACTACACCGCTCTCAACGTCGGCAGGGCAAATCTCGTCGATGCCTGCTTCGAAGTCCTGATTTCGAAGTACCTTCCCCAGTCGCTCGTGTATCGCTATATGACCGGGCTCCGTGACATCGATATGCCTATGAGCATAGGCTGCCTTCAGATGGTGGACTCGGAAGCAAGCGGTGTTTTGTTCACAAGGGACCCGCTGTCAAACAAAGACGAGATAATCATCCAGGCAGTCAGAGGACTCGGAACGAAAGTAGTAGACGGGAGCGTGGAGGCACAGCAGTACATCATCGACAGATCGGAAGACTTCAAGGTTTTGTCGTTCAAACCGGGAAACCAGGAATTCCGGGCGGTTCCGCGCTCAGTTGACGGGCTCTATGATGAGAAACTCCCCGACGAACTGAAGGGAAAACCCTGCCTGGACGAGAATCAGATAAGGAAGATAGCTGAGTACGCTCTGAGAATAGAGAAGTACTACGAATCACCGCAGGACATAGAATGGGCAATAGACAGAAGGGGCGACATTTATATACTCCAATGCAGACCACTTGCCTTATACGATTCAGCCGCGGCTCTTGAAAGCGAGTGGCCGCATTCCAGCGAACCGGATGTCAAACTTACAGCCCTGATCGAAGGCGGCGAGTGCGCAAGTCCTGGTAGCTGCTCCGGCGAGGTATTTGTACTGAACAGGTTCAAAGATCTCGTGAACTTCCCCTCCGGCGGAATCCTGGTCGTGAAGAAGACTTCCCCTGAGCTTACGAGGGTTCTTCACAAAGCAGCGGGGCTCATTGCAGACATCGGGAACACAACAGGCCACCTGGCAATAATAGCGCGCGAACTGAGAATTCCCGTCCTGGTTAATGCAGGCGAGGCCACGAAGCAGCTGACGAACGGAATGTCTGTCACCCTTGACGCGAACGCAAAGCGCGTATACCAGGGAATCAAATCCGGATTGAAGGAAATATCCGCCGCAGAACGGGTCCCGGAAAATATATTCAGCAGGAGCCCTATGTACCGGATCTGGAACAATCTGGCCCAATCAATTATCCCGCTCAATCTGACCGACCCGGACTCCTCGGAATTCTCGCCCGATAACTGCAAGACATTACATGACGTGACGAGGTTCGCGCATGAATACTCGATGAGAGAAATGTTCTCGCTCTACGAATCTGCAGAACATGAAGAGAAACAGGCCTACCCATTGAAGTTCCCGGTTCCGCTCGACATCCACGTTATCGACCTGGGCAATGGGCTAAAGAGGATCGAAGAGAAACGAGCAATAACCCCGGAAGATATCCTATCAAGACCATTTCTGTCCCTGATCAGCGGCATGACCGCCCCCGGTGTAAGGTGGGCCGGACCGCTGCCAATCGACATAAAGGGGTTCACCAGTCTTCTAATGTCCAATATCGTCGACGCAGGAAGGAGCGACCGGGCACTCGGCGACAGGAGCTACGCCATAATCTCAGATTGTTACCTTAACTTCTCTTCGAGACTCGGATACCATTTCTCAAGATTGGACGCCTACGCATGCGATGAAATCAACAACAACTACATAAATTTCGACTTCCGGGGGGGCGCGGCCGATCCACTGCGAAGAATCAGAAGGGCTAAAGTGGTCGCGAGGATTCTAGAGCTGTCGAACTTCTCGGTCACCATTCAGAACGACAACGTTCTCGCTACGATAAGGAAAATTCCTGTTTCCACCATCTTCGAGCTGCTGAATGAGATCGGGAGACTCATGGGCGCTGTAAGAAACGCGGATGTGACTTTAATAAGCGATGAAAACATCGAACAGTTCGTCAGTGCTTTCCTCGGCGGGGATCCATCACCTGCGCTGCGATTCACCGCGGATCATTAGAGATGACGACGGGCGACAAAAAGGAGATGCTGGTCAATGGCCATAATAACCATATCGAGAGGCACATTCAGCGGCGGCCAGAAGCTCGCCGAATGCCTCGTAAGCAAACTGGGGTACGAATCTCTTAGCAGAGAAATACTCGTTGAGGCTGCCGAAAAGTACGGCATCTCGGAGAGCGAGCTAGCAAACGCGATGAAGGCGAAACCAGCCATTGCCGAACGCCTTTCACTCAATATAGACCGCATCCGGTATCTCGCGTTCATACAAACCACGCTATGTGAACACGTAAGGAACGATAACGTCGTCTATTACGGACATGCGGGCCACCTGCTGTTGAAGGATGTATGCCGCGTGATCAAGGTGAAAGTCATCGCAACGGAAGAACAACGGATAGCTTATGCAATGGACCGGAACAAGCTCTCGCGCCAAGAGGCGGTCCTTTATATCAAGAAGATGGATAAGTATCGGCAGAAGTGGACGAAGTTCTTATACGGGATAGATTGGAATGACCCTTCGCTGTACGACGTTGTCGTGAACTTAAGGGACACGAGCATAGAAACAGCCTGCAGCATGATAAGTACTATGACAAGCGCTCCTGAGTATCAACTGACAGATGAAATCAAAAAGGCAATCGCGAAACTGCTGCTCGAGAGCCAGATAAAAGCGAGCCTTGCGTCAGACAGCGTGACCAGGAACTACATGCTCAAGATCGAAGCCGTTGATGGCCACATCAGGGTTAGCGGCAGAGTAAGAAACACCGACCATGCCGACAGGATAAGAAGGATCGTCGCTGAAATTCCGGGAGTGAAGAGTCTTGATTGCAGCTGCGTAGACTACTACATAAATGATGATATAATTCTGTAGATCCAGCCGAGGCTCATTCCGACAGGAAGTGCTCCACGGCCATTTTGGCCCTCCCCTTCTTCGTCACCGAAAGCACGGCCGAGATAAAGTTGAGCACGGTAAACGTAATAAGCACCGTCACGTAGCCGCGCATGAAGCCGTTCTCCCTCATCTCCTGCGGGACCGCCGACAGGTTGATATGTTGAAATCCCCTCGAACCCAGGTAAGCTGCCGTCATTGTTGTTACGATCAGTCCCGATATGTCTATGCCGAAGACCCTTCCGCTCGCCCTCATCATGTTTAAGATTCCACCGGCGCTTCCCAGACGTTCTTCGGGAACGCAGCTCATCACGGCACTGTTGTTGGGCGGCGTAAACAGTCCCATCCCGATTCCGAGCGCAGTGAACTCCACGACAAGCAGAGCCGTATCGGGATTCCTTCCGCAGAAAATCAGGCAGAACGAGGCGACGGCGCAGACGAGCATGCCGATCGACGTCATGAGTGCCGGGCCGTACCTGTCGGAAAGCGTTCCCGCAATTGGCGCAACGAGAGACATGGTGATAGGAATCGGAGTCAGCATGGCGCCGGCGGCAAAGGCCGAGAAGTGAGCTATGTTCTCGAGATAGAACGGCATTATGAAGAGTATTCCAAACAGGACGTAGTACGAGAAAAAGCCTGTGATATTTCCTGCCGCGAAATCATAAATCTTGTACAGCTCAAAATCCATCATGGGGTAGCTGAACTTCATTTCGGTTATTATGAACACGACGAAGAAAACCACGAACAGGACAAAGTATGTCAGGATCGTGTCCGACTCCCAGCCAAGCTTGCGTCCTTCGTTCAGCGCCAGGACCAGAAACAGCAGGGCGGCCGCAAAGGCAATGCACCCAATATAATCCATCTTCTCCCTGGTCTTGTTTTTCTTGTCGACGGGCAGTATGTAAAAGGCCGCGACTGTTCCGATGATGCCAATCGGCACATTGACATAGAAGATTGAGCGCCATTGAGTGCCGAAGAGATTCAGGCCGATGAGCAATCCGCCGAGGAAGGGGCCGACAGCCATCGAAATCGCCTGCACCGCCCCCTGAATCCCGATCGCTTTGCCGAGCTCGCAGCGCGGGAAGCTCTGCGTGATTATCGCAACTGAATTGGCCTGTAGCAAACCGCCGCCTGTTGCCTGTATTACACGCGATATAATCATAAATTCCATTGTCGGCGCTACACCGCACAAAGCGGACCCAATCGTGAAAATAATAAACCCAAGATTGTACATCTTGGCCCTTCCGAACATATCGGCGAGCCTCCCGAAGAGAGGGAGGAAAATCGTGAGAGTGAGCATATATGCCATCGCCACCCATTCATCGAGAGAAAGGCTCACATGATAGTAGCTCCGCAGTGTCGGCAGCGCTATGTTTTCAATACTGACATCAAGTGCGGACATCGCCGCACCGATCAATACCGTAGTGAGAATGAACCAACGCCATTTGGGATGCGACGAAAAGAGGGGCACACGACGACCGGTTGAACCCGTTTCTCCTTCTGCGGTTGCGACCGACCGGCCATTTACAAATGAACTGTCCAATCCGCCTCAGTGCACTGCCAGACTAATGATGAGAATTGCCATGACGGCGAGAGTTATAAGAGCGAATTTCAAGTTCCCCGTCGATACGAAATGCACCAATGCCGCCGTGACCGCAAGCAACGGAGTCAATACCAGACTCACCATCCCAAGTGTCACAAACAGGAGCGGACCTCCCGGCATATTTCTGCTTCTCATCAATGACCCTATCAACCGGAAGAAATTGGACCTGTGGATAAAGTCAGCTCGCCCTGTCAGGAGATCGAAACCTGTCTTGGCGTTATGCGAGAGTACAATTCCGATTATCACCAAGACTGAGGCGACCGCAACGCCAATGCCGAAAATGCAGCTCATCGCTGTTTCGAGTCTTAATTCTTTTCTGTTACATGGCATCAATGCCATAGGGACATTATTCCTTTGCTCAGCATTTGCACGATGAGTATCGAGACGACTGTGAAAAAGAGAATTCTAAGAAAAGAATCGGTGGCCCTGTTCAGGATTTTGCCGCCGATTATCCCGCCGATCGCAGTACCGACGACCATGGGTGCCATGAGCATGAGGTTCAGAAAGCCGCATGACAAATATACGCTCGTAGCTGCCAAGGCGGTCATGCCGATGATTAGGTTGCTCGTGGCGCTGGACACTTTCGGCGGCAAACCGAGTATGTTCTCCTGTACTGTCACCTTGAACGCGCCCGCCCCGATGCCCAGCATTCCTGCGGCAAGACCGGCAACGAACATTCCCACTCCTCCCCAAAATGCGTTCCTCGCCCTGTATTCGATTAGCCGTTCTCTCACCGCATCGATGTAACTGCCGTTCAGATTGAGGAAACGGGAAAACCTGTCCAGCTCTTTCGACGGGGAAAGCAGCCTTTCCAGGACGATCCTCCGGAAAATGCCGACCCTCATGAACGAGGTGAGCAGGAACGCCGCGAAGAAGAAGTACAGGTAAACTGGAGAGATAAGTTTCGTTATGGTCGCCCCGATAATTGCACCGGTGACCGTAAATATCTCCAGGTAAAGAGCGATCCTGACGTTTGCTATCCTGTTCCTCAGATTAAAGACGCTGGAGCTCGCAGAGGTCGCTATGATGGTTGCCATCGTCGATGCCACAGCTTCCTTCATCGGTATCCCGCAAAGTACGAGTATGGGGACGAGGATGCTCGCGCCTCCCAACCCTGTCAAAGAACCCAGTACTCCAACGAGGATTGAGATCAGAACAAGAACGGGGACACTAAACATAGATACGGCCTTCACTCATTGCCGGGTTGCCTGTCATAAAAATAACCGGGTTGTGGGTTAGCGGAGAGTGGAGCCGGGCAGTCCTTCATCAAAGCAGCGTTCACCAATGCGGCCAGACCTCAATCTTCGAGTTGAAGGCTCTCACGCCGGGCACGGAGGCTATAAGATCGCGGATCCTGTCGGCATCCTCAAGCGAAGCTGCCGTCCCGCTTATCGTGATTATGCCATCGTCTGCTTCGATCTCAACTCCGGCATCGGCCACACCTTTCCGGGCTGCATCGCACGCGATCACTCCCCTCACCTCCGTGCTGAGCGCCAGGTTATCCAGCATTATCTGTGATTCCTGCGTCATTTTATATTGCTCCATAGTCGCGGCACGGCATACGACCTCACAAGCATCGAGAATGCCCAGCTGGTCAATGTTCAGAACGAGGTCGTATTGCGAGGGATCGTTCCAATCCTCATGGTAGAGGAATTCGGTCCACTTGCTTCTCTCTTTGTCGACATTTTCGATATATTCGACGGCTTCTTTCCTGCCCACATGCTGGCTGTCCATCACAGCTCGTGTACGGAACTCCATGCTCGCAATTACCCTTACCCGCACCAGATGTGGAATTCCCCTCAGCAACAAATGCCCGGCGTGCCCGTGGTAAACCGCCCTCTCGTCTTTCACCATGCGGATTAATGCGGCCCTCAAGCACATGAGGTAGTGTGACTTCTCCCTCGTGAGGTGGTCCAGCAGGCTAGGCTTCTTCGTCAGGGCGTCGCGCAGCTTCTCTTCAGGGACTTCATATCGTTTCACCGCTTCGTCCACCAGCACCTCCCTTGAGATGCAGCTGAAGCCCAGCCTCGACGCGACACACTCGCCAAGACTCTTCCCTCCGCTGAAAGAGCCCCTCGATACAGTGATTATCGCCACAGGTCCTCATCATTCTAAAGCAACACTTCAGGAACTGCACATCCGAAAGAACTACTGACCGGCTCTGCCGGTTGTTCCGGCCCGAACCTCTTTCGGTGCCAGCTGCACATCCATCAATTGTTCACCCTGGGCAATTGATGCCATGGCAGGCGGCAAATGTATTATCGTCGTTTGAAACAGACTATCAATAAGACAAGGGCAAGCACACCCGGGAGCACATACGCGATTTCCGTTACGTGGACAAAACAGATACAGGAAAAAGCGAGGGTGAACACAAAGAGAAGTAACGTCACGCTGATTGTGCCGACAGCGAGCAGCATGAGAGTCCCCTTCTGGATGCTCCTCCCATGCATGACCGAGCCCAACACGCGCGCCATATTCTGCGGGACGATGACTCCGGATCTTCCCTGCGGGAGACCGGAGCTGGCATGAGCGCGAGACAAAAAGAGGATCCCCACAAGGACACACATGGAGACAATGATCAGCCCCGCTCCCAGCAGATAACCGACAACCATGTCGAGTTCAGACTCACCTGACATCAACTGGACTAGCGCCATTCACTCCCTGCTCCTTTTCGGCTGGGCCGTAATAAGCTCCAGCCGAGTGCTCAAGATATTGGTGCTCCCGACATGCGTCGGGATAGGATTTAATTCACATCAGTGACGCAACTTTGAAGCAGCCACGAAATCACACCTGTTCCACCATATGACCCACGGCGGTCACTTCTGACACCGCAGAATGCCGGACCCTGCTTCTCACGGCCTCGACATAGATCGCAAGTGGCCTGTACAACAAATGTCCCCACTTGCCGAAAGGGACCTCTACAACAAGCATGGGAACCACGATTGCCATATGGATCATGTATGTGACATATGTCGCCATCGGCATGTCCGTCACGCGGAAAACGTGGAGCAGAATGCCGGTGAGCGCTGCAAGGAAGAGTAGTATAGGGAAGAGCCAATCCGAGAAATGACTGAATCCGTGCATCCCGGATCTCTTCTTAGACCTGTCGATCATAATCCATACCGTAGATGCCAGAAGAACCGCTGTCGCGTAATAGCCCAGGAAACTGGTCCAGTGCAGGCTTGTATTCTCAACCTGGAACCACGGCAGAAACACGACGACGAGCGTGAACATGATCGCATACCCGCTGACGAGGAAGAGATGCCGCAGCCAGTTCTTGATCCCGGCTCTGCTTCCGCAGTCCCTCCATCGAATCTGTGTTAGGCCCTGGAATATGAAATGCGGAAGCTGAGAGATATATGTGGTAAGCGGCACCTTGTCACTTCGGGTCAAGCCTGAGAACATCCGCGCCGCATTGATGAGCAGCAGCACTCCTAAAATACCCGCCATGATTCTGTCGCCCCAATCCATGATACCGACCGGCGCAAATTTATCGAGCATCACGGTCGACAAAGGCGTCGAACCGGAACGGCTCAATAAACCGAAGCCATAATCGTGCGGCAGCGTAAACAGAAGCAACACGACAGCAGCGACCGCTGCGAGGATGCCGACTTCCCAGAAGACCGACCCGTACATCAGGCGGGACAGACCTGTCCAATCATATTGGGAGGTCAGATACCTTCGCATCGCCATCATGGTTTCGCCCGGATCGGCGTTCCGTGGACATCGTTCGGAGCAGTCGCCGCAATAGAAGCAAAGCCACGGTCCGGGGTCTTCGAGCAGCCGGTCCTTCAGCCCCCATTCGGCGAGGAGCATCTGCCTGCGGGGGAACCCGTTCTCCTCCGTAGAGAGTGGACAGGTGGATGTACAGGTAGCACATTGATAGCACTTCTTGAGACTTTCCCCGCCGAAATGCTTGATATCTGCAATGAACTGTGGATCAGGTTTAACGAAATTTCGCTCGCCCATAAGTCGTGCTTCTTAGATGTTTATTTTATCCGACATTCGCCGCGGTGTCGACCCGGGGAGCCGCATCATTGCCCGCCCTCACTCGCATCGTCTTATCACCAAATAAGCAATACTTGAGCCAGTTGAAACCGAACTTCAGCAACTCCTCGTCATCTGTTCTTATATCATTGACGGTCTCCTCTTCAACGTCAAATCTCTTCAGGAAGGAGCTTCCGAAAATGAATTCCCTGAACTTATCGATGTTGTAGCAGACCGTGTAAAACATCTCCAGCTTGGCGGGAGTGAGCTGTTTTCTCTCTTTGAAGAAATCATGCAGGGAGACTTCCTTGAACAGTTCTCCCATTTCGGAATATTGGCCGACGCCTTGTTCTTCAACCCATTCGCCGACTGTCTGATGCTTCTCTTGCAGGTAACCCTGGCAGACTGGCTCCTCAATCATGAAGTAGAATTCTCCACCGTCACATCCATTGCTCTCCTTTGGAGAGGCAACCCCGAGCGGGAACATCCGGCATGACCATGGCCTGTCTCCATACACCGAGCACCCTCCTGCGCGCACGAATGGACACGATTTGTCTTCGTCCGCCATCATTTTCAGCATGACAACCGGATGATTCTGGCTCTCGTCGATCGGCAATAAAGTGTACTTGTCAAGGAACTCCTGGGAAGAGATTTTCAGCCTGTTTTTCAGCCGTATGACGTCGTACGGAGTCAGAAAAATGTTGACATCGGCGCAGCACTTGTTGAAGCAGCTGATTCCTTCATGGCAGTTGAACCTGAACCCGCTTTCCCTTTGCATCCGTGGATACTCTTTCAACACCGCCTCTTTCAGATTCTCAAGCTCTTTCATGATAAAATCCTTCCGGCTGTTCTATTCAATTATCGAATTCTTTAGCGCGTCCTTCGACCATACAGGGAGCGGCCCGGAAGAGCCGTTGACAGGATTAACCGAGTACCTGTATGAAATGTTCTGCTTGAATTTTGTTCTCATCCAATCCCAGCCGCGAATGAAGTAAGTACATTCATCGTTGAAACAAACGTGCAGAAACTCCACATCCCAGGAAGACCCGGACGGGCAACGCCACTTCATGAGCGGATAACCGCAATGCGGACAATTTTTAATTTCTTCCATGTTCCTAAATCCTCCCGATCTTCGGCAACATCTTCCCGATCACACAACTAATGCCTTATAGCCCCGCAAAGGTCCAGCTTCAAAAAACCAGTCCCTGTACAAACTCCAACAGCAAAAGGAATAAGCCGTAACCCTCGAAATGGCAAATTGTACTCTCTCAATTGTAACTTTTCCCTTGTTTGGACATTGGCGTTTGTAATTGTCTCCATCGTTCTTGTCGCTTCGCTGCGTCGCGGTCAGTGAACAGAGGGGGGCGAAGAATTCCCCCCTCTGTAGGGAGATATCATCAATTGACTATTGAGATAATCGGTCTCGAAAAGACTTCCCACTTGTTTTCTTTGGGAAGCCACTTCATGTTCACGAATACTTTCCAGTCCTTCTCGTCCATCGAGGGCTTGTCGGAGCGGAAATAATAGCCCGGCCAACGGGTTTCTTCCCTGAACAGGATCGCCCGTACGTGGGCTTCAGCCTGCCACATCCTGTGAACGTTTTCCCAGCATCTCATCAGGTCGTGAAGGTCCGCCGCCGCGAGTTTTTCCGAATCCACCTTCAGGTACTGAAGCAGATCAAGACCCTTTTCAAGTAGCGCCTTGCTCGTCTTGAACTGCGATGAGACGCCGCCGGCATACTCGTCCATGATCTTCTGCAATCTGAACATGAACATCTTCGGCCTGATATAGTTGGGATTAATCTCAGGATCGCTCGACGTTTTACTGAACTGGCCAAAAATGTCGAGGGGTTTCATAATCTCGGCCTTCAACGACTCTATCTGGCCCTGATCGTACGTGCGCGAGCCGGGGTGATCGACGATATAATCGATCGCCGCTTTTGCCGCTATTCTTCCCTCCGCATGAGAGCCGGAAGAGAACTTGTGGCTCGAGGCGCCCGAAGCATCGCCGGCGCAGAAGATTCCGTCCACCGTTGACATGTTCGGGTAACCCCAGTAGTAGTCTTTCGGTGCAAGGTCCTTCGGTCCGCTGACCCACGCGCCGGATGCGCCGGAATGCGAGCCGATGAAATATGGCTCGGCAGCTGCAATCTCGGAAGGTTTCTCCTCAGGTGCCGTGTCGGTTCCTGCCCATAGGATCGCCTGCGAAATCGTCATATCGAGGAAGTCTTCCCACGCTTCGGCTTCGAGTTCTTTGAGCTTCTTCTTGGCAGCCTTCTCATCGCCGGATTCCGATGCAATCTTCGTGATTGCCTCTTCGGTCCTCATGTAAATCGGGCCTTTTCCGTCCATGACGTCGAGCATCATTAGCCAGTTCCG
This sequence comes from Bacteroidota bacterium, assembly GCA_021825585.1. Taxonomy (GTDB): domain Bacteria; phylum Bacteroidota; class Ignavibacteria; order Kryptoniales; family JAKASW01; genus JAKASW01. The sequence goes on along the minus strand of JAKAGT010000018.1, from coordinate 67,319 downwards.
CAGGTTCGCCGGGACCGGTTTTACCTTGCCGTACGGGACCCATTTCTCCAGTTCGTCCTTGCGTTCTTCCATGTAGTTGCCGCCCATGCCGTTAGTCGCTCTCGACTTGAACAGCAGGAACCAGGCGCCAACCGGACCGTACGCATCTTTGAACCTCACCGGAATAAAGCGCACTTCCTGGCAGGTCATCTCGGCGCCGGCCTTAAGAGTGAAGTAAGCGCTCGAACCGGAGTTCCACGGCGGATACCACGCGCGACCTAAGCCTTCACCCGAAGACCGCGGCTTGAACACGTGTACCGCTCCACCCATCGCCACCAGAACCGCCTTTGATTTGAACACATAGAACTTCTCTTCACGGACGCTGAAACCAACCGCTCCTACACAAACCCCGTCCTGCATCAGAGGTCCGACGATGAACACCCGCTCGTAAATGTTCTCAGCACCTAGTGCGTTCTTTGCTGCTTCAGCAACGACGACCTTGTACGACTCGCCGTTGATCATGAGCTGCCATCTGCCTTCATGCACATAGTGCCCTTCGGCATCTTTCCAGATCGGCAATCCCCACTTTTCGAACAGGTGAACCGTGGAATCGACGTGACGCGCGATGTTGTACACCAGGTCTTCACGGGTTATTCCCATGAGATCGCTGCGAACATATTTCACGTAATCTTCGACCGTGTTCTTTCCGTCTTTGATGCCGACGTATTGATTGATTGCGGAGAGTCCCATTGCAACCGCGCCGCTTCTGTCTACGGCGGCCTTGTCGACGAGTGTGACCTTCAAACCGTGCTGCTTCGCCCAAAAGGCGGCTTCTACTGCTGCTCCGCACGCGGCCATCCCACCGCCGACGATCAACAGATCGGTTTCCACCACTTCTGTCTTCATATTTGCCATAACTGTTCCAACCTCCCTAATGCTTTATTGCGACTACTTGTGGAAGACCCAAAGACTCTGGCTCCGTGAATAGCACCGGACTCTTGAGGTCGGCTTCTTTTGATTTCCATCCGCCATCGGGGACGGCCTTTCCTTCTTCCGTCGTCCGAATCGGGAACTTGAACCTTTTCAACGTACCGTTGCGGAACTTCACGGTCCACATAATCGAATCCGTGCTTCTCATCGGCGTCACAGTCGCACCGAGCGGAACAAAATCCGCATAACCCCGAACTTCGATTGCCTGCGTCGGACAAATCTTGACACAATTGTAGCATTCCCAGCACATCTCCGGTTCACGGTTATAAGCTTTCATCGAGTCCTTGTTCAGCGCCATCAAATCATTCGGACAGATGTACTGGCACGCCGTCTTGTCCAATGCCTTGCATCCATCGCATTTATCAGGATTCACATAACTCGGCATGAAATTACCTCCTTTACAGTTTCACTTGATTGATAAAATCTCCAGGAATCCCATAACGTCATAAACTCTAAATCCGAAACCCTAAATTCTAAACAACGTTCAAATCTCGAAATAGCGGATGTTTGCACCCTACCAGTTTTCCTTGAGTCCGAAGGCATTGTTAATCGACTTTTGAACATTCGAATTTGTTTAGAGTTTAGTATTTAGAGTCTAGAATTTGCCTTTGTTATTTCTTTGCTTTCTCAGATGCGTCCCCGGTCGCAAATTGGTGCATCTTTATTTCGACTTTCTCATCCAGCTTCGAATAGTAATCGCGTAGGATAGCAAGCACTTCGGGTCTGCTGAACTCCGGCGGCACTTCGCTTCCCTCAGACAGAGCCTTCCTGAGAGCTGTACCACTCAGGAATAATCTGTCTTCTTTCTTGTGCGGGCAGGTCTTCATCGATGCCATGCCGCCGCATTTGAAGCACCAGAACGTCCAGTCAATCGGAAGCGGCTTCAGCAACAGTGCGTCGGCCGGTAACTGGTAGAATATCTTCTGAGCGTCGAATGGCCCGTAATAGTTTCCCACTCCGGCATGATCGCGTCCCACTATAAGATGAGTGCAGCCGAAATTCTGTCTGAATACACCGTGCAACAGCGCTTCTCTCGGCCCGGCATATCGCATATCCAGAGGATATCCGCCGCAGACAGCGGTGTCTTTGACGAAGTAGTTTTCAACGAGTACATCGATGCATTTTGCCCTGATTTCGGCGGGGATGTCGCCCGGTTTCAACTTTCCGACAAGCTGATGAATATACAAGCCATCGCTGACTTCCAGGGCAATCTTCGCGAGGAACTCGTGAGAACGGTGCATCGGATTGCGAAGCTGCAGCGCCGCTATCGTTCTCCATCCTTTCTCCGCGAATATCTTCCGGCTTTCCTCGGGCCGTTGGTACAATCCTGCAAACTCGGTTGGGAAATAGCTTTCTGAGAGCACTTTGACCGGACCGGCTATGTTCCACGGCTTCTGCTGCATCACCATCTTCACGCCGGGATGTTCAGGATCCGTCGTGGTGAAGACCTCTTTGCACTCAAAATCCCTGTCGATCTGGTATTTCTCAGTGACTCGCATAGTTCCCATCAATTCATCAGTCTCATCACTGTACAGCGCCACTTCCTGACCTGTCTTCAGTGATTTTGCCTCGTCATCCGAGACCGACATCGTAATGGGAATAGGCCAGAACAAGCCGTCCGCCATTCTCATGTCGGAACAGACTCCCTGCCAGTCGTCATGGCCCATGAAACCGTCGAGCGGCGTGAACCCTCCAATCCCAAGCATTATCAGGTCACCCGTCTCTCGACTGGTCATACAAAGTTTCTTAAGGCTTTTTGCCTTCTGTAGTTCTTCTTCTTTTGCTTTGCCGCTCAGAAGAAGGATCTTCAGCTTATCGCTTCCGTGCGGCCGTATCAAAGTAGATCCTGCCATAACTTTCCTCTCATTTAAGAATGTTACCGGCAAAAACATACCCGCCACTACAGGTAGAATCAACGAAGAGCAGGAGTTTTGTAATCATTCTGTTGGGAATTCGGTCACATGCCCTTATAAGGGTTGGGGCCAATCTCCCGCACTTCTTCGACAAATTCGTTGAAAATTCCGGGTAGCTTTGCGTACTCATCGATCGAAAGCGTCAAGAGCTTTACTCTCTCCGGCTCAAGCACAAGCTGCTTAAGCTTTTCCTGAACGTTCTCCATTCTCTTGTTCGCGAGTTCGCTCCCTCGAATGAAGTGACACTGGTAGTCGACTCCGAACTTACAACCGAGCATGAGAACGCCGTCGAAGCCTTTGGAAAGTGCATCCGCGATCCAAACAACATTCACCGATCCGAGACAGCGGACCGGGATCACGCGGATGTTGGAGTCGTATTCCATATGGCACTTCCCCACAGTATCCAGCGCAGGATAAGCGTCATTCTCACACATGAACGCGAGTATCCTGGGTTTGTCCTCATCCTCGTCCGGTATCTCGACAGCTTTGATCATTGATGAAACCATTGCGATAGAGTAATCCTTGAACGAGATAATTCTCTCCGGGCATGCTCCAAGACAGATGCCGCACCTTCGACACCTGTTGGTGTTCAGAAGCGGGGTCCCCTTCTCATCTTCATCCAAAGTCCCGAATGGGCATTCCTCAGTGCATCGCTTACACTGCGTGCATCGCTGGAGGAAGAATTCGGGGAATGATTCGTCGCCCGATCTCGGATGGACCGCCTTTCCTTCTTTGACGGAGTGCACGAGTTGTATCGCCTTCAACGCGGCGCCGTAAGCATCATTCTTGCTTGCGGAAAAATCCATCGGGGAACGCACGCACCCGGCAGCGTAGATGCCGGTTCTCCTCGTCTCATAGGGAAAACAGATATAGTGGGAATCGGGAAATCCGTATTTCAGGGTGGGCAGATCGGTACCCTGCCTGTATGCCAGGTTCAATATCTTCGCACCGGCTTCGGCAGACTCAGCCGCTTTTTTCCCGTCAAGTGTTACCTCTCCTGATGTCGGCCCATCGTTTCCTGATTCAACGTTGCCGACCAGCGTCGTTGGAACCATGCCGGTCGCAAGCACCACCAGATCGGATTCTATACGGACTTTTTCACCCAGAAGCGTATTGTCTATGTCTATGAATATTGAACCGTTGTCTGATTTGCTGAGACCGGCGACTTCGCCTTTCGTAAGAAATACTCTGTCTTCATTCTGAACTCGCTTGTAGAACAGTTCGTGCCGGGCGGGCGTTCTCATGTCTCTGTAAATCAAGTACACGAGCGCGTCGGGATATCTCTCCCTGATATACAACGCCTGCTTCAGCGAAGCTGAACAGCAAACCGAAGAGCAATAGGGGAGATGTTTTTCGTCCCTCGAGCCCGCGCATAATATGAAGGCGACACTCTTGACGGACCCGCCTCTGAAAATCTGATGGTCAGTTCCATCCTTGAAATATTGTTCAAGCTGGACACCCGTTATGACATTATCAAATTTGCCATACCCAAGATCGCCCAACTTGTTGGGATCATAAGGCTTTCCACCCGTCGCCTGAACAATGGCGCCTACGGTCATCAGTTCTGTACGGGCTCCTCCGTCGATCCTCAACACTACCTTGAAATCTCCAGGCTGACCGGAAATTTTTTCGATCAAACAGGAAGTTACTACTGTTATCCTGACGTTGGTTTCAACTTCGTAAATCAACGACTCGATCTTCGAGTCTTGCGGTTCCGTGTAAGGCCGCTCATAAGGGGCAATCTTGTAGAGCTTGTTCGCCCACCCACCAAGCCGACTTTCTTTCTCGGTCAGCACCACTGAAAAGCCCGCCTTCGCCGCAGCGAGTGCGGATGTCAACCCAGTGACGCCTCCGCCAACGACAAGGATCGTCTCATTGACTTCATTCCTGAACGGCTGTGGAGGCTCGCTGTTCCTTACCTTCGCAATCCCCATTCGAAGGTAATCACCCGCAAGCATTTGTGTATCTTCGTCGTTTGGCTTATGAGTCCAGGCAACATTCTCTCTCAGATTGACGCGGTCGACCAGGACACTGGAATCAAATTGGAAAACGTCGGAGAGAAACCTCGGCGAACAGGCTCCGATCACCACGCGGTTCAAATTCTCGCGTTTGATGTCTACACTTATTTCTCTAACACTCCCTTCACTGCATAGCCAGCTTTTGATCTTGCAGACCGGCACCTTGTTTTCCGCGGTGGCAACCTTCGCCAGCTCTTCGCATTTCAGGGATTCCCCGATCCCGCATCCAGAACACAGGTAAACGCCAACTTTAGCCTCTATAGCCATTTTGCTAGTTCCCTTTGATTGCTTGAATTGCCTTCAATACCGAACCCGTTGCTTCCTGGACAACGGATGACACATCTTTCGGGTTCGTATTCACACCGCATCCGATCATTCCGGGTGTGTCGGAGATAATGAAGCCGTTGCTGTCTATCAATGAACGGTCAATCGGCAGGTCCTTCACGGCCGGCTGCATTCCGGTTGCCAGGATGACGAGATCCACGGACTCCTTTATACGGGCACCCGTCATCGTGTCCTCTGCCTCAACTACCAGCCTGTCGCCGGACGCATCAAAGGAGACCTTTGCGACTTTCCCTCTAAGGAAATGTACCTTAGCATCCTTCTGAACGTCGCTGTAAAAATCTTCGAAGATGCCGCTGGATCTGACGTCGATATAATGGACGTGAATTTCGGCGTCCGGGTACTGTTCGCGTATGTACCTCGTATGTTTCAATGACGCCATACAGCAGACGGAGGAACAATATTCGAGATGGTTTTCGTCTCTTGAACCGGCGCATTGCACGAACGCGACGCTGCTGATTCCTCCGTTCGTTGAAGGCCGCAGGATCTTTCCTTTTGTCGGCCCGTCGGGGGCAGCCAATCTCTCCATCATTACGTTTGTGATGACGTCCGGGAATTTGCCGAAGCCGAGCATGTCAAGCTTCTTCGCGTCATAAGGCTCCCATCCGGTTGCCCAAATGATTGAACGGGCTTTTACCGTGATGGCCGTTTCCTGCTCGGATAAATCTATTGCGCCGTACTTGCACACATCCACGCACCTGTTGCAGAGGCTTCCTTTACAGGTCGCCTGGTCGATCACATACTTCGCGGGATATGAGTTCCCGTATGGAAGATAAATCGAAGTGGTCCGGTCCATTCCGTAATTGAAATCGTTGTTCCTCGATTCCGGGCAGACTTGAACGCAGTCTCCGCAGGAAGTGCATTTATCGGTAACAAACCTCGGCTTCAATTTGATGTTGACCTCATACTTTCCAGCTTCACCGGAAACGTCGCTCACTTCCGCCAGCGTGAATAGTTTTATAAACGGGTTCGAACGCAACCGGCGGATGTTGATTTCCAATCCGCAGCTTGGCGGACATAATTTCGGGAAGTACTTGTTGAACTGAGTTACTTTCCCGCCGATGTACGCCCTTTTCTCCAGCAGCACAACCTTCAATCCCGTCTCGGCAGCTTCTACTGCCGCGGTGATACCTGCTATGCCGGCGCCTACTATCAGAAGATCAGATGTCATTGAGTTGTCATTCATGATGAAATTCCATTCTTGGTACTGGATACTGGATTCCGGTCACCAGATACCGGATCATTTCTTGCCCATGTGCTGTTTCTCAACACTTTGTATGAATTTGCAATTCATATTCCATATTCAGCATCTGGTATCCGGTCTCGAGCATCCGCTTCCCGGTGTTCATTCGTAATATCCCACGACTGATTTCTCCACTTTGATTGTTTTAACTCCCTCCAGTTTCGAGAGTACAGTCCTGATGTCGTTTTCCCACATTCCGGCGCCTACCCTGGGGCAGCTTCCTGTCACCGTCAACGATCCGCTTGCCGAGTCCGCTTCGATCTCCACATCGCTTCCCCTTGTCCGCGGCGATTGCTGCAGGCTGACTTTTGCCAGCGAAGCAAGATGCAAATTTCTGAGGACCTGCTCGGTCTCCTTTCCCGATTTAAACTCTTCGCTGGATATGACATCTGCAAGGATATCCGCTGCAAGGTCTATGCTTATTCTCTCAATGTTGAACACCAGGTCGTAAAAAGCCGGATCTTTCCAGTTTACTCCGTACAGGAAATGAGACCACTTCTGTCTCCTCTCGTCAGTCAGCTTAATGTGTGAAATAGCTTCCCCCCTCGATTTGCCGCTTTCCTTCATCACACTGCTGATTCTGAATTCATCGGGGGCAGTCAACAGAACACGCACCACTGAAGGAATCTTCGTGAGAAGGAACTGCGCGAGGTGACCGTTGTAGATAAAGTCCCCCTTGAGCGCAAAGTCGAACAGCGCAGTTTGAAAACATAAGAGATAATGCTTCTTTCGGTCTCCCATCTTGTCCAGGATGCCCGGCGACTTTTCAATGAATGACAGTTCACCTAACCCCGTCTCTTTGATCCCGTATTTTTCCGCCGCCCTGAGTACATCTTCTCTTGTCACGACCGCCCACTTGAGTCTTTCCGATACCTTCTCTGCAAGCATCACCGACGCACTCAAAGACCCTCTTGAGATAGTTATGATTGACATAACGCCTCCCGCTTACTTAGCTTGTTCATTTCACAACACACACGTTTCAGAAACGAAAGTCTCTTTCTCACGCTTCTAACTGACCGCGCGTCGCACTGAACGCCGAGCTTTCATACGACTCTCTATTCTGCTGTAAAGCAGATTGCCGCCGCCCAAATACGAGACGTTACTGTGCCCATTCACCCTAAACAACCTTGCCGCTTCATAACCTTTCGTGCCTCTCTCGCATACGAACATAAGAGACCGCATTGGAACGATCGGCTACTCTCTCGGTAATCTCGTGCCTGGGGTAAAACCCGCAGGCAGACTCCGGTAGTCCGGGTCCGAGCGCCGGGTGAACTTTTGACGCATAGTCGGCCACAATCTTACCTGTTTCGTCTTCGGTCATAATTAGCTCGGCGGTTGAATATGATAATTCGGCAAACGCTAGTCTTCACGAGTTACGCCTCCACCTCGCGCCTTATAGACAGGGCCATTTTGTAAAATATCGTTATGAGGAGGACTCCGATAGCCCAGATTCCCAGCGCAATCATTGATTCAGGTATCGTGGGCCAGTATTGGATCACCTTGCCGAATGGCGACGGGATGAAACCGGTTATGACCAGTCCGAGTCCCTTGTCGATCCATATCGATAGAAATACGGCAGTACAGGCGAGGATAAGTGTTCTGTGATCCCTGCGGGCTCGCGGAACAAGAAGAACCGCAAGCGAGATAATCGCGAGGGCTGCGGAGGCCCACATCCACGGAACCAGCTTCGCTTTTCCATCAAGGCCGAAATACAGATACTGCAAGTGCGCTGCGTCCTCCGGAATGTGGCTGTAAAATGTCGTGAAGAATTCCATCAGAATGAGAAATACATTTACACACATCGCGTAAGTGATTATCAACCCCAGCTTCTTAATGGCTTCTTCACCCGCGTCGAAGCGTGTCAACTTTTTAAGCAGGAGACAGAGCAGCAGCAGCAATGCCGGACCGGCGGAGAATGCGGATGCCAGAAATCTTGGAGCGAGTACGGCGGTCAGCCAGAACGGTCTCCCTGCAAGACCGGCAAACAAGAACGCCGTGACCGTATGAATACTGATCGCCCAGGGAATCGAAATGATTATTACGGGCCTGATCCATTTCGGAGGGGATATCGAATTCCGCTCAGCCTCAAGTGTCACGCGCGTAATAATGACGTTTAACACGAGATAGCCGCTCAACGCGACCACGTCCCAGAACATAAGCGAGTGGAATGTCGGGTAGAGGAAAATGTTCAACACGCGAAAGGGCTGGCCAAGATCGACAAAGACAAAGAGCATGCACATAATGACCGATGAAATGGCGAGGAACTCACCGAGAATCGTTATCTTCCCGAATGCCTTGTAGTCGTGCAGGTAATATGGAAGGACAACCATAACCGCCGACGCGGCCACCCCGACTATGAAAGTGAACTGAGCTATATAAAGTCCCCAGCTCACGTTTCTGCTCATGCCGGTTACTCCGAGCCCGTAGATGAATTGCCTCATGTAGAAGTAGAATCCTGCCAGGATTACCAGGGCCAGGAACAGGAGCCAGCTCCAGTACTTCCTGCTCCCTCTAAATGCATGTTCTATCATATGATTTACCTTATACCAGATAGTAGATTTCCGGACTTGTTCCGAGACCGGGTTTTCGTCTGACTGAGAAATTGTCCTTCAGTAATTGTCTCACATCCGAGTCAGGATCATTAAGGTTTCCGAAGGCCATCGCTTTTTCCGGGCAAGCCTCCACACAAAGCGGGAGGAGTCCCTGGTCGACTCTCTCATCGCACCAGGTACATTTCTCGACAACCCCTTTCATACGTGTCGGATAATCCGGGTTGATGTTTTTGATGAATGGCCTTGGGTCCCTCCAGTTAAAACTCCGCGAGCCATACGGGCAGGCCGCCATGCAGTACCTGCAACCTATGCACCTGTGCCAGTCCATCATCACGATCCCGTCGTCCCGTTTGAAAGTCGCCTGCGTCGGGCAAACCTCCACGCACGGCGGCTCGTCACAGTTGTTGCAGAACACAGGGACCATCTTATTCTTGAACTCATCCCTCATGTAGAAGTTTTCCTGGTCGAGGAATGCATTCTCATAAGGCTCTTCCCAGATCCATTTTATCGCATCCTTCGAGTCGCCGAAGTCCGGTATGTTGTGAGCCTGGTTGCAGGCATCTATACATTTTGTGCACCCTTGCTCGGAAACGCACTTCCTCAGGTCCACCACCATCGCCAGGCGTACTTTTTGTTGCACATTGTTATTTGTCAGCCGCTTCCCGGCGCTCACGGCTTTGGCGAGAACTTTTGCGGTGGTGCTGCCAGCGTGGGCGCTTGCATATTTCTCTGCCGTGACGCCGAGTACCGTAAGGCCGGCCAGCTTCAGAAGTGTCCTTCGACTAATACTCATCATTATTCCGAAATCTTAGACTTTAAACAGCATGGTTTGCGCAATATAGAACAAACTCTAAATCCTAAACACTAAACTCGAAACAAAACCCAAATCCAAAAGACAAATGCCCGAAATCATCAAAAAGCTCCTGAGCCAGAGCTTGGACGATTTGAACTTCGTGATTTGAATCTGTCCCGATCAATATTACTTGAAGAGGATGCGCGGGGTGGCGCAAGGCGCTCACTTAGAGTTTCGGACTTGGGATTTAGAATTTGTGCCGTATCTAACTGTACCCCACCTAACTCTGGTTTATTGTGGCAATCCCAACAATAAGGATTGATACCGACGTAGTTGTGGCACTGATCGCAGAACTGTGAAGTGTTCGGATGGCAGCCCAGGCAAGTCTTCGTGTATCTCATCTCGAATTCTTTTCCGGAAGCCGACTTGAAGTAAGTCATCCCATCTCTGACAACTTCGGTTCTCCATTGGTCGAGCAGGGCCATGTGGTTGCGTCTCATGAACTCCAGGTTTGCCACACATTCCTTCTGATCCGGCTTCGCCGGGAGAACCGGATTGGGTGTTTCCAACGCTTCACTGCTCGAGAGGTCATACCAGAAAGGAGCCGTGAACAACCCTACGAAAATCACCAGTCCGACAATAATTTTACCGCTATCGTGCATTCCAGTTTCCTTCGATATGAAAAGGTTCTCCGCGAAGGTCCGTCGTCCTTTCCTTTTCGCCATTCATTATCAGAGCATTGCCGACGAGTTCGTGAACGCCGCCGACCTCCACGCCGCCGACCCAGTATTCCATTAGGGGAGGCAGTGTCGCCTTGTCGATCGCACAAATACAGCCGAGGAAATTGACGCCGTGCTCCTCCTTGACGAACTTAACAGCATTTGCCCTGGGCAGACCACCTCTCATTCTCATTTCGAGGTTCTCGTCGGTGCCGAGCCCGGCGCCGCTGCCGCAGCAGAATGTCTGCTCCCTGATCGTGTTCTCAGGCATCTCGAAGAAATAGTTGCAGGAGTTCCTGATCAGGTAACGGGGCTCCTCGATCAGCCCAAGCGCTCTGGCTGGATTGCAGGAATCATGAAAAGTAACTCTCCGGTTATCGTTGCGGCCCTTATCCAGCCTGATCTTCCCGTTCTTGATGAGATCGGCGGTGAATTCGCATATATGCACCATCTTGGTCGACCTCGCATTTTCAAACCTGGTACCTGTAATCGGAGAGACGGGCTCTTCGAGGAAATCTGCGGGACCGTTCAGCGTGTTCATATACTGGTGCACAACTCTCCACATATGTCCGCATTCGCCGCCCAGTATCCATTTGACGCCGAGCCGCTTGGCCTCGGCATACATTTTCGCATTTAGACTCTTCATGAGATCGTGCGAGATGAAGGAGCCGAAATTTCCACCCTCAGATGCGTATGTGCTCCAGGTGTAATCCAAACCTATTTCGTGGAACAACGCGAGGTAGCCGAGCAGAGTATAATAATGAGGGCTTCCGAAGTAATCTGCCGAAGGAGTGATGAAGAGAATCTCCGCGCCTTTCTTGTTGATTGGAGCCTCGACTCTGACACCCGTTATCGACTCCAGCTCGTCGACTGCGAAATCGATGCTGTCCTTGAAACCGTGCGGTTGAATGCCCAGATGATTACCGGTTCTGAAGCTGTTTGCGACGGGCGTGACGATCCAGTCGATATTGACACCGACGAGACTGAGCAGCTCGCGGACAAGCAACGTTATCTCGGCCGTGTCTATACCATATGGGCAGAACACCGAACAGCGTCGGCACTGTGTGCACTGGTAGAAGTAATAAAACCATTCTTTGACTACATCGAGCGTCAGTTCGCGCGCACCCGCAAACCTGCCGAAGATCTTGCCGGCAAGTGCAAAGTCATTCCTATATACCGCCCTAAGGAGCTCGGCTCTCATTACAGGCATGTTCTTCGGATCTCCTGAGCCGATAAAGAAATGACATTTGTCGGCGCATGCTCCGCACCGGACGCAAATGTCCATGAAAATCTGCAGAGAACGGAACCTGTGCAGCCTGTCCTTGAGTCCTTCAAGTATGATTTCCTTCCAGTTCTCAGGGAGCTTCCAGTCCGGGTCGGTCGGCTGCCACTTTCTTGGATTCGGCAGATCCATATACTCGATGTTCTTCGGATTCCCGCTATAGCTGAATGTCCCCTCTTTGAATTCCACAGGCTGATCCATCCAGCCTTTCGGGGGAAGGCTGTACTTGATCTTGCTGGCTAACTCTTCGGGTTTTAATTTTGGTCCGGCCATTTTCATTCCTTATCCAAGGGTAATCCCGCTTCTTTCATCTTCTCTCTGTATTCGTCTTCGTATTCTTCATACGTGTGAACTCTCACAGGATGATTCCATGGGTTGACGTGCCTCTTCATGCGGCTGTTGTTCGCCAGGTTTCGCGTCGGCGAGAGGAATATCCCCGGCATGTGTAGCAGCTTGCTGAACGGGAAATACACAAGGAGCGTGCTGACGAGAAACAGATGCACATAAAACAAGACCCCGATCCCTTGTGGGACTACGGGATGAAACGAGAACAACCCGACCGCAAGCTCCTTCGCGTTCACCAGGTCGATTCTAAAAAAGTACCGCATCAGAATGCCGGTGGCAGCTATACTGAAGATCAGGAAAAGGGGGAAGTAATCCGACGAGAGAGATATGTACCTGAGCCTGGGAACAGTAAGGCGCCTCAAAATCAAGAAAGTCAGCGCGCTCAAGATTAAAACATCCGTGACGTAGAGGCCGGGCAAACCCACCTGGAAGAAACCGTCAATGCCGTCCACTCCCAGCACAAAAGCAGGAATAGGCTGCATGAACAGTCGCAGATGCCTCAGAATGATAATCAGCATCGACCAATGGAATACGATGGCACCAAGCCACAAATACTTGCTGCTGCCGTAGGTCAATTTTGGCCCGTTCTTCATTTCCATCTTCGTATTCCTGAACAGCGATCTGAAGAACAGAACCTCGAGCGCCATTCTACCGATGACACCCCATGTATTGTGAGGGCTCTCCAGCGGGCTGTCTTTGATCCACGGAAGAGATTTCTGTTGACCGGCGACCGTTGGGATATGGAAGGGTACCGGTGAGGTCGACCATTTGACGACTCGATAGATTATGCCGCCCAGGAAGATAGTTATGGCCGCATACGGAATGGCAACCCCGAACAGGAAATCCAGCCGCGGCACACTCGCGCCCAGAAAAGCGGCTGCTATTATTATGAGGATTGCAAAGAGCGAGAAAATAACATTCATTTCTTTTTCCCTTCACCGCGATGCAGTCGCGGCAAAACCCACGGCAATGAGTTGAATCCGGGCTTTCGACTCTCGGGCCTAACCATTGCGCTTCACATGGCTGTCATTTTGCACACCGCCGTTTTCAGCCGCCGCCTCTGACGATCTTGCTTTAACCTCGTCGATCCGGATCCTGAAGAGTCTTTCTCTGGATTCCATATACGAGTCAAAGGCAATCAATGCCAGATTGTCGATCCTGGATTCAAGCACTTCAAGTTCATCGCGGCAATCAATCCAGTCGATCTCCTTCCTGATTTCGTTGCGGATGACTCCTTTCAAGTCGAAGACGAATCTCACCGCCTGTGATGGCGAAAATTCCTGAACGGCCCTGATCCTTACCACATCTTTCAAAAGGGCCTCCGTCATACTGGATTCGCTGTCCCCGATCAGCTCGTCGAATATTGCTCCTGCACTGCTTGATATCGTGTAACCGACCGGGTTTGCAAACCGGTCTTTCTGCGAAGCCAGGAATTTCAGGCTCTCTGCCGGATAGTAGCCAAGGAATATTTTAACCCACTTATCGACAATCGCCGATTTCTTTCGTATCAGTAATTCTTGCAGCATAGCGGTCACAGACATTGCCAGGGTTCGTTTAGGGATTTCAGGCTTCGTGCCAATTAGTTCCCTTTTGAATCGTTGTCGTGCCCTTCTTTCCGCCTTCCGGCAGAATAGACATACTGTATCTGCCTTTACGGGAATTGACTGAAGGGCCGGAAAAGAGAAATTCGCGACTTCCTATACGCAACCGGTCGGCTTTGCGAGACCCGCCACTTTGCAGGCTCCCTTTGCAGGACCCGAGGGATACAGGTCGTAGATCTCCTTCAGCGAGAAGCCCGTTTCCTTGCAGACCTTCCGGATCATTGGAGCGATTCCGTATTTCTTGTAATAGTCGCGCAGATAGTAGACGATCTTCCAGTGTGCATCGGTCATCTCTTTAACATCTTCGGTCATGGCGAGTGCCTTCGCTACGTCTTCGCTCCATTCTTCCGGCTTCTCCATGAAGCCGTCTTCGTCGACTTCGATCTTCACGTTTTCATATTCAAATGTCGGCATTGACTCGTTCCTTTCTGAGTTGTGATTGCGTACACTAAAATCTTCATTCTAGACCAATTCCCATTTATAGCAAGTTGGATCGCCGGAATGATGGAATATCAGAACGGCTGTCGTCTGAGGTTTCATTGTTCCGATAATCCCTTCCTTCACAATTCCTGACTTCCTTCTTTCCTATTTCATCTCGATGTATCCGCACGGACAGTTTTCCGCGCATTTCTTGCAACCGATGCAGAAGTCCAGCTTGAATTTGTATGTACCGTGCCTTGCGAGCGGCTTGACTATCACCTGATCCTGACAATAACTCCAGCATGTCCCGCAGTCGAAACAGGAGCCGCAGCTCATGCATCTCTTTGCCTCGTCGATTGCCTGCTCTTGTGTCAGCGTGGAGGTGATCTCGCGGTCCAGGTCTTTCAGCCGTTCTTCCGCCGGGAGACTGAACGGCTCATTTCTCAGCTTGCTCTCGTAGTAACTCAGCATGATTTTGTCGTGCGTGATAACCGGCGGCTTCTGTTCAGGTCCCGCCGGAATGTTCTGAAACCTGTTATGGATCGTCTCCGCCGCTCTTCTCCCGTTGAATATTGCTATCGTGACAAGTCCGAGTTCCAGGTCATCACCACCGGCATAAGTGTCGGGAATCCTTGTCGTGCCGCTATTGTCCGCTTTGATCCAGTCCTTCCCTTCATGGAGAATATCGAGGCCCGTAAAATCCGGCTCCTGGCTTATCGCGGCGATAACCGTACTGCAGTCGAGGAAGAAATACGAATCCGGTATTGGAACAGGTTTTCTTCTGCCCGATTCGTCGGGTTCACCGAGTTCCATCCTCTGGCATTTCATCCTTGTCACCCTGTCGCCGCTTCTGTCGAAATCCACGGGAGCGGCCAGGAATTCCAGCCTGACACCTTCTTCCTCCGCACCTGCAATCTCTTCCTTGATCGCAGGCATTTCATTTCTCGTCCGCCGGTAAACTATGGTCACATCGGCACCCAAACGCCGCGACACGCGCGCTGCATCAATTGCAGTGTCACCCGCCCCGACCACTAGGACTTTGTTTCCTACGTCTACAGCCTCGCCTGAGTTCACCCTATTCAGGAATTCAGTTCCCGTGAAGACGTTCCCGGCCTCCTCGTTTGGAACGCCGAGTAACCTCCCCTTGTGCGCTCCTATCCCTACAAATATTGCGTCGTAATTCTTCCGCAATTCATCATAGGGTATGTCACGTCCCACGCTCTGATTGCATTTGATGTTGACTCCAAGGTCTTCGATCCTCTTGATCTCCTTGTCAAGCACGCTGGCAGGGAGCCTGTAGTCAGGTATCCCGTACCTCAGCATCCCACCGGGCTTACTGAACGCCTCGTAGATGGTTACTTCGTAACCTCTTCTCGCGAGTTGGTAAGCGCAAGATAAACCCGCCGGACCCGCTCCTATTACGGCTACCTTCTGCGGGTAGGCAGCTTCAGAAGTCCGATGAAGCTTGAAGCCATTTTCGAGCGCATAATCGCCGATAAATCGTTCGAGGCTGTTGACGCTGACCGCACCATCCTTGTGACCTCTGTTACACTCGTCCTCACAGGGATGCGGGCAAACTCTTCCGCATACAGCCGGAAGCGGATTCTTCTCCGTGAGGATTTCCCACGCCTTCTGGAACGCTTCCGGATAGGTCAGTCCGGATTCTTCCGACTGACTTATGACTGTCAGAAACTCTCTTATGTTTGTTCCATTCGGACAGCCGTTAGAGCATGGAGGAGTCTTAAGGACCTGCACCGGACGCAAGGACGAAGTCTCAAGAGATGAGCCGCCAGCCGATTGCGATCTCAGACTTCCTAAGGGCTTCGATACTTTCTTTACTATTTTTGCCATTTAATCTCTCAGTTCAGCTTTTTCCAAAAAGCACGCTGCAGTACGATTGTAGGGTCATGACCGCGAGCGCCGCCGCGGCATCGTGTTCTTGACGCTTCAGGATTCATTTCATCCCGAACTCTACCTCTGGTACAGCAAGTAAGCGCTTCGCCTCTTTCGAATCCCTGAATTTTCTTGCACAGGAGACCATTCCACTCGCCCATTCGGGACACGAAGTCGCATGCAGATGCAAGTAGCTCGCAAACACGTTCTTGTATGTCACCCCATCTCTCCTACCGAAGCATCCGACTCCACGGGAAACAGAAAGTGCGGTGTGAACATCTTGATCATAGTCGATGATCTGCGAGTAATGAAATTCATGTCCCTTGATTGTAGTACCCGGTCCGAAAAACGGATTCTTACCGTCAACGGCAGCCTCACAATAGCCGTGCCCCTGCGGCTTCTCATTCATCCGGACCGAGATCGGAAGAACCCCTGACATTCGATACTCTTGGTCCTTCCATTCGATGCTCTCCGCCAGATACATCAACCCACCGCATTCGGCATAGATCGGCAAACCGTTTTCGGCGAGTTCTTTGACCCGCGAAATCATCTCCCTGTTCATGACCAGGCTCGTCAGATTCATTTCCGGGAAACCGCCGCCGATATAGAGTGCATCCACATCATCGCTCAATTTTCCCCGGCTTGGAGAAATCGGGATAAGCTCCGCGCCCGCCGCCTCGAGCATCTCGAGGTTCTCAGGATAGTAGAACGAGAACGACTCATCCTTGAAATAGGCAATTCGCAGCTTGCCTCGTTCTCCCGCTTGTTCCTGAGACAACCTGTCATCCACTGGCGTTGTGACAAAATCTAGGGATGGGGCTTTCCCGGCTAATTCGACGATTGCGGCGGTGTCGACGTTGTCTCCAATGATGTTCTTTGCAACTTCGAGGAACTGCAGGCTCCTTTGAAACTCGCCCGGCATGACCAACCCGAGATGTCGAGAGGGCAAAACCGATCCTCCCGTCAATTTAGGGATGGCTCCAATCACCGGAACGCCGGTTGCGGATTCGATCGCATCTTTCGCCACATGTGCGTGTCTTGAATTGGCCGCATGATTCAGGATGACGCCTTCAACTTTCAACTCCGGATCAAGTCTCATGCAACCGAGTACCATCGCAGCGGCGGTACGTGTAACCTTGGAGATGTTCAGTACAATTATGACGGGAGCCTGCAGTAATTTCGCGAGCTCTGCCGTGCTGTGAGTCCCGCTGCGATCTACCCCATCGAACAGTCCCCTGTTCCCTTCGATAACGCTGATCTCGTCAGGGCCGGCATATTTGAGGAATGAATTTCTTGTCTCAGCAAATCCCATTAGATACGTGTCGAGATTCCTGGCAGGTCTCCCCGAAGCCAGGCCAAGCCATGCGGGATCGATGTAGTCCGGGCCTTTCTTGAACGCGGACACTTCGATGCCCCTGTCCCTGAAACACTTCAGAAGTCCACAAGACACAAGCGTTTTCCCGGAGTCACCGGCCAAACCTGCAACGACCACTCGCGGGTAATTACCGTGAAGCATACACTACCAACCTGATCTTAAAGAACACCTGCTGCGAGTAATGAGAAATCCTAAATTCGAATTCCGAAATCCTAAACAAATCCAAATTCCAATCTCCGCCTTGTTCCTGCCTTAATAGCTAAATCGCTTTCATTATTGGCTTCCAGTTCAGAACTTCGACTTTGCTGCATTTCAGATTGTTTAGAGTTTCGGATTTAGGGTTTCGAATTTAGTTTTCGGCGCCTTCTTTGTGCGGAATCTCAATGAAACTTCCGCCGAAATAAGTGTAGACGCACTTTCCGCTTTCAATCAGGTCCCTGATTGCAGACTTTGCGATGTTCTTGTCGCATCTTTCGCCGAACAACTCGTTCACCGCCTTAGTCAGATCGGTGGCTTTCCACTTCTTCTGACCCATGCTGTCCTTGATCATCTTATACATTGCGTCAGCGACTTCTTGAACGCTTGCTTGCTCAGCCATGACAGTCTCCTTTAATGTGTCAAATGCACAGATCGTTTGAACGTCAATCCCGCGTGCTTGAAGTCATCGATATGTTCCTTCTGGAACGGGATTCCCGTCAGTTCGAAGAATCTCGGCCAGCCGATGCGGTTGATCCATTCACCCATCCTCTCATACTTCCTCGCGTTCTTCGCCCACACCTCGACGAGGTTCCTCACCGCCTCCGTAACTTCCGGCCACCTCGGCGGGTTATTCGGAAGGAACGGTATAGCCAACTTGGAAAACATCGGTTCGGTTCTCGCGTTGGACACTTTGCCGCCGACCCAGATCGATACCCCGTCATTCAACGGATCATTCAACTTCATCGCCGGGCAGACCGTATAGCAGTTCGCGCAGAACATGCACCGCTCTTCGATTACCTCTACTGAAGGGACACCGTCGATTGTAGCCGGCCTGACTGCGGCGGTCGGACATGCCGACACCACCGATGGAATTTCACACATCGCTTTCAGTTTATCCCTTTCGACTCTCGGCGGGCGCCTGTGAATTCCGAGTATCGCTATGTCGGAACAGTGCACCGCACCGCACATGTTCAGACAGCATGCGAGCGCTATCCTCAGCTTGCCGGGGAGCTTCATCTCGGTGAAGTAATCGACCAGTTCATCCATCACCGATTTCACGACCCCGGACGCATCCGTGGCTGCCGAATGGCAGTGCACCCAACCCTGAGTATGGACTATACTCGAAATCGAGTTAGCCATTCCGCCGACCGGGTGGCCGAGCGCCCCAAGCTCGGCTATCAACGGATCTACCTTAGACTCATCGGACAACAAGAACTCCACATTGTTCCGGCTGGTAAATCTCAGGTATCCGTTGGAATACTTGTCGGCCAAATCCGCGTAGGCCCGTATCTTGTCGATGGCCAGAAGCCTCGGTGAAGCCGCCCTGACAGTGTAAAGCCTTGCACCGCTCTCCGAGACAGTGACCATAACTCCGGGTTTCAGTATTTCGTGATATTTCCACCTGCCATAGTTTTCTTTTATAATCGGCGGCAAGAATTTTTCGTAATGCGGTGGACCGATGTCTGTTTTTCTTTGCTGTTTCGGTTGAACTTCCGGCATGTCAACTCCTTAAAAATTCGAAACTCTAAATTTTAAACTAGAAACAAATACGAAACTCGAAGCCAAAATTTCCAAACCGAGCAGAGAAGTTTCGTATTTTGCGCCTTAGTCATTTGAATTTGTTTAGTATTTAGAGTTTAGGGTTTAGGATTTTCTTCAGATTCTTCTTCGAAGAACTCTTCGTAGAACACGTAAGGATTTTCTCTCGGATGCGCCACCATTTCAGGAATCGGTTCCACACCGATCGCTTCCAGGAAATTTCCCATCCCGACTCTCTGGATGAATTCTCCCACTCTTTCGCGATTCTTTCCGTTCTCGGACCAAACTTCGTGAATTCTGTCGACCAGGTCGATCAGCTCGGCGTACGGCGGCTCAAGCTTGATGAAAGGTATCAGGACGGAAGAAAGGAGCGCGCCTTCGACTATTGGTGCTTTCGCACCGATCAGGATGCAAGCTCCGCGGTCCTTGCCGGGAGCCAAGGCCTTAGGCATGGCGTTTATACAATGCATGCATTTCACGCACGCTTTGTTGTCAATCTTGATTTCTTTCCCGTCCCACTCCATGCACTTGGCCGGACAATTGCCGACGACGTCCCGCTCGATGTTCATGCCTGACTTAGCGTATTCCGTCACGGCGGCATTGTCTACCCGTATGTCGTCTCTCCATGTCCCGATAATTGACATGTCGGAGCGGGCAATGGCCGCGACACAATCGTTAGGACAGCCAGACATTTTAAATTTCCACTTGTACGGGAAAGCCGGCCTGTGGAGTTCATCCTGGTAGTGCATCGTCAGGAAATAAGTGAGAGCCATCGTATCGTAGCATGCCCACTCGCATCGAGCCATGCCGCAGCAGCAGCTCGGTGTTCTCACGTCTGAACCGGAACCGCCGAGGTCGAAACCGAGATCGGTCAATTCCTTGAAAGTGGGTTCAAGCTCTTCGGTCCTTGTCCCGAGAAAAACCAGATCCCCAGTCGAGCCGTGCACGTTGGTCAGTCCAGAGCCGTGTTTCTCCCAGATATCGCACAGCTTTCTCAGCACGTCGGAGGTATAGAACCAACCTGCGGGTTGATTGATGCGCATCGTGTGGAAATGGGAGACATTCGGAAACTCCTCAGGTAGATCGGAGTATCTGCCGATCACACCGCCGCCATACCCTAGCACTCCCACTATGCCGCCATGTTTCCAGTGCCCGATCTTCTCCTCGTATGAACGTTCGAGCTGACCGAGTAGATCCTCGGCCATGGCATTCTTCTCCGCCGCCGTTTTTATCTCCTTGACAAAACTGGGCCACGCGCCCTTTTCGAGCTCGTCCAGTTTCGGGGTCTTCCTTTTTTTCTCAGGCATCTTTGCTCCTTTGTTTGGCTGATCACGATGAAAACATAAACCTGAGTCGACGCGGAAACAAGAAACAGCGGGTTTTCTGTATTCTGCGTGTTGAGATTCGGCCAGTGTCAGTTCACAGACATCGCGGCTCAGAGACTCTCGGAGTAATCATGGAACGGCAGTATGGATAGCAATCCTGGTTGTGACTTATCCTTCGGGAAACGGAGATGCTCAGATGCCCTCCTTCATACTGACAGAAAGGCGGGAGGATATTACTTTATAGGAAGCTGCAACGACCTCACAGCAAGTTCGACGATGAACGTTTTCATTTCGGGACTGTCGAGGGAGAGATCTAAAGGCTTCGGCAGCGTACCGCAATTGAAGTTTTTGAAGTGAGTTTCATACGGGCGCTGGAGATAAAGGGCGAGCCTGCTGAACCCGATCGGAAGCGGCTCGAGCATCCACCACGCAATCCATCCGTTGATTATGGGATATGGATCGTATTTTATCATATGGAATTTCTGGAACCTCTTCTCAAAAGCCCCCAGCAAACCTTCGAACCTTATACACGACCTCTGACTGATTCTTTCCTGGAGCCGTCTCATGAACGACTCTCTTGAATCGAGAACGATCTGTTTCATTCTCTTGTCTTTGAATATAACGAGATAGTCTTCAAGCTTGCATGAACCGTCGTTCATGTGAGCAGTTATTGCTTCCAGAACCAGCTTTCTCGTGTCGACCGACCGAATAAGCTCATCTTTCAAATGCTTGTCGTAACATGTCCTGGTGAAATTGTGAAGAGTCTCTGAATAAGGGAAAACCACCTTCAGTGCATCTTCCACCACTTTATACCCATAAGACATAAAAGTGGGACACACGAAGCCCCTGCAGTTCATTCTATCCAACAAAGTCAGCCATAAGTTCTCCGATTCACATTCACCGATCTCGAAACCGAGCACAACGGTGGAGAGAGCATCTATCGCAAGAGCAAGATACATCGAATGCCCTTCGCTGCTTCCTCCGCTGGCCTTGAATTTCTTTCCGACGAGATGAATCAGGCGTGATTCATGCTTCGGAGTGCAGGCATCCAGATACTCTTCCCATGAACTGCATCCGAGGAGGTATTCCCTGATTTTTTGATTGATCCTGATGGGAGAACTGCGGTAAACGGCACGGAGATCCCGGCATGTACATCCATCGAGATACGATTCGGCAAGCTTTCCGAAATCGGGGAGTTCCTTATTCGGAGCGTCCTTCACCCAAGTCCTCTTGCAGCATATACACCTGTAGCGAAGGTGATTAGCGGATGTCTTTCCGTGCCTTACTACCTTTGAACTGTGACAGAAGGGACAGACCAGTTCGGTTCGTACTTCCCGTGAGGCGATGGACACTTGTAGCGTCATAGGTTCTTACCTGTCTTTCACGAATTGGGTTAACTTGCCCCGAACAACCCCGCGACGCAGATAATAAGCGCGTTCAATCATGTGGCAAAACTCCCGTATCATGCCGCAGGGGATCAAGTCGATTTGACTGTACCGCGTTGTTCGCCATTTTCCGGTTCTCTCTTATTGACTATCCGACTGTGATTCAATCTCTATGCCGCAAGCTGTAACCATGATGTTCGGATTCGTATTCTCTCATCGCAAAACAGATAACGTTCAACAACACAACAGCCGTAACTGTGGTTTGTAAATTATCTCTACAACAAGTGGGGGTACATTGCACAGCGTACCATGAAAGAGAGACTCGGGAGTGAATACCATGCCAAAATGAAATGAACACCTGCCGGGAATGATGAAGAGACCATCGAGTGAAAGGCCTGAACTTCGGATGCTGTGAGGCAAGATGGGGCACTTCATCGCAACTTTGGGCCAGGAGGACACGGCGCAGAAGAAGCGAAATTGTCGAAACGTTTGAATCAAATGAACGTGATCGACCGGCGGACGATCACTTCCCGTTTCGCCGTACGTCCGGCAGTATCAGGTTGTCGAAATGCGGCAACCTGACATCCCACTTCATATCCGCCCGTAGATCTGGAGGAGTTCCGACCCTGTGGCACGTCGGGCATTGAGCAAGATTCGGCTTATCTTTCATTTGCCTGGCTTCAACCGTGTGACAGGAAACGCAGAGCTTGTGCATGGCATCCACGTACGAAGGTATGTCGTATTCCTGAGCCACATCCTTTTCATCTGAAGCGAACTTGTAGGCCGGATGGCAGGCAGTACATTTCTTCGCCGATTGCGCAGTCCTCGTTACGCCAGGTGTGTGGCAGTCATCGCACTTGAGATTAGCTCCGGCGCTGGAAGCGTGCCAATCGTGTTTGAAGAAATCCGCTTCTCTGTACATGCTTGTATGGCACTCCCAGCAACTGCTCAACTTCTCACCGGGAAGGCTCAGGTGATGGCAGACCCAGCAGCTGTCCTTGCCGATTCTGGATATGTGGCCAGCATGAGAGAAGTCGACGAACTGATCGTCCCGGTTGCCGTTTATGCACAGCGTATCGCAAAGTGAATCGGCGGCAGTCGCAGGTCTCACGGTGATTTGGTCGATTCCTTCCGCATGTAATCGCTTTCCCGACATAAGCGCCATACCGACAGCAAAGCTTAATACGAACGCCAGCGTATGTTTCGTCAGAGACGCCATGCTGGGAACACCGAGCCATGTACGCGATGAGTAATCAAATGACGGCGGTGTATACGTCAACGACTCAGGATCCTCCGGGCGTATTTCCCAGATATGGAAGTTCTCAATCGCAAACAAAAAGACCAGTACGGCTGCGGAGACGACTCCGAAACTTATGGCAATTTCCATCCAGGACGGCGTGTAGGAAGCTGTAGAGTCGAGCATCGCCAGACCGCCGACGTCGATCCTGTTGAGCACCATTCCAACCACCACCATCGACGAACCGATCCATTGAACCCTGGTGTTGCCCCGGTATTTCGGGACGAAGAACAACGCCGCAGGGATAATCGTCGACACCAGAACTTCCACTATGAATAGGTCGCTCTGCCATTTCCCGTTGAATATCAAGCCGAGCTTCCCCGATGCGATTATGTCAGTCATCTTAGCGACAAAGTATATAACAAGAACCCATGCCGCCGCTGCGCAAAGCCTGGACACGAGGCTCGTCTCCGGTTCACGGCGGTACAGCCAGTGCGATGCAAGGCTTTCGAAGGCAACCATCATCAGGCCGAGCGCGACAGCCGAAATGAAGAATTCGATCGGGAGAATATGCGAATACCACAACGGATATAACCTGTAGCGCATTATCAGAAACAGCGTCCCGAGCGACGACTGGTGCAATGTGGAGAGCATGATGCCGAGCAACACAAGCGGGAAGCGAAACTTCATGAGGAAATCTCTGATCTTCGCATAACGGCTGGACTTCTCCAACGGAACAGGACTGAACTCAAGGAGCAGCACTGTCGTGTAAAGCATGACGCACCAACCCACTTCGAACAGCGGCGAGTGAGGATTCCAATAGATTATCATGTGCCAGATATTCCATGGGAGTCCGAGATCGACCAACAAACCTGCCACCACTGCAAGGTAGCCGAGGAAAGCCGTCAGGACCGCGGGTTTCACCAGCGGGTGAAATTCTTCCCGCTTCATTATATAGAAGATCGCGGTGGTCACGAAACCGCCTGCAGCGAGAGCAACTCCCGCCATCACATCGAATCCTATCCAGAAGCCCCACGGCGTCTTGTCACTCAAATTGGTCGTGACACCCAACCCGAAGACGTACCTATTGAGCGCGACAGCTGCTGCGAAACCGGTAAGAAGCCACAGTATCAGTTTTGTGTTTTGAACCCTACTCATCGGCGGATTCCTTCTTGTTCGCCTGTTCCTTGCCCATTTTCATCCTTCGACGAATTATCCAGTTTAGTCCGAGCATCGCTCCGCCTATCCCGACAAACGCAAACGGCACCGATTCCATGGCAGCAACAGTTTCTTTTGGAAGTGGCTTGTCCCCGGGTATCGTCGGGTATGTGAGAAAATCGAGGTCGATATCGGAGAGATAAAGAACGGAAGTCCCTCCGACTTCATGCTCGCCCCACACCCTGTCTATATATTTTCCCGGATTCTCTTTGATTCTCTTATGAGCCACTTTGAGGAGCTCGTCGCGATCACCGAATATTGTCGCTCCCTCCGGACAGGCCTCCGTGCAAGCAGGCTGCTTTCCTATTTTAGTCCTGTCATAGCACAGGATGCATTTTTCTACGTGCGGGACGGCCTTGTCCCAGTCATAACGCGGGATTCCGAACGGACACGCCATCATGCAGTATCGGCATCCGAGACATTTGGTGCTGTCGTAGACTACTGCGCCTATTTCAGTTTTATGCAATGCGCCGACCGGGCACACAGACGCACATGCCGGTTCAAGACAGTGACGACATTGTTTGCGGACGTAATGATCGCCGGGCTTGCGGATCACCGAGGTCCAGTTTTCGGCGGACAATCCGTCGTTCTTGTCCCAGACTCTCGGCACGTCCGCTTCCAGGTGATTCACCTCTTTGCATGCCTCTACGCATTTCAGGCAGCCGATACATTTAGTGACATCGGTCAAGATTGCTTTGCTCAAAGTGGCCTCCCGTTTTCGTACGCCACGAATTCAATGGAGAACGAAACAGTTTTGTAGTAGTGATACTCATTGACATGCCTGTAATGGGAAATAGTCATTCGTTGTCATCGGTTGTCATTCGTGGGGATTCGTGGTTTTGCCGATGGACTTTATGTAATTGTTTAGTTTTACACCCAGGGGTTTCAGGTCATCTGCAAGAGTCAGGTAGGCTTTTTCTTCTATCAACTTTCTGTCGAATGATTTCTTCAGCCAGGTCTTCGTCTCCGACAGCGAACCTCTCGAGTAATAACAGAATTGCTCGTTTTCCTTACAAAAATATCTTCCGAACCCTTCGCTTATGTTTGCGGCCACAGAATCCGCTGCTCTGGTAAGCTGCTTGCCAATAGTATCCTTTTCAAAATAGGTCCAGCTCGCCACCACATCCCAGTTCCTTTCTCCCATGTCCATGGCAAGCTGATACACTTGCAAATCGTCCAGTTTCTTCGGCATTCTGTTCACCTCATGTTTCTTAGTGAGAACCAATGACTACCAGTCACCACCAATAACGTCTTTTTATATCTCTCCATCTCGCACACTTTCTCATTTGAATCTGTCTAGAGTTTCCAAAATGTCCTGGTCCGTCGCCGGGGGAAATTTCCACGCCAGCGCATCGATGACCTGGGAAAACGGTGCGAGCACACAGTGCGCTATTTTCGTGAACGGTATCAGGAGAAATATCAAATCACCCGACAGCACGTGTACAGCCATCAGGAACTCGTACAATCCGGCACTGATTCTTATGTTCGCGCAGACGAATCCCGTTACGAAAGGAAAGAGAAGGAGGATAAGCCAGAAATAGTCCTGGCCGCGGCTCAGTAAATGTATCGCTTTTACAGACAAGCGCTCGATCAGCAAGACGGCAGCAAAGACAATCGTGCTTATGGTCAGCCAAAGGGCCCACTGGAACGGAAGCGCGGGCCATGAGATACCAATCGAACTTTTCCAGAGATTGATATGGGCAAACAGAAACACCGGCACAACTATCAACCCGATATGAAACAATATGGAGACGATGTAATAGAGCTGCGGGTTACGCGAGACTCTCTTCACGGGGACAGCCCATTCAAGGCTGCGGCGCACAATCAATCTCCACGGCATCTTCTTGTCGCCGGCTTTTCGATAGGCCCTATATGCCTCCCATAAATCCAGAAACAATAAACGTGCAAGTCCCAGGAGCATTATCATGAAACAGAGACGAAAGAGAGGACCGCGGGCAAAACTCAATAAAGACTCCATGCCTACTTCCCCTTCCCGTCCGAAGACCCGCCGGGCACCGGGCCGTCCTTGCCATGATCGACATTTACTCCCTCTTCCTGTTTCACTTTGAGTGAATCATCGAATTCGATCGCTTTGTAGATCAGGTCGTGGAACCCAACGACGCGGCAATTCAGCCTCTGGTCTTCGACAAGTTCCCTGAGCTGCTTCTTGCAGTTCGCGCAAGGCGCCACAAGGATTTCGCATCCGGATTTCCTGATTTGCTCGGCCTTCAGTTTTCCACCGATTGTCGTCCTATAGGGCCGTATCTCATCGATTGAGACCGTCCCGCCTCCGCCGCCACAGCAAATGTTATCTTCACCTTTCGGCGTCATCTCCACGTAATTCCTGCAGAACGACTTCAACACTTCGCGCGGCTGATCAACGATCCACCGGTTCCTGGCGAGGTTACACGGATCGTGGTACGCAACCTTCTCGGTAACGATGTCCGGGTTAAGCTTCAGTTTCCCTTCCTTCCACACTCTGTGAGTATACTCGAGGATGTTCACTACCGGTAACGCTTCGCTGCCTCCGCAAAACGTGGGGAGGAAGTTCTTCGCCGTCCGTGAAGCGTGGCCGCACTCACCAATCAGGACCTGCTTTCCGTTAAGTCTCCTCGTTTCGCTGTCGAGCTTCTTGATGACCCTCTCCATGATCCTGTCATTATAGAAAAGGCCGTAGTTAATAGCGTCGAAATCTTCTGTCCCGATGGTCCATGAATCCCCGGTCGCGGCAAAGACCGACGCGATGCCCATAAGAGTATCCGCCTCCATCAGGTAATCGCTGACAGGGGCGAAGAAGACATAATCGCTCCCTTCAACGTCCGTCGGAAATGTTATTTTCACCGATTTTTCCTCGAACATGTCGTCTTCGAGAAATTCGAGTGTATCTTTCAACGCCGGAACCGGCACTGCGGAAGTGTTGTGGTACGGGCCTTCTAACTGTGCCCGCACGCTCACAACCAGGGCTTTCGGGGCAATACCTATTTCACTCAGTATGTAACGGCCAAGATGGGTGATAAGGCCGTGGTCCAATCCGAGTGGACACTCCAGAGCGCATCTCCTGCACGCGGTGCAGTTGTAGAAGCTATCAGCCATCTCTTCTATCTTCTCATCCGTCAGGTATCCGTTTCCGGTGATCCGTCCCCTGATCATGCCTCCAAGAGTAAAGTGGCGGCGGTACACGTCGAGAAGCAGTCCGGACCGGTAACACGGGATGTCCTTCGGATCGCCGGTTGCCTGGTAGATATGACAGGCTACCGCGCATCTCGAACATCTTGCAGTCATGCGGATGAAATAATCGAGGACCATTCTGTAATTGGAGTGCTTGAGTATTGCAGCGAATGCCTCAAGGAAACGGCGCGGACGATCGTTTACATCCATGTCTTCGATGTGGTAACGAACGTTCAATTTCTGTCTTTCCACGACTTCCGGTTTCTTAGTCGAGGCCAGAGCTTTCTTGCGTTCCTCGGGAGTTATGGTCGTAGTCTTCATTTATTCCCTGTCCAATGGAGGTAGAACCATTTCTAAGACTGGGTTTCCCCGGATGATCATATCTAAAATTGATGAGCGATTCTCGATCTTCACTGCCGCGACATTCACTTTTCACTCGTGCGTAAATGTATGTCCGCAAGAAATTAGAACCGGAGTGAAACAGAAACAAAGAAGGCATGATTTGTTGTATCCAAGATGTGGCTTCCCGGGATGATTACGGTACAGATCAACCCCCTCAATCCGCACCGGTGGGTGTTGTCTCGAGCTACAACTTACGAGTCAGCTGTCCGTCCTGTGATTTGCTCTGACCCACATCTTCTTCAGCCACCTGGGCGGTTCACACAGACAGGATGACTCAGGGAAAACACCCTTTCGACACAAACAAAAATGAGTAACGATAAGAGAGAGGAATAAGACGATTCCAATAATATCCACGAGCGGCGAGTCAGGCAGATGATTGGGGGTAGGATTGGCTGTAGTCTTGTCGGATAGATTGTTGAGAGCTGCAACTGCAGCCTTGTGGGCAAATAATACGATAGCGACGGCAGGTGCGCCCCTGCTCAGTTTGACCGCCGGCTTTCTCCGGGCAGGAGTACTCTTTATTAGACAAAGCTGGGCGGACCTAAATCTAAGGAATCTTATCGATTTCATATCGTTTTCCCTTTCAAAAGGCCGGCATCCGCATCAGGAAATTAATAACGGCGGCGAATCACCCGGCTCCACGCTTCAGCTGGCTCTATTCTATATAATGAATGCCTGCACTTCGAGGAATGTTGCAAGCATATCCCCGAATGCCGGCTCCGATCCGTGCCACGCACGTTTCAACTCGAAAAATTAGATGAGCGCTCGGATAGAAACAAAGACAGACCGAATGCTGTATCCAAGATGTGTCGGACTTCCACTATCCTCGTGGAGATCATAAAAGGAAATCCCACCAAACGCATTTGCTTGGTGGGATATCATTTCATTCAGGAACCGATTCTTATTTCTTACCCAACACCGCGTCTTTGCAGGCTTTTGCCACTCGAAATTTGACGACGGTCTTGGCGGGAATTTGGATTTGCTCGCCTGTCGCTGGGTTTCTTCCGAGACGGGCATTCCTTTTTACGAGCACAAGTTTTCCAATTCCCGGAATGGTAAACGAGTTTTTGGCTTCTCGGTAAGCCAGACCTGCGAGTTCATCTAAGATTGAGGCGGCAGTCTTCTTCTTCAGCTCGAACTTCTTGGCCATATAATCTGCCACTTGGGACTTCGACATCGCTTTTCCCATATTTACTCCTATTGTTTTGTAGGTTTAGTGAATAATATCAAGATAACAAAACGATGATTCAACCCTCTCCTGCATATTTTGTTGGGATTTGACCGGTCGCGACTGTATTGCCTCGCCTGTTCTAATCCCCGGCCATGACGCCACGACGAGCGACCTACCACCGGCAAAACCGGTGGCTTCTGCGAGGCATCGATTGAAATCGACCATGGGCGTTTGAGCCGCAACTGCGTCCGCCCTGCCCGGTGTAGCACCTGCATAATGTAGTGAAATAGGAATGAAATACCATCAAGAGATGGGGCAGCATGAAAGCCCATCTCCAGCGGGCCAAGCTCACCTATCAGAACGAAGACTCGAACTGACTGACATTCATAATCGTGACATCCTCCCTGAAGACTGCCAAGGGGGTGTCATCGAAATAGACAATGAAGTCAGATCGTGACGAGGACGCCGGCCAATTCCTCCTGACATTTAAGGAGCTCTTCCAGCATGGTTTCTCTGTAGTGACCCACTTCCTCAATCACACTCGGGATGATTGACTTGTAATACTCGATCCCTTCCTGCAGCGTCGCCTTGAAATTCTGGAGATACTTGAGATCATTCTGCTTTGGCGAGTCAATTCGCTTCCGGATCTCATTCTTCAAGTAATCCACATACAACCGGAGTTCCTGTATGAACATGTTGGGCCGATGAGCGTTTGTCAGCAATTGCATCCTTCCGTATATATGTCCGACCATCTCTTCCAGAGATGCAATCCGGGAGAAATAGGCGAGATTCGGCCCGGGGCATATGGCGACCGCGCGTTTTCGGTTTTTCGCCGCTTTGTTTCCACCGAGAGGTGCGGTCGATGATAATCCCTCACAGAGGCAAGCCTTCTCGATTATTTTGTCGATTTCCTCGTCCAGTTCCTGGGACGGCGGCTTAAGCTTCTTCAGCTCCGAGATCTTCAGCGCCTGGTATCTGTTGGATGCCGTGCAAATTGGTTCTTCAGTAAACTCGGTATTGGTGGCAAGGTATTTTTTTGTACACGGGGAGCCTGGCTTGCCTTCATCGGCTCTGCGGCGCAACTCTTTCTCACTCGTCGTGTTTCTGATATTGTTGAACAGAACTCCGAGCGGGGACGCGTTGCTCAGGTAATATGCCTCCCTCGGCGACTCTGCAAGCAAGTTGCGAGTCTCCGCATCCACGTTTGTAACCTCCGGCACGAGTAGAAAAGGGGATCCCCATCCGGTTCCGTCGACCTTATAGTATTCGCGAAGGAAGGTATCTTCTGCAGACGTGCCGATCCCGCCCTGGACTGTCAAGAGAAAGTCCATTGGAGTCTCACGCAGCCAGGCCCCTCTTCGGCGCAATGCCGCCGAGTAATCATCAAGAAGCTCCGCGGCGAGGGAGGCTCGATTCGAATTGAATTCTTCGAGAATGGGACCCAGGAGATATCCGTCGGTGGCAAACGCGTGGCCGCCGCAATTCAATCCTGACTCCACTCGAAATTCAGAGCACCATATGCCCTTCTTTGCGAGAATTTTCCCTTGTATTCGGGCCGAGCGGTAGTCGCTTACCTTCAAAATGACTTTCTTCTGGGGGACACCGTCTGTGCCCGGTAAGAATTCCGGGCATTGCTCCATGTATGCGAACAGCCGCGGGTTCAACCCGGCAGACAAGACGACAGATGAGTTGAGATCGCTTCTGACAAAACCGCGCATTGCCGCAACGGCGTCCGATGAATCAGATGGAATCGCCCCACCTTGCCTTCCGGTGCGTAACCTATCTACCTTGGTCATGATATTCACATCGATGTCACCGGCAACAATTAGCGACCGCAGCTCGCTTTCGATCGAGGAGCGTACATTGCCATCTGACGTATTGAGCATCTTGCTGTAGAGAGACTTTGCGGGTGAGTGGTCGGGAAGCATCTCAAAGAACCTGACTATTTCGCTCCCGTCCTCAAAAGGCTGCAATCTCAGCGCGGTTGTCTGCCGCTCGACAAGGCGACCGACCATATTCAGGTAAGCGGTGATTCGCCGCGCGCGGTAATCATCCTCGCGAACCGAGATTGGTACATATGATTCTCCGTTGAGCTGAGAATGGTATTTCCGCATTTGCTCAATCAGCACATCGTCTACAACCGAAATGACTGATGAGATACCGAACCTCGCCACTTTCAGCGGAGTGTCGATTGAGAATGCCAGCCCCAGCACAGGTATATGGAAAGTATGTAATGTCCTTCTATTCATTACTTTAATATAGTCATCAGTGAGATTCTGTTCAGGTTATCTGAACTATCTCGGTGTTCTATATGTAATATCCCGGACATTAACGGACAATTATCAATTTGTTTCAACAGGCGCTCCGGCACTGTATGTCTTCGAAGTCGACTGGACAAATCGGTGGTTTTGTATGAGCTTCTTGACGGTGCAAAGATAACAAATAATACGGATGCGGAGAAAGACAATAAGGTGGCACGGCAACAAAAAAGCCGACCTTCGTCGGCTTCACGCTCCTCGGGCAGGACTCGAACCTGCAACCCATCGGTTAACAGCCGATTGCTCTGCCAATTGAGCTACCGAGGAATATTATCTCAATTTTACGTCATAATATATCTGCTGAAAACGAGAAAATCAAAGGGCATTTCCAAATTCTGATGCAATTTCCTCACAATATTGTGTAGACCACTCCGACCTGGAGCCCCTCCTTCATCTGCGTCGTCAAGGACTGATCCCGCTGGTACACAAGAAGGAAATTGAAATTCACATTGACGAAAGAATTCACCTTCGCTGCTATCACATTGTTCCATCGCACATCCCACACGCTCAGGTGTTCGAATCTCGTGAAGAGCCTCAGCCCCGTCGTGAGAAGCATATTGTCGGCAATCTGAAGTTTGGCTTGACTTACCGACTCGAACCCGGACTCTAACTTGAACGCCTCGACTTTTTGCGGGGTGCTCGGATTATCTGTATACTGACGGTACTTGTTTGCAAACACCTCTTGCGTGGCAAGCCCCAGCCGCGTGGTGGCAATCTTCAGTCTCGTGTAGCTGAAACCGAGGCTCTGGGTGACGTAACCGGGATCGAAGAAGTCAGCTATCAATACCGGTGGATTGGATTTATAATCATAGCCCCTCGTCAGAGTAGTTATAATCGTATTGCTGAAGAAAGGGTCCGTTTCCCAGCCGATATTATACGACAGCACATTCTCGAAAAACAGTTCATTGTCATTTGTGGTGTATCCCTGCCCGCCAAGTTTCGTCCGGCCGTACGCGAGCTTCCCATTGTTCCTCAGGACCCATCCGTCATTTCTGTAATCCAGGCCTATGTTGGCCGTCGCCGTCCATGTGAGTGCATTCAATCCGCCCTGAGTCCAGTTGCTGAACGCGATTTGGCTTATGCTTACTCCGGTCACCATCGATGGGATCCACACCCTGGCGGAATCCTTCTTCAATGTGTCGGCTTTTGATATTTCCGTCGGATAAGGCACCTTGAAGGTATCCACTCCCGCAATCCTGCCGGCGGGGTGCAAGTTCATGCCGTACCCTGATATTGTCAGGCAAAAGAAGAAGAGAACGAATTTATTCATAGTTGAATTACCTCTCCATATTGTAATCCTAATGCTTTGTTGCTGCCGCTCAAAAAATGCTCTTTGGATAGTGAAAACGGTGAGAACCGGGGCGAGTCGAACTGACTCAGATCTTCAGAAAACCGGCCAGCAGAAACAAATCGCCCGCTATGAACGCCGTGCCGCCGATCGGGGTAATAATACCGAACGACGGATCTCCGGTAATGGCCAGGACATAGAGGCTGAACGAAAAAAGGACAATTCCGGCGATGTACATTGCTCCCGCGTACCGAAACAACTTTCCCTTACTGGAAAGGAAGGCAACGGCAAGCAATGCCAGGGAATGATACATCTCATATCTGACACCAGTTTCAAATACGTTCAACATTTCATGTGATATCCACCCCGCAAGTATGTGCGCCGCAAAAGCACCGAGCAGGACGCCGATAAGAAGTCCTAAGGCACCGGCAGCTCCAAAAAACTTCATCTGACGGCTTCCTTACTTCTGTGAAACCTCGAATTGCTCTCCTCGCTCGGCCATTTTCAGCCGATCGAGCAATTCGTCCAGATTACCGTCGAGCACCGAATGAAGATCGTAAATCGTATAATTGATACGGTGATCGGTAACCCTGTTCTGAGGAAAGTTATAAGTCCGGATCTTCTCGCTTCTATCACCGCTCCGCACCATCGTCTTCCGCCTTGCCGCTATTTCCGAATCCCTCTTTTGTATCATCACGTCGTACAATCGGGCCCGAAGTATCTTCATAGCCTTCTGCTTGTTTTTGAACTGGCTTCTCTCGTCCTGGCACTGGACCACAATTCCGGTAGGGATATGGGTTATTCTGATTGCGGTCTCCACTTTGTTGACGTTCTGTCCGCCATGTCCTCCGGCACGATAAACGTCTATTCTCAGGTCGTCGGGGCTCACTTCCACCTCGACCTCTTCGGCTTCAGGCATGACAGCCACGCTAGCGGCTGATGTGTGAATTCTGCCGCTCGCTTCTGTCTGGGGTACTCTCTGCACTCTGTGAACTCCGCTCTCATACTTGAGGCTGCCGTACACGTCGCTGCCGCTCACTCCAAGGATGATTTCCTTGAACCCGCCGATCCCCGTCTCATTATAATCGAGCATCTCGACCTTCCAATTGCGCTTGTCGGCAAGCCTGGTATACATCCGATACAAGTCCGCAGCAAACAGCGCCGCCTCTTCGCCACCTGTGCCAGATCGTATTTCCAGTATGATGTCCTTTCCGTCGTTTGGATCCTTCTGGATGAGCATGGACTTAAGGCTTTCCTCTTTCTCGCCTATCCTTCCTTCGAGTTCGAGGACTTCCTGTTTCGCGAGTTGTCGCAGCTCTAAATCGTCGGCGGCCCCCGCCAGCTCTCTCGTCTCATGAAGGCTCCGCTCCATGCCTGCAAGTTCGTCATACGCCTTCACAACCGCCGCGAGCTCGTTGTGCTCCTTGCTCAATTCCTTGAATCTGGCCTGATTCGAAATCACGGAAGGATCTGAAAGAAGATTCGTAACTTCCTCATATCGTGCTTTTATCTTCTCAAGCTTTTCCTTCATGCCTTACTCTTCTAATTTCAACTCTCAATTTATGTATGAAATAGACCGCGAATATCAGACTTATGGCGGCCCACACTATCGACGCGACCGCCATTATAATCCCGATTTCCGGGTGGTTCCGAACCAAAGCAGGTTCGAGCACGAGTCCAAAGGTAATCCACAGCGACCCTATCACCAGGTAGACAGCCGTCATCATCAAAATCCTGCCGCTGTTCAAGACCCTTGCCGGATGGTAATGCATTTAATCCTCCAAAGTGCGGGGGCTGTAGCTCCGCCACACATGTAAGATATTGAAAAAGCAGCAAAATGAAAAGAGGGACGGTGTTGCGGGTAGCTTGAACTTGGGGCTTGCGACGGTTAAATTTTTTGCGAACCGGTAAAATTGGCGGTGAAGTCGATGGATTTGCAGACTCAACGAACCATTTTTCGGAAAGAATTGAGATGAGTATTATAAAAGACATTGATATACAGCTGATAAAGAAGTACGACAGACCCGGGCCGCGTTACACGAGTTACCCGCCCGCGCCTGCTTTCAGCTCCAGCTTCACGGCCGACGATTACCTCCGGTCGTTGAAGGACAACAACACTCCCGAAGTCGACGCCGAAATGTCGCTTTACTATCACATCCCATTCTGCGACACTCTCTGCTATTTCTGCGGCTGCAATATGCTGATAACCCACAGCAGGGAGAGAATCAGCGAATACCTGCAGTACCTCAGGAGGGAAATGGAGCTCTCCGCACCTTATTTCAAGAGGAACCGGAGAGTAGGACAGCTCCATTGGGGTGGAGGCACCCCTTCTTACCTGAGCCCGGATGAAATCAGGTCGCTGGCGGCTTCCATAAAAGAACATTTCTCGTTCTCACCCGACATTGAAGCGGGCGTGGAGATCGACCCTCGCGGGCTCACGTTTGAACACATGCAGGCTTTCCGCGAGTACGGTTTTAACAGGGTTAGCATGGGTGTACAGGATTTCAATCCTAAGGTTCAGGAGGCGGTAAACAGGATCCAGCCCGAAGAGATTACCCGTGATGCGGTAGACTGGAGCCGCAAGCTCGGGTTCAAGAGCGTCAATCTCGATATGATTTACGGCCTTCCCTACCAAACTCTGGCGTCTTTCGAGGATAGCCTGCGCAAGGTGGTGGCAATTTCTCCTGAAAGAATCGCGGTTTTCAATTTCGCGCATGTGCCATGGCTGAAGTCCCACCAGAAGCTGATAGACAAGAACACCCTCCCGCCGCCCGAGATGAAACTGGAAATTCTGAAGATGACGATAGAACTCCTGACAAGCTCGGGTTACATCTACATAGGGATGGACCACTTTGCCAGGCCAGACGACGAACTCGCCGTTGCCCAGAAGGAAAAGACACTCTACCGGAATTTTCAGGGATACTCCACGCATTCCGGCGCCGATTTGTACGCGTTTGGAAATTCGGCGATCAGTCAGTTCAATCACGTATATTCCCAGAACTATAAGTCACTCAAGGACTATTACGATGCGATTGAGTCGCGACGATTCCCCGTAGTCCTCGGCTACAAGATGACGGAAGACGATATAATCCGGCAGCATGTGATAATGCGCCTGATGTGTGATATGGAGCTGAACAAGCGCGACGTCGAGAGAAAGGCAGGGATCAACTTCGACGAATACTTCGCCGCTGCCCTTCCGAAACTCGATGAATTCATTCAGGACAATCTACTGAAGTTGACGAACGATAAGATAATTATTACAGATATGGGAAGACTCGTCGTCAGAAACATCGCGATGGTCTTCGATGCTTACCTTGAAAGGATGATGAAGGAAAAGCCGATCTTCTCTCGCACCGTGTAGATGCTCCGATAAGTTCTCGCTGGTATTCACAGAGCAGGGCGGCTTAAAACAGCAGATGGACTCAGAGAAAGAAAATCCCCGCTTCAGGGGTGTTGTAGAAATTATGTCGTACGCGGGCATATGCGGGGTGTTCGCGGACGCGAGCGGGAGAATTGTCGGCTCAACGCAAAGGTTCATCGAAATCAGCGGAGACGGCCGCTCCGACAAGGATTTGAACGAAATCTTCCTTAACTCACCGGCTCTCACTTCCCTGGAAAGCGGAGAAGAGACCGAGTTAACCCTCGCACATTCCGGCAGACAGGTCTACGGCAAAATTATCTCTTCCATAAGGCAAGACAACGTCCTCGGGATCGTTTTCCAGGATTTCACCGAAAGGACAATACGATCGATTCCGCAGCTGGCGCAGATGGTTCGCGCCGGGAACGACCTCATATTTCAATTCGACAAGGAAGGGAAGGTCTACTACGTCAGCGGAAACGTGGAGAAGATTACCGGATATTCACGGGACGACTTTCTGAGCGGGAAACTCCACCCTCTCGACATAGTTCACGGAGAAGACAAGAAGCGGATCGAGGAGGAATTCGGGGCTATTTTCTCGAACCATGCCGCCGTTGAGAACTCATTGCACCGCATCGTAAAGCCGAACGGAGAAATTGTCTACCTCCTCAAATCGTGGTATCCCCTGCTCGATCCCGACGGCAGGTTTACCGGAGTGATAGGCCTCAACAAAGACATCACCTCCGAGAAGCTCCTTCAAAGGCGCCTCGAGCTCTTCCGCAGCGCCTTCGAACATTCCACGGATGCTATCATAATTACGACTGTAGACGGAAAGATCGTCGACGTGAACGATGCCTTCACGAAGATTTACGGCTATTCGCACGGGGAGGCGATCGGGAAATCGACTTCACTCGTCCAGTCCAGACACTCGACGCAGGAATTTTACGCGCAGATGTGGGACTCGCTTCAGAGATACGACAACTGGAAGGGTGAAATAATAAACAGGCGGAAGGACGGGATCGAAATACCCGTTTGGCTGAGCATAGCTCCCATTTACCTCGACGGAACCAAGATCGGTTATATGGGAATCGAATCGGACATTAGCGAGAGAAAGAGTCTCGAGCAGCAGATCATACAGACCGAAAAGCTTGCGACCACCGGCCAGCTGGCCGCGGGCATAGCTCACGAGATAGGAACGCCGCTGAATATCATATCAGGCAACGCAGAGTTCATGCTTCTTGATATGAAGAAGACCGACAAAGGCTACCAGGAGCTGTCCATGATCATAGAACAGGCGAAGCGGATATCCCAGTTAATGCGCCAGCTCCTTGACTTCGCAAGGCCCAAGATGCTGTCGCTCCAAGCGGTCGACATAAACGGCGTAATTCGCGACGTGCTGAGTTTTGTCCAGCTCCAGTTCAAGATGGGATCCATCAACACCACGCAGATGCTCGGTCAGGACATTCCGAAGGTCTACGGCGACCCTGCCCTGCTGTATCAAGTCTTCCTGAACATCGTCGTCAACTCGTTCCAGGCGATGAAAATGGGGGGAGAATTGGCGGTAAGAACCGGCGTAAACGGAAAGGAACAGGGGAGAGAGCGCGTCGTTGTGACGATCGAGGACACCGGTGAAGGAATTCAAGCCGGCAATCTGGAGAGAGTATTCACACCGTTCTTCACCACAAAGGAACCAGGCAAAGGCACCGGCCTGGGACTCGCAGTAAGCCGGCGAATCGTGGAGGAGCATGGCGGCGAGATAGAGATAGCCAGCGAAGTGGGAAAAGGTACGACCGTAACGATGCGCTTCGATGCCTTTCAGACACGGGCAAAGAAGAAGGATGACTAAATACATCCATTGCGGACTTTGAGAGCGCAAAAAACAGCTGACCGCACGGATTCCCCGCGACTTGGATTTCAGGCAGGCCACAAATAAATTTGTTAATCAATGGGAAATGAAAATCAACCGGAAAAGGTCTTAAAGGATGTTGAACTCTTCCTTAGACAGCAGGCCGAACTCTTCGGTGACGAGACTTTCCTCCCCGCTGCGGCTAAGGGAGGAGAATCCGAGGATGGAACCGCAGCTACCGTTGAAACTCGGCCGCTTCAATCCGATGAGATCAAAGGCGAGAGCCACCCCGGGAAAAGCGAGCCGGATTTGAAACAGAAGTCAAAGACCATAAGAGTAGCGGAAGATCGTGAGCTGTTTGAAGGGAAAGTATTGAATCCTCAATGGATGATCGATCCTCACTGGTACGAAAGCGACTCTCTGGCGACGTTAGATTCGCGGGTTTCCGGTTGCAAAAAGTGTCAACTCGGCAGCACGCGAAAGAATTTCGTCTTCGGCGTCGGCAATCCGAACTCAAAGCTGGTCCTGATCGGTGAGGCCCCCGGCGCCGACGAAGACGAAAAGGGCGAGCCGTTTGTCGGTCGCGCAGGGCAGCTGCTTAACAAGATACTCGCGGCAGTTCAGCTACGCCGCGAAGATGTTTATATATGTAATATCCTGAAATGCAGACCGCCGAATAACCGCGATCCCATTCCCGATGAAGTCGAGGCGTGTGAGCCTTTCCTGAAGAAACAGCTTGAGATAATCAAGCCGAAACTGATTCTCTGCCTCGGCAGGATAGCCGGACAAACTCTCCTGAAAACCAACGTTACCCTGACAGAACTGCGCAACAATATCTACTTGTACGAGGGAATAAAAGTCATGGTTACTTTTCACCCTGCAGCCTTGCTGAGAAACCCCAACTGGAAAAGGCCCGCATGGGAAGACGTGCAGAAGATGAGGAAACTCTACGACGAGCTTTGAGTTCAGACCCGGGATTTCAAAACAATAGGATTTAAGATTAGAGACTGATGGCAACCGATTTCGAACAAAGGAAAACAAGGGATTTTACGCAGGGTACCGATAACCTGACCGGCGGCAGGATTCCGCCTCAGGATACGGAAGCGGAGAAAGCTGTCCTCGGGGCGATGCTGCTCGACAGGCATGCCGTCCCCCCGGCGATCGAGCTTCTGCAGCCGGAATATTTCTATTCGACTGCAAACGAAAGAATCTTCGGGGCGATGCTGGAGCTGTATACCCGCAACCAGGAGATAGACGTTATAACAATTCGCGAGGAGCTCAGAAGAACGGGCCACCTGGAAACGGTCGGCGGATCCGCCTACCTGAACGAATTAGTCTCGTCGGTAGTCTCTTCAGCAAACGTCGAGGCCCACTCGCAGATTGTCGCAGAGAAATACATGCTGCGGAGCCTCATTGCGACGATGTCCCAGAACATCCAGAAGTGTTATGACAACCGGGAAGACACGTTCGGGCTCATAGATGAAGTCGAGAGGGATATATTCAAAGTTTCCGAGGCGAGACTCAAGAAGGCCGTTGTTCCCCTGCAGCAGGCGCTCGTCAAGACGATGGAGGTACTGGAAAGGATACACGGTTCCAAGGGCGGCGTAACGGGAGTTTCCACGGGATTCAAAGATCTGGACTCGATGACGGGCGGTTTCCAGAGGTCGGACCTGATAATAATAGCCGCCAGGCCCAGCGTCGGGAAGACCGCTTTTGCACTCTCGATTGCAAGAAACGCGGCCGTCAAGACAGGAGTACCGACTGCGGTATACAGCCTGGAAATGTCGCAGCAGCAGCTCCTCATCCGTCTTCTGGCGGCGGAGGCTCGAGTCGATGCGCATGCCCTTCGTACCGGCACTCTGCCCGAGGACAAGTGGGCACAGATCTCTACGCGAATTCACAGGCTGGCCCCCGCACCGATTTTCATCGATGACACACCGGCGCTTTCGGTTTTGGAGCTGCGCGCACGCGCGAGAAGGCTGAAGACGGAACACGACATCGGCCTGATCATGGTGGACTACTTGCAGCTGATGCAGGGCCCCGCGAGAGCGGAGAGCCGCGAGAGAGAAATTTCGATGATCTCCAGAAGCCTGAAGGTACTCGCAAAAGAGCTCGACATCCCGGTAGTCGCGCTTTCCCAGCTGCGCCGCTCGGTCGAAGAGCGGGGCGACAAGAAGCCGATACTGTCGGATCTGAGAGAGTCGGGCGCTCTCGAACAGGATGCTGACGTCGTGATCTTCATCCACCGGCCTGAGCTGTACGGCCTGGAGAGCTACCCGGACGGTGAATCGACCGCCGGTGTTGCAGAGGTCATGATAAGCAAGCAGAGAAATGGCCCGACTGGAGACGTCAGACTGGCATTCGTGAAACAGTACGCTCGTTTCGAAGACCTATCGAAATACCCCTCGGGCCAGACCGGCCAATCCTCCGAGCCGGATGAGAAGGTCCCGTTTTAGAAAAGAAGCCGGGATGCAGCAGCCGGGAGTAGAGGATGCACGCGACTCCGATGCGATAAGGAACAATCGCGCTTCTAGTCCTCGGCGATCTTGCGAAGCTTTTTCAGATTAGTCACGAATATCTTCTTGGAAACCTCACGGATTACCTTCTCTTCTTTCAGCAGCTTGAGAATACGGGAGAGAGTCTCGCTCGCGACTCCAAGGTGAGCAGCCAGATCTTTCTTGTGGACTGACAGAGAAAAGAACGGTTCGGGAAGCCTGATGGAGTTATTTAGCTGAACTTCATTCAGCAGATACTTCGCTACTCTTCTGTCGACGCTCGAAGAGAGCGATCCGATCTTCCGGTCCAACCTGGCAAGCTGAACACCGAGTGCTTCCGATATTCTTATCGCAAATGCAAGGTTGTGACTCATCAGCGACATGAAATCCTCCACCGGGACAAACAGGACCGTCGAATCCTCGACCGCCTGGGCACATGAGGAGTGGAAATTTGACTTTGAAAATAGTACGGACTCCGCGAAGCAGCTGAAAGGCTCTATCATGTCGAGCGAAGTCACTTCGTCGTTTCCGTCAAGTTTGTATACCTTCACCTGTCCCGTCAGTACGATGTAGAAGCCCCCGAATGGTTCTCCCTCCAGAAAGATGATTTGGTTCTTTTTGTAACGTTTGGTCTTTGAGACTTCCGTAACCAGTTTCAGCCCGGAAGGAGACAACTTCCTGAAAATAGATACGTCATGCAGACTGTGGCTCTGTTTCATCACCATTTTGTTATGCCGGCACTAGATCGAACTGACTGAGAGAATCAAGAAAATTCAGGGTCCGCGAAGCGTATGGGGTGAGCGATACATGTTTCAAATCCCGAGGCGGAATTCCAGGTTACCCGTGGGACCTCGATCATGAAGATAAAGTGCTGCAGATTATTAAGCAATCAGAAATCCCAGCCGAAGAAGAACTGGGAAAAGAGCCCGTGTTCGAGCCGATGAAAATTATCCTCGATCCGCTTCCCCATATCCCATCTGAGCACTACAACGCCTCCAAGATTCATCCGCAGTCCGACGCCGAAGTCACCCAGAGTCGAAGTATAGACGTTGTCCCAGGCAGCACCGGCATCGAAGTAAGCGGCCCCGCGGATTGCCGTGAAGAGCATGCCTCCGAACGGGAAATCTATGTTAAGCTCGTTGATCACGGGGAATCTCAGCTCCTCGCTCGCTATCCACATTTTTTTGCCCCGTATGCTCCACAAGGGCCAACCCCGCAAGTCCCAGCTCCCGCCCATGAAGAATCTTCTGCTCTGAATTCCCTGGTTCATGAGTATCGCTTCGCGCGTGGCAAATGCGACAGTTTGGCTTATCCTGAAGTACCGCCTGTAATCCAACATCAATGTGAGGTAGTTAACCGTTCCGTACTTGATGTCCGATGTGTAAGCGATGCTGGCAAGCATTCTGTGACCGTCAAGGGGACCGGTCGGGCCCCAAAGTGAATTGTCTTCGATGTAAGCAACGGAGTTCGAGAAGAGGAGCGAAGTCTGTTCCCCTATACCGTAGTAAAGGTCCTTATATGTGCTCGACATGCTGGTAG
Organism: Bacteroidota bacterium; assembly: GCA_021825585.1. Taxonomy (GTDB): domain Bacteria; phylum Bacteroidota; class Ignavibacteria; order Kryptoniales; family JAKASW01; genus JAKASW01. The sequence goes on along the minus strand of JAKAGT010000018.1, from coordinate 25,367 downwards.
TCGCCTCGATGCGCCTGAACCGGGAGAGTGGATAACTCAGTGTGAAGTAGCCGCCATACGACCGTTCGTAGAAGTATATGTCCGGATCCGATAAATCGTATTGCGGACCAGCAAAGCTGAAGACGCCGTACGCATAGTTCATCCGGTGCGTGAGGGAGATTTTCGATATTGCGAGGTTGAAGCTCTTGAGGATTTCATCCTGCGACTGCGCAGTATTGAAAAGGAGAAAATAGTATTGATCGTTCCCAAGCATGTCGCTGAGGGCCATCGCGGCGCCCCCGGCGGTTCCGAAGACAGGGTCTGTCGATATCTGACTCTCCGCTATGTCTATGCTGTATTTTGGGATGTAGGGAACGGACGCGATTTCACCTCTTGCCTCGTATCCCGGCGCTTCCCAGGTAGAATCGAAATCCGTAAGTGCGAAGGTAGATTTTCCTTTGGGGTCTTCTATCCTGCTTTTGAGACTGTCGATCATCCTTATTTGGAATGTGTAGTGTTCAAACGCGCTGAATATGAGACCCAGCGAATCGGTCCCGACAAAGTCGGGATTGAAAGCGGCGGTGACGAAACTTGTAATCCTGTACGCCGTCACCGAGTCGGGCAGGATGGAGAGATTCAAGGGCATTACGAAGATGTTTTGTCCGCCGTTCTCGTTCCCGACATAGGCAATCTCACTTCCGTCGGGCGACCACACAGGCTGGAAATCCGCTTCCGGTCCCTTCGTAAGGTACATTATCCTGCCCGTCTCAAGGTTCATCAGAAACAGGTTGAAGAAACCGTCGTTGCCGTAAATAGTCCTGTCGGAGGAAAAGACCATCCACTTCCCGTCAGGTGACCAGGCGGGATCCCGGTCGTCAAAGTATCCGTGCGTCAGATGCCGGAGTTGGCCGGTTCGCATGTCGTAGATGTAGATATTGTAGTACCCTTTCATGGATGCGCCGGAGAATGCAATTGCCTCTCCGTTTGAAGAGAAGCAAACCGACCCGATCCTTGAGATGTCTTCGAAGCGTTTGTTCTCAATTATCTTCTTCTTGTTTACGTCGAAGAGGTGGAGCACATCGGTCTCGCCGCTCTTCGAAACGAATGCCAGCACCCCGTTGCGCGAGATCGCCATCCTGTCTGAAGGGAGATGGAAAGCCTCGAACTCACTTGTCCGTTCGCCTCTCACGATTATTCTCGGCTTGGATTCCTCTCCGAGCTGCTGTTCATAAATGTCGGTATACCCGTCATGGTTGCCTATATAGTAGACATACTTTTTCCCTGCGGGAGTTTTGTAATATACCGGAGAATCGTTGAACCCTTCCGAGTAGACGTCGCGCGTGACACGGGAAGGCATGTCATGGGTGGAGAGAATCGGATAGTACTTCTTCTGCAGGCTGTAAATCCACCTCTTGTCGAACTCGGCGTAGTTCATCCCGAGCGTCATCTTCATATCCTGATCGAAGGAGGCCGACTTCCAGAAATTATCTATGAGAAGAAAGACCTTATCCTCGCCGTAATGCTCCGAAATGAATTTCAGTATGTTCTCCCCCTCTTTGTACATCAGGAATGTCCCGTTGATTCGGTCCATATCCGAGAGCGGAACGAGGTATCCGCTCAAGACAGCGTCGCGGATCACCATCTCCGCCTGATCATCCCACTTTGTAGAAAGGAACTCGGCAAGCCCCTCGGAAAACCAGAGCGGCGGAACGCGGTCAGTCGACATTCTGTGCTCGTGGAGCATCGTGGCGATCTTCGTGAACATGAAGACATGGGTCAGCTCATGTCTGATGACGTGTTTCAGCTGGTACATCGACCCGTCGTAAGGAATGACGACGCGCCCCTTCATAAATTCAAAGAAACCTCCGACACCCACGGGAATGAAACCAGGCATCGTGTTGGTTTGCTCGAAATACAGATGCGACGAGTAGAGTATGAGTGGGATGCGATGTACGATATTGAAATCGAACAGGTTTTCAAGATACCGATATCCGCTCTCTGCGATCCTTGCACCTTGATTTGCAAGCTCACTCATCTGAGGGTAATAGTAGATATCGAAATGCTCGGTCTTGAGAATTTTCCAGTGGAATTTCGTGTACTGCACCTTGTTTTGTCCGAAGTAATAGAATTGGGCCTGGGCGCCGGATACGATTAGTAGGAAAGGCAGTATGAGTAGGACGGACTTTATCACTGGTAATCTAAAGATGAGAAAACACTACAACTTCCGCAATACCACCTTGATAATCATTCAGCCGAAAACAGCCCGTTTTGGGGGACTTTTGGCGGAAAGTTGTCCCCTGACAGGAGTCAGAGTTGTTGGATCGCGGTTGTCTCAGATCTGGTAATCGAGACTCTCTTCGCTGATCGTCGTGTAATAAATTCGCTCGAATCGGTTTTTCAAATACTCGGCCAGGACTTTCTTGATTTCTTCGGGCGAATCCATCTTCAATAACTGCCTGGCAAACTTGCGCGCACTCTTGTAATTGGTCCCTCTGATTATCTTCTTCAAGACAGGGAGAACGGAGCTGACCGCGCTGAATTCATCCAGACCCATTCCAAGTAGCATGACGGTCGCCAGCGGGTTCCCCGCCATTTCTCCGCACATCGCAACTTTTATCCCCGCACTATGGCCCGAATCTATTATCAGCTTGATCGTCCTGATCACCGCAGGATGAAACTCATCGAATACGTTGGCGACAAGCTCATTTGTCCTGTCGACCGCCAGCAGGTACTGCGTCAAATCATTCGTACCGATGCTTAGAAAAGCAACATGTCTTGCAATCTCCTCGCTCATGAGCGCGGCAGAAGGGATCTCAATCATGACACCGACTTCGATATCTTTGTCGAACGGGATATTCTCTGCCGTGAGAGATTTCCTGGCCTCTTCCAGTATCTCGTTTGCCCGGACGACTTCTTCCACCGACGCGACCATCGGATACATTATCTTGCATTTCCCGTGGACGCTCGCCCTGAGAATGGCCTTGAACTGATCCTTCAGCAGTTCGGGCCGGTCGAGCATCATGCGAATTCCTCTCCAGCCGAGGAAAGGATTCTGCTCCGAATGATCCTCGACGAATATCTTGTCACCTCCGATATCGAACGTCCTGAAGATGACGGCATTCGGCTTAGCCTCTTCCACGGCCTTTTTGAACGTTTGATACTGGGCTTCCTCGTCGGGAATTGAGTCGGCGTCTATTATCAGCGCCTCGGTCCTGAATAGTCCTATGCCGTCGGCGCCGTGAGGCTTGAGCAGCGGGAGCTCCTCGAGAAGCTCTATGTTTGCCTCGATGGATACTCTCCTGCCGTCGGTTGTGAGAGCGGGCTCGCTCGCTTCCGAGAGAAGCTCGCTGTCTAACTGCTCGCACCACCTCTTTCGGTCGCTGTATTTCTTGATCGATCCTTCGGATGGCTGAATGACTACTACGCCCCGGTAGCCGTCGATTATCATATCCATCCCGTCCTGGACGTGCTTCGTTGCCTCCTTCAAACCGACGACGGCCGGAATTCCGAGGGAACGGGAGAGTATGGACGCGTGAGAGCGTGCCCCGCCGTAATCGCTCACGTAACCTAGAACGGCGTTTCGGCTGAGGAGGACCGCATCGGCGGGAGTCAGCTCGCTCGTTACTATGATGGGGGTGCCTTCGAATTTCGACTTCAGCTTCGCTTCCGCAAGATTCCTGAGAATCCTGTTTTTCACATCCTCGATTTCCAGGGCGCGTTGACGGAAGATTTCGTTTCCGCTGTGCCTGAGCTGCTCGATCTGCCTGGAGAATTCGTCATCCACGACAAAATCCGCGTTCTTCTTCTCCCTGACAATCCTTCCCTTTATCGCCTCGAAAAAAATCGGGTCGGAGACCATCAGGAGCTGCGCCTCGAATATCTTCGCCTTGTCGACGCCGATCTTCTCGAACGCGGTATGATAGACCTTGTCGAGTTCATATGTCGAGCGGTCTATGGACCTCTGAAGCCTGTCCAATTCCGCGGAAGCGTCCTCGACCGATTTCTTCTCGACGACGATTCCGTCTTTCTTGATGAGGAGAACTTTTCCTATGGCTATGCCGGGCGAAGCCGCCACGCCATGAAGGACAATTTCTTCCACGGATTCAAGTTGTTCAGACACTTCAGAGCTCATCAAATCCTCTGTCAAAAAAATCCACAAGGGCGGCGAGGGCCGCCTGCTCGTCATCCCCTTCGACCATCAGCAGGATGCGTGCTCCCTGTTCCGCAGCAAGAGTCATCACACCGATAATGCTCTTCCCGTTGACGCGGTATCCATCCCTTTCGAGAAAGAGTTCCGATTTGTATTTTGCGGCCAGTTTGACCAGCGACGCCGCCGGACGCGTGTGAAGTCCGAGCCGATTCTTCACCACTACTTCCTGTTGGACCATCAAAACCTTCTCTGTACAAGTGAATTTGCCAACTCAACAAGAGCATCTTTACCGTCAGATTCCTTCAGCATATTCAAACTTGACAGAGCACGCGCCGTATATTCAGCGACTTCCCTCTTCGCAGCGTCGAATGTGCCACTCTTCTGGTATGCATCTCTCACCGCTAATACATCTATCTCAGCCACGGATGTCTTATTATAGGCATCACTGACAACCTTGAATTCGTTGTTATCCATCAATTGTTGAGCTTTCAGGAACAAGTAACTTTTCTTCCTCTCGATTATGTCCAGGCCGCGCGGTTTCCCGAATCTGTCGTTGTCTCCTTCAAGGTCGAGCATATCATCTAAAATCTGAAAAGCGATGCCGATATTCAACCCGAAGTCACCGAGCAGGGCGATTTCCGCCTCGGATCCGCCTCCTAGTAGAGCGCCCAGTTTCCCGGCAGTCATCAACAGCGCACCCGTCTTCTTCGATATCATTTCCATGTATTGCGGCATCGAGCCGCCCGTACACTTACTGAGGCTTTCGTCGAGGGCCTGTCCGTTGCACACTTCCTTTACACCCTCGTTGAATATTCTCATTATGCCCTGCAGGTTCTTCGTGTCGCATTTCTCGACGCAGTCATAAGCAAGCGCTATCATCAGGTCGCCTACCAGAATGGCGGTATTCACTCCGCTGGTTATATGTACGGTAGACTTTCCGCGCCGCGTGTCGGCGTTATCCATTATGTCGTCATGTACCAGCGTAAAATTGTGCAGTATCTCGATGGCTACTGCAGCGCGCATAGCATCGTCGCTGCATTCACCGACCGCCTCGGCGGCGAAGATAGTCAGAAGAGGGCGAACCCTCTTCCCTCCCATGGAAAAGACGTATTCTATATTGTCCTTCAGAGGCGAATTCGACACGAGCACCAGCGAGTTTCTCAGCTCCTTCTCCACCTCCGACCGGCGTTTCTCATAATAATCGGTAAAATTCTTCAAGCGGCGACTTTCTCCAATTTAGCCTTTCTTAGTTGTTTTAAGTCCCTGCTCCCTGTTAGGAACATGACTCCCTTCAACTCCTCCATCCATGCATCGAATTCTCTCACCAGACCGTTCACTCCGTCCTCGTCAAGCGCCTTCAAAAAAGGCTGTGCAGCGGCGCAGAGGTCCGCTCCTAACGCTATGGATTTCGCGACATCGATGCCGTCCCTGATTCCCCCGGACGATATGAGCTTGATCTTCTTCCGCGTCGGAATCGCGTTTACCCTGACGAGTGCCTCCGCAGTGGGGATTCCCCAATTCCAGAACTTCCTCCCGACTCTCCGGCCGTCCTCTTCACGGCGAAGCATTTCAATAGCCGCCCAGCTTGTGCCGCCTGCGCCGGAAACATCGATCGCAGATACACCGGCGTCGATAAGCTTCCTGGCAGCGTCCGCACCGATGCCGGCACCCGTCTCCTTTATGATCACCGGTATTTTTATCGCCCTGACCAATCGCGAAATTCCCGCCAATACGCCGCGGAAATTTCGGTCTCCCTCCGGCTGAATCAACTCCTGCAGCGCATTCAGATGCACGGCCAGCGCGTCGGCCTCGACCATATCCACAATCCTGCGCGCGTTCTCAAGCGCAAACCCGCTTACTACCTGTGCAGCCCCGATATTACCCATTACGAATATGTCTTTGGCTACGCGTCTTACCACCTTGAAGGTATCGATGTAGTCTTCATTCGAGAGAGCCTGGCGCTGACTTCCAACTCCCATCCCGATACTCTTCTCACTGCAGAACTCCGCCAAGGCTGCATTTATCTGGCCTGCACGCTTGAACCCGCCCGTCATCGAAGAGACAATAATGGGTGCACTGAACTTATGCGAGAACAGCCCGACGCTCGTGTCGATCTTATCAAAGTCGATTTCGGGAAGGGCATTGTGGACGAATTCATACTTCTCAAACCCTGTCGATTTGAGATAGTCCACATTTTGGTTCAGGACTATATCGACATGGCTTGATTTCCGCTTCGCCGTCTGATCCACTCCCGTGGGTCCGGGAACTCGCTTACCGCTCAACATATCTGCTAAAAAAATAGCCCCAGCGGCGAAAATAAGCAAGGTTACCGCCCATGAAGTGACCATAGCGTGACATGCGATGGACCCCGTGATACACTTCTAAATTGCAGTGCCTTCGTTTTCGTAAAGTGAAGCGGGAACGAGATGTCGCACGATTTGTTGTATAAAGAGACAGTAGGTTATCCGTTCGGCATAAACTGCGGAATCGAGACATTTGATCGTCAGGGGAGCAGACCATGGCTGTGACCAATTCGAAAACGGCAGATGGCCCCGGTAAAGGAAGACGGAGACTCTTTCAACTCTCGATCCGGTCAAAAAGAAAATCGTTCATAACAATCCACCTAAATGCTAAATTGAGAACATGACATACCTTCAAGCGATATGGTTCGGAATTCTCCAGGGGGTAACGGAACCTTTTCCGATATCGAGCCTGGGACACAGCGTTATTCTGCCGACACTGGTCGGATGGCACGTGCATGAGAAGGATCCGCTCTTTCTGGTCTTTCTTGTCGCAACTCACACGGCTACGGCACTCGTCTTTTTCATAATCTTCTGGAAGGACTGGATGAAAATCTTCTCCGGATTATGGGTCTCGCTAAAGAAAAGGACGATCGATCCCGACAACGTCTACGGGAAACTGGGTTGGCTTCTGGTGGTTGGGACCATACCGGCCGGATTGGTCGGCCTGCTTTTCGAGAAGTTTTTCAGAAGACTCTTTGCCGCGCCCGAGCTTGTGGCCGGGATGCTCGCTCTAAATGGCATCATGCTTATAGCCGCCGACCTGCTGAGAAAACGGAAGGAAAAAATCACCGACTTTTCCGGCGAGGCAAGTGACCTGCGCTTGGCGAAACTAAGCTGGGGACAGAGTTTGAAAGTGGGGCTGTCTCAAGTCCTTGCTCTCGTTCCCGGCTTCTCGCGTACGGGGTCGACAATGACCGGCGGCTTACTCACGGGACTTTCATACGGCGATGCCGCCCGGTTCTCATTCCTACTTGCTACCCCAATAATCGGCGCTGCCTCGGCCTTGAAACTTCCGGAACTGGCGCTTAGACATTCGTCAGCGATTCCGGTGGACGTCGTCCTCATCGGCGCGGTGGTGGCGGGACTTTCTTCATGGGTGTCCGTCAAGTTCCTGTTGAAGTACTTCGAGACGAAGAAGCTCTGGCCCCTCGGGATCTACTGCTTCATCCTCGGCACGTTTACGCTTTCGATGTTCCTGGGAAAATAGACCTGACGTTGTTCAGCAAGCCGGCCGGGGTCGTCTTTTCAGGCGGCCTCGTCTTCGTGTTCCCTGACGGGTATAAGGAGAACGGGAATTTTGCTGGACCTGATTATTTTCGGTGTGACGCTCCCTTCCCAGAACGGGCGGGCCCCTTTCTTTCCGTGCGTGGCAATCACAATCAAGTCGGCTTTGACGCTCCTCGAGCTCCTGGTTACCGCCCTTGCCGGGTCGCCTCTTGAGGTGCTCGTCGTCACTTCCAACCCGCCTTTTGCAATTTCCGTTTGAACCTTGACCAGATACTCTTTCGCATCGGGAACTATCATATCCATCATTCTTCTCGTCGTACCGGGAAGGAAACGGTTCGCCGCTGTCAACTCTCCCGACATTGTTCCGAATCTGGGCACGGCAATCGTGAGATGAATCTGCGCAGAACAGAGCCTGGCCAGGTTCGTTGCGAATTTGAGGGCGTGTTCATGTTCGGGGTCGCCATCGAGAGGGACGAGAAAATTCTCGAAATTGGGCTTCGTCCTGGCCCTCTCCGCGGATGGATTTACAAGCATGACAGGAGTGGCGCTTAAGGAAATTACCTGCTGGGCTATGGAGCCGACCAGCAAATCATGCAGCCCGCTGTTTCCATGCGTACACATTACGATCACATCCTGGCCCAACTCTTCGGAATGATCCGAAATACTCTGTGATACATCCCTGACACCGGTTTCGTGAACGTGAATATTCACAGGAATGCCTTCAAACAAAGGCAGCGAAGCGACGGAGTCAAGATACTTTTCGGCCTGGTCTATTCTTGTGAGATGCCTCTGGCCATGCACCTTTTCGGGCGGGTTCTGTTCAATCACATGCATGAATGTGACGTGTCCGCCGATCTTCTTCGATAACCGTGCGACCGCCGGAAGCACCGACTCGGCTAATGCCGAACCATCGAGCGGAACCAGGATTTCCTTTATTCGACTATTATCCAAGAATCACCTGATATATCAAGTAAATATTCAGACATATTATCAAAGCAGCTATTACCCAGGCAATCATGGTAGTCGTCTTCCTGTTTACCAGGACCCCCATGATTGACTTTTTTTTCGTAAAAATTATCAGTGGAATAATCGTAAACGGTAGCCCGAAGCTCAGGATGACCTGGCTGATGACAAGAGTGCGTGTCGGGTCAAGGCCGATGCCTATGACAAACATGGAAGGAACGATCGTAATAAGACGCCTCAGCCAGACGGGGATGTGACGCCGCAGGAAGCCCTGCATGATGACCTGCCCCGCACTCGTTCCGACAGTAGACGAAGATAAACCCGACGCGAGAAGAGAGACGGCAAAGATCCATCCGGCTGCCTTTCCAAGCAAAGGCTCAAGTGTCGCATAAGCCTCTTCAATCGTGGCGACGTGCGTGAAGCCCTGTTTGTAAAAGGTAGCGGCAGCCATAACAAGCATCGCCATATTCACCAGGCTGGCAATTCCCATTGCGATAGTCACGTCCAGAATCTCGTATCTGAAGAGCCTGCGGAGTTTCCCCGGTTCTCTGACTATAATTCTCTGCTGGGTAAGAGACGAATGGAGAAAAATAGCGTGCGGCATCACAGTAGCGCCGAGGATGCCTGCCGCGAGAATAACGCTCTCAGAACCGGCAAACTGCGGCACTACACTGTGGTAAAGCAGAACCCCGATTGCAGGCCTGGACAGGATCGATTCCACGAGGTAACTCACGGCTATGACACCGACCATCACCGTGATTACAATTTCGAGCGGCCGGAAACCGTATCGCTCCAGTGCCAGTATTAAGAAAGTGCAGATGGCCGTCAGCACTCCGCCGATTATCAGAGGCACTCCGAAGAGGAGATTGAATCCGATCGATGCGCCGATAAACTCCGCGAGGTCGGTGGCCATTGCGACAAGCTCCATCAGTACCCACATGCCGTAAACGACCGGCTTGCTGAAATTGTTGCGGCAGTGCTCGGCGAGATTATGGCCGGTTGCTATCCCGAGCTTCGCCGAAAGCGTCTGTATCAGCATGGCCATCAAATTACTCGCCACTATGACCCAGAGAAGAGTGTATCCTAGTGCAGAGCCCCCTTGTATGTTTGTCGCGAAGTTGCCGGGATCGACATAGGCGACGCTCGCTATGAACGCCGGTCCAAGAAAAGGCATTGCCCTCGAGATCACCCCTTTTGGGGAGGTCCCTGACAGAGCCGCGTCCGCAGAGTCTCTGGTCCTGACGTCAGTCTCCTTAAACGCAGAAACCAGTTGATTCTTCACTGCCTGATTCATCTTCTTCCCGTCGACCTTATCTCCTCCTTCTGTCAACCATCCAGCCATAATTTAAGTCCAAACCGTAATATTTCCACCGATGGGAATTCGATTCCATAGTCTTCCCGTCTTTCGCTCCAATCGATCCGAAAAAATAACGTCTCAATTTGTTACATTGTACCATCCTCGAACTTTCAACGACCTGCAAAGGACGAGAACAGATGACTGTAGTGATCATAGGATTGGCGACGTTTGTATCTACCCTGCTGGGAGGAGCATTCGCGCTGAGACACAGGGACAAGCTTCACCTGATTTTAGGCTTCAGTGCCGGGGCAGTGATAGGAGTCGCATTTTTTGATCTCCTGCCGGAAGCCATGGACCTGGCTAACGCCTCGCACCGCGCCTCAACTGTGTCATTGATGATCGGGGCCGGGTTCATTGCGTACCTGATCCTTGATAGAGCTGTCATACTTCTTTCAAACGGGGATGAAGAGCACGGAGTCTTGCAGCATCGCGGCACACTGGGCGCCGCGGGCCTTACAATGCACAGCTTCCTGGACGGGGCCGTAATCGGTTTTGCCTTTCAGTTGTCCTCCGCAGTGGGGGCGATAGTTAGCGCGGCAGTTCTCACTCATGATTTCTCCGACGGCATCAATACTGTGAGCCTGATTCTGAAAGACGACGGCAACAGAAGGAAGGCTTCCCTCTGGCTGATTGCCGATGCCCTGGCTCCGGTGCTGGGAGTGTTCCTTACCCGTTTCTTCATACTTCCGGAGGATGCACTCGGCGACGTCCTCGCAATTTTCTGCGGATTCTTCATTTACATAGGCGCGAGTGAGCTGCTCCCCGAGAGTTACCACGCACATCCGAGAGTGCTCACAACCGTGATGACGTTGCTCGGCGTTGTAGTGCTCTTCGTGGCAATACAGATTGCAAAAGGGTAATCGTAAACCGGTCTAGGCACAGCAGTTGCCCTTCAAACCGGGCGCTACTCTGCCCTCCCCGACATTGCACAGATGGCGCCGGCTTCAGCCGGTTTCCGGGGGAAATCACCTCATGAAGCTTATAACGTCTCCGTCCCTAATTCCGTACCTCGCACAAAACCCGCCGTTCACCTCCACAACATACTTGGCCGGCTGATCCGATTCGATCGAGGCTTCGCTCAGCGGAGTAGCGTTCTGAAATATCGTCACGATTCTCCCCGACTTGTCCGCAAAAACCATATCCAGCGGGATATACGTGTTCTTCATCCAGAACGTAAGCGTCTGCTCCTTGTCGAAGATGAACAACATACCGTCGTTTTCAGCCATCGATCGTCTCCACATCAGCCCCTGAGCCCGCTCCTGGTCGTTATCGGCGATTTCAATGTTTATCACCTTTATTGTCCGGTCGGTGCCGTGCTCAAGGAAGACGAGCTGACCCTCGTTCTTGAATCTGGGACCGTACTCTCCGTTTGATTCACCGACCGATTGTTGCTGCGGGCTTAAACCGGAATATGAAAAAGAGGTGATAAGCGGCAATATAAGAACAAGCAGAATTGAGGCAAACACCTTTTCATGCCTGAGTGAAAAGCTGAGAATTCTCTTGCCATTTTCTCGGTTCAATTCGAAATCTCCAGTTTGAAAATAAAGCCGCGGGAGCACCCTTGGCCACCTAAATGATTGACGACGTTTGCGTCTCACGGCGTAGGAACATAACCAGCAGGGAGCGCACACAATCTCGGCCGATTGTTCACCGGCAGCAGACTAAACTTAACGCATGGAAGAATTTGTTGCACCACATTGAAACGATTACAGAGGATGCGGTGTGCAAGTCGTCTCTCACACAACTTCAGCTGAATTGGACCCGGCTTTGTCATCTCTCCCCTTCCGGCTGAAGTAGACGAACCCAACGATCCCGATGATTATCAGAGGGATGGAAACGAGCTGCGCCTCGCTCAGTCCGAAAAGGAGCCGGGGGTTTAATCTAATGAATTCGACGAGAAGACGCTCCGTGCCGGCAAGTATGAGGTATATCATGAACAACTCGCCTTCCGGCATCGCGTTCTTCCTGATCCGCCAGAGCACGTAAAAGAGCAGCAGGCAGGCCAGAAACTCATATATCGGAGTCGGATGAAGGAGAGTATTGTTCGGGACAATTCCCCCCGGGTATTTCGCTTCAATTTTCGGAAAAATGCTGAAAGCCACCGACGGAGGCACCACACCTTTTGCATAGTCCACACCCCACGGCAGGTTCGTAGGCATGCCGTAGTCTCCGTCACCGGAGAAGTGGCAGGCAAGCCTTGCAACGCCGTAACCGAGCATCAGTGCCGGTGCGAGCGCGTCCGCCACTCTAAAGAACTTAAACCCCTTGCGTTTCGCCACCCACGTTATCATAACTGCAGCGAGGAAGAATCCACCATACCATGTAAGGCCTCCCGAGGCGAAAGCCATTCCGATGGGGTCTTTGATGAAATCTCCCCAGTTTTCGATGAGCGAGAGAATCCTGGAGCCTGCCAGTCCGAATATCACCGCCAGGATTGTAACCTCATTCGCAAAATCGGCCCCAAGCCCTTTTCTCGTGAATTCTTTGATGGCAACGTAATTAGCCGTGAGGAATCCGATTCCGACCATCAATCCGTAACTATATACTTTCAGCGGGCCGATCCTGAAAAGAACCGGCACTACGGTGTCACTTAACAACTTGCTCAACATTAAGTTCAAACCTCCGTTAGTTCACAACGCTTCTTCGGATTAGGCGCAGCGATAAGTCGCATTGGAAGCGTTAGGCATGAGATGGTAATTCGATCACATTGTGCCGGGATATCCCGCGTGGAATATTCGCCGACAACCTCAACGGCGGGTTCTCACTTGTCAGGTTCTTTCCAGGCATCACTTTCCTAATTCAGTCAACTTCAAGGTTCTGGACGGCCCCGGCGAACTGTTAAGCCCGCTTCGGTGCCTCTTTCTATCAACATTATATTCGGCTTTTTAATTCAAGGCTTCCACATGAAAACGCGCCACATTAGTCACATTCCAACCTCGGTGGTCCGTCGAAGTCGAGGAATAATGGAAGCCGGGGCGGGAATCTGGAACAGTGCCTGGACTGGGTTTCGCTAGTTGAACACCGGCAGCAAACGCCAAATTCTCATAAACCGGGCGGACGTCCGATTAGATGATTTGAAGTGTGTGGACCAGGAACCGGCACGCCTGCCTCCAGGAAGATGCAGCCGAACGGACGCCGGCTTACTCGCCGATTATTTTGACGACCACTCTCTTTCTTCTTTGTCCGTCGAACTCGGCGTAGAAAACTTGCTCCCATGGTCCGAGATCGATTCTCCCCTTTGTCACGGGGAGGACAACCTGATGGTGGATCAGTGTCCGTTTGAGATGGGCGTCCGCATTGTCTTCGCCGGTTCTGTGGTGCCGGTATTCCGGCTTGAAGGGAGCAAGTCCTTCAAGCATATCCATCAAATCCTGCTTCAATCCCGATTCTTCGTCGTTGACCCAAATTCCGCTGGTTATGTGCATTGCACTCACGAGACAAAGCCCTTCCTGTATCCCGCTCGTCTTTACATGCTTTTCGACATCACCCGTGATGTTCACGAGTTCTTTTCTTCCCTTGGTGTTGAACCACAAGTACTCGGTGTAAGATTTCATTTCGGCCTCATCTCGGAATTCATTTATCTTCTGGGAACCGTAATCACAGAATCAGACTACCTGGCGACATACAAAAGCCGCCGTTCTCTGCCGGGATCTCTTTACCGCTCGACTGAGCGATTAAATTTAAGTTCTTTCTGCCGTTTACGCTAATCCTAATGAGGCTTTTTTCGCATTGCGACGGAGGACGGAAACCGCCGCGTCTACTCGCGGGTCGGATAGCACTGCGGATACATTCACGAGCGCGTCATGTCTTCTGCGCAACGGACTACTCGCAAAGGCCGGGTAGTAGATCCCAAATAAAAAGGGCAAGCGGTGAATCCAGCCTGCCCTTAAGTCAATCTTAATGTCCTTCTGATCACCGATATTGCTTCAGGAATGCCAGCCTGTCGCTCAATTGGGAAGCGGGGGTCAACAGCCGGTTTTTTCCGTAAATTGCGTCCTTCGGGTCGCTGAAGTTGAGCTCATAGTCCTTGCTCATAATGATCGCCTCTTCGGGACACACTTCCTCGCAGAAACCGCAAAAAATGCATCTCAGCATGTTAATTTCGAAGAGCTCAGGATATCTTTCCTTGTCGAGCTCGGTCTCTGCAGCCTGCACCTGTATCGCCAGTGACGGGCAGACGCGTGCGCAGAGTCCGCAGGCGACGCATCGTTCTACTCCCGTTTCATCTTCGACGACGAGGACCGGGCGGCCGCGAAATACCGGCGGCGGGACCCAGCGTTCTTCCGGATACTGACGCGTGAACTTCGGCCTGAAGAAGGCGCGAAGAGTAATGCCCATCCCATGAAGTATCTCGGGGAAATAGAGTTTCTCCCAGAGATTCATTTCCTTTGTTCTATTTTCATTGCCATTGTTTCCCATCTCTAACCTCACTTTACTTGAGAGCTAACATCACGGCGCCCGTGCCGAGCAAATTCAGTATGGCAAGGGGAAGCATTATCTTCCAGCCTACGTTCATGAGCTGGTCGTACCTGAACCGCGGCAGGGTCCATCTCACCCACATGAAGACGAATATCACGATTCCGGTTTTTGCAAGGAATGTGACCACCTGCAGCAGCGCCGCCAGGTTCGGCATCATCGCGGCATAGTTCACATATGGAAGGGACCATCCGCCGAAATAAAGCGTGACGATGAGCGCGCTCGACACAATCATATTCGTATATTCCGAGAGGAAGAAAAGTCCCCAGCGCATTCCGCTGTATTCGGTGTGATAACCTCCAACGAGCTCAGGCTCGGCTTCGGGCAAATCGAACGGAAGCCGGTTCGTCTCCGCAAAAGCGGCCGTAACAAACACGAGGAAACCGATCGGCTGGAAGACGATGTTCCAGAGCCACGCGCTCTGTGACTGAACTATCCTGTCGAGCTGCAGGGTTCCATCAATCATCAGCACACCGATGATGCTCAGTCCGAGCGATAGTTCGTAGCTGATCATCTGGGCAGAAGAGCGAAGACCGCCGAGGAGCGAGTACTTGTTGTTCGAGGCCCAGCCGCTGAGAGTAATTCCGTAAACGCCCAGCGATGACATCGCGAGTATGTAAAGCACACCGATGTTCACATGCGCAATCATCAGGCTGATCTTCTGGCCGCCGATCACTATGTAATTTCCGAATGGGATTACTGCGAGGGCCGCGAGGGCAACCGTGATTGAAATTACGGGCGCCAGAGCGTGTATGAACCCGTTCGCATTCTCAGGCACGATCATTTCCTTCAGCACGAGTTTCAGAATATCCGCAAAGGGCTGGAATAAACCCTTGGGACCGACCCGGTTGGGTCCGATTCTGTCCTGCATGTAGGCGCTTACCTTGCGTTCCAGCAGGACGAGATAAGCTACGGTCCCGAGTATCACGAGGACCAGAACGATGACTTTGATTAAGGCTATGAGTGCTATCATTATCAGACCAGTGTTTCCTCTTTAGATTTTTTCCCGACGGGTCCTTTGGAGAGCGGTGCCCCTTTGGCACCTATTTTCGCGTACGACAGCCCTTTAAAACTCGGATTCGTCTGCGCGACCTCATCGAATACTTTCTGGGCGGACTGAAAGCGTATCTTGCCGCCAAGCAGGTTGGCAACGGCGGATATGATTTCCCATGAGGAACGGACGTTCCTGCGCTGTCCCTTGTTCCACTTGTCAAACGCGCTGCCGAAGTTGTCCAGCCGGCTCATGTTGAACCGCCCGGGGACACGCTCCTGTTCCAGCGTGGAAACCGCCGGCCTCGACAACTGAACTCGGCCGAGGAAATTCACATACGTGCCGTACTTCTCGGCAAACGTCGCACTCGGGAAGACGATGTCCGCGAGCTGAGTTGTCTTCGATTCAACCCAGTGGTTGACTATAAGCACATCCAGCCTGGCCAGGAGTTCCTCCGTTTCCTTGGAAGTCGCTATGTCGTCGTCCATAACGTAGAGTGCCTTTATCTTTCCCGAACCTATCAGTTCAAATATCTTCTTGACGTCGGTGCCTTTCGAAGAGGAGACGCCGACCTCGCGTGCACCATAAGTATTTGGGGTCTTGTCGGCGCGGATCAGGAAGGTGTCTTCGTCTCCGTTGATCGAATGCTGCAGGAAATCGATATTCGTGGTCCCCAGCACCTGTTTTGCGAACTTCTGCAAGACGTAATTGTCTTCGACCGAAGAATACGGGGATCCGATTACGGCGACTTCGTCTCTGGAGAAAGGCTTCAGCGCATCGGCTGCGCTTGCGAGGGCCTCATCCCAGCCGGCCTCCTGAAGGGCTCCGTCCTTGCGGACAAGAGGGGAGTTCAGCCGTTTTTCGGAATTGACGTGCCCGAACGAATTCAGGCGCCCGTTATCGCAGATCCAGTAGTTATTCACTTCGGAATTGAGCCTCGGGGTAAGACGAAGTATCTCGTTGTTCCTCACCCAGATGTTGGTGTTGCAGCCGCGCGAACAGCCGGTGCAGATGCCTTCGGTGGAAGATGTTTCCCAGACTCTTGCCTTGAACCGGTAGTCGCGGTTCGTCAGCGCACCCACCGGGCAGAGGTCGATCACGTTCATGGAGTAAGGATTGTTAAGCTCCTTCCCGGGGAACGTGTCTATGTACACTCTGTCGCCGCGTTCGACAAACGTCAGGGTCGGCTCCTTCGCGATCTCGTCCATGAACCTGATGCATCGGGAGCACATGATGCAGCGTTCGGCATCGTAAACGACGTTCGGGCCGAGCGGGACGCGTTTCGGTTTCTTGTTCTTCGCCTCTTCGAGCGCGCTGTGTCCGGGACCGTGGCTGTAGGTATAGTCCTGCAGGTTGCACTCACCGGCCTCGTCGCAAATCGGACAATCGAGAGGATGATTTATCAGAATGAATTCGAGGACCGCCTTGCGAGCCTCCACAGCCTTCTCGGAATTTACATGCACCACCATGCCGTCTGCAACCTGTGTCGCGCAAGCTATTGCAAGCTTCGGCATCTTCTCTATTTCAACGAGACACATCCTGCAGTTGCCTGCGATGGACAGACCCGGATGCCAGCAGAAATGAGGGATCTCGACTCCTGCCTGCGCAGCCGCACGAATTATAGTCGTGCCGTTTTCAACTTCAACCGTCTTTCCTTTCCCGCTTACGGGATCTTCGACTATAGTTACCTTAGCCATTTCGTCCTGCCGTTTCTAATAACAACAAACTAATAAATGAACCTGTTTCCAAACAATAGTCTGATGGCATTTTTGTAATCTCTTACCAGCGGGATAGCCGATTCGGCAAGAAAATTACAGGAACCTTGCAAAGGCGAAGGTCCGACAAGTGCCCCGACCTTTGCAAAGTTCTGTGCCCTTTGGCGATCGGGTGAGTCTTCCCTCTCATCTCGAAGCCGCGGGCACACATGGCGTGATAGTCGGAATAAATTCTGACAAGACTATCGCGCCTCAATTCAATACTTCTTCAACCGGAGTATATTTGAAATTGAACGCCTCGGCTACATGCTTGTAGGTTATCTTTCCGTACGCCATGTTGAGTCCGAGCTTTATCTCGTTATTCTTCTTCACAGCGCCCTCCCAGCCGCTCGTCGAAATCTCGATTGCATAAGGAAGCGTCGCGTTCGTGAGTGCGAGAGTGGACGTGAAAGGAACCGCTCCGGGCATATTCGCCACGCAGTAGTGAACGACCCCGTCGATGACGTAAGTCGGGTTCTGATGCGTCGTCGGATGACAGGTCTCGATGCATCCGCCCTGATCGACAGAAACATCCACTATCACGGAACCTTCCTTCATATCTTTAAGCATCCCTCTTGTCACGAGTTTCGGAGCCTTCGCGCCGGGGATCAACACCGCGCCGATGAGCACATCCGCACGGGCGATCGACTTGCGGATATTGTAGGGATTTGACGCAAGAGTCATGACGTTCTTCGGCATTACATCGTCCAGGTAACGGAGCTTCTGGAGGTTGCTGTCGAGGATTGTTACCTTCGCACCGAATCCGGCCGCTATTCTGGCCGCGTTCTGGCCTACCACTCCGCCTCCGATGACGACCACGTCGGCAGGTTCTACCCCGGCGACGCCGCCGAGGAGGATACCACGTCCGCCCATCGTCTTCTCGATGTACTTCGCGCCTTCCTGCGGGGCCATTCTTCCGGCAACTTCGCTCATCGGGATGAGAAGCGGAAGAGAACCGTCCATCTTCTGCACGGTCTCATACGCTATGCAGATTGCCTTCGACTTCATCATAGCTTCCGTCAGCTCTTTGCTCGCGGCAAAATGGAAATATGTAAATACGATTTGTCCTTCCCTGATAAGCCTGTATTCCTGCTTGATCGGTTCCTTCACCTTCATGATCATATCGGAGGTACGGTAAACTTCCGCCGCCGTAGAGATGATCTTCGCTCCGGCTTTCCTGTACATTTCATCGGGAAATCCGCTTCCAAGCCCTGCGTTCTTCTCGACGACGACCTTGTGTCCGTGAGCGACGAACAACTCGACTCCTGCGGGCAGCAATGCAACCCTGTTCTCGCTGGGTTTTATTTCCTTCAGTAGTCCAACAATCATTTAAGTTTCTCCTTTGATTGGGGTAATATTTTCAATGTTGTAAAGCCGCCTTTTCCAAGATACCTTTCGGCGGCGCCAGCAATTTCCTCATCGGTGATTCGTTCTATCGAATCAAGAGATTCGGACACTCTAGATTTCTCCCTGTAATAGAGCTCATCTCTCGCAAAGAGTGAAGCCCTGTCCCACAAATTTTCGAGCGAGAATATAATCCCCGCTTTCAACTGAGCTTTGGCTCTGACTACTTCCTTCTCTGTCGGACCGTTCTTTACAAACTCCCCGATCGTCGACAATATCTTGTTTTCCGCTATATCAATGTCCTCTACCGCCGTGCAGGCATAGACTCCCATCACTCCCGTGTCGGCATAGCCGGAACCGTACGAGTAGATCGAATAGGCGAGACCGTCCTTTTCCCTTACGCTCTTGTAAAGCCTGGAGCTTGACCCGTCTCCGAGGATCACTCCAAGCGTTGACGCGGCATATCTGTCCGGGTCATTCGCGCCGGGCATCGCGGCGCCCATAATGATATGGGCCTGTTTGCCGAGTTCGCGGCGGACGACATATTTTTTCGGTGCGCTTACGACGGGGCGCTTCCTAATGTAAACCCTGGAGGAAACCGGCATCGCGGAGAAATAATCCTCCGAAATCGCCATCAGTTTTTGTCTGTTGAAGTTTCCCGCGACGCTTATGACGATCCTGTCTGCCGTGAACTTCTTCGAATGCAGGCTCTTCAGGTCACGGGAGGTAAAGCGTCGCAGCCCTGAGGCCCTGCCGATGATCGGCATCGAAAGAGAATTTCCTCCGAACATTTTCTCCTCGATGTAATCCATTCCCCAATCTTCAGGGTCGTCATAGACCTCCTGAAGTTCGGTAAGGACGACTTTTCGCTCGCTGCGCAGGTCGTGTTCATCGAACTTCGGGTAAAGTACCAGGTCCGAAAGGACGTGGACGGTCTCTTCGAGGTCCTCCTTGAAGACCTTCGCATAATAGCAGGAAAATTCTTTCGTCGTGAAGGCGTTTATGTAACCGCCGCGGTCCTCGATTGTTCCGACTATTTCGTCCGCCGTGAAATGTTCGGTCCCCTTGAACACCATGTGTTCGATGAGGTGTGTGAGACCGTTTTCCTCTTTTCGCTCGTCGCGAGAGCCGAAGTTGACCCAGACACCGATCGCGACGCTCTCGACCGCCGGAATGTTCTCACCGATTACGGTAATGCCGTTCGACAGTTTTTGTCGGAAAGGCTCGCTCAAACTCGGTGTATGAACTTTGAGGCTTACAGCGGAGGTGCGTTTGCGTGTCCGGTTGTTTTTCTGCATTTGTGTGCAAAAAATATATCAACCGGACGGACAATAATCAATTTAGCCATTGACGACCCATATCCCGGATAAAAGCGCGTTGCATTTACCCCCCATTTTTGATTATCTTTTACATGCAACGCGCCGTTAGCTCAACTGGATAGAGCATCAGCCTTCTAAGCTGAGGGTTACGTGTTCGAGTCACGTACGGCGCACATTCCCTTATTCTCAATCAACTGACCTTAGCCATTTCGACAGCGACTTGCGTGTTCTCCCTCATGTGCCGTACCGGCATATGAGGGATCCCTTCGGGAGAGTCACGTACGGCGCACATTCCCTTATTCTCAATCAACTGAC
This sequence comes from Bacteroidota bacterium, assembly GCA_021825585.1. Taxonomy (GTDB): domain Bacteria; phylum Bacteroidota; class Ignavibacteria; order Kryptoniales; family JAKASW01; genus JAKASW01. The sequence continues at coordinate 5,189 of JAKAGT010000018.1, read as the reverse complement.
CTTAGCCATTTCGACAGCGACTTGCGTGTTCTCCCTCATGTGCCGTACCGGCATATGAGGGATCCCTTCGGGAGAGTCACGTAC
>JAKAGT010000018.1:0-5095 GCA_021825585.1 Bacteroidota bacterium | reverse complement strand
GAGTCACGTACGGCGCACATTCCCTTATTCTCAATCAACTGACCTTAGCCATTTCGACAGCGACTTGCGTGTTCTCCCTCATGTGCCGTACCGGCATATGAGGGATCCCTTCGGGAGAGTCACGTACGGCGCACAGATTTCGCAGGTTTTCAGGAGGCTCGGTACCATTTGGGTCCTTTTTTTTGCTCCCCAATCACTCGAAGATGGTACAGTTGCCGGGGGTACGCTTCCCCTTATTTACAACTGGATTCATTAGGAACAAGGTCGAACACTCATTCAAAGATTCAGCCGGCATCGATGCCAGTTGAAGGATGACATTCGATGCAGCCATTTCTGCCATCAAAACATTGGAAGCAGTTGCTAAGATGCGCTTCGAAGGATCAGCGTTGTCCACACGTCACGATCACTTGCTTGATGCTTGCCTTTGCTTTTCGCACCGTATTGGTTGTTAGGACAAGAATATATTTGCCCAGGGGGGAATCTGATCTGTTGTGAACAGCGAACTTCAATTTCCAGACGGATTACTGGAGCACACCGTCAACAGATTACAGTTAGCGGAACAACGCCTATTCTGCAATCTTTGGACAGTACACCGTCAGAGGAAACAAAGAAAGCGCCGTTTCCTTCATAGAAGGGCGTACGCTTTCATACACGAAGATGTTAACGACTCCGCTCTGCCGCCAATCAAAGGGACGTCCCTAATGCCTCCTCCACTGCGCAATGATGTTAACAAACCTGAAGGTAGGCAAGACAGACCGATGGAATGCACAGCATGTTCGATTATCCCGAAAGCATAGATCTGCATCTAATCAGAAAAACACGAGCTAGGATTCGCTTTATTTCATTCATGACTATGCAAGTTCAAGAAACACGACTCAAGCACTTGGGGGCCGGAGTTGGCTATCACATCAGATGGAACCGGCTGTGGGTCAAGTGTTCGCTTTGGTTATCTCACTACTGTCCAGGTCGTGTCTTTCCTTTCAAAAGAGTACTCTACCACTCCGTCTTTTATTCCTAGAATCCTTACCCCTTCAATGGTGTCGCCGGCTGACAGGAACACTGTACTCCCTTCGCTTGTCTTCAAGACCGCTGTTTTCCTACCTTCACTCAAAATCACTCCTTTCAGTGACAAGCTGGGAGGAATCCATGGACGAACAGTGGTTGGCACAACTTTCCTCAGCGCGCGTACCCGCTTGAAATCATGGTAGGCAAATGGATCCCGTACGTTATCAGTAAACATGAACTGCTTGTTCTGGCCGGGTATGATATCAGGCAACGCTTCATTCGAAACCTGGTTTACGGGGCTGCCGACCTTTTTGTCAAAAAGGAGTCGGTATCCTATGTCGCCCCATATAAGCACAAGTAAGCTTGCCAAGAACCAGGGAAGCAGCTTTATGTTCTTCGAAGTAGAGATTCTTGATTGCTTAGCGGCAGCCATTGTAGAGAAATGCAGTCCCTTTGATCGTTGTTACGAGGTGTGCCGTCCCGATTGGATTTGTAACTATTCGGAGCCTGGATATCTTTAGTGGCATTCGCTCATTCTCCAGAAGGTTTATGAACTTCCCAATTTGATAGAATCCGCCTATAACTCTGATGTTAAACCCGATCTCTGTAATTTGTCCCGAGCGAGCCTCGTTGCCTGGCGAGAGTGAAATGACAATAACCTTTGCCTTGCGAGCATCGCGTGCAACGAGTTCCACCACACTAATCTCATTTTGAGCATACTCTACATTAGGCGTAATGATTCTTGCAGACAAACTGTCGCGCTCAGCGAGGAGAAACATTTTCTTTGCTGCAAGGGAAGAAGGATCAAGGAGGGCCTTGTTCTTCTCCGTTAGATTTGAGTACAACTTCCACGTTGCCTCGAATCGTCCAGTCACATCGACAGCAAGTAGGTATACAAACAGAAAAGCAGATAAACAGGCAAGAACCAAATAAGGTCTTTTCATTTCTCAGCCACCATACTCACTCTGAAAGTCACGAACGATTTCAAAGCGGTGTCCATAAAGGAGGCAGCCTCGAGCTCAGTGGGGTTGCCCACCCGAAGAACTTGCACATTTGAGAAATTTGGATCCCGCCCGAGCGAGGTAAAATACTGGGCAGCTTCCTCGTCAGTCCTTGCATAGCCGGAAAGGTTGATTGTCCCACCGTCGTTGTATTCGAGATTGTAAAGCCAAACCCCCAAAGGGGTAGCAGCGGCCACTTCGTGAAGAGCTTTTGCTACAGCGGATCTTTGACCATTAGCCTTTTCTCCGGGAATTTCCATATTGAGGGAATTCACCTCCTCCTCCAGGTTTCTGATCTGTGAATATACCGATCCGTTCTTGGCGAGCTTCCCGTCGAGACCCTTCGAGATCCCTAGAAGATATGATTGAAGCCCGAGCTGGAGGCCAAAAAGGACAGTAAGGACACCGCCGAGGACAAGGGCAGTAGACTTTAGTAATGTCTTATCTTTTTCCTCGGTTGATTTTCTGATAACGGCCTCGGGCCTGGATTCAAAAGCACCTATTTCTGGAATGAATCCCCGAATGGCCAGGCCCGCAGCAAGTGCAAATTCAGCCGGCAAACCAAGAGGATCCAATCTCTTGGCAAGAGAGTCGTCAAACTCCTGCGCTTTGGGACCAGTGACTAGTGCCATGCCACCAATGACAACCTCACCCTTAATGAAGCTAACCGCTCCCGGCGTACCTCCCCCTTGGAACCTTCTCCGTGAAATTGGGCGGTCCTTTTGAAAAGTGGAACAGATGAATTCATCATCATCCGCAAACGCTAGAACTTGGTCTGTAGGTTCGGAAGAACCGGCTATGGAAGCAGCCTCGAAATCCCACGCGCCGAGGCCCAAGCCTAGAAGGTGCAATCCTGAGACGTTTATCATTTCAACCACACCATCCCTCTCCGAAACATGAACGAATGCGACTTCGCAGCGAAGAGGCGCCGATGAGTGAACTCGGTAACCGAATGATAAATCTCTGAAATTCACCGGAACTTTCAAAAGCCTTTCGTAATTCTCGCTAATCCATTCATTGATGTTCTCAGCATCTTCAGGTAATTCCGCCGTAACAACTTTCATAGTGGACGATCTTACGGTTGAAACACAGAACCGACAATGAACACCTCTTGTCTTGAGCTCGTCGAAGAGCAACCTGCCACGTTCAAAATTAGAAGCATCAATCGGCAGTTGAAATTTGAAATAGTTTACAACTTCGTAAACAGCTCTGAATTTATTGAAGACCCCTCCACGAGACCTGAGTTCCACCACTCGAATCGTATCCTGGTAGTAATCTACGCCAAGGATGCTGTGCATCCCAGCGATCTTAAGGGTATTTATGTTGTCTACTTTGAATTCTCTCATTGATGGCGCGTTTTGTCCGGCAAGGCAGCGTCCTTGAACTCATCACCATAGGATATATGCGGCGTGATGTAGATTATGAGTTCAGATTTATTGTGTGCGGTGGTCGTGTTTGAAAATAGTGCCCCGAGTAACGGTATGTCCCCAAGAAGTGGGGTAGCGGCTTTAGTGACAGAAGTCGTGCTCTGAATCATGCCGCCGAGGACGATAGTTTCCCCGTCCTTCATTTCGAGTGTTGAACTGAGAGATCTATGCTCTATAGTTGGTGGGACATTAGGCGAAAGTTGCCCAACAGGGCTTTCAAAATCAGGCTTGAGCTTGACAAATATCATTCCGTTCGCACCGACGTAGGGGGTAATGTCCAGGTTAACGTCCGCCTCAATCTTTTCAAAGTTCTGGCTTTGCTGAAATACGGTCGTATTCCCTTGAGCGTTGTAGGGTATTGTGGTCGTCAGTTCGTAATACTGGGTAGTGCCTATGGACAGAGAGGCGGGATAGCCATTCAATGTCGCAAGAAGCGGCCTTGATCTTACATCTGCAAGCCCTTTCTGTTCCAGTGCGTTTAGACTCAAGTAGAAGCTCGATGGGAGCACACCCAGATTGGCTACAGCCAGGTTTGTGCCGAAGAAGTTTACCCTTCCAAGATTATGAAAAGTTGCATTCAGGGATGTGCCGTTTGTTGTGTAACTGAACCCTGGGATAAAAGTATAGTTTTGACTGGAAGTATCGGGGGAATTTGCGATTCCCGCACTTACTCCAAGCTGGCTGCTTTTTGTCAGGTTATAGTCAACAACCAGTGCCTCTATAAGCACCTGCGGAACTGGCTTGTCGATCGCTCTTATGAAACTGTCAAACTCTGAGATGACATCACTCGTGGCAATGATTACGAGACCGTTCTGTTCCTTAACTGGCTGGATTGCTGCCTCACTGGAAATAGTCTTGGGCAGAAGCTTCATTACATCATCAGGACGCAGATATTTCAACTTAACAAGCTGAACGGAGTTCAGCGCCTTATCGGCCTTATTGCCGATAAAGTACTCACCATTGGAAATACGATATGTTGATTTTGTGTTCATGAGAAGGAGACTCAGAACATCGGATATCGGCACATTCGTTACTTTTGCCGTGATCTTTCCAGGGACATTGTCGTAGAAGATGGCATCGGAATTTGTTTGATGGATAAGATCTGAAAGCACCCTCTGAATGGGAGCGTCGGTAACGTCAATAGTGGCTCGTGAGTTCTTCACGCTGATCCAGTAGGGCCAGGTAGTCGAGCCGTTTCCCTTCCCCCCGTTGAAATAGTTTAGCTGGCTAACAATGTATATTCCTTCCCTTTTTTCAACTGCAAATCCATTCTCGTTCATCAACTGGGTGAAACCGACATCGAAGTTGACGTCATTCAGCGCACCGGATATGCCTCCTTCGGTCCCTTCCATGATTAGAATATTCTTTCCGCTTTTTCGCCGCACCGTCTCAACTACATCATAAAGATTCACATCTTTGGCAGCTATCCACAAATGACCATTCGAAAAAGCGACATATGGTTTAGGCTTGGGGCGTGGTATCACCCTAGGTGGAGGGGGCGACGTAACTTCGAATATCCCCCCTTTCAAATGTAGTTCTAGGAGTCTGTCGGGGAACCGAGGGATGGGCGGCATAAATATTGCAGGAAGATAGGTGAAGGAGAGAGAGTGAGATGAGAAAGTTCAGAGAATACAACATGGATCAGTTGCTGCTGATGCCGCC
>JAKAGT010000017.1 GCA_021825585.1 Bacteroidota bacterium | reverse complement strand
TCGCTGTCTCTAAGAACCTCTTTGTCTGTGGCATTGTCTCTGCCAAGAATATAAATATTACCCCTTCACGAGTCCAGTCCCGTACCGATCTCTTCCCTTACTTTACCCCTGTAACTGAGCGGTTACCACCCGGTTTCAGCATTCATCTTGACATCATTGAAGGGTTGTCATATATTCTCTCACAGTTAGTTGATTCGCTTTTGACATCGTGATATCGTTGAACGGTTTCTGCGCGGAGGGATGAAGTTCAATTGACGAAGCACCGGTTCAGCATGTCACGAAGTGAAGATTGTTGAATCGGATCACAAAGCACGAATTAGGGCGGTGCGCGGTATGCATTCTCTTTCATTAGCGGGAAGACCGTCGAGTGACGCGAAGTATCTTGTGTTGTCTCTGTTACTCATCATGGTGGCGGGCCTCGCAGCACGTGTTCGATCACCCGGAATGCAGCTTCCGGCAAATCGGAGTGTTGACAGCCGGTGCGCTCAACAGATCATCCATAGTGATTTCTCTTGGCCAACGTTTTTTAGTCCCTCGGGCAAGGATGAAGGGCAATTTTTCATTAGGACGCGTGTTGGACGTGGCAAGCATCCCAGAGTTAATTCGGATTATCCGGGCGATGGGGTGCTGAGCGGAGACGAAACGGGATTCCGCGCAAAAGGTGGTACGATCGGGTACGTGCTCCAATGTGGGAGACTTGTGCCGGTTAAGGCTGTGATGATGAGGGGACCGCCGCCGCCTGCCATTTCAAACACTGTTTTGCCTCCTTCCTCCAAGAAGTGTATTCTCGCTCCAGCTTTTGGTCACCCCACAGATCGCTTATATGCATACCCCGAAAGTGGAGGATAATAATGTCTCTTACAACGATATCAATCTCCCGTCGGGTCACAACGCTCATGTTCTTCCTTGGCGTGGCATTACTCGGGATCATTACATTCACCCAGATTGGCGTAGATTTTTTGCCTTCAATAAAGGTGCCCGAGCTGCTTGTAGAAACCGATTTCAACGGAGCGCCTCCCACCGAGATAGAAAAGAGCGTAACACGCCCTGTCGAAGAGGTCGTTTCGACTGTTGACGGTGTCAAGAGCGTAACCAGTGTCTCGGAGGATGGCAGGTCGCTGGTGACGGTCAGTTTCTATTGGGGAACCAACGTCGATTATGCGATGCTTGAAGTGCGCGAGAAACTGGATGAAGTGAGAGGTTCATTGCCTCAGGATGCGGGGAGGCCGACGATCTTCAGAATCGATCCGTCAACGGAATCTATAATGACACTCGCAGTGAACTATCGGCGGTCAGGGCACAGTTCTCTGCAGTCAGCTGTCAGCAGTCAACAGGTCGATGCCAGTCAGCTGGCAGGTGTCAGCGATGAAATGCATCTCGCTCAGCTGAAAGATTTTGCAGAGCAGCTTGTGAAGCGAAGGCTAGAACAAATCCCCGGGGTGGCACAAGCAGCAGTTGCTGGCGGGGTACAAAGAGAGATTAGGGTGGACATCGACCTGCAGAAACTTTCCTCGTTTGGATTGACAGAAGACGGTGTAGCTCAAGCTCTCAAAAATGCCAACGTCAACCTTGAAGGAGGCACGATAAATGAAGGCGTGTTCAGATATTCGCTGCGAACCATCGGAGAGTTCCGGAGTCTTCAGGATATTAGAAATGTTGTCGTCAGGCGCAGCGGGGATGATTCTCCGGGAGGAGGAATTCCTCTCGCCGCATTTGCGACTGTTGGAGAAAGCTTCGCGAAGCGTGAAGGGATGACGAGAGTGAATGGCAAAGAAGCCATTCTCATCTTCATCAAGAAGGAAGCGAGCACAAACACCATAACGGTGAGTAAACGCGTCGAGCAGGTGGTCGCCCAGTTAAACAGAAGTTTCCCTGCCGTCGAAATTTCAACGGTCTTTGATCAGGCCGAATTCATCGGCAAGTCCATTTCTGATATCGAACAGGCAATTGTCTTTGGTGCGCTATTGGCATTGTTGGTATTATTCGTTTTTCTGCGGGACCCGCGATATCCCCTGCTCATCGCGGCTGTCACGCCTCTCTCGATTCTTGGCACTATCGTGCTTATGTATTTCTCAGGGATAACATTCAACATAATCTCGCTTACCGGCCTGTCGCTTGGCATAGGCATGATCGGCGACAATGCGATCATCGTCGTGGAGAACTTCTCCCGGCTGAGAGAGAAGGGGTATTCAATTACCGATGCGGTGGTTGAGGGGTCGAAAGAGATAAATCTCTCCGTTGCAGCATCGACTTTCACAAATGTGGTAATTTTCCTGCCTGTGGTTTTCGTCAGCGGACTTGCCCAGAAACTGTTTCTGGATATGGGGTTAACGATGACGTTTTCGCTGCTGGCTTCGCTCCTGGTAGCCGTAACGATCGTTCCCACATTCCTGACGAGGATGAGGCATAAAAACAGAAGTCAGCGGTCAGCTTCCAGCGATCAGCAGGCTAGCGGTTTCCAGAATCCGACTTTATTTGCCGGTGCTTATAGAAGATTCATGTCGTGGTACTTGAACTTCCTGAGATTCTCGTTGAACAGGCCGGGGATAATCATTGGAGGAACAGTGCTTCTCACTATCGTTTCGCTCGGGACGGCTTTCCTGATTAAGACGGAAGAAGCGCCGGACATCGATCAGAGCCGGTTCGTTATTCTTGTAAGCCTTCCGCCTTACATGAGCCTCACAGCGACGGACCACGCTGTGAATGAGATCGAGTCGACGCTGCTAAAGATGCCGGAAATCGAATCGGTAGTTTCGGGTGTGGGCGTGTATTCTACAGAAGACTATTTCGAGAACCTCAGCTCATCGGTGAATTCGGCAAAGGTAGAATGCCGGGTAAGAGGCGGCTATAGTGTCGCGAAGGTCATTGATGATGTGCGTGGTTCACTGGCGGGAGTAAAGCCTCAGCTCTCTCAGCTGGGAGCAGCGATAATGATAACCCGGCCTTCGACAACATTCGAAAGAATACTGGAGCCGAGGAAGAGTGACGTCGACATAGAGATAATCGGCGATGATCTCCCCGGCTCCATCGTCGCGGCGGACTCCCTGTTGAACAAACTCAGGAAAGTGAACTACTTGACGGACGTCGGCCTGGAAGGTCAGCCGACTACCCGAGAGGTATGGCTCCTGATTGACAGGAGATCGGCGCAGTCGTATGGCGTTGACTTGATGAGCCTGACCAGGCAGATATCCGACCTTATTCAGGGAGTGACCGCGACCTACTTTGACAGGTTCGATGAGAAGTATGCCATACGAATTGTTCCGGTGAATGGTTCTAATGAAGACAACGCTCTGCGGACCGTCTTGAACGACAACGTAAGAACCTCATCCGGAGTGATAGTGCCCATCAGGAACCTGATCAAGGTGGAAGAGAGGCACGGTTACTCATCAATCACTCATCAGGATCAGCAAAGGGCAGTGGTAATACACGCGAACGTTACCACGAAAGATGTCCTTACTGCCGCAAGCGATCTCAGGTCGATGACGTCCAGGATGAATTTGCCTGCAGGGACAGAAATGAAAATCGGAGGAAAGATCGACGATATTAGATCGATGTTCAGAGGCCTCATCATTATAGTGCTTCTGGCGATTTTTCTGGTATACGTAATTCTTGCGTCGCAGTACGAGTCGGTGTTGTACCCGCTCGTAATATTGGCTCCAAGCCCGCTTGCCCTGGTGGGTGCTTTCATTCTAATGTTTTTGTTCGGCCAGACGTACAACCTTATGTCCATAATCGGAATGGTCATAATGCTTGGAGCAATCGACAACGACGCGGTCATTGCCGTTGACATGATGATTTCGAACCGCCGGAACGGGATGGAGTTGAGCGAAGCGATCCTCGACGGGATGCAAAAGAGATTCCGGCCGATAGTTATGACGACTCTCACATCAATTCTCGGAATGGTTCCACTCGTGTTGGGATTTGGAAAAGGTCTGGAGTTGGCGGAGGCTCTGAGCTATCCGATTATCGGTGGACTGATCGGCTCGACATTGTCGACACTTTTCCTGATACCGGTTCTTTACAGGTATTTTGACCGCTTGTCAGGGGTGGTAAGGAAAGTTCAATAGTGTTTCGAAAGATTACGAATAGGCCCGTCTCCGTTCTGATGGTTCATGCGGCGTTGATCGTCCTCGCCTTTTTTGAACTCTCGCGCCTTCCGGTGGAATTGTCACCTGAGTCTGATTTTCCGAGACTGAGCGTGGTTACTGCTTATCCCGGAGCGTCGAGTGAACTCGTGGTAGAGAGTGTAACACTTCCAATTGAAGAAGCGGCAGCGACGCTCGACCAGGTCAAGGATATTTCTTCCACTTCTGAGCAGGGGGAGTCGACGGTCGATATTGAACTTCAGAAAGATGCGAAAGTGGACCTCGTCAGACTCGATCTTCTTGAGAAGCTAAGCGCTGTAGCAGGTCATTTGCCGGATGCGGCAAGTTTCCCCACCATAGCCAAGTACGTGCCAAAAGACTTCAGAGACCTGCAGGGGTTTATGACTTACACAGTGTACGGAGATCTTCCGCTCTCAAAAGTCGAAAAGTATGCAGAAGATCGCATCAAGCCTCAGCTGCTCACGGTGAAGGGTGTAGCCTCGGTGCGGATTCTTGGAGGAGCGAGGCGGGAATTGTATGTGCTTGTGGACAGGAACAAAATGCGGGCCTACGGCGTGAAGTTCGAGAATGTTCTTGGCGCCCTCCGGGAAAATCAGTACGTTCAATCTGGTGGGGAAATTGCGACAGGAAATGTAAGGGAGTCGGCGCTTGTGGGAAGCGCGATTAAGGATTTGGGTGACGTTGACAATATGATGATTGAGAGAGACGGGGAGGGGAAGAGCGGGGGACCCCGGGACGGTGGAACAGTGAGACTCGGTGATTTCGCGAGGGTTATTGATTCGATTTCTGCTCCGACTGCGTTTGTGAGAATTAACGGGAAACCGTCGGTGACTATTGAAGTTGATAAGGAACCCGGAACCAACATGTTGAGCGTTTCTTCTGCTGTGGACTCAAGGGTGCCAGGAATTGTGAAAAGGCTTCCTGCCGATATGCGGATAGAGAAGATATCCGATAGGAGTTTGGACATCCGGAGGGAAGTTGATGAACTGGCCGAAAAGAGTTTTTACGCGGGAGTTCTCATTCTTATCGTCGTATTTTTCTTCTTCTTCAGAAGAGGCCATTTAGTGAAGAACTTTGTGGTCTCGGTTCTAATGGTCGTGTCGGTTGCCTTTTCAGTCGGCGCTGGATTGATCTTCCTTTCCGTGAGCGGAACCGGACTCAACGTGATTACGCTGGCAGCCTTAGCTCTGTCCCTTGGGATTGCGATCGATAATAATGTTGTCGTGAGCGAAAGCATTTATAGGGAGATGGAGAACGGCGGGGAGCGGGGAGAGGGAAACAGAGAAGGGGGGGAAGCGGGAGAAGACGAAACAGAGAATCGGAGAAGCGGGGAGCGGCAGAATGCTGCGCGGAGACGCGAGTGGATCGTTTCTGCAGAGAAACAGGTTTGGCTTCCGCTCGTCGCCGCTACGCTGACGACGGTTGGGGCTCTGTTGCCGGTATTCTTCCTTCCACCGGAATTGAGGGAATTCTTCATTCCTTTTGCTGAGACAACTGCCGTGGTTGTGATCTCTTCACTGGTCGTTGCCTTCACTTTCCTGCCTGTGTCCATGATGCTCACAATTAGTCCGAATGTTCGGAGAACAACTCTTCGGAGATCCCTTAGGGACAATCAGCATTCAGCGTTCGGCCATCAGCGATCAGGACCGAAGGCGATGGACGGATTGAAGAGAGTCTACGTCCCGATTTCAAAGTGGCTGATAAATCATACAGCGATATCTGTACTCATCGCGGTTTGGCTCGTCGGTTTTCCAATCTGGTTGTTGCCCGAGCGGATCGATTATTCTCCTGGTACAATTCAAGGGCCTGAATCTCAGGTTAAAACTCCTGCCTCCGCCGTCCTGTCTGCTTTCTCCTCTTTGAGAGGACCTCTTGATAACATCGTTTCTTCCCTTGCCTCGGCTTACAATGCCACAGTCGGCAGCGATTTCTATCAGCAGATCAGGCCCTATGTGGATTACGGACTCGGTGGTGCGACCCAGCTTTTCTTCAGACACGTTTACAAGGGCGAAATCTGGCAGTTCGGTTCGGAAACCTATCTTGTCATGAGTGTTTCTGCGCCTCAGGGCACTCCCATAAAAAATATCGATGAGTTTGCAGAACAGATGGAAAATGTCATCCTCCCAGAAAAGCAATGGTTCAAGCGGATGACGACGCGTGTGACGCCTCAATATGCATCGGTCAGAATCAACTTTGCGGACAGCGTCGCTTCAACATCGGTACCATTTATATTCAAAGATGAACTTACGTCACTTGCGGCGCAGGCAGGAGGCTTCATTGTTTCGGTAAGCGGGTTCGGCCCCGGCTTCTATAGCGGAGGGGAGAGCTCGCCGAGCTTTACCGTAACCGTGACCGGATACAATTACGAATCCGTTCGGAAAATTGCGGAGAGCGTGAGGAAGGATCTCCTCCGGAATCCACGCGTTGACAACGTGCAGATAGACAGGCTTCCGTGGGAGTCTGAGAACTACGAAGTTCACGGTTACGTCAACCGTGATTACCTCAACTCCCTCGGAATCAATGTCCGTGATTTCATGGGGGAGTTGACCCCGTTTGTTTCTTCATCTCTTGAAAGGACGTCAATCCTGATAAACGATCAGCCAGTTGATTTGGCCGTGAAGTTCAATGATTACTCGAACCAATCAACCGGAAACCTTCCGCATGAGGAAGTCGATATCGGGAACGGCAAGACCATGAGCATTGGGGATGCGGTGTCATTCAGAAGAACGGCGGTCATGCCTGTCATCCAACGCGACAACCAGCAGTACATAAGGTACATTACGTTCGACTTCAAAGGTCCTTACAAATACGGCGATATGTACACCGAAGCGCTCGTGAAATCGATCCCGACTCCGCCCGGATATGAAGTGAAGCGTCCCAATCCATGGTTTACTTTCGAATCGAAGGAAACGATCCCGCTTGTCCTTCTAAGCGCGCTTGCCGTGTTGATAGTCTTCATGGTTACGGCGTCGCTATACGAGTCTTACAAGAAGCCATTAATCGTTATTCTGTCGGTGCCGATGTCACTGATAGGTTTGTTTTGCATCTATTTTGTTGCGGATGCGAATTTTGGCAGAGGTGGTTATGCAGCCGTCCTTTTTCTAATAGGATTGTCAGTGAATAATGGGATACTGCTGGTTGACAAGATAAGTTCTATCGTTAGCGGGAAGGAGAAAGGAGAAGGGGAAAAGGAGGAGCAGGGAATCGGGGATGCGGGAACAGGCGAGAAAGAGAGAATTGGTGAGCCGGGGAAAGTGGGACTCGGTGACTTTGAGACGGGTGGGAAGGAAGCTAGATCGGAGTTGATAGCGGAGGCAGCGTCTGAAAGGGTGAGGCCGATTTTGATGACAACGCTCGTGACAGTTGCCGGCTTTGTTCCGTTCGTGATAAACGCCGACATATATTCCTTTTGGTATTCATTTTCCCTCGGGATAATCGGAGGAATTGTCGCTTCGTCTTTGATGGTACTGCTGTTTACGCCGGTTTTCTACGACTTACTGCAGGCAAAAGGCAAAAGGTGAAAGGCAAGGAAGTGAAAGGGGAATTACGTGAGAAGACGTCGGAGGTTAAATCCATGAGAAAGAAAATACTGGTGGTTGGCGCGGTGATATTAATCGCTGCAATTGCAGGGGCCATGATAATGTCGTCGAAAGGCAAAGAACGGGATAACAGCCCAACGCCGTCCGTGCAGGCGACGGATGTCGTGTTTCCCGTAAAGGTCGCGCTCGTTCACAAGGGCGACTTGGCTGATTGGATAAATTCCAGCGGGTATGCCTATCCCATGAGTGAAAACGAGATAAAACCGAATGTAAGCGGACGAGTGATCGGAGTGGGTGTCTACGATGGGAAGCCAGTTCGTAAAGGGGATACTCTCCTCACTTTGGACGATCGGGAACTTCTGATTGCGTTTCAGGAAGCAAAGAACCAGCTCATAGGTGCCCAGGTTGATTACAACCTTGCCAACAAGGCAGCTGTTGATACGACGGGGGAATATAAATATGAGATCCAGCGCGACAGCCTTCGACTCGCGTACCACGCTGCCGAGGCGCAATTGGAGAAAGGCGAGGTTTCCCGGACAGTTGTCGACAGACTCAGGCGAAACTACGATGCCATCTCGGTTTTCACGAGCGTCAACAGACAGGATGTAATCGCGGACAAGATCGGTCTGGACCGCGCAGAGTCAGAATATGAAAACGCGAAGCTCAAGCTGAGCTATGCAACATTCGGAGCGCCCTTTAACGGCGTTGCCGCCGACTGTTCGGTTCAGCCGGGGAGTTATGTTCAGGTCGGTCAAACGTGCATGCGTGTAATTGATATATCTAAGATCAGGATAAACTCCGAGGTGACCGAAACAGACCTTCCGAAGATAAGAGTCGGAGACGAGGCGAAAGCGAAGTTTGTCGCTTTTGCGGGAAAGACATTCGAGGGAAGAGTGATGCAGGTAAACCCCATGATTGATCTGCAGAAACGAGCGGCCACCGTAATAGTAGAGATTGACAATCCTTCGGGGACAATTAAGCCGGGGATGTATGCCTCCCTCAGGATTGCTTCATACTCGAATAAGAATATCGTCATGATCCCGAAAGGTGCCGTCTTGTTCAGGGACAATAGGCAACTTGTGTTTATTGTTCGGAATGGGGAAGCACAGTGGGATTACATCAAACTTGGAAGCGCGAATGCTAACTACTACGAAATTAGAAATGGGCTCGCTGTCGGTGACACTGTGGTGATCAATGGAAACTACAACTTGGCACACCAAGTGCCCGTAATGATCACTGGAGTGGAGAAATATTGAAGCCAGAGTAAGAGCCCAATATGGGGATGACTGAAAGATGCAACCATGGAGTTAAAATGCTGGGAGTCAAATGAGGTCTAGCTTTGAATCACAACAAAGGAGGTGAACATGCAAAAGGGATTGAATGAAGCGATACTGAGCGTAGTGGAGGAACGTTTCGCTGACTATCAACTAACGGTCGAATCACTGGCGAAAGAGGTTGGAGTGGGGGTTTCGTATCTGCGAGAGATAGTCCATTCACAATATTGCATGAGTCCGCACGAACTGATTGAAGCGGTGAGACTGGAGAAAGCCATGAAACTCATCTTCGAAAATCCGAAAAGCAATCTGTACCAACTCTCGAGTTATGCAGGCTATTTGCACGTTAGAACCTTCCTCGATTCCTTCAAGAGGAGGATTGGCATGACCCCAACCGAGTGGAAAGCATCACTATCAGGTGATGGGCAATCAGAATTGGAGCTGGAAGAGACGTTGAAGCGTCTTTGGATGACAAATGAGAACGGCGAAAACCACCGTTGATTTTCACGGTCGATATTCTCAATTGATGATAGCATGAAGCCCTTTTACCTTATGATCGTGAATGACGAGTCTGCTTTCAGTAAGATCAGCAAGATACCGCTCATCGACAGTGGACTTGTGGCTTTGAGAATCCTGTTGGGGGTGATATTCGTAATGTCTGGCGTTGGCAAAATGCTGGATGTAAGCGGTTTCATAAGCGCTGTTATGAGGTACGGCTTGTTGCCGAGTTGGTTGGTTGTTCCGTTTTCATCCGCCGTTCCACTTGTCGAATTAGCACTTGGGGGAATGCTGGTTGTCGGACGGTGGACAAGTATTTCGAGCGGACTTCTCGCTGTTACGCTACTCCTTTTCACTGGCGCTGAGCTTTATGCGTACTTAAATGGCGTGTTTGTAGCTTCGGAGTGCGGATGCTTTGGGAAACTACTCCACAGACCCACTGACAAACTGTCGTTTATGGAAAATGGTATTCTAATTCTTGGTCTGGCCACAATCGGTTTCAGCTCAAGACTGAAAACCGTCAGGGAAAAAACAAAAGAAGGGGATCTAAGATGACCAAATTGAGGAAACGTGTGTCTTTCTCGACTGCCGTGGCAATATTCTCCGTTGGGATCTTCGTCGCTTCATGGACATTCAATCTGAGATTGGGCCAGGGGGATAACGTTGTTGGGCTGTCATTGAGAAACTTATCGCTTTCTGTGCCTTCAGCTACTGCAGAGGGTGCATACCA
This sequence comes from Bacteroidota bacterium, assembly GCA_021825585.1. GTDB lineage: Bacteria > Bacteroidota > Ignavibacteria > Kryptoniales > JAKASW01 > JAKASW01. The sequence goes on along the minus strand of JAKAGT010000017.1, from coordinate 103,926 downwards.
TTCTGGGCTTGCTCTCTGCGTGATAGGGGGGCAAGTTGTGTGGGGGTGTGCTCCCGTCCAATCGGTGGTTTGTGATGGGGAGGAACCTGATTGCGGAGGCTATGCGGCTTTGACCGTAAAATGACTGACTCATTATCACTTCAACTTTCACTGAAAGGAGGAACAAAAAGTGAGTAACGTACATTCTTCACGTGCCTCTGGAGCTTCCGTGCTCCTCTTTGCGGCATTGTTATTTGTTGTCTCGTGGACACTCAATGCGAGGCTTGGCTCTGCACGCAGCACCGGCCTTGCCTCGCTGGCTAGTCTGTCGGTGTCTGTGCCGTCTGCAACAGCTGAGATTCCTAACTGTGAGCTCATGCTTTGCTATCAGGGCGGTATCATGGAGTGGGCATGCGCTCCTGGGTCTGGCGTTACCTGCGGTTACGGCCCCACCGACTGCGGCTGTGCGGACGTACAGTATTGACAAGACACGAAATGTTGTTGAGTCACACCAGAATCTGGTGGGCTGTTTAACTAGTACAATCAAAATCGAGAGGTAACTATGAGTAGATCTGTGTTTACAAGAAGACCTGGATTATACACTCTAGTCTTTGCGGTAGTCCTCTTTCTGGTATCTTGGACGTTCAGCGTAAGACTTAACATCCATCAGGGCCCCAACGGGTCTCTTGCTGTCAGCCACGTTTCTCTGCTCGTTCCTTCGTCTACCGCAGAAAGTGGCCCTCAATGCGAGTTAATGCTGTGTGGGGGTGATCCTGGTGGGGCAATTGGATGGGGCTGTGCGCCGGGTACAGGAGTCACTTGTGCGAATGTGCCAGATTGCGGATGCACTGGTCTGCCTTTTTGAAGTGATAGTTATTCGCGATGGGGGGAGCGGAGTCTCCCCCGTATCGCACCAGATGTTTACTTGACAAGGCTCAGCCTTGTTCTTTTGACTGTGGAGGAAAAATGGCAAAAATAAATCTCAGGCCATTAGTGCCGATTCTCTTAGTGCTTGTGATTGCGGGGTGTGCTCAAAAAAACGTGAACTTACCACATTCAGCGATTGATCCGACCGCTTCTTGGTTGGCGAAGACCTCACAATTTGGCCAAGTATTTACTTCGATCGATACAGTTACCTTGAAGCGACAGCCCAATCATCTAATTGGGCAGATCCTAGAAGTGCGGTTAATGCAAGATAACAGCATTATTGTAGCTGATAACATCACACGTCAATTGCTTTTGTACGATGGTAACGGACACTTGATGCGTCAGATTGGGAGAAGTGGTTCCGGGCCGGGTGAGTATATGCGATTGGCGGATATTGGTCTTGATGGACTTGACAACATCATGCTCTTTGATAACGGGCTAAGACGCGTTACTCTATATGATTCCACTGGAGTCCTTATCAAGTCGTACAAGGTACCATTTGGCTACCATTTGCTTCCAAGCAGTGGGGGAGCATTTTTCATTTTGAATACCATTGCTCCGATTGGTACAGACGGTGTCGATTTGTTTGGGAAGGACGGTAACCTAGAGAATACCTTCTTTGAAATTCCTAAAGCGGCAGTTGTCGACCAGATCCCAATCGGCGCCGGTTCAATCGTGTCGGACTCAATGGGAAATGTCTACATAGTTCATGGCTGTAGCTACAAAGTCTCGAAGTTCACTAAGAATGGCAAGTTTTTGGGAGACTTTGGTAGGAGACCATCCTTCTTCAAAGCTCTGTCAGGTCCGATTCGCCCTCCCGACAACTCCAGCATTAATGAATTCACTCCGGCGATAAAGCTACTTGTTCTTTCGGGTCATATCCTTTCGGTGATTTTTTCTCGAAATGTCCCGAAAACATGTTGGATGGAGCTCTACGACCTCAATGGGAACTACTTAACGGAAGTAACGCTACCGTCAGGAGTTGGGACCCCCGCCGCTGTGAGTGGGAAGTATCTATATTTATATTTGACTCTTCAGCCTAAACTGAAGGATGCCCAAACAGGGCTGCCAAATCCAATGCTTGTAACCTATAAACTAAACAGGTAGGTAGATGATGGCTTTCGAGAATTCCTTACCCCATATGAGAACTGGCAAATCAAAGCTGATGGCCAGAATTGTGAACTATAGGAGGATATTACTACAACTCGGGCTTGCGATAGTCGTGCTTTTTGCGGCATTCGATAACATGATGTTGAGGGCGGAACTGTTCAAGCGAACTGCAACACTGCGATCGTCTGTGAACGAATCTGCCTTCATTTCGGCCGTCGACTCAATCAAGGCTGCGACCGAGGGGAAGTTCCTATTGAACTTTCCGCTTACTGATCAGGATGGCAGGGAGGTCAACCTTTTTTCACTCATTTCGGGCGATTCACCTTCAATAGTTGTCATGGAACCTCCTGTTGCTTGTACTTCGTGCTTGACACAGACGCTCTCTACGTTTACGAACCAAGTCAAGGTCGACTCAAGAGTTTCACGTATAAGGTTGATTATTGTTTCAACTGGTGCAAGTCGCAATGCTGTCGCGTTAGCTGAGAAGTTTGGTATGGATAGCTTGACTTACAGAGACATGTCTGGAAATATCTATTCACACCTAAAGTTGCCATATTCTCTTCCGATAGCTTTTCTGCTTGAGCCCAATGGCTTGATCGTGTATGCACAACCCCTACATTGGGATTACCCGCAGTACTTCCTCGATTTTCTGAATCGGTCATGTAGTTATATTCAGGGAGAACCTAAGCCCAAAGGGTGACGAAGGAAATGTGCTCCGCTATTGAAATGTAGCCATTAGAGCTAGCATGACGACAGCTTGAACCTTCACTACAATCAGGGTGTGTCCACATGATGAATGGCATAACAAACTCTCCAGCGCACCGCAACACCTCAACTTCTCTGTGTCTACCGGTCAGCCGGTACGACCATCGATTTTCGTCTGTCTCAAAGAGAAATCTGAATTGGGTTTTCCTGGGAGGTCTAATCGTCATCTTCACTGCGAGCATGATCCCCTTTTCCAAAATGTCACCGTTATTTGCCTCCCAATTACCAACCCGACACTCGGTCATTATTGGCAGCGTGGTGGGCAGTGATGGACAACCGATGCGCTTAGCAAACGTCGAGATAGTTGGCCCGATTGGCATGAACGAACAATTGCCCGGCCTGGACCCAATGGTGTTCAATACCACACAAGCAGATTCAGAAGGAAGATTCAGAATCGTTACGGGGCTTACAGGGCCGTACTTTATGATGTTTGCTGGTTTGGACCATGAATCACTACAAGTTCCACTCATGATAAGACCGCACGAGAGCATTCGGGTCAAAGTGGAATTGGCTTCTTCTCAATACAAGATACAGCCACAATCCTTGAGGGTGCTGTACGATGAAGACAAAGTGGCTGGAGGCAGAGTGGCTGTGATGAAAATGGAGCACAACGGTATTTACTTCGCAACAATTTGGACGAAAGAAAGTAACATTACTTACCGCCTTCTGGGTCTCGGGGAGCGGAATGGGACGGCAACCCTTGCCGCTAGCGCCGATGGATTCCGTTTCCAAAGCGACGGCTGCTATTCTGCGGTTGAAAGCTCCGATAGAGGTCATGTCGAGATCATGTTGGATCCATCTAGGATAAAGAAGTCATCGTTTCCTGCGCGCATCATCATTGAAGATTCTGATGGCGTGAATACCCGTTTTCTTCGCTACTTTGACCTCATCAAGACATTGAAGAAATCCCGCGATGAAGCGTTCCGGCAACATTTTGCATCCGGTCAAGATTACTCGAGTTTTGTATTCAATCCGGAAAAAGCAATGGAAACCATAAGGACGGAATTGAGTGCCGAAAAAAGTCCGCTGCTAAGACAAGAACTGGAGCTGGACTATCTTGAGACAATCGAATTATCAACTCGGTCAGCTGACACCGCAACGCTTTTGAATCTGCTAACCGCTGTTCCCGCAAGTTCACCCATATGGGTCTACCATGGCTTGCTGCCAATAGCGCTTGCCTCTGAACTCGCGGATAGCGCAAGGTTCATTGACGCCGTCATAGCTCGGTCTCCGTCGAAGGATTACTCTGCGCTTCTGCTATATCAACTTTGCGCCGATGCTGAGCAAGGGGGGAATTTTGACTCGGCTGTAAAATTGTTCAACAGGCTTGTTACTGAATACCACGGAACAGGCCCTGCAAGAGTCGCGGAAGAGGTCCTCCGCCCCAAAGCAACAATCTCTGTGGGCTCTCTCTTGCCAGAATTCGAGTTCCGTTCAGCTAATGACACAACTCTTCTTTATACGAAAGGGAGTTTCAAGGGCAAGTTTGTCTTACTTGATTTTTGGACAACGTCGTGCGCACCGTGTATCGTGGAAATGAGGTATCTGGCGAAAGCATATGAAAAATACCGTGACTTTGGGTTCGATATTCTAAGTGTCTCTTTTGATAAGTCGCGGGAGTATGTCAAGACATTTGAGAAAACGCGGATCGATATTCCGTGGAAGAGTACGTACGTCAGCCAAAGCGATCAGCCAGATGTGGCACTCTCCCTCAACGTGGAGTCGTTCCCGACACTTATCCTAGTTAACCCCGAGGGCAGAGTTATCGAAGTGGGAAACGCCTTGTTGGACCGTAACCTGTTAAGAACGCTGTCAGATCACATTGCTCACCCACGATGACATTCTGTATTAAGCTCGGCGGTTATACACTGCCTTATTCTCAGGGGGAACAGTGTTGTTTGAAGAGTGTCCCATTCACTCCTGACCTGCAATTCTCTATCCAATCGTAGGACCATGTTCTTGAGGTGGGGTATCAGGCGAGCCGGTTTCAGATCATCTTCGGTTGCCATCATCGTGCTGTGTTTGTGTTTCTCATCATGTACATCTCGCCGGGGTGGTGACAGGATTGTCATACCCAACAATCTTAAGCAAAGGTGCGACATTGTCTCTCGGCAAGTTGCAAGCAATTTTGTCGGCAGTGACAGCTTCGCTGACAGCACAGCGTATTTCCTCACTCTGAATTTCAGGTATCACTATTTTGTCGAGGCCTCCCAAATGGGGCAATATGAGCGTATGATCAGGCGGTTTGAAACCTCGAACTTTGAATTTCAGCAGAGGCTGGCAGTCATCCCAATTGGCACCAATCGGGATCCGAAAAATCAGAACCGTTACTACCATAATTTACACGTTTTCATGAAGAACCTGGCTTCACTTCAACGCGAACGTGGTAGGGATACGGTTGGCTTGGATGCAGCACTGATATCGGCCAATGACTTGACACGTGACATTCGAGAGACGCTGGCTATCTATGAGAAAGCATCGTGGCGGAAGGACATACCATTTGACGTGTTCTGCAATTATGTGCTGCCATATCGCCTTGGCTTTGAGCCCCCGGATAATTGGCGAGAATACTTTATCAAAAGTTTCTTCAGGACGAATGACAGCTTGTTCTTTAACAAAGACATTGCCCACGCGTCTTGGGCGGTCTATGAGTGGCTGGTCCGTAGAAAACGTGACTTTCTTGGAAGGATGGGAAGGAATGGTTATGATCTGCCATATCTCCCCCCTGATTTCCTTGACCAACTACCTTTAGGATCATGTTATCAGCTAGCACCAGTCGAGGTAGCAGCCATGAGATCAGCCGGGATTCCTGCGGCGATAGACTTCACTCCTCACTATGCCAATGAAAATGCCGATCACGAATGGGCCGCTATTGTTTTGGATTCGACTCACTGCATTCCGTTCCAGCTTCCATTTGCGAGGGATGGCGGAGGGAGGTCCGAGCCGCCTTCTATATGGGCCTCGTATAAGGAGCCCAATAGCATACTCTCGAAAGTCTACCGGATAACTTTTTCACCGGATTACGATAGCCATTTTTTTCAAAGAGGTTATTGTTCGTACCTGCCCGATTATTTCGACGACCCGTTCCTGAAGGATGTGACCGCCCTCTATACTCTTACCAGCGACCTAGTTCTTCCGTTGACTGCGCAAACGACAGGTGATTCCCGCTGGTGCTATCTCGCAGTTTTCAGCTGTCCTTCATGGACTCCTGTGGCTTGGGGAAGAGTAAGCAACCACTGGGCTGCCTTCAAAGATATTGGCAGAGGAGGGGTGTACTTGCCAATTTCACTGTCAAGAAAGTCAATGCGCGTGCTTAACTATCCATTCCTTCTCAGAGCTGATGGTGAAGTGCACTCTTTTGTGCCTGATACGTCTCATCTAATCGCTGTTAGGTTGACAAGGAAATATCCCCTTGATGGTAGAAATCTCAAGTTATACTCAAGAAGAATGATCGGAGGTGTGTTTCAAGGTGCAAGTGAGCCAGATTTCAGCGACGCGACTGACTTATACGTGATCAAAACTGATCCGGGTGATCAATTCAGAACCATATATGTGCACGATAAAAGAGCGTTCAAGTATCTGCGCTACGTGGCACCCAATGGGAGTTACGGCAATGTTGCTGAAGTGGAGTTCTATTGGGACTCGTTTTCCCCCAAGTCATTATCTGGAAGAGTTATTGGCACTACCGGAGCACGTAATGAGGATTCGAGAAGAGTCGTTGGCGCTGCATTTGATGGGGATCCAAGATCATTCGTCGATCTGGCAAATCCTGATGGCAATTGGATGGGGCTTGAACTTTACGAGAAGAGTCGAGTGAAAAAGATTAGGTACCTCGCTCGTGTCCAAGATTGGATGCCGCTTACCATGATTAATGGAGTGTTTCAGGGGGCAGATAGCCCGGATTTCAATGACGCGGTGACACTGTATACCGTCAAGAATAATCCTGGAGATTACTATAACGCAGCTTATCCTAAAGTGAGAAGACGCTTTAGGTATGTCCGCTATCTGTCTCCAGAAGGGGCGCACTGCAACGTTGCAGAAATTGAGTTCTATTCAGGGGTAGCGGACCGGAACCCTTTAATTGGCAAAACAATTGGCACAGGCGGCTCACGCTATGGTGACCCCAAGACAGGACGCCAATCAGCGTTTGACGGAGATCCAACGACCTTTTTCAACGCTAAGCAGGCAAATAGCGCGTGGGTTGGCCTACGATTCTCAAAGAAGCAACAGATACGAAAAATACGATTTCTTCCCCGAAATGATTTGAACGATATTTATCCGGGCGATCTGTACGAACTCTTCTTTTGGAACAATAAGTGGGTTTCACTAGGAAGGATGCGTGCAGATACGACTTTCCTAGTCTACAAGAATGTGCCATCAAATGCAATCCTTTGGCTCCGTGACCTTTCGGCCGGAGTAGAGGAGAGGATATTTACATATGAAAATGGTCAACAAGTGTGGAGATGAGGATTGGCAATAGAAAAGTCGATTGCGCCTTTGTTTTCAAGTGGTACTGTGCGTTAGTATTTGCTGCCCTGATGCTGTCTGGGGGATCAATAACAGGATGCGGGAATGACAGCACGAGGCACCGTATACGATCGGCTGTAAATGGCCGTTTGTCGTTGTCGGCCCTAGCATCTGCAGAGTCAAAGATTGGCTGTGGTTATATTTGGGGAGGTAAGGGGCCCGACTTTTTTGATTGTTCTGTTCTTATTACTTGGTCATATCGCCAGAATGATGGCTCCATTACATTCGATGCAGCCGACGGATTTTCAAGTCAAGGCTCCATTGAAGAAATCTATGACTGTGATGTGTGGCACATCGGTCCCCAATTGGCTAGACCTGGAGATATTGTGTTCATCGGTACAGAGCATGAGTTCATCTCCCATGGCGGACTGTTTATAAAGTGGCTCACCCATGATGAGTTCAGCTTTGTGGACGCGTCATCATATCACGGAATGGTTGTTAGAGATAGCTTTTCTGTGTCTAGAGAGATTAGGGGGCAGAGATTCGTTGGTTTTGGGCGACTTCTTCGTCCACCGTTGCTTGCCAACGGAGCGTACCGTGGGAAATGGGACTCTTGTTTCCCTGCTTTTGGAGCCGGGAGCAAGATAAGGAAATTCGCTTTTGATATCATAACAGACAGGTTCTTGGATGCGACTAAGCTTTAATCATCTTCCTAGGCTTACGTTGTCTTTGGTTCTGTTGTCCTTCTTCCTTTCTGTGTTCGTACGTTCTAACAGTGTTTGGGGAGGTGACTTCTCTGCAAGACAGATCTATCTATATGGGGCATCCGGCCTGGTTCTCGTCGTTGCCGGCGTAGGGCTAGTAATCCGCAGAAGTACTCTTGACCTGGGGTTGAATCGCATTGATATTCTTATGGGGTTATTCTGGGTCTGGTGCCTGCTTCGTTCATTTTCTATGTCCGGAGGATTTCAGCCGCATGAGAAACTAGCCATGCAGCTCGGTTTGCTGATATTCTATTCTGCCACGAAAATTCTCGTGAGAGCGTCAGTAAAGGAGAATTCGGAGTTTCTCCGGATAATGGTCTTTTCTGGGGTGTTGTTAATTGGCTTTTTCGCAGTGTCACTTGGGGTTTTCCAAATCTACGGCATCAACCTCTTTAATGCTTTTGCCACACACGGAATATCAGGAACCCTTGGCAACCCGGATTTTTATGGCGGGTATCTCGCGATTATAGCAGTGTTTGCATTAGGCGTCTATATGTTTCTTGGAGGGAATGGTCAATGGGATAGGTTGTTGAAGTACCTTGGGCTCTTTACTTTCCTCTCTGCTGTATTTGTTATCCCGGTGACAGGGTCCAGAGCTTCTTGGCTCGCTTTCATTTCAGGAGCAGTAATCTTCGCATCGGTAAAATTGCATATCATAGAAAGGATCAAACGGCTCTTTTTAACGCGATCCAAATCTACTTTCCTTCTGCCTTTTTTCATTGTGCTAGTGCTTGCAACAATCCACGTCATATACGGTCTGAAACCGGACTCTGCTTTTGGCAGATTTCTGATTTGGAAAATAACGTTTTCGATGATATCGAGACATCTGCTTCTCGGTATAGGCTTTGACAGATTCAAGGTAGCCTATGAGAACTATCAGGCCAGTTATTTCGCCACAGGTTCTAGACCCCTACATGAAATAATGGTTGCCGGTCATGTGCAAGCCGCTTACAATGAGCCCCTACAAACCCTCGCGGAGCTCGGTTTAATCGGGGAAATCCTCTTTCTACTGGTTGTCTGGAGTGTTATCCATGCCATGGTAAGATCAAAGGACCTTGAAGATTGGCCCGTATACCCATGCGGAGCCTCCTTTCTAGCGTTTGTAGTACTCTCCTCGTTTGATTATCCAACAGAAATACTCCCGACTCTTACTCTATCGTTCTTTTTCCTCGCATGTGTTTCGGCCCAACATCCCTCCTACGATCCATTCCGAGTCCGCCTATCGCCAGTCCTTCAGAAACTGATCGGGCTGTTGCTCTTTCTTTTGGCAATCGTTTTTGGAACTCACTCCAAAGCTATGTATGGAGGATATCAAGATTGGCGGGTTGCTTACCAGGCGACGGAAGCGGGAAACTTCTCAGAGGCGAAAGTGGATTACCTCAAACTGCTACCAGTCTTCAAATGGAATGGCGAATTTCTCTTTATGTACGGTGCTTTGCTAACGCTGTCGAAAGAGTACTCGAAAGCCCTTCCGATTTTGGAGAGAGCCGCGAATGGTTACAATGATCCGAAGCTGTGGCTACTCATCGCAACTGATCATGAAGGTCTGGGGGACTTGCAACAGTCTGAATGGGAGATAAAGAAGGCTAGTGCCATGGTGCCACATGAATTCTATCCGCGTTTTCTTCTAATGAGGCTCTTTGTCAAAAGGAAAGAGCAGGATAGCGCAGTTGTTGTGGCGAAAGAGATCATGGCAATGCCAGTTAAGGTCCCTTCTCCCGCCGTCACAGAAATAAAGGAAAAAGCAGACAGTTTAATACAACAGAAATCCTCCGCTCGGGGACCTGCAGATTGAGGAAGGTCTAAAGTCAGCCCGCATTCACAGGTGATAACATACGAAAATGTATCCGATGACGATGACTCTTGCTGCGTGGAGACGATGTGAATCGGACAACAGTGGTCGAGCCTCTCATTCTTAGCCGTAATTGCTGGGGTATGCAGGAATGTCGCTGATATGGTTTCGGTCTCTTTGGACGTCCTTCCTCGCGGTTAAACATTGGCTGAAGCTGGCGTAAGGTCTCATTGGCTTACATGAAATGGCTACGATGGGACAATTCGCCCCGCAAGGTACGGTGTCTGATGCAATACGACGCCGGCTTTCTTTGCCTCACTCATTTGCGTTCTTAAGGTCCTTGATCCTCTTGAGCTCTTCGTTATCGTATTCACGCTGCGGCCGGTAAGACACGTAGACGTCTGCGGTGATGTCGTTTGCGACGAAGCGACCTGAAGTTGTGTGGGCAATTCGGATTAGGTAACTACGTGAAGCGATGTCTTGGATTGCCAGGCGACACGGCAACGTTTCGGAACAATGAAGTGTATGTCAACCGCTCTCTGGTCGAAGAAGATACGTTAAACTTGATCTTCAAAGACCGTACGCTTCAGACTACTATCGTTCCGAGGAAGGGTGACACGCTCTGGTTAAAAAATATTCCATCCAGCCTATTGGCCCCGATCGCTATCCGGGAGGGACACGAGGTTAGATTGCCAGCTCCCGGGGAAACATATGTTGATGGAAAGAAAGCCGCTTTTTACATAGTGGAACAAGATCACTATTTCATGGTGGGGGACAACCTTTTTGCGAGCTACGACAGCAGAGATTGGGGAACGGTGCCCTACTCCTATCTTATAGCGAAGGCTACTCTCGTTTTATTATCCTGGAACAATTCCCTACCACCAGGCGCAAATTTCTGGGAGCATTTCCGGCTGAGGCGAACTCTAGAGGTTGTGAAATGAGTATTTATTCCAAAAGAATGATGCTTGGTGTGAAATTTCGTGCCCTTCCCATGCTGCTGTACTTGCATCTTTTGTAAGTGCGTAAGCAGTCATCATGCTGAAACCTGACTTCCATTTCACGAGAATCAAATGAATACTTTTCGAATGCTCTGTATGCTTACAGCCATGACGGCGTGTATCGGTGATGGGACACATTTCTGTTTGCGGTATTCAGCAACGAGCAGACTTAGGCTTGCGGCACTTGACTCCGCCAAGTCCAAGCTCAACCAACCATATTTCTGGGGTGGCAAGGGGCCTTACATATTCGATTGCTCCGGCCTTATCACTTGGGCATACCGGACGGCGGATTCGTCAATCTTGTTTGAGACCCAAGAAGGTTTCTCAAAAGTAGCAGCAGTGAACGACTTGTATGCGTTGAACATCCTCACCACTGACCGATACCGTGTTAGACGTGGGGACATAATTTTTATCACTTCGGATTCAAATAAGTCCCGTGTACCTATTTCGCATTGTGGCTTATTCGTAACATGGATTGACTCAGACAAGTTTAGTTTCATAAACGCCTCCTCACATTATGTCAAAGTAGTCACGGATACTTTCTCAATATTCCGCTAAGAAAAGACAAACTGAAACCTTCTCTTCCCCAATTCCGTAGGTAAGATTGTGTTTTATTTCCGGTGACCTACAAAAGTGGAGAGTGTATAATGAAAAGGCTAATCTACGGGGCGATTATCGGCTTGTTTGCCCTCATTTCGACGGCGTCTGCTGAGAAGTTCTCCAGAACTGAGACCAAGTTCTTCAACATTTCCCAGAAGGGGAAGGTCTTCGTGGAAAACGTCAACGGTTCGGTCAAGGTCGAGGGTTGGGACAAGGACCAGGTTTCTTTGGAGATCACAAAGACTGCCAGGGCTGACGACAGCGAGGAGGCAGACCGCTACTTTGACAGGATGAGAGTCGAGATTGAGAGCGGCGACAACTACCTCCGGGTCCGCACCCATTACACACATCATGATGACTGGGACGGATTTTTCAGCTGGTTGTTTCATGGGTTCGGTTCACACGGAGGTGATGTCAGCTACGTCCTTAAGGTGCCTGCTTATGTAAAGACAGATGTTCACTCCACAAACGGCGAGATTGAAGTGCATTCTGTCGCGGGGGACGTAAAAGCGAGTACTACTAACGGACGGTTAACTCTGGACGGGGTATCTGGGCTGGTAGACGGGTCCACAACAAACGGCAGCATCACGGCGAGTCTGACGGATGCTGTAGAGTTCAAGGGGTTGGATTTGCGGACGACAAACGGCTCGATCAAAGTGAGCTGCCCAGCCGACATAAGCGCAAATGTGTACGCGCATACGACAAACGGCAGCGTGAGTACCGATTTTCCCGTCACGGTAAGAGGTGGTTTCCTGAGCAAGGAACTCGAAGGCACGATAAACAACGGCGGACCCGAAATCCGTCTGCATACGACAAACGGCAGCATCCATATCAACAAGCATTAGTAGCCCTCATGAGTAGTGGAGACGGGCGACAAGAGATAATTGCCGCCCGTCTTTGAGCTCCTCTTAGTTTGATTCCATTTCCCGGATTCATTGTTTTTTGAGCGTTGCGGCGGTAATTTTCTTCTCGATGAAGAAATTTCTCAATCGAATAATCACATTCGGAAGAATGGTAAAATTTTCCCACACCCTCTTTGCGATGCCCTTTGCATTGACCAGCGTAGTGCTTGCGTCGTTCCAGTTCAAAGTGACTCTTTACAAGTTGATTTGGATTATAATCGCGATGGTTGGGGCGCGGTCGGCAGCGATGGGATTCAATAGAATCGCCGACCGGAAATTTGACGCGACAAATCCCCGCACGAAAAACCGAGAGATACCGGCAAAGAAGATTTCGCTCGTTGAGGCGTCAACATTCGTAACCGTCTCCGCATTGGTCCTCGTTTTTGCTGCTTACAAACTGAATCCACTCTGCTTTTACCTTTCGCCGGTTGCGCTTGCGGTGGTCTTTTTCTATTCCTTCACCAAGCGCTTCACGTGGCTTTCGCATATATTTCTCGGACTCGGGATGGGACTCGCGCCGGTTGGAGCCTGGCTCGGGATCGCGGGGGAATTCAGTCTGGTACCGGTCATACTCGGTTTGACCGTCGTCGCCTGGGGTGCAGGATTTGACATCATATACGCCCTTCAGGACCTCGAGCACGATGAAGAAGAGGGACTCTTCTCGATGCCGAAAGTGATTGGGGTCGATAAGGCTCTGGTCGTTTCATCCGCTCTTCATTTCGTTGCCTTCGCGCTATTAGTCTCATTGAGGTTCATTCTCCCGCTCGGAGAGATCTATACTGCAGGGCTTGCCATCATTGGATTGATTTTGATCTACCAGCACAGAATTGTAAAGCCGGATGATCTGAGTAAACTGAATGTGGCTTTTTTCAACATGAACGCTTATCTGAGTGTAGGGCTGTTCCTGTTTACTCTTGTCGATGTGATTAAGTAGAAGGGATAAAGGTAAAAGGTGAAAAGGGGGAAGGCCGAGAGGCAAGTCAGTAATCTTAAAATGAGAAGGGGAAGAGGATGTCGGACACGCCCCGCGGAAATCAAGTGAAGGAAGACAAGGGAGCCGAACGGAAGGACAGGTTCCTTACGGATTCGGGCATCGAAGTGGAGAGATTTTACGTGCCTGAGGATTTCGATTATTCTGAGAAGCTTGGTCAGCCGGGCGAGTATCCTTACACGAGGGGCGTCTATCCGACAATGTATCGTGGAAAGCCCTGGACAATGCGGCAGTATGCAGGGTTTGGAAGTGCCGACGAATCGAACAAGCGGTACCGCTATCTGCTCGACCAGGGAATAACCGGATTGTCCGTGGCGTTTGATTTGCCGACGCAGATGGGATTCGACTCGGACCATCCGATGACTGAGGGCGAGGTAGGAAGGGTCGGCGTTGCAATCGACTCTCTTGAAGACATGGAGCGGCTGTTCGAAGGGATCAACCTCGAGATGGTGACAACCTCGATGACGATCAACGCGACTGCGTCAATCCTCCTGAGCATGTACATCGCCGTCGCGAAGAAACAGGGAGCGGACCTGCGCAAAATATCCGGAACGATTCAAAACGATATTCTGAAGGAATACATAGCAAGGGGAACGCATATTTACCCACCGGGCCCGTCGTTGAGGCTGGTCACTGACATCTTCGCATTTTGCGCCGAGAACCTTCCAAGATGGAATACCATTTCGATAAGCGGATACCACATACGTGAGGCAGGCGCGACGGCGGTACAGGAGCTGGCATTCACTTTTGCGAACGCCATCGAGTACGTTCGCGCGGCCTCGGCATCGGGACTTGATTTCGATACGTTCGGCGCTCAACTGTCATTCTTCTTCAATGCGAGCAACAATTTCTTCGAAGAAGTGGCTAAATTCCGGGCGGCAAGGCGGATCTGGGCGAAAATTGCGAAGGAAAAACTCGGGGCAAAGAACGCCGACGCGATGAAACTGAGATTCCATGTCCAGACAGGCGGCTCGACATTGACTGCACAGCAAATCGACAACAACGTCGTCCGCACCACGATTCAAGCTCTGGCGGCGGTTCTCGGAGGCTGCCAGTCGCTTCATACCAACAGCAAGGACGAAGCGCTGGCGTTGCCGACTGAGGAATCTGTGAGGCTCGCGTTGCGTACACAACAGATTATTGCCTTCGAATCCGGCGTTGCCGACACAGTTGATCCGCTTGGCGGGTCGTACTTTGTGGAGAAGCTCACCGACGAGCTTGAAAGTGAGGTTTGGAAATACCTCGATAAGATCGAATCGATGGGCGGAGCTGTCAAGGCGATTGAAGCAGGGTACTTCCAAAGTGAAATCGGAAAGAGTGCATACGAGTATCAGAGGGCAATTGAAAAGAAAGAGAAGATCGTGGTCGGCGTCAATGAATTCATTATGGATGAAGACGCGCGTCCGAAAATTTTCGAGGTCGATCCAAGAGTAAGAGAAGAGCAAGTGAAAAGACTTCAGTTGCTGAAAGAAAGAAGAGACGGAGAGAAGGTGAGGCAGATTATCTCTCGGTTTAGGAACGCGGCTCGCGGTAAGACGAATCTCATGCCTCTCATACTTGAAGCGGTGGAGAGCTATGCAACCCTGGGGGAAATCTCAGACACGCTCAGGGAAGTGTGGGGGACCTACGACTAACTACGAGAACTGCGACTCACTTTATCTAAGACATCCCTCGGGTCAAGTGAGTCGCAGTTTCTATCTCAGTGCTTCTTCGAGTACCGTCGCGGCATCGGTCTTCTCGTCGCGGTACTTAACTATCATGGGTGTATAAATCGAGAGGTTGTTCTTCGCCGCGAAATCTCCCGATGCTTTTCGCGAGCCTGGGACGACAACGGCACCCTCCGGCACGACCAACGGCTGATGCCTCTCTTTTCTGTAAATTCTGCCTTTTACCATGTCATAGACCGGTGTTGAACCTGTGAGGATGCATCCGGCTCCGATTACCGCCCTCTTTCTTATGATGGCGCCCTCGTAGATTCCGCAGTTACCGCCGATCATCACTTCGTCTTCAACGATAACCGGGAGCGCGCCGACTGGTTCGAGGACTCCGCCTATCTGCGTGCCGGCGCTCACATGGACTTTTC
The DNA here is from genome assembly GCA_021825585.1 of Bacteroidota bacterium. GTDB lineage: Bacteria > Bacteroidota > Ignavibacteria > Kryptoniales > JAKASW01 > JAKASW01. The sequence continues at coordinate 88,548 of JAKAGT010000017.1, read as the reverse complement.
TGCCCACTTGTGCACACGATCCGACCAGCGAGTGTGAATCGAGCATGGTGTCTTCCCCGATATATGCACCTACATTCACATAAGAAGGCGGCATGATTACGACGCCTTTCGAAATGTAAGCCCCGCGGCGGATCGCCGTGCCGCCCGGGACGACGCGTATCTGGTCCTCCTCCGAAATATCCTTAATGGGGAGTGTGTGCTTATCGAAGAATTGGCCGCTGCAAGCATCCTCTACTTTCACGAGTTCTCCGATCCGGAAGGCGAGAAGGATTCCTTTCTTGACCCAATCGTTCACCCTCCAACCGCCCGGCGAAGATCCGTCGTGCTCTGCCGCGCGAATTTCCCCGATATCAAGTAATTCCAGGAAGCGCTCAACGAAAGACGCAACTTCCGGATTCTTCTCGTGTATCTCGTAATACTTCTCGATTTCTGCGATGAGTAATTCGCGGCTCATAGTCTAGTCCTGACGTTTCTTCATTGGGCCATTCTGGACGGGCACCGGAATCAACTCCAGCTCCGACAGCAGCTTTCTCAGTTTTTCACGAGTCGACTCGTTCGGCGGGACCAGGGGAAGCCGGTAGACTTCTTCGATCATGCCCATCATCGCAAGTGCCGCCTTGACAGGGATCGGGTTCGACTCGATGAAGTTCGCATTCATAAGCGGGAGGAGCTTGTAATGCAGCCGTCTTGCGTTTTCCAAATCGCCCAGCAGGCAGAATCTTATCATATCGCTGAACAATCTGGGTACCTCGTTTGCGACGACAGATATGATTCCGTCGCCGCCGAGCGTAACCACCACGTAGGCAAATTGATCGTCGCCCGAGTAGACTGCGAAATTCTCCGGTGCGTTCCTGAGGATTTCCATCATCTGCGGTATATTTCCGCTCGCTTCCTTTATCGCGACTACATTCGGGATCTCTTCGGCCATCCTGAGAGTCGTTTCGGCGGTGATGTTCGCGCCGGTTCTGCCGGGAACATTATATACTACAATGGGAATGTCCACGGCTTCGGCGATGGACGCGTAATGACGGAAGAATCCCTCCTGCGTCGGCTTGTTGTAATAAGGAGCCACCGAGAGAACTCCGTCTGCGCCGATCGCTTTGGCGTGAATTGTAAGAGAGATCGCCTCGCGCGTCGAATTGCTTCCGGCCCCGACGATAACGGGTACCCGGTGATTTGTCTGGGCGAGAACAAGCTCCATCACCTGCTGGTGCTCGGGGTGAGATAGTGTCGCACTCTCTCCGGTCGTGCCGGCAGGAAGTATGGCATCGATTCCGTTTTCAATCTGGAATTCGACGAGTTCTCGAAGACTCCGCTCGTCGACTGAACCGTCTTCCTTGAAGGGTGTCACCAGGGCGACCCCGGTACCGCGGAATAGTTTGGTTTTCACTTTAGCCTCTATCTAGTTGTGATATGATGTCTTTGAATGAATAAAAACCCTTTTTGCCCACGGACCATTCGGCTGCCATCACTGCACCGAGAGCGAAACCGCGGCGCCCCCTGGATACGTGGGTCAGTTCGATATGGTCATTCTCGGAATCGAAGAAAACGGTGTGGGTGCCGAATTCACTTCCGACCCGAATGGAATTAATATGAAGTTCATCGCTTTGGATTCGCCCATCCGGCAATCCTGTGAGCAGGCGTTTCTTTGAAGGGAAAGTCCCGATAATCGTATTGCCGATTGTAAGTGCGGTTCCGCTTGGCGCATCGGATTTCTGATTGTGATGCAGTTCCACGACCGCGCAGTCGAATCCCTGAAACCTCCCGAACTGCCTGGCTGCGTTTTCGACCGCCGATATGAAGAGGTTCACGCCTAGAGAGAAGTTGGAAGCGGTAACCGCTGCGATCGTCGACCCGTCGATGATTTTCCTGACACTTCCGGCATCCTTCTGCCAGCCGGTCGTTCCGATAATGATCGGCTTTCCGAGCGCTGCCGCAAACTCTGTGTGTTCTACCACGGCGGCCGGCACAGAGAAGTCTATCAAGACATCGCACTTATCGAATTCTGCTCTTATCCGGTCACGAGAGAAGTCCACATCAGCGACAGCGGGAATCAAATGACCGCGTTGTCTTGCGACGCTCTCGACTTCCTTTCCCATCTTTCCATAACCAAGCAAACCTACATTCATCTTTTTAATATCCGTAACTGGTTGAGAAATATCTGTGGGAACGCCGGATGGAGGGAAATAACTGACCAGGAAATGAAAAGCGATCAGTCTCCCGAAGGTCTTCTTCGGGATGCCGGCCTTCAAGTTAACGATGTGAGGACCGGCAAAATAGCGCTCCATCTTCTGTATGCCGCACAGACAGATGACAGTCTGCAAGTTGTTCACTTTTCCCGACCGATCGGATCGATCGGCATCCCGCAACGGCGGGGCAGCCCAACCAAAAACTATGAAGCCTCGTTGATGGTTTCGGCGGCAGTTCCTTTCTTCATGCTTCATCGGCGCTTCAAACCTCAGCATGACCACTCTTAACTGTCGCGCCTCTATTTAACTACATGTGAAATTTAGTCTCGTACGAGCTGTAATGCAAATTATAGCCGGACTGATCATCAGAAAACTTTTCCTCATTTTCCGGAACGACGTCCGTCATACGGTTGTTAAACCTGCGGGAGCGAATGTACAAAGAAGAGAAGATCGGCATCAAGAGATTGCCGGTCGGAGTCAGGATTGCACTTGCGTGCGTGATCTGTCCGGGGGCAGTGGTCTCAATCGTATATCTGGTGAGGCCGATAACGCGTTAGATCGGACCTTGTTGTTAACGTATCATGGCGTTAATTTTTAGCCGGCGTCCCGCATAAGGATTCGATGAAGTATTACAGAAGTACCAAGCAAGGAGGTCCACATGTTCGTACGTACCAGGTTATTCCCCATCTTTCGCCTTTCACTGATTGTCCTTCTGACCGTTTGGGCAAATTCATTCGCAAAAGAATCGAAGAGTGTCGGGTCGAAAGCGGTGGTCGACACTTCCCACATGAGCATCATGAAATGGAGGCTTATCGGCCCGTTCCGCGGCGGGCGCTCTGTCGCCGTCACGGGGGATCCATCGAATCCGCAGGTGTTTTATTTTGGCGCGGTCGACGGCGGCGTTTGGAAGACAACCAACGCCGGAGCCTCCTGGACAAATATCTCCGACAAGTATTTCAAGAATTCTTCCATCGGGGCGATAGAAGTCGCGCCGTCTGACCATAACGTGATATATGTCGGTACGGGAGAATCGGACTTTCGCGGGGATGTCACTTACGGCGGCGGAATGTACCGATCGAACGACCAGGGAAAGACGTGGGAATTCATGGGACTTGCCGGGACAAGGCACATCGCGAGAATCCGGATAGATCCGAACAATCCTGATGTTGTGTATGTTGCGGCATTCGGCCGCGCGTTCGGCCCGAACAGCGAACGCGGGGTCTACAAATCCGAAGATGGCGGAAAGACGTGGAAGCGGGTTCTTTTTGTCAATGACAGCACAGGTGCAATCGACCTCGCAATGGATCCCGACAATCCGCGGATCCTCTATGCCGCGATGTGGCAGGCAGAGAGGACCCCGTGGGGGTTTACCAGCGGAGGGAATGGGAGCGGAATTTACAAGAGCACAGATTCCGGCGAAAGCTGGAAGAACATCTCAGGAAACAAAGGCCTTCCTGGCGGGATACTCGGCAGAATTGGATTGACGGTCTCTCCTGCGAATCCGGAAAGAATTTGGGCCGAAGTCGAGGCGAAGGCGGGCGGCATTTATCGTTCCGACGACGGCGGAAAAACCTGGCAGTATCTGAATCACGACCGTAACCTGAGGACGAGGCCGTGGTACTTCTCAAGGATTGTCGCGGACCCGAAAAACCAAAACACCGTTTACCTGTTGAACGTTGGGTTCTACAAATCGATCGACGGAGGGAAGAGTTTTGACAGGGCAGGCACGCCGCACAGCGATAACCATGATTTGTGGATCGATCCGCACAATCCTGACAGGATGATTGAAGCAAACGACGGCGGCGCGACGGTTTCCATGGACGGTGGAAAATCATGGTCGACTCTTGACAATCAACCGACCGCGCAATTCTATCACGTCGTAACGGACAACCGCTTTCCATATCGAGTCTACGGAGCTCAGCAGGACAACTCCACCGTGTCGATCGTCAGCCGGTCAGACCGGGGCTTGATTACCAATGAAGACTTTTATTCCGTCGGCGGCGGCGAGAGCGGATACATAGCAGTTTCTCCAACCGATCCTGACATCGTGTATGCGGGTTCATACGGCGGACTGATTACGCGATACGACAGGAAAGACATGCAAACCAGGAACGTTTCACCGTGGCCGAACAACCCGCTGGGCAGAGCGGCCATCGATATCAGATACAGGTTCCAGTGGACTTTCCCGATTGTCATCCCTGAAAATGAGCCCGATGCGATATATGCCGGGGCGAACGTGGTTTTCAAATCGACCGACCAGGGAGACAGCTGGAAGATCATCAGCCCCGACCTCACGCGGGCCGACTCGAGCAAGATGGTTTCATCCGGCGGACCGATAACCAAGGATAACACGAGCGTCGAATACTACGGGACTATTTTTGCCTTTGCCGAGTCGCCTGTCAAGAGAGGCGTCCTCTGGGCGGGTTCGGACGACGGTCTCATTCATGTCTCAACCGACGGCGGAAAAACCTGGAAGAACGTGACACCACGAGATTTGCCCGAGTTCTCCCGAATAAGCATAATTGAGCCGTCGCACTTCGATCCCGGCACAGCCTATGTCGCCGCCAACAGGTACAAGCTCGACGATGAGCATCCGTACCTTTTCGTGACGAGAGATTACGGTCGCACGTGGGAGAAGATTACTAACGGCATCCCTGACAACGATTTCACCCGCGTGATACGCCAGGATCCCGTGAAGAGGAATCTCTTGTATGCCGGAACAGAAACTCACGCTTATGTCTCGTTCAACGGCGGGAAGGACTGGCAATTGCTGGACAACAACCTGCCTATAGTGTCGGTGCGCGACCTGGCAGTCCACGGGAATGATCTCATCGCAGCGACTCATGGGCGATCGTTCTGGATCCTCGACGACCTCTCTTACCTGAGGCAGCTCGCCCAAAGGACATCGGATGAGAACCAGGTACTCTTCAAGCCGCAGACCGCGATAAGATTCCACGGCGGCAGGCCATCGTATGAAATACCGGGCTATGGCGAGAATCCACCGAACGGCCCGATGATCGACTTTTACCTGGAGAGCATACCCGACAGCCTGACGCTGAGCATACTCGATTCGTCCGGACAGCTTGTCAAGACTTTCACCGGTGAAGCGAAGAAACCCAAATCGGGAAAGGAGAAAAAGGAGACCAGGCCTCCCCGGAAATCCAGGTTGAGTACTTTCGAGATAGAAAAGGGCGCAAACAGGTTTGTCTGGAACATGCGCTATCCGGGTCCACACAGGATAGAAGGGGCTGTCGTGTGGGGAAGCACAAGCGGCGCGATTGCTCCACCCGGAAAGTACCTTGTCGAACTGAAAGTGAACGACAAAACCTACAAAGAACCGTTCGAGATCGTCAAAGACCCGCGTGTCTCCGCCACGCAGGAAGATTTCGACGAGCAGTTTGCCCTCTCGGAGAAGATCAGAAACAAGATGTCGGAAATCACAGACGCTGTCAACAAAATCCACGCCATTGACGGCCAACTCGAGAAGGAAATGGGACAGGTCAAAGAAGAGAGTTATGCCGCCAGGATAGACAGCGCCGCGAGGAAGATAACCGGGAAGCTCAAGAATATAGAAGGTCATCTGTACCAATTCAGGTCGAAGGCGGCCGAGGATCCTCTCAACTTCCCGCTGGAGACTTACGAACGACTCGGTTCATTGCAGAGCGCAGTCAGCGGTGCCGATGCCGCGCCGGCCAGGCAGGACGGCGAGGTATACACCAAACTCGCCGCCAAGGCAGATGGTGACATTTCCAGCCTGAACGGCATCATAGTAACAGATGTTGCTGACTTCAACCGGCTTGTAAAGTCTCTTGATGTGCCGGCGGTTATCGTGAAGTCGGCAAAGAATTGACAACAACTTAATTGTTAAAAGCGGCAGGCCGCGTTAATTTGTCTCCAAGTTTGAAGGAGAGCGACATGATTAGGAAAATTGTTACAATCATAGGTTTCATTTTTGCATCACTGAATATCGTCTTCGCCCAGCTGCCCGGAGTGCAGGGCGGCAGAGTCCTGCTGGCTAATGGATGGTGGCTTTCACCGGCAGGAAAGTCGATTGAGCTCAGCACCCTTCCGCTTAACGCGGCTGTTTCACCAGATCAGAGATACGTTGCGGTGACGAACGACGGGATGAGGAAGCCTCTCCTTATGCTGATCGACCTGCGGACGCATAAGGTGGTCCAGTCGATCGGGCTGAAAGACAGCTGGCTCGGAATCGCCTTTCATGGTGAAAAGCTATTCGTGTCCGGCGGGAACCAGAATTGCGTTTACACGTTCAAACTCATCGGCGGGAAGCTGGAGAATTCCGACACGGTGGCATTCGCGCCGCCGCATCCCAAAGCCTTCGCATTTGCGGCGGGACTGGACGTGCATGGTGACATGCTTGCCGTAGTATTTCGCGGGGACAGCACGCTGAGGTATTTCAACCTTCAGACAAAGGAGTTTGAGAAGGTGAAACTGGACGGAATGCCGTATTCGTGCAAGTTCCTGAAAAACGGGACTCTGCTTGTGTCGATGTGGAGTTCCAGGAAGATCGAGGCGTTCGACGGAACGAAGCTGGAATATGATGTTCCGACGGGCGATCACCCGACTGAGATAGCCGTGACGAAGAACGACCGGACCGCATTTGTCGCCGACGCAAACGACAACAGCGTGACGATGATAGACCTGGTGCGTCGCAAGGTGCTGGAGAACATTTCTATTTCGCTTTATCCCGATTCGCCCGAAGGCTCGACCCCGAACTCGATCTGCATCACCAACAACGGGAAGTATGTGTTGAGCGCAAACGCCGAGAACAATTCACTTACCGTCATCAAGCTTGAAGGACACAGGGCGGTTCCTGTCGGGTTCATTCCGGTCGGCTGGTATCCGACGAAAGTCATGGAACTGAACGACGGTACCGTACTCGTTATAAACGGCAAGGGAAACCGCTCACTACCCAACGCACAGCATCAGTATATCGGCAGACTTTTCAAGGGAACGCTTTCTTACTTCTCGTTCCCGAATCAAAGGCGGCTCTCCGTTTATACAAAGGAAGTATACGCAAATACTCCGTACAGACCCAGGGACCGAAAGGAAGCGAAGGTCGACCGCAACAACCCGATACCTTACAAAGTCGGCGGAAAATCTCCGATAAAATATGTCTTCTATTTTATCAAGGAGAACCGGACCTACGACCAGGTGTTCGGCGATATGAAAGAGGGAAACGGCGATTCGAGCCTCGTCATGTTCGGAAGAGAAATTACTCCAAACATACACAAGCTTGCCGGCGACTACGTCCTGCTCGACAACCTGTATGCGAATGCGGAGGTCAGTGCCGACGGACACAACTGGTCAACGGCGGCTTACGCGACGGATTATGTGCAGAAGAGCTGGCCAAACAATTACGCAGGACGCGGGGCGTTTTATGAATTTGAAGGAGGGCAGCCGACGGCGAGCCCGTCCGCGGGCTATCTCTGGAATTTGTGCGAGAGACACGGCGTGACGTTCAGGGACTACGGTGAGTTTGTGGCGAGCAACCCGGATACCGCCGACCCGAATACTCCCCGCGAGAAGGCGCTCGACGGCCACACCGACGTGATGTACCGCGGCTGGGATCTGAACTACTCCGACCTGAGCAGGTACAACGCGTGGAACCGTGATTTCACGAAACTTCTGAATGAAGGCAAGCTGCCCAGGCTGAGTATTCTGCGCCTTCCCAACGATCACACCGCGGGCACGAGAAAAGGTTCGCTGACTCCGCAGGCGATGGTGGCACAGAACGACTACGCGCTCGGCTTATTTGTAGACAGGATTTCGCACAGTCCGATCTGGGACAAGTGCGCGATTTTCGTGATTGAGGATGACGCCCAGGACGGCGCCGATCACGTCGACGCGCACAGGACCGAAGGTCTCGTGATCAGTCCGTACGTCAAACGGCATTTTGTGGATCATACTTTCTACACGACGTCGTCGATGCTGCGGACCATGGAGCTTATACTCGGTCTGCCGCCGATGAGCCAGTACGATGCAGCAGCGAACCCGATGTTCGACTCGTTTACCATGAAGCTGGACACTGCGACCTATCCGGTTGTAGAGCCGCTGATAGATATTTACGCCAGAACGCCGGACAATGCGTACGGCCAGTCCATCATGGATCACTTCGACCTGGCTCACGCCGATATGGTGCCGCCGAGATTGTTTAACGAGATTCTTTGGCGGTATATAAAAGGTACAAACATGCCCGCACCGACATATTCCATCTTGTCGGCCGGAAGTGGAGACTGAAATCGGATTGCGCCTCACTTGCCCTTGAATGCGAGCCGCGACTTCAGGCCGCGCAGCTCCTCCTTCGTTGGAAACTTGAAAAGGAGGAGAAGAACGAAGAAGCCCGCGAGCGCGGAGGCCTTGAACAATTGCTCGTGGACTGAACCGAGAAGTTCGTGTCTGAAAGCGTGTGCAATCACAACCACTGCAAGTGCGATCCCTATCTTCAGCAACCTTCCGAACTCATACTTGACCGGGTAAAACCTGTGAGACACGAAGTAGATCGTGAGCGCCATTCCGGCATACGCGAAAAACGTAGCCCATGCGGCTCCGAACATCCCGAATTTCGGTATCAGAAGGAGATTTACCGCCACGTTTATGGCGGCACCGATTCCGGTAATGTAGGGAAGATGAGATGTCTTCTTTTCGATGTATATCCCGGCCATGAAATTGACATACAGGCCGTTGAACAGGTATCCGAGCAGGATTACCGGCACTATGCCGAGCCCGGACCAGTAAGCGGGGTTTATTATGAACCGGTGGAAAACGTGGATCTTGACAATGTCGTCCACGTAAAGAGAGACGAGTACCACGACGATAGAACTGAAGAGGGTGAAGTATGTCAGGATCCTGGAGTAGAGCTGCTTCGCGTCCGGGTCGTTTGCATGAGTCAGGAAGAAGGGCCGCCACGCGTAGTCATACATTGATACAATGAGCATCATGAAAATTCCGAGCCGGTAATTTGCCTGATAAATACCGACTGTGCTCTCATTTGTCATGGCAAGCAAAATAGGCCTGTCGATCACCTGTACCATCATGGCACCGAGGCCGGCCGGAATATAAGGGAGTCCGAACTTGAGCAGCTCAATATACAGCTTCTTGTGAAAATGGAAGCCGAACCTTTGAAAGATCGTCGGAATAAGGAGAACCAGCGTTACAGACGAGGCGATTACACCGCTGATGAATATCCCCTCGACCCCCGCATGAAACTTCAGGAGCAGGATGACGTTGGCAAAGACGTTGACGAGTATGTTTATCAGCTTGATGGATGCGAAGGTTTTGACTTTTCTCTGGAGGCGAAGCGAAGCGAACGGTATCACCGCGAGGGAATCGAGCATGAGCATAAGAGCAGAATACTTGATAGTGTCCGCAAATTTCAGCGGAATCTCCAATGTGGGGGCGAGCCGTATGTTATTGAAAAACAAAAGCGACGAGAAGATAAGCGAAGTCGTCAGGACCGACAGGAAGGGCGTGGTGAAAATCTGCTTGTCATCGCCGATTTCCTTGGTTGATGCGTACTTGAAGTAGGCGGATTCCATTCCATACATATATATGATGTTCATGAAGGCTATGTAGGAATAGACCGTTGCTACCACGCCATACTGCGAAGTGGAGAGTACGTTTGTATAGAATGGAACGAGCAGGAAGTTGAGGAATCTCCCGACTATCGTGCTGACGCCGTAGACAGCAGTATCGGAACCGAGGGATTTTATCTTATCGAGCATACTCCTCTGGTAGGACCGGGAGATGGGTTGATGGATATATGGATTGATGCATTAATAATCAGATGCTTAGAGGATAGATGATTAAGTCTTTGGGGATTTTTGCGCGATTTCAAGTTCTTCGTTCCAATCTTTGTCCTTCATCCTTGTTTACAGCGATTTGACAAGTGCGAGCAATTTGTTCTCCGTCGCATAATGGAGCTCATCAAATTTCTCGAACCCTTCCTGGAACAGCTGTCCCGTTTCTCTTATGCCGATCATTCTCGTCATGGCTTCACCTGATGAGCCTAGAGCAACGTATAGAAACTGAAGATATTCTTTCAGTGACCTGCGGCAATAGCCTTCGGCAATATTGGCCGAGATCGATTGGACGGCATCGAGTATCTGTGACCGTAGCTTGATATCAAGCTTCGGTATTTGGTTAAGGGAAATGGAGGTTAACTTGAAGAGCTCAACCGCATCGTTCCACACATTAAGTTTCATGTAACCACGGTTAGGATTGCGACGTTTTGTGTATTCCATAATCAGCCTCCGCGTTCAACGGTTTCTCCCACTGATCCACAAATCCAGCAATCCATTAATCCTTTCTTGCCTTTTCCTCCGGATTGTCTTCTACCAGCATGATCGGAATGTCGTTCTCAACCCTGTAGACGTGTCCGCACTTCTTGCAAGTCAGAGTGTTCTTTTCCTGACTGTAATCCAAATCGCCACGGCAGTCAGGCTTTGGACAGCAAAGGATGTCAAGTAATTCTTTCTTAAGCATCGGATTCTCCTTATAACAATTCAAAGTTTTCCGTTGAGCAGGTCGAGAAACATCTTAGGCGCCCGAACCGGCCTGCCTGTCCTGATATCGACGAAGCTATGGACAGTAAAACCTTCAGTCATCCTTTCAGAGCCTCGAAATACCTCGTAGTCAATTCTGAGGCGGGCCTTCGGCATTTCCTTCAATATGGCCGTTACCTCGATGACGTCATCATACTGCACCTGGCGCAAATACTTTGCGTATGCCTCGATAAGGGGAAGGAGGAAGCCAGCCTCTTCGAACTGGCGATATGTCATTCCCAGGGAACGCATCAGATCGGCCCTTCCGACCTCGAAATATTCGAAGTAACGTCCGTTGTATACTCCGTGCATCTGATCGGTCTCGGCATAACGGACTCTGATGCTGCTCTTCGTAAAATACATTAGTGAAGAAGGAGTTTCTCAATCTCCGGAGAAGGAACCCATGTTGCCGAACTTCTCTATTCGACTTTCCACAAGTTTATCCGGTTTCATCTTCTTCAGGGCTTCTATCTCCTCGACGAGGAATTTCTTCAAAGTCTTGGCAGCGGTCTCGGGATCTTTATGAGCGCCCCCGACGGGTTCGGGCACTATCCGGTCGATGATACCCTGTTTAAGCAAATCCTTTGCGGTCAGCTTGAGCGCCTCGGCAGCCTGCTCCTTGTAGTCCCAACTCCTCCACAGGATTGAAGAGCAGGATTCGGGAGCGATGACCGAGTACCAGGCATTCTCCATCATCAGGATCCGATTGCCGACCCCGAGGCCCAGCGCGCCTCCAGATGCTCCCTCGCCGATTATGGCCACCACAATGGGTACCTCAAGTCTCGCCATTTCAAAGAGGTTCCTTGCGATTGCCTCTGCCTGGCCGCGTTCCTCGGCTTCTATGCCCGGGTACGCGCCGGGCGTATCAAGAAGGGTAATCACCGGCTTGCCGAATTTCTCGGCCAGCTTCAACAATCGCAAAGCCTTCCGGTATCCTTCCGGATTAGGCATGCCGAAATTCCTGTAAATGTTCGACTTGGTGTCGCGCCCCTTTTGCTGCCCGATAATCATTACAGTCTTCCCGTCGAGCTTGGCGAAGCCTCCGACCACCGCATGGTCGTCCCCGAAATGCCTGTCGCCGTGAAGTTCGATGAAGTCTGTCGTCATCAAGCTTATGTAATCCAACGTGTACGGCCTTTCGGAGTGACGGGCTAATTGTACGCGCTGCCACCGGGTCAAATTCGAATAAATATTCGTTCTTAGATCATCAACGCGCGATTCAAGTTTCTTAATTTCGTCTTCAATGTCAAGCTGGTCTGAAAGCTTCCGCATTTCGGCTATTTTCTGCTCCAGCTCGGCTATCGGTTTTTCAAATTCCAGGTTCTGTTTTGCCATAATGTCAAAAAAGGTAACCAGGCATAGCACATAAAGTCAAGTATGCCCCGAAACACCATCTGAACTATTTTGTCGCAGACGTGAAAAAAAGCCGGTCATGGCATATATTGAAAAGAGGTCGGGAGGAATATGAGAAGAATCGTCGTAATGTTTTTGTTGCTGACGGGGGCTCTGTTTGTGCCGAATACCGGTCACGGGCAAGACCTTCTGGTCAACCCTCAGGATCAGAAGTACATTTTTACTGCAGGAAATGATGGCACGGAGGGATTTCTCTATAATCCGGCATATCTCGGTCTGTACGACCGCGGCAGCGAGCTCGACGCATATTATTTCTATCCAAGCGAAGGACGGTTGCTTCCGGTCGGAGACAGATTCCACGACTTAGGGATATTCGCCCAGGGCGGGAAGGTCGGTCTGGCGTACAGAAATGCAGCGAGTTCGAGACAGGGCCTGAATCAGTATTCGGTGGGCCTGGGGCTCGGAAACCAGCGGGCTGCAGTCGGAGTCGCGCTTTCTCTGATGAATATCACGGGGTCAGGTTCGAGATGGTTTCCTTCGGTTGGAATTATCTGGAGGCCGGACCGGTACCTGAGTTTCGGGGCAGCTTATCACAATTTTACAAACCAGCCGTTCGGGATTCATCCTGTCGAGAAGACCGCCAACTTTGGAGTCGGTATTCGTCCGTTTGGGACCGACTTCCTGACATTGAGCGGCGACTTGATTACCCCGGTCCATAACGATGGATATAAACTCGGGGCGTCGGTGGAGTTTCTACCCGGCTTCAAGTTATACGGCATCTACGACCGCTCCGGGTATGGTTACGAACCCAACGCAGGAGGCACAGCCTCTATTGTGCTCCCATCGACTCAAGCCACACTCCCCTCTGTCTGGGGGAATTCAACGATTTCATTCGGCATCAGCTTCAATTTCGGAACTCACATCCAGGCGGAGGGATTTTCCAGCTATCAATCCGCCAGATATACAGCCACTTACGGGCGTGTGATGCTGACGTCGCAGGATTTGAAGACGATAGTACCTGAGGAGAGAATTGCGGAGATCGTGATAAAGGGAGGAATACACGACGGACTCGAGTCAACGCCCTTTTTTGTCAAACCGGGAAAGACGCTCCTCACATACGTCGATCAAATCAGGAAATGCGGCGACGACCAGTCTGTCAAGGCACTCATTCTTAAGATATACCCCTTTTCAACCAGTGAAAGTTTCTTCGCACTTTCGGCAGAGACGCAGGAGCTCGCCGACGCGGTGAAATATGTGAGGGAAAAAGGGAAGAAAGTCTACGCTTTCCTGGCAGATGACAGCGGTGTAAATGAGCTTTACCTCGCAACTGCCGCGGACAAAGTCTACATGGCGCCCGTGACTTTCGTATCAGGTTACGGCGTCGACATGGATCTCATCAGACTTAAGGGATTCTTCGACAGGCTTCATATATCATGGAACGTCAGAACTGCAGGCAAGTACAAATCTACTTTCCATACTGAATACACCGACTCGGCCACCCCGGATCAGTCCAGGCTCATCCACGAGCTCGTCGATAACATATATGCCCAAATGATCAGTCAAATAGAAGTCAACCGTCACATTTCTCCGGGCGCAGGGATGAAGGAGGAAATTTCCGGACTCATTTCTGCGAGCCGGGCCGCCGAGATCGGTTTGGTCGACGGGGTCGCATATTTTGACCGGTTCAAGAAAGATGTGAACAAGGACGTGTTCGGTGCTGAAGCCGAGCCGGCGACGGTCGACCCGGCACATGTCAGGAAGTACGTTACGGAATGGGGGAAGAAGCCGGAAGTTGCAGTTGTGGGAGTTTACGGCGCGATAACGACCGGTGAGAGTTCGCCTCCATCTCCGTTTCCGATACCTTTCCTGGGCGGAGACAGGACAACCGGCTCGGAGACCGTTGTCAGACAAATCCGGGAAGCGGCTTCAAACGGCGACATAAAGGCAATTGTACTCCGTGTTAACAGCGGCGGCGGGTCGGCGCTTGCATCTGATGAGATTTACAGTGCAATTAAAGAGGCCCGTAAGCAGAAGCCGGTAGTCGCCTCTTTCGCGAACATGGCGGCGAGCGGCGGGTATTATGTCGCGGCAGGCGTCCAGAGAATCTTTGCGGAGCCCGCAACCCTGACCGGGAGCATCGGCGTTCTGATCGAGTTCCCCGTCTTGACCGATTTTCTGGAGAAGGACCTCGGCGCCAAAGTGGAGAACTATCAGGCAGGGAAGTATTCCAACCTCCTCTCCCCGTTCCACAGCTGGGACAGCACAGACAACAAGTACATCGACGCTTTCCTAAACGAAACATATAACGACTTCATGACTAAGGTAGCCGAGGGGAGGAAGTTGAGCCTGAGCCGGGTAAACGAGCTGGCACAGGGAAAGGTCTACACCGGAATGCAGGCGAAAGGTGACAGTCTTATAGATGAGTACGGCGGTCTCGACAAAGCTATCAGATATGCCGCCGACGTTGCGGGAATATCGGGCAACTACCAGGTCAGGATGTTTCCGGTCCCGGGATTCAGCCTGGGCAGCTTTTTCAGGATAACCGCTGCGATTATGCAGATGGTTTCAGATTGAAACGAATGTGATCTGTTTCTATTTTCTAATTACCAAATCAACTATCGGAGCAAAAAAATATGAAAAAAAGATTATTTACACCCGGCCCCACGCCGATCCCGGAAAGCGTAATGCTTGCCATGGCGGAGCCAATTATCCATCACAGAAATCCGGAATTTGTAGAAATTCTGACAAGCGTAAATGAAAATCTGAAGTATCTCTTTCAAACGAAGAATCCAGTTCTTACACTCACCAGCTCCGGCACAGGGGCAATGGAAGCCTCCGTCGCCAACCTTCTCTCACCCGGCGATAAGGCGATTTTTGTTAACCTCGGGAAGTTCGGCGAGCGCTGGGGGCAAATAATGAAGGCCTACGGCGTCGAACCGGTTGAAGTGAAGATCGAATGGGGAACCGCTCCTACCGCGGAGCTCATTCTTCAGACACTTAAGAACAATCCAACGACAAAGGCGGTCTTCCTGACGCACAGCGAGACCTCGACCGGCGTATTTACGGACATCAAGTCAATAGCGGCAGCCGTGCACGAGAAGTACGACATCGCAGTTGTCGTCGACGGCATTACATCGGTAGGCGCCCATGAGATGCGCTTCGATGAATGGGGACTGGATGTTATCGTAACCGGTTCTCAAAAGGGACTTATGATTCCCCCGGGGCTGGCTTTTGCGGCGGTGAGCGAACGCGCACAAAAAATGATGGAGACATCAAAACTTCCGAAGTACTATTTCAGCTTCAAGAAAGCGCTGAAATCCCACGCCGATAACGATACACCGTACACACCCGCGATCACTCTCGTAATCGGGCTCGAAAAAGGTCTGCGCATGATACGTGAAGAGACCGTCGAACACGTCTGGCAGCATCACAAGATGTTGTCGGAGGCGGTCAGAAACGGCTGCAAGGCCATCGGCCTGGAGCTGTTCGGTTCACCAGCATCGCATGCCGTCACAGCAGTCAACGTGCCGCAGGGAGTCGAGTATTCCAAGTTCAACAAGATTCTGAAGCAGAAATACGGAATAACGACCGCCGGCGGACAGGACCACCTGAAGGGGAAGATTTTCAGGGTGTCCCATCTTGGATATTATGATGAGGTCGATATCGTTGGCGCAGTTGCCGCCCTTGAATGGACGCTTCACGATTTGAATTTTAAATTTGAGCCTGGCTCAGGTGTTACCGCCGTACAAAAGACCTTCGCGGAATATGCAGCGAAGACGGCGGACGAATCAACCGCATCCCGACAAGGCCGGGAGAAGGCGGAGGCGTTAAAATGAAGGTACTGGTCACCGATCCAATTGAACAGGTTTGCACCGATATCCTCGCCAAGGAGGGAATTGAAGTCGATGCGAAACCGGGGCTTCCTCCCGATGAAATCAAGAAGATCATCGGCGGTTACGACGGTTTGATAGTCCGCAGCGGAACGAAAGTGACCGCGGACATAATAGCCGAAGCGAAGTCTATGAAGGTAATCGGGCGTGCGGGAGCGGGTGTCGACAACATCGACGTCGGCGCCGCGACGCGCAAAGGCATCGTGGTCATGAATACTCCGGGGGGCAACACGATTTCAACCGCCGAGCACACCATGGCGCTCATGTTGTCGCTCGCGAGAAATGTCCCCCAGTCGTATCAATCCATTCAGAACGGGAAATGGGATCGAAAGAAGTACACCGGTACCGAGCTTTTCGGGAAGACTCTCGGAGTGATTGGTCTCGGAAAGGTGGGGAGAGAGGTCGCGATTCGGGCGAAGGCGTTCGGTATGAGCGTCATCGGCTACGACCCGCTGTTGTCCGCAGAGGCCGCATCCAACCTGGGATTTGAGCTTGTGTCGATCAACGATATCATCGTTCGTTCCGATTTCATAACTGTTCACACTCCCTTGACGGAAGAGACCCGCGCCGTCCTTGGTGAGAAAGCTTTTGCGGCCTGCAAACACGGCGTTCGCATAATCAACTGTGCCAGAGGCGGCATTGTGGATGAAGAGGCGCTGCTGAAAGCGCTGGAAAGCGGAAAAGTGGCCGGCGCTGCCCTCGATGTCTTTATTAAGGAACCTCCGGGAGATAATCCCCTTTTCAAACATCCGAAGTTCATTGCAACCCCGCACCTCGGCGCATCCACTGAAGAGGCCCAGGAAAAGGTTGCCAAGCAGATAGGGGAACAGCTCGTCGATTTCTTCAAGGGAAGAGGGATTGCCGGCGCCGTCAATATCATCGACTACCAGACGGCAGTCAGCGACGAGCTCCGGTCGTACCTCATGCTTGCGGAGAAAATCGGGTCGCTCCAGGCACAGCTTCTCTCCGGCAAGATCAAGTCCATCTCCGCTTCCTATCGCGGTGCGTTGCTCCAGAATTCGTCCGAACTTCTTTCTACCGCGTTTCTAAAAGGAATGCTCGATGGCCTCATGTATGCACCGGTCAATTTCGTCAATGCCCCGGTAATCGCGAAGGAAATGGGGATTGCTCTCAGCGAAAAGAAAGAGAAAGATGGAGAACACTATCCCTACCTTTTGACAGTCGAAGTGCTGACCGATCGTGAGGAGAGGACTGTCTCCGGCACCGTGTTCAGCCAAAAAGAGATGAGAATCGTCGGCATCGACAAGTTTCATTTCGAGATTGTTCCTGAAGGCAGGTTGTTGTTCTATTCCAACCTTGACAGGCCGGGCATGCTCGCTGCCGTGGGCGGTATTCTAGCCTCGGCGAAGATCAACATTGCGGGTGTGTCCCTTGGAAGGTCGGCACCCGGTGACAAGGCTATCACCATTATGAGTATTGATAATGAGATACCTGAGCCGGTGCTGAAGGAAATATCGAAAGTAGAGGGAGTGTTCGAGGTAAAATCCATAAAGCTCTGAACGTTCAAGCGGGAGCACGAAGGAGCATTTCCGAGGGATGAATCAGGTCGTCTTATTGCCGGAATCTCCGTTGGTTCGGACACAGTAAGGTCGCCGGTAAATCACATCCCCGGCGACCTTCCATTTTGTGGCCGCGAAACCTCACTTTTGTACTGGTCATTGACGGCATCCTCACGGCTTTGCCTGAAGGACTGAGTCGGACATGGCCGATTATCCCGGGTTAATGAATTCTGCAGTTATCAGTATTTGCCGATGAGTCTGCGTTCTCCAGCCCCACGGCGGCGGAAGCCTGGCAGCGCATACCCCTACGATGATATGCGAAATCCAATTTTTGAGAATTTCCCACTTCCTCATGTTCCCGAAGCTGGGAATCTGCGGGTGCAGCGACAATGTGCCCACTTTCTCTGAACGCAACGTGAAGTGCCACACCGGATCGGCAAGGAGAGAACCTGGTTGTAAGGCCGGCCCTTGAGAAAAACGGATTCTTGCCGGTTTTCGCCGAAGCCATCCTTGCCCGTTGCAGCGGCTTGCCGCTCAAGGCGCGGCTTTCGAGATGCTGGGTTTCAAAAATTCGCTGCCCCCGCTTGACAAAGTAAACAGAGCAGATTATATTTCAACGAATTTCCTACCAAGTCGTGCTACTACAAGTACCATAACGATCTACGTTTCGATTGCGGTCGTAAAGAGTGTTGCGATGAGTGCTTCTTAACCTTTTCAGGGTCTCTGGTCGTGTGGAGCCCTCTAGTGTTTCAAAACTAGGAGTAGGGAGCGGTTGCTGGTTGCTACGGGTTCTTATCGATTTTTCAGGTATTTCAGCGTTCAAATTAGTCGTTCCACTCTGGGAAGGGGTAACGGCCGCGCTCCACAATTTTCTTTGTACCTGCGTAAGGAAAACTATCTAGAGTAATTAGGAGGCTCTTTGCAAGTTGTTCCTGGCTTTTGCATTTCCATTTCTTACATCTCTTTCCAAAAGATACCCGACGGGCCAGTCAGGCTTCCCCAAATAGGGCGACTGACCTTTGTCGGGATAAACGTCACACTCAAGGAGGCAAACCATGAGAGTTAAGCTTTTACTTACAACGCTTCTCATAGCTCTGATACCAGCTGCTCTTTTTGCAGCCGGCAAAATACATGGGAAGGTTGTCGACAAAGAGACCAACGAGCCGTTGGTTGGTGCCACCGTGTCGTTGCTCGGGACCACACGCGGTGCGACGACAGACTTGAACGGAGAATTCTATATCCTTCAGGTTGGGGTCGGCACATACACGGTTCAGGCATCCTACGTGGGTTATCAGCCGGTGCAAATTTTAAACGTCCGGGTCAATGAGAACCTGACGACAGAAGTGAACTTCGGCCTGCCAAAAAGCGCGATACAGGTTGCACCGGTCACAATCATCGCTCAGCGGCCTCTCATTGAGAAGTCAGCGACAAATGAGACTAGAATTGTGAACAGCGACTTTCTGAGCTCTATACCGATCCGGGATCTGACGCAGGCCGCGGCACTTCAGCCGGGCGTTGTGTTGCGCAACAACATGGTGTACATAAGAGGGAGTCGTTCTGACGAAACCGGCTTTATGGTGAACGGCGTTGACGTCACCGATCCGTTTACCGGTGGTAACGCAGTGGACATTCCGCAGGAAGCTGTCGAGCAGATTCAGGTTCAGACCGGCGGATATCCGGCTGAGTACGGCGGGGCAAACGGCGGTCTTGTGAGCACACAGCTCCGGACCGGTGGCGAAAAGGCCCATCTGTCCTTCCAGGCAGAAACCGACAATTTTACTAAACAAGGGACGAAAGCCTTAAATACCTATTCTTATGGCTATTCGGATTATGTTGGCACTCTGAGCGGGCCGGTGTTATCGGATAAGATTAGGTTCTTCGGTTCCATAGAGAACACTTTCTACCGCGATCCGGGAGGCTTTGTTGCCTTGTATGGCAGTGGCGTTAACGGCAGTACCGGCACCGGTGGAAATAACTCCATCGCGAGTCCGAGATTCTGGAACGGAATCAACTTCCAGGGTCTGGTCCCCACACCCCAGTTCACCGTCCAGTCTCCAAATTCTCAGGTTGATACGACGCTCAATCTCTATTATCCGGGAGGAAATATGATGGGGGGTCAACTCAACCAGTATTCGTATGCGGCTACCCTGCTTTTTGACCTCGGGGACATTCAGCTTCGCACTGCAGGTTCCTATTCCACAACATTCTCGCAGAACCCGGCCGGTATAGCCAACGTGTTTAATACCGCAAGGTTGCCGGTCAACTATTATCAAAACGGGTTTGGCAACGTCAAAATGACTCAGTTCTTTAATCCGAAGACATATTACGAAATCAACCTGAACTACTTCAGGAATTTCTATAAGACGGGGTTTGACCCGAAGCTTCAGGGGAATTTCGTCAACTATGGCGGTCCAGAGTCCAACCCTTCTCTGAACAACGGCGCGACCTCGCTTATCAACGCACCATGGTACATCTTCGGTCCGAATCCCCTTGGACTCACTATCAATCAGCCGGGGACGTTGATTGCGACAGCTCCGAGCATCACTTCGGAGGCTTCTCTCGGCGGCCGCCTCGATTTCTCCACGGAAATGAGCAATAACTCGATCAAGTTCGGCGGTGAATACACATACTACACTATCCGTCGGTACGCTCCCTCGAGAATAACTTCGATGTATGCAACGATGCAAAGCACAAATCTGACGGAACAGCAGAAGGAAGCGACACTGAGAGAGGGCGGCTTCAACAACTATGGGTATGATATTCTCGGAAATGTCATCAACAGCAATGTGATGATTGGCAACAGTATAGTTGATTTTGGACCGCCGCATCCGGTGAACGCAGCAATCTACGTTCAGGACAAGATCGAGCTCTCCGATATCAATCTTAATATCGGGTTGAGATATGATTACATCGATCCTGCCAGCTGGGCGTTCACGGATCCTCATTCCATCAGCTTTGTGGATACGTTGGGCGTGATAGCATCATCTTCCCTGAAGAAGACGCCGATCAGCCAGCAGATCAGTCCGCGCGTGGGAGTTTCATTCCCTGTGAGCGACCAAACCGTATTCCACGCACAGTACGGCAAATTCGTCCAGGAATCTCAGCTGATTAACTCCTATGCGGGAATGGGAGCGATGTTCAACATCGTGAACGGTGGAAACTACTATCAGACTCCTAACGGATACGGTTTGAAACCCGAACGAACTACGCAGTATGAGCTTGGATTCGCACAGCAGTTGGGATTGGATGCTTCGTTCGATATCACTGCATTCTACAAGGATATCAGGGACCAGATTCAGATGCGGCTGCTGGCGCCGTCCCCCGGTGCGACGAGCAGAAACTATTATACGCTCGTTAACGGTGACTTTTCGACCAGCAGAGGAGTCGAGCTTCAAATTACGCTCCGCCGCGTCGAACGCGTACAGGCTCAATTCAACTATACGTATGCGAGCGCTGAAGGAACTGGATCAACAGCCAACAGTTCTGCAGGAAGCGCTTCAGACCAGCGCGGCTACACTGCAAACATACCCTTCCCCGCCTCGTATAGCCAGGCAAATACAGGAAGCATTAATATCGATTACCGCTTTGCCAAAGACGATGGCGGTCCGATCCTCGAACGGGCCGGCATAAACCTCTTGATGTCTTTTGGAAGCGGCTATCCATTCACCCTCGAGACTATTTCGCAAAACAACCTGGGCGACGCTCGCTTCCAGGTCCCGCTGGAACCGATTGGATATTCTACAACCCCATGGACGTTCGAGCTTGATCTCCGAATTGATAAGACGGTCAACGTTGGCCCTGTGAACGCAATGCTCTACGTGTACGTCCAGAACCTCTTGAACGCTCATAACGCAGACAACGTATTCATCAGGACTGGCGACCCGGCAAACGACGGCTGGCTTGGTACCACCGCGGGACAAGCATATGCGGCCGGTCAGACAGACCCTGCTCTCTATGAGTCTCTCTACAATACCGCCTATCTTGGAAACAATGCAAACAACTTCTTGCCGCCGAGACAAATAAGATTCGGAGTGAAACTTGACTACTAACAAGAAAACGAAAGTCTGGGAGGAATACTCTATGTTTCGAAAAGAATTCTTCATCGGGGTTGCATTGGCTCTTTTTTTCTCTGCGTGGACTACTGTACAGCAGGCGCGAGCGGAGGGGCCTGTCAACAAGGGGGATAACAAGCAAAAAGTCCATAAGGTGATGACAAACAGCCTCTACAGACCCATGGACATAAACAACATCTTCAACTACTACTCGAACAACGGCGACGGATCTTTCAATAAGTTCAAGTCTGATAATGAAGGATTCGAATTCCCGATCGGTTCGGTCGTTGGCACCTGTATTTTTGAAGATGGCCTTGTGTGGACGGCCTTCAAGAATGATACCCTGTATTGCGGAGGTTCCACATACAATCACGGCGTGCAAGCCGGTAGAATACTCCAGTACGGCACGGCAACAAGTCTGCCTGTTGCAGACGATGCGGGAAAATCTGAATATAGGGTATATCGTGTTCGTCCGGACATCAAACCTACAAGCGATGCGGCGACAATTGCCAGTGAGACCAACATCCTTCAAAACAGTGAGGTCCCCTATATCAACCAGTTCGAAGGTTATAGTGCCAGTGATCTGTTAAACCAATACTGGACCGATTGGAACCAATGGCCGGCAAATGAGGGCGCTCCGTTCACGGATGCTAACGGAGTGGCACACCTTAACGGTGGAAGTGGTTACGACCCGACAACATGCACACCTGGTTTCCCCGGCGCGGACCAAACACAATGGATGGTCATGAACGACGCCAATGCTCCATTGACGCGCGGACTCTATGGATCGAATCCGATAGGCATCGAGGTACAGCGCACAATATGGGCTTATAATCGTCCGGGAGCTTTGGGAAACACCATTTTCATCAGCTACACATTCATCAATAAGAGTGGCATGAGATTGGACTCGATGTATGTGTCGCAATGGGCCGACCCGGATCTCGGTTTTGCCGGAGACGATGCGACCGGCTGCGATACGACGAGAAGCCTGGGGTATGTTTACAACGGCGAAGCGAGGGATGCGAACTTCGCGAGTTTAGGCTTACCACCACCGTCAGCCGGCTTTGACTTCTTCCAGGGCCCAAAGGTTGCGGCAACTTCTGCAGATACTGCCATCTTCAATATGCAGAGGGTTGGAGGTTATGTAAATCTGCCGATGACTGCGTTCACTTTCTTTATCAACGGGAACGCGACCTTTACCGACCCGCCGCTGAACGATGTGCGCGGCACTCCACAATGGTATAACCTCATGAGGGGGAGAGTGAGCACCACGGGGGCGCCGTTTGATCCGTCGGTAACGGGCGGCAGCAGCTTCTGTTATCCCGGTGACCCGGTCACTGGAAAGGGTCCGACATTTGTCGGGCAAGGTTCTGTTTCTTCCCCGGCCGACGTCAGAATGTGCCTTAACTCGGGTCCGTTCAGCATGAATCCGGGCGATACACAACAGGTTGTCGTGGCCGCTTTGGCCGGTTTGGGTGCTGACTATCTTTCAAGCATCTCTGTCCTGAGATCCAATGATGATATTGCTCAGTCTGCTTACAATTCTCTCTTCCAGCTTGCGGTTCCGCCTCCGCAGCCGGCCGTAAAAGTCGCCAACCTTGATAATGAAATAGTCCTTTCATGGGGCGATCCGGTTGCCGCGGCCAAGGTTGAAAATTCTGTTTCCAAGGGATACACTTTCGAGGGATATAACGTTTACCAGTATCAGCGTAACTCTCCGACCGGCGGAAAGCTCATTGCTACTTATGACGTCGTCGATGGCATACGTACAATTCAGGACACCACCTTCAGTGTGGCGCTCGGAACTTACGTTGTGACCCCCACAGAGTATGGTACCGACAGCGGTATAAAACACGCCTTGACTATCACTCAAGACGCTTTCACCGGTGGACCGCTTGTCAATGATAGGGATTACTATTATGCCGTGACAGCCTACAGCGTTAATCTTACAGAAGGGCTGGTTCCGCACGCTCTTGAAAGCTCTCCTGCAATTTTGGATGTGCGCCCGCAAGCTCCGGGAAATGGCGTTCGGTTTGCTTTCGCAAGCGGCGATTCGCTCTCAGTCACCCATGCTGGGAGCAGCGACGGCACTGTGGTTGCAAGTGTGATCGATCCGGGTGTGCTGACGGGACACCAGTACAGAGTGAACTTCGACACAACCGGCGGCACAACTACATGGAAACTGACAGATGTTACCTCGGGTAAGGTAATGTTATCCGACCAGACTCAAACGCCTGCAGGGACGCCCCCGCCTGGATATGTGATTGACGGCGTCCAGATTGCCACATTTGGTCCACCCCCGGGAATGAAAGATTGGTCATGGACTCCTTCAACAGGTCGATTCTGGACATGGGCTAATGGGAACTGGGGTGCCGAAGGGTTCGGCGGAGCGATCGGCAACGGCTATGATCAGTGGTTCTCCAGTTCCACAGTTACTTATGATCAGCTAAGAAACGTTGAGATCAGATTTGCGAATACAGACACAGCGGGGAACATCCTTGATCCGAACGACCCCAACGCGTCCTTTGCGTATCGCTACCTGCGCGGCGCGCAGAATCCTCCAGCGCAACCGTGGTTCGCGCCGATACCCAATCCCGGCGGTTCGTTCAATTACCAGGACTTCACCAAGTCCATGCCATTCTCAGCATGGAATATGGAAACTAATCCGCCGACACGACTGGCAGTAGGTTACAACGAGAACAACGTCAAGAACGGACTCGCCGACGGCAAGTACTGGCCTCCTTATTACAACGATGCCACATACGGAGACAACATCAGCACCGGCGGTCCCCGTGAGTGGTTCTACATATTCGATGTTCCTTACAGCACGACTCCTGATCCGACACTTCAACAGAATATTCTGAACAATACCCTACCGGTTATGTGGTTCGGCACAGTAACCCGTAGAAATACGAATGCATGGACTTCTCAGAATGTCATGGAGATTATCACGAACCATATCAACACGCCAAGCGATCAGTTTACTTTCACTGCCACAGCTCCTACCCAGGATAAAGCCAATGAAGTAGCCGATATCTCGAAGATCAACGTCTTCCCGAATCCTTACTTCGGATTCAACAGGCTCGAAGCCGATAAGTACACGAGATGGGTAAGGTTCACTCACCTCCCCAAGAATGCGACGATTCGCATCTTCAATCTTGCGGGTATTCTCGTCCGTACGTTGGTGAAGAGCGACAACACGCAGTTTGCTGACTGGGATCTGATGAATGAGCATCAATTGCCCATCGCGGCAGGGATGTACATAGCGCACATCGACTGCCCCGGCATTGGGACGAAAATACTTAAGCTCGCGATTATCCCCGAGCAACAGTTCCTGGATCACTACTGAGAACCGGGAGGATATGAAATTGAAAACGCTGCTATTCGAGAATCTTAAGATTGGAAGGAGATATTCTATGAATATCACACTAAGGCGTCTAGCCGTTGTTCTTGTGCTGCTCGGCCTGGTTTATGTCCCTGCATTCGTGCCGAAGGCAGAGGCGGGGAACACGAATCGCACAGGCACCGCGGGTGCCCAGGAACTCTTGATACCGGTTGGTGCCCGTGGAATTGCCCTGGGCGGAAGCAATATCGCTTTTGCAAGCGGGGCAGACGCGATCTACTGGAACCCTGCGGGTGTTTCACGGACATCTTTCGGCACGGAAGCGTACTTTTCACACATGACCTACTTTGCCAATATCGGAGTAGACTATGGGGCAGTCGACGTCTCCTTCTCCGGAATCGGAACGTTCGCTGCTTCGTTTAAGTCCATTGCGTTTGGCAACATCGCTGTAACCACTGAAGATAACCCCGACGGGACAGGCGCGACCTATTCCCCGACATTCATCGTAGCCGGTCTCACGTATTCGAGGCAGCTCACAGACCGGATATCTGTCGGTGCGAATTTTAATTTCATAAGCGAGACTATTGTCAGCACCTCAGCTACGGGGTTTGCTTTAGATGCTGGTGTCCAGTACAGCGGTCTGCTCGTTCCCGAGTTGAAGTTGGGGGTCGTGATCAAGAACCTCGGCCCGAACATGACGTTCGGCGGTCCGAACCTTCTCCGTCAGGGAACGACGGTAGGAGACATCCGTGGTACCCAATGGTATTCGGTCGACGCGGCCTCGTTCGAGCTTCCGTCTCAGATGGAAGTCGGGCTTGCCTATGACAAGCAGTTGGGGAGCATGAATAAGATCACCGTCTTCGGCACTTTCCAGAATAACAACTACAGCTCCGATTTGTATAACATCGGGGCCGAGTATGCCTTCAACAATATGATATTCGTCCGCGGCGGCTACAATTATGCTCCGCAGGCGCCGAAGGATCAGACGGGACAATTGTCTCAGATTTACGACTACACGCTTGGAGCCGGGATAAACTATAACTTAGGTACATTCAACTTTACTTTTGACTACGCCTATCAGCACGCTGTGATGCTCAGCTCGAACAACGTGTTCACCGTGAAGCTTGGGTTCTGAGGAATAATCTAGAGTGATCGGAAAAGGTCGCCCACGTTCAGCGGGCGACCTTTTTCTGGTGGTGTCTGCTTTTGTCGGCACTTGAGTTGAGCGGGGTCACGCGTTCGGTTCTTTTGGGGTAAGTTTGGTGTAAGCGTTCTCTAGATGTGTACACGTGGTGAATATGGGAGTAGCCCGGGATGGTACGGCTTATTCGCGATGCACAAACAAAGCAATATAGAAACATAAAGAGAACTCTAGACGGGATAGTATTTCTCTTGAGGGTTACCCTCGGGGCAGTTTTTCTGTCTTCCGGTATCTCGAAAATCATAAGTGCCGAATCTTTAGTGGGGATGATCAAGAGCTTGTCAATAGACTTAAGTTCCGTAGCCGGTGAGATCGCGATTGTTCTCTGCGCGGTCGAGATTATCGTGGGGATATTTCTAATTGCAGGCCTGCTTGTTAAGCAGTCAAGCCTTGTTGTGATGTTTCTCCTGGTCCTTTTCATCGCTGTCTTCTTGCCCCAATTGATGGTTCAAAATGAGGTTGATTGCAACTGTTTCGGGCCTTTTCTCTCAAGCCGTGTCGATACGATTTTTCTTATTCGAGATTTGCTCCTCCTGGGAACGGCATTCATTGTACATGATAAGGAAAAGCAAATCCTTTGGGCCATAACCTGTAATTAGCCGTTTTGCCTGCGGTCTTGTTGAGACATCGGGATTCCTTTTCTGTCAGGGAAAAAAGAGTGTCCGAGAGTTTATTGGACTCTCCTTACGCTAAGAGAGGTCATTAACGGAGCGTAACAATGGAACGCATAGGATCGTTTGCGGCAATTATAGCCATCTGCGGAATATGTTGTACTTTTGCAGGGGCACAGACCGTTTCATGGTCGAGAATCAATGGGCCCTATTCCGGCTCGATACAATCTCTGACGTTGGATCAAGCGGGAAACGTTTATGTTGCTACCTTTACCGGCATAGAACAAATATATCGCTCAACAGACAGAGGCGAGAGCTGGCAGCGAGTGTTAGGCCTCCTGAGCTACGGGTTTGATACTGCTCTTGCTACTGACTCCGCCAACAATATTTACTATGGAGACATGGACGTCGGATTGTACAAGTCGACCGATAGAGGAACATCATGGTTCAAGACGAGCCTACCCGGAGGTGCATCGGCTATATCGGCTATTTCAGGGAGCAGGCTCTGTGTCGGCGGGTTTCAAACTGTCTCGATCTCAAACGACGCTGGAAAAACATGGTTTGTATCCCAAGTGAGAGCGGACTGTGGGTATGTATCGTCAATTGCCGAGGGTAGTCTAGGTGACATCTACGTAGGATATTATCGCTCGTTCGGACGCTTTCCATGCGGTGGAGGAGTCTATATTTCTTCTGACGGCGGAAAAACATGGCAACTCACTGGGATGGCGTCGGATTCGATTGAATCCATGGCCGTGGATAAATCAGGAAAAGTCTTCGCTCTAGCAAGTGATGGGGCATTCACCAGCATTTACTCCTTGACACCAGGTAATGGGAGTTGGAAGGAAGATGCGGCTGGAATTCCGTTGGGAGCAAGTATCGGAGTGGTCCAGATTGACCGCTCGGCAGAAGCAATTGCTATGACAGACATGGGTGTTTATGTTTACGACGATGTCTTATCAGGGTGGAAACCGGTGGTCAAGGCCACCCTGTCTGGTGCAGCGATAAAAGCGGCCCTCTACGACCACAACGGGATTAGCTATCTCGGGACGGAAAATGACGGCATATTTTTCCTGGACAAATCAGCTTCAATGTGGGTTCAATGTGGAATTTACCCGGCTGCAATCATGTCGCTTGGCATGGACAACGACGGTAATTTGTATGCCGGTACAGACGGTGGAATCTTCGAGAAGGAACATCATTCAGGGCACTGGCTGAGAACTAGCGACGGCTTGGGCAAGGCGACAGTCTATCAAATCCGCTGGTCGGTATCCAACAAAATATTATATGCAGCGACTGCGGGTGGATTGTTCTATTTGCCCGATTCGGGGAATTTCTGGATTCCTCTTACGAAGCAATGGATATATGATTTCGTTGAGACGCCTACGGCATATTATGCCGGTACTCCGGGAGGGATATTTGAAGCGGCGAACGGGTTGGGTGCGGGATGGGGTCCCCTGTCGACCGTCGGCCTTCCTCTCACCAGTATTTATTGCCTTGCCCTCGATTCATCGGGCAATCTCTACGCCGGCACAAAGCATGACGGTGTTTTTGTCAGTAGCGGAGACAGGACGTTCTGGTGGCAGGTCGGTATCTCTTCACCGATAATATTCAGCAGCGTAAAGACATTAGAGGTCGACTACATGGGGAGAATGTTTGCAGGCACAGATTCATCCGGGGCATATTGCTCGGACGATTCAGGGGAGACGTGGAAAAGCATTTCATCAATAAGCGGGAAGAACGTAACCAGTTTCCTGGTCGATTTTCCCTCAAGATATTTTGCCGGCACATTCGATCGTGGAGTATTTATGTCAACCGACCATGGACTGAACTGGGAGCCTGAGAATACGGGTCTTGCAGATTCAAATGTTACAGCGCTCCTTCTTGATAATCTGGGATATATATATGCAGGAACGGACGGTGGTTTGTTCAAAAGCGACCGCGTTGTGACCGCAATTCGGGAAAATAAGCCTGTAGCTTCTTCGTTTCGTCTGTTCCAGAACTACCCGAATCCATTTAACCCGACAACAGCAATTAGCTATCAGCTGTCAGCGGTCAGCAATGTTACCTTGAAGGTTTACGATGTGCTTGGGAGAGAGGTGGCTACCCTGGTCAATCAAATCCAGAGACCGGGAAGCTACGAAGTCAGGTTTGACGGAAGCAAGCTCGCGAGCGGAGTGTACTTCTGCCAAATCAGGGCCGGGGACTACGTCTCTGTAAAGAAGATGGTAATGTGCAAATGAAGGTGGAACCATCGGACTCTCGACGTCAATCGCGCTCTCAAAATCTCGGTCAATTGGTTCGATCTCTTGCTTCTTGCCTCGCGTTTCTTGCTTCGTTGTTCTCCTTGAGCTGCAATCAGACTTTTCAGCCCGAAGTAAATTACAAGCCGAAGCTGAACGTTTACTCTGTATTATTCGCCAATGCGCGGGCCGCGTACGTGAGAGTCATGTCCGTCGTAGAGTCTCCAACAGACGTATCGGAACCAGTGCATGGAGCGGCTGTCACCATTAGAAGTTCTAATGGAACACTCAGTCTGGTCGACACCACTGCGATAATTGACGCCATCAGGGCTTTGTTCTACTATGGCCCTCTACGAGTTATTACCGGCCAATCCTTTACGGTTTCTGTTTCCAAGGAGGGATATCCAACATCGACTGCGAGTGCGGTTGTACCCTTCGGTTATGCCACCATACTCGAACAGAGCACCTATGAAGATCTTCGTGATCCGGGAGATGCAACTTCTGATATAAGCGTCGTCCCGAATCTTTCACACCTTGCCAGTGCCGCATTCATTCGGCTGCTTGTTGAATATAGAGGCATCGACAGCATGGGAAAGTTTCGTGTCAGCTCCTTTAACCTGATTTCGATTGATTCTGTGAACCCTTTCACGGAGATTGAGCCAGCGCAACTTCCGATAATGGTATCCATTAAGTACGGGCTGAAGTTCACAACACTGATGACTGATACTGCATTTGAGCATCTTTACAGGGTAAGAACTGTTCCGCAAACTATTCTGATAAACGGCGATGGAAGGGTGAAGAACAATTGGCCTGGAGAACTCAGTGCTGGGCCGGTCAAAGAGGTGATTTCAATCACCGGTTGATGATGGGCGACAATAAATGACTGTCTGCGAAATAGAACAGAAAGGAGGTGAGAAAAGATGAAAACAGCCAAGAAGGCAGCAATTGTGGTTTCTTTTGTTGTCGTAGGATTCGTTGGGATGCTACAATTGGCTGAGCCGGCCGGCGCTTGCGCACAGTGGTGTGACCAAATTTGCATAAACGATCCTGGCTGCGTTAGTGACCCGATTCACTGTCCTTGTTCGGACAGGTCGTGTCACCCCGAGTACCCGTGCTATACCACTAATTGCGCTGCTTGGTGCGGCGGCCCATAGACCGTCGGGCTCCTGACAATCGGAGAGTGACCGATCTTCTCGTCGGTCACTCCCCTTTACGAAGGTTTTCTCTCAAAAAGGCATTGAGGTGCGAACTATAATTTGCCTCGGATCTTTGACCGTTCTTGTCTGGGTGGCATATTCTGCTGAGGGAGACGCACAGACTTTCTCATGGTCGCGGATGAAAGGTCCTTATTCTGGCCAGGTGGAACTGCTCGCTGTGGATCAGACAGGAGATGTTTTTGCTACGGTGTTTGACAGGAGGGTGGAGATTTACCGGTCAACCAACCGCGGAGAAGACTGGCAACAGGTGTTCAGCCTCCTGAGCTACGGATATGAGGCTGCGCTTTGTGTAGACTCCTCGAATAACATTTATTATGGAGACATCGGCACAGGTTTGTTTGAATCTACCGACAGAGGAACATCATGGTTTAGGACAACTCTTGCCGGAGGTGTGTCCGCCATAACGGCTATTTCAGGAAACAGGGTCTGTGTGGGAGGGAGACAGACGGTCTCAATCTCAAGCGATGGGGGGAGAACCTGGACGACGTCGAAGGTGACAACGGATCCTGTCGAAGTGTTATCAATTGCCGAAGATGATTCTGGGAACATTTATGCGGGACTCAGGGGCGTCCCGACTTCGCCCAATAATCCTGGATACGGAGGTGGTGTATATATTTCATCGGACAGCGGAAGGATGTGGGGGTTTTACGGAATGGAGCAGGTTTCGATTACATCGATGGTGGCAGAAAAAAAGACAGGAAAAGTCTTCATCGTATTGATGTATTATAGCATCTTTTCGGCAGCTCAAAAAAGCAGAGATTGGAAACGAGATGGTGCCGGGATTCCATACTGGGTAAACAGCATTGACCAAATGTTCGGGGATAGAGACGGGAATGTCGTCGCTGTCACAAATGCAGAGATCTACTTGTATGATGATAGCACGTCGAACTGGAACAGCGTCCTTCCTGCCATCTCCTCAGATTCGATCACAACGGCGACTTATGATCCAGGGGGGAGAAGTTATGCCGGAACAGGGACTGACGGAGTGTATTTTCTCGACAACTCGGTGCCGCCGTGGGTTCAATGTGGTATTTCACCGGCATCGGTCATATCGCTCGGCATGGACACCACCCACAATTTGTATACTGGCACAGACGATGGAATCTTCGAGATGGAGAAGAGCACCGGTCACTGGCTGAAGGTAAGTGATGGTTTAAGTAAAGCCACGGTCTATCAAATCCGCCTGTCAACGAATGAGAAAATGTTGTATGCTGCGACTGAGGATGGATTTTTCTACCTTCCTGGGCCCGGTAACTACTGGATTCCACTTACGAAGGAATGGACTTACGATTTTGTAGAAACTCCAACATATGTATACATCGGAACTCCGGGAGGAATCCTCAAATCGTATGGCGGGCAGGATATCTGGATGCCGTTAGAATCGATCGGACTTCCTCTCACGAGTATCTACTGTCTTGCCGTCGACTCATCAAACAATCTTTTTGCCGGGACAAAGTTCGACGGAATTTTCGAGAGCACGGATGGAGGTATACTATGGGCGGAGACGGGTATAACCTCACCTATCATATTCAACTCCGTGAAGGCATTGAAAATCGGCTACATGGGGAGAATGTTTGCTGGGACGGACACGTCCGGTGGCTACTATTCTGACGATTCCGGGGCAACCTGGAAGAACATTTCGTCAATAACCGGGAAGAGCGTCACATGCTTCAATATGGATTTTTCTTCTAGATATTTTGCCGGCACATTCGATCGTGGAGTATTTATGTCAACCGACCATGGACTGAGCTGGGAGCCTGAGAATACGGGTCTTGCAGATTCAAATGTTACAGCGCTCCTTCTTGATAATCTGGGATATATATATGCAGGAACGGACGGTGGTTTGTTCAAAAGCGACCGCGTTGTGACCGCAATTCGGGAAAATAAGCCTGTAGCTTCTTCGTTTCGTCTGTTCCAGAACTACCCGAATCCATTTAACCCGACAACAGCAATTAGCTATCAGCTGTCAGCGGTCAGCAATGTTACCTTGAAGGTTTACGATGTGCTTGGGAGAGAGGTGGCTACCCTGGTCAATCAAATCCAGAGACCGGGAAGCTACGAAGTCAGGTTTGACGGAAGCAAGCTCGCGAGCGGAGTGTACTTCTGCCAAATCAGGGCCGGGGACTACGTCTCTGTAAAGAAGATGGTAATGTGCAAATGAAGGTGGAACCATCGGACTCTCGACGTCAATCGCGCTCTCAAAATCTCGGTCAATTGGTTCGATCTCTTGCTTCTTGCCTCGCGTTTCTTGCTTCGTTGTTCTCCTTGAGCTGCAATCAGACTTTTCAGCCCGAAGTAAATTACAAGCCGAAGCTGAACGTTTACTCTGTATTATTCGCCAATGCGCGGGCCGCGTACGTGAGAGTCATGTCCGTCGTAGAGTCTCCAACAGACGTATCGGAACCGGTCCGCGGGGCGTCGGTCAAGCTAACCAGAATGCTCGACGGATATTCTCTGTCGTTAGTAGATACAACCGAAGTGATCGATGGCGACACAGCTTCATATTATTACGCTCCAGTTCGGATCCTCCCCGGATTTTCCTATTCAGTATCAGTTGAAAAGGGTGGATATCCGCCTGTTACGGCGAATGTGACGGTTCCTTTTGGCTATGCCACGGTACCGGAGCAGAATGTCTATTCTGCTTTCCGTGATCCGGAGGATACGGGGTCAAACCTTGGTATCGAGGCGATTCTCTCCGGCTTTGCGAGCGCTGCGTTCGTTCAGGTCCTGGTCGAGTACAGGGGGCTCGACAGCACCGGAAATTTTTGCGTGGGCGCTTTCAACGTCATGCCGATAGATTCCGTCAACCCCTTCACGGAAATAGAAGCCGCCAGGCTTCCTGTGAGCGTAAACATATCTCAGTACAGGGATGCGTTCGCTCTCGCAAAAAAGGCCACTTCGAGTCTGAAAGTTTCGCATATGTACGTACAAATTATTGTGTCTCAGGTCGACAACAACCTTTACCGGTTCTTTGTGACCTCCATGCGTTCACTCGATCCGCTTTCGATGAGAACGGATAAAATTATATTCACAAATATTTTCAACAAGGCCGGTACTGGCATCGTCTCCGCGGCCTCGATCGACACGACAAGGATATTCCTGTTTTGAAAATAGCTGCAAACTATTCTTTCCCAATATGGATTCGACCCTCATGAAATAGAGGAAGATGCCGATGATGGAAACCGGTGAATCAGTTAAGAGGCTGGTAAAATATGGCGACACCACGATAAATCGTGGTGCTTCATTGATATGTAACGTGTTTTATTGCTACTGGATTAGTCTCCTCCTGATTTCATCATCTCTTTTGGCGCAGGAAGGTGCCATGACAATTACCGGTTCCGTTGCCGACAGTGCGAGCGGTGAGCGGATCCCTTACGCAACGGTGATGGTAGTGGGTACGACCATAGGAACGATGGCAGACGTCAACGGGTATTTCATATTGCGAAACCTGAAACTGACCAAGATCAGACTGCGCGTCTCGGCCATCGGGTACAGAGAGAAAGAAGTCAACGTGGAGTACAAGGGCAGGCAGACAATCTCGCTGAGTCTCACTCTCCCTGAATCTCCCAAGACATTGCCTAATGTCGAGATTGTCGGGAGAAGCCTTAAGGGAGCTGCAGGTATTGCCGGTACGACTGTCATAACAGCGGGTCAACTGCAGAATAGCGTGGGCGTTTTCAGGAACGACGCTGTTCAGTACCTGACACAGCTTCCCGGAGTGGTGACGGTCAGCGGGGTATCGAGCCAGTATTACGTCCGCGGCGGCGGACCGGACGAGAATCTTGTTTTAGTCGACGGCATGCAGGTATATAACCTGTCGCACGCATTTGGGTTGTTCAGCTTTGTCGATCCGATGATAGTAAAGGTTGCCAGTTTCAGCGTTGGCGGATTTCAGGCCGAATACGGTGGCAGGCTCTCTTCCGTGCTCGATATTCAAACTATCGACGGCGATAAGTATAAGTACAGAGCAAAAGGGACATTGGATTTGATGTCGTCCGATGTGCTGTTGACCGGCCCTCTTTTTTCACGCGGGAACAGCAGTTTCGTGGCATTCTACCGACGCCCGCTTTTTCAAAATGCGCTTGAAAAATTCTATTCGCTCGGCTTGCCCTTCAATTACTATGACGGATTCGGCAAAGCCACATTGGACTTCTCAAGGGATGGCCATTTTAGCGCGGAGTTCTTAACAAGCGCAGACCAGATTACGCAGCAAAATCCGTTTCAACCCGATTTCAAATGGAATAACAAGGCAGTCGCTGTTTCCGGGGGATTTATTGCCGGCGATCAGTTTGACCTCAGATTTTCAATTTCATATTCGACTTACCATTCCGAGCAGCTTCCAAAGCAATCGCGCACATTAGGTTATCAGGTTGACGATATCTCAAGCCTGTCCTTGTACGGAGATGTGGTCTCATACATGTCCTCAAGAGACCAGCTGGATGTCGGATTCAACTTCGGGTTTCCCAATTACAGTTATACTTTCACAAACAAATACGGGAGTGCTATCGGGGAGACGGTCGCGGAAGTGGAGCCGCAGCTGTGGGCAAAATACGCTTTCAAATCGGGAGAAAGATTCTCCTTTGAGGCCGGACTACGCGCCGATCTGCAGAGGACTTTCCAAAAATTCCTCGGAACACCGGTAAGCTATCTCGCCGAGCCGAGGCTGACTCTCTCGTACAGGCTTACGGATCCTGTTATCGTTTATGCAAACTTCGGGATCTATCACCAGCGCTTGATGGACCTGAATGACGAGAATCTTGTGTTCACTCCGTTCGATGTTCTTGCACCGGTGCCTGACAGCAGCGGAGACGAGGAATCATCCCAATACATCTTAGGATGCAGGTTCGAGCCGAACAACCTCGCGTCTGTAAAGGTAGAAGTCTATTACAAAGACCTAGGCCATCTTGTGGCGGTCAATCTGAATAAAGTCTATGACTGGGAAAGTGATTTCTTATATGGGAAAGGAAAGGCATACGGTATGGACATCAGCATAAGATATGATGCCGGTCCGGCTTTGTATTTCCTTGCAGGGTATTCATACGGGAGTACGACGCGTGCGTTTGGCGGCATAAGTTACTGTCCGCGCTATGATCTTCGGAATCAAATTAATCTCTCGTCTGGATTTCAACCGATAAGCAGGCTCTGGATCAGAGCGCGACTCAAATTAACCAGCGGTCTTCCTTATACACCGATCGAAGGATACTTCGGTGTCATTAAATCCGACCCTGTCGACATTCCGTCCTACACTCATCAGGCCCTGTACAGCCAGGCGCTCTTCGGGAGTGTTAATTCTGCCCGTCTTCCCGGTTATCAGAGTCTTGATTTCAGCGCGTCCTACG
Source organism: Bacteroidota bacterium (assembly GCA_021825585.1). Taxonomy (GTDB): domain Bacteria; phylum Bacteroidota; class Ignavibacteria; order Kryptoniales; family JAKASW01; genus JAKASW01. The sequence continues at coordinate 53,029 of JAKAGT010000017.1, read as the reverse complement.
ATCTGGATCTGGATTGGACGCATTTCAATCTTCAGGCGGCGGTAATCAACGTTCTCGATAACAGAAATGTTTTCTATATCAACAATGTCACCGGCGAAGTTGTTTACCAGCTTCCACTGCTCTTCAACCTGTCGTTGGGCTGGGATATTTGACCGTGAAGAGCTATTATCTGACGATCTCTCTTAGTGCTTCGTGTGCGGCGACGGGCTGTTAGAAAACGGGAATCAGGCCGTGCGTTTCAACCAGATTATCCTTAACAAACTTGTTAATCGAAGGGAGCTGCAAGGGGCTATGAGGACACACATCTTTGTTTTTCTTGTCGTTTTGAGTTTCTTCGCGAGTTCCGCCGCGTGGGCCCAGCCGTCACCGTATTTTCCGGAAACTGGTCGACAGGCTGTCGTGCAGGATTTACGGGAAATTCAGAATCCGAGCGTATGTCTGGTCATAGCCACAGCACCCGGGCTTGAAGATCTACCCACCATAGCATATCTCAGGGTCGGGTTGGGGGCACGAGTCGCGGTTGCCTACATCACGAACGGTGAAGACATACCGAGCGATCTCAACGGCGAGACTTTTTATCTCCTTGCCTCGCGGAGAAAAGAGGAAGCATACCGTGCGCTTTCTTACCTCGGTGCAGAATCGTATTTCTTAAATGTTCCTGCCAACGAATTCCCGGTTGCGGAAGCTTCTTTTCATCCCACCACTGAACTCACTGAAACACTCAAGAATCGCCTCGACAGTCTCATCTCGGAGGTTAAGCCCGATATTATTATGCTCAATGGAAACCCTCTTGCAGTCCCGGATAGCTCTTTTGAAACGAAGTATCTTAGGAGCCTTCTTAGCGAGGGCATTCGCGCCGGTGCAGCTTCGCACTCGTGGGAAGTAATGCACCTCTTCGTTCAGGGTACTGTTTCCAAAGGGAGCGTTACTATTCCTGTAGAACGAAAGGATCCGGTGTGGGCAGAGAGCTATGTGAGGATGGCTCATAAGGCCCGGAAGTTCTACAAGAGTCTGAAATACCAGATAGCTCTATGGCACGACGGCGGACCTCATCAATACCAGCGGGTTTATTCGATTGATGGGAAGACAGTCCGGACTGGGGCGTCCCGGTCCGGGAACCATTTCCCCATATCCGGGCTGCTTCCGGGTGATGGAGCGTTAGAAATTGGCAAGAGATTGAAGGAGTTGCTGCCTGCAGTCAGTTCCGTGGCCTCGGTTCGGCAAATCGATGACAGGGGAAAACGGCTTGGGCTGCTTCGAGATGTGATAGCGAGGGTGGACGCGTTCATTTTTCACGATGCGCATTTTCTGGATAAACGGGACCTGCGGGTTTTGACGGCATGGAAGCTTGGGCTCGAAAAGCTGCGTTGTGCGATTCTTGGGGTCAATATCAGATACAGCGTGAGTGACACGGTCGTCACCCCGCTTCAACTTTTCTTTCTCAAGTTCGACAAGCTTGACAGAGCCTTTGAAAACGGAAAGACTCAGCTCTTGTTTCCGGGAGTCGTGCGGAAAGAGTGGATTGCTGATGAGACTCAGAAGGAGTTCTACGATTGGAAGGACAGCGCACAATTCAGGGTTGTCTCACCCCGTTCGATACCGCTGAATTCGCCTGAGACTCCCGAAGGGTTTGAGGCAATGCAAGTGAGAACTCCGTTCATGTTCATCGTGGTACACAAAGATTCAAATCCCAATTACGATTTCTATTGGCGTGAAGAGGTGCCGTTAACTATTGCTCCTTATCGTTCCATTGAGGTGATGACCCCGCATGTCGCTATGCTCCATGACGACGGAATAACCGTCCGTTTCAAGAGCAACGTTCGCGACAGGTCGGGCGGTGAATTCTACGTGGAAGACTCGTTGGTCTCTTCGCCCCACGAGAGGGTGGAGCTTCCTGGGAAGAACATTGTCGTCACCGATACGCTCCCCTTGCGGTGGAACGCCGCGAACCTTGCACAACCGAGAAGAGTCGAGATACTGGCGTCCCAGGGATTAGCCATCGGAAGCTTCACGGTTCATCCACTCGATCCAGGAGTGAGGGTGAGCAGGAAGGTCGGACTTTATTCGGTTATCAAGGATAGCCCTTTGAAAATTGCTCTCTCCAGACTTGGAATTGAGAAAACGGATCTCGACATGGCCAATTCGTCACCGGAAGACTTGTCCGGATATTCGGCAATCATAATGGACCAGTTTTCTTATAAGACGTATGCGGAATCAGCGACCCGGCTGGAGAATCTGAGACGATGGGTTGACTCGGGGGGGAGGCTGTTAATCATGCCGCAATTCGGAATTGATATGGGAAGCCTTCAACCCGGAGAGGAAACCGAGTTCACATATCTGCCGATAACGCAACCGTCCGCTGAAGTATTCGTCGATTCGACCGAGAGATTCCTGAATTACCCTAATCGTTTGACCAAGGATGATTTCAGTACCGGCGCATTTCCGATTTCGTTCGGTGGAATAAGGGGATACAAGGTCGGCGGGTCGAAGGTTTTGGTTTCTGCTCAGAGCGGGATCCCTCTTGTAGTCGGAGAGACCGCAGGCCATGGCGAAATTGTTTTTTGCGCGCTCAATCTTTATCCGAGGTTGCTTGCAGTCGATGAGGCGGCATATATGCTGCTGGCAAACCTGATCAGCAATTGAACGGCATTGACACCGTCATACTGAAGGTTGGAGGATCAACTTATGATCACGGCATGCAACCGGGAGGGATAACCTCTTCGGTAACCCACACTACACCGCCGATCGCCGTTTGCTCTTATCATCCGGTCCATTAATGATGAGATTGAATGGCACTGTGAGTGTTCGAGTGCCTAAAAATACAGAAGTCTCCGCTGAATGTACTTGACAAAGCAAATATGGCAGATTATATTTCAACGAAAATTATGCTGGCGGTGGAGCTGTCGAAGAACATGGAACTGTGTTCGTCGGATCTTTCCGATTCTATCAATGTTAGTCTTCCCACCTTGCCTTTATCCCGTTGTCTCGACGGGGAGTGTTAATGAGTGCTACCTTTTCTGAACTTAGAGGAGGACCATTTGTTGTTTGGCTACCACGGATTCAATGAGGCATTCCGGAAGTATCGAGTCGATCAGGCGATGAATCGCCCCCGAGCTTAACCGGAGTCTCGACCAATGAGACGCGTTAGAGAAGGACAATTGCAAAACACAGCGAGCATTCTAGGCTCTTTCGTAATCCTTCCACAAAACGTAACTTCCCCACAGGAATCCCATCAATGGTGTGAGACCTGCTATGGTATGGCTGTCGTGAAGTTTCTAGAGAACCTTTTCCATTCCATGACCAGGTGAGTAGCACAATGCCATCGTGGTACGCCCGCATTTACCGATTCGTGTAGCACTCATTTTCTGGGAGTTTCTGCCCGATACGATCTCTCATTGTATCGGGGAAAATTGGTATCAGATTCACCGATAAGAAAAGAGGAAATATGCTGGTTGGTTCCGCTTATCCGTTTGGTTTGGTTTTATCTTTCCAGCAAGTACAGGGGGCAAATTGAGGATTGGTATCGCCTTTCTTTCATTTCTCCAATTACAAGTCCGACCGGTCTCGGTTGGAACAAACTTCACACTCAAGGAGGTAATATGAAACACACCGCTAGAATCGGGCTGGCCGGCCTTTTGCTGGTCGGTCTGGTCGTGAGCATTTCTGGGTGTTTGAATGTTGATCAGGTAAATGTGCCGCCCACTAATTACGAGTCCGGCGTCCTGTTTGTGGATCTGGCTAACACGGGCACCCCAATGGCGGTCAGTTACGACAACACTTCGGTGGGAACAGTAAACTTTGGCCAATACTCGAGTCTCGACTCGCTGCCATCGGGTTCCCGGCGGATGAAATTTGTCTACGGATCAGCAGTTGATACTCTTCGTCAGGGGTTTGCTTCCATGACCCAGTACACCTATTTCAGTGTCTTCGACCCAGCCAACGGCGATGTAGCAAGGCATTATATTCTGGCAGGGCAAAGCTATACGTTTGATTCTCCCGGAATAAAGGACACTGCTTTGGTTAGGTTCTTCAATTTATCAACCGATACCGTATCTGATTTTTCAGGTGGTATGGACTTCACGCTTGGTTCAGCATCCCTCGGTCTGGGTGCTACCGGAGTCGCATTTGGAAACGGAACCGGATACATGAAGATCGCTGCCGGTAACTCGAGTTACGAGGTGTTTGCCACGAATGCAGATACGACAGGCGCTACCCCGCTAATCCCAACTACCACGATGAGCGGCTTACAGTCTTATGGCAGATATGCGGTCGTCGTTTACGGAAATCATGCCGACATTAAGTCGCTAGTTATACAGGAACACTAAAGGAGGACAGCGATGCTTAAAAGATTTGCTATAGGTTTGCTCTTTATAGTCGCGATTCCCGTCTTGTCATACGCTCAGTACGGAAAGATTTCCGGGAAAGTGACAGACAGCGAGACGAAGGAGCCTTTGGTCGGAGCGACTGTGCTCCTTCAGGGAACGACTTTCGGTGCCTCTACCGATATTAACGGAAACTACGTTATACTCAATGTCCCCGCAGGCACGTATGCAATCAAGACGTTTTACGTCGGTTACAACCCACTGACGATTACTAATGTCAGCGTGCTATCCGGTCTGACGAGAGATCTCGATATCAAGCTGTCGAGTACCGCGGTGAAAGCGCCGACTGTTGAGATTGTGGCTCAAAGGCCGTTGATCGAAAAGACGGCCACTCATGCCGTTGAAATTACCACCGCGTCCCAAATTCAGAAGCTCCCCGTCAGAGGGGTGCAGGCATATTTCAGTTTGCAGCCCGGAGTTGTGCTGCAAAACGGCGCGGTCTATATGAGAGGCAGCCGAGCGGACGAAGTCGGTTACCAGATTGAAGGTGCAACTACTACTAACATAGTCGGAAGCGGCAACTTCGTGACAACGATCCCCGAAGCTCTTCAGGAGGTCAGCGTTCAGGAAGGCGGCTATGGCGCTGAATACGGCGGATCCAACTCCGGATTCATTCAGCAGACCTTCAAAACCGGCGGCTCCAAGTGGAACTTCACAGCTCAGGGAGAAACCGACAATTTCGGAAATTATCCCGGGAAAAAGTTCGCCAACACATATTCTTACGGGTATTCCGATTATACGGCTACTGCCGGCGGTCCTATTATGTCAGACCACATAAAGCTCTTTCTTGCCGGTGAAAACAACTACTACGCAGATAACTACAGCGGCGGCCCGCTCTTCTGGTCAGGCGCCAACTTCGGGTATCTGAAAGACACCGGAGCATACGGCGGGACGAAAGGCGATTCCGCTTTAGTCGCGTGGCCGTCCGGGAATCTCCCGAAAGGAATGAACAACAGGTACAGCCTTAACGGTACGCTGCTGCTCGACTACATGCCGCTTCAGATAAGGGTTGCAGGCGCGTTTTCATCGAACGCACAGTCGAACAATTCGACCATCTTTGATATTTATAATCTTGCAGAGACCGGCCTGTTTCAGTCCCAGAACGCGCTGTTGAGCGGAAAACTCAGTTACTTCCTGTCGCCAAAGACGTTCTTCGAATTGAACGTCGATTATTTGGACTACAGAGACATGACGACAGATCCCAACTACGGGACCAACGTCCTTGCGTACGGTGACAGTGTTGATGCAGCAGCCCATGGCTGGACCTACAGGTCACTCACCACCGGCCCTGCCGCTTACGACTTCTCCGGATTTCCATTTGACCGGCCAGGCACCAATCTGACTGGTTTTGGAAAAAATCATGACGGCTATTTAGGCGGTACAGTGGATCTGACATCCCAAATCGGAAATCATGAAATCAAGGTTGGCGGTTCGTATCAGTACTGGACGATGCGGTCGTACGGTGGTGTCGGCGCCCGCACTTTCTATCTCTTGGAAAACAATCCCGATTCCGCGAGGGTCCCGAGCGCGTTAGCCGAAATTCTCCGTGCCAATGCGGTGAACAATTACGGCTACGATGAGTTCGGAAACGTCTACAACGGGAGCGGCCCCAATGCGGCAAAGCACCCATATTTTGCCGCCGGTTACATAGAGGACAGAATAGAGTTCAGCGACCTCGTTGTCAACGTCGGATTGAGACTCGACAACATCTTCATGGATGGCTGGGACTTCCCGAATCTGTCGAATCCCGGATTCGATATTAACAATTTCTCAGTCTACCCGTATTCCAAAACCGATTCTCTGGGTTACAAGACGAGCAGGGTGCTGACCTATCTCGAGCCCCGCATAGGGTTCTCATTCCCCGTAACGGACAGGACGGTGTTTCATCTTGAATATGGCAAATTTGTCCAGGCGCCTCAGCTGAACCAGGTATATGGCGGGCCGGCTTACGCTGCACAGTTGTTCCAGGCCAACTATTACTTCACCGGCGGCGGTCTGGGTTATAATTTAGGGCCAATCAGAACAACGCAGTACGAGATCGGGCTATCGCAACAGTTTACCGACTTCGCCGCGTTCGACGCTACGGCGTTTTATAAGAACGTCCAGGGACAGCTGACTTCGGTTATCGTTCAGCATGCCGCCACTTCACGTGCAGGAAACTACGAGACGTTTGCGAACGGCGACTTCGAGACAGTCATGGGTCTGGAGTTCACTCTGCGCGTAAGAAGGGTCCAGAGGCTCGAAGCTGAGGTGAATTACACTCTCCAGGATGCACGAGGAACCAACTCGTTTGCAACAGGTGCACTGGCGCTGCAATCTGTCGCAGGAATTCCAGTTACGATGGTTACACCTCTCGACTACGATCAGGGAAACCGCGGATCGGTAATGCTTGATTACCGTTTCGGCAAGAATGACGGCGGGCCCATCCTGCAACAGATGGGTTTGAACCTGCTCTTCACATTCAACTCCGGACATCCGTTCACCCTTGCAACAGGCGGCGCCGGTCAGACGGCGGCATGGCAAGGCGCTATTCTTTTCAATAGCGATGCCCGCGGAAGACTCCCTGTAGAGCCGGTTAACAGTTCGACTACCCCGTGGGTATATGAGCTCGACGCAAGGCTGGACAAGAATATCGACCTTCCAGGCGGAGTCTCTCTCGATGTTTACATTTACGCACAGAATCTCCTCAACACACAGAACGTCATTAATGTTTATTATCGCACCGGAAACGGCTATGCCGATGGTTTCTTGACGACCCCGTCGCTGAGTCAGACTATCGTGGCGGCTAATGGTCCGATGTTCGTCCCGATGTATAATGTGATCAACGGTCTGGATGAGCAGAACCAACGGAGCGGGAATAATTTCGACAACTTCGGGATGCCCCGCCAGCTCAGAATCGGCGCGAGATTGGAGTTCTGACGTATGGGATCAAAGACCAATCAAGAAATCAAAGCTTTACAAATTCAGGAGATTGCTGATATGAAATCTCGTGGCAAGTTTTCCAAAGGAACCTTTGGATGGGTGCTTCTTGCTGCTCTCTTCATAGTTGGCTCAAACGCTTTCGCGCGGCAGCCTGCAACCTACAAGAAGGGACAGAAGATATATAGAACAGCAGGAACGCCGAATCTCACTCTGTTAAACGGTAATAACATCACTTCCTGGATAGAATCCAATGCTTTTTATCCTGCCAACGTAGCGCAATCTTGGAACGGCGAGTTCCCGCGTGGGTCAGGAGTCGGGTTCATCTACCAGGAAGGGATTGTGATAGCGGGACTCGTGAATGACGGCTCTCTCCCGATACTCAGAGCGGAAGGCTCAACTTACGCGACCTCTATGCAGGCAGGTGCCATCGTTCAAAACGCGTCGGATATAACGACAGGCGTGGACAACCCTGATGCGCCTGATGTTCGAATATGGCGAGTCAGATCCGATGTCTATCCGGGTGAATCGCAGAACTCGATTCCTGACCTGACTATCGACGCCGCGACTTTCAACCAGATACCGACCAGTTCCGTGACGCCGGCGCAAATCGCCGCCACTGTCGAGCAGTACCAGACCGACTGGTCTCAATGGCCTGCGGACAAAGGCGCCCCCTGGTATGTCGATACGGTCGGAGTCCTTCAGTATAACGATGCCAACCACACATTCGACCCTAGCAATCCTCATGACATTCCAGGAGTACCGGGCGCGACTGAAACCGTGTGGTTCGTTTGCAACGACATAAATTCCCAGTCTACCGCTCTCCTTGGTTCACCGCCTACCGGCATCGAAGAACAGCAAACGGTTTGGGACTATGCAACATCGACACCCCTGAACAATATCTACTTCAAACAAGTGAAGATGATATACAAGGGCACCGCAACCAGCAACGCGAATTCCGAGATCGACAGCGCTTACGTTGTTCAGTGGAGAGATCCCGACAACGGCTATTATGGCGATGACTATGCCGGTTCAGATTCAACGCTTGCGCTCGGATTCGTCTACAATGGCGAGCCTACAGATTCCAAGTATACTCCCCTCGGCTTGGCACCGCCCGCGAGTGGTGGCTGTTTCCTGCAGGGTCCCGCGCATTTCACGGGTGATCCGAACGACAGCGCCGTCATCGACTTCCAGTGGAGGCATGGCTACAAATACTGGTACCAGACGAATCAACAACCTTACGGCGGCTATCCTACAACCGCTTTGACCGCTTACGATTACTTTGCCGCTGGATCGCAGCAACTCAACGATCCTAACTGGGGCTATTCGGATGGAGCCGGCGAATTCTACAATTTGTGCAGAGGTGATCTGCCTTACTCACCCGTTTGGCCCGCTACCGGCACACCTGTTTACACGGCTTCTACATATGCTTCAGCACATGGAATAGTGACTTCGTATGCATTGCCCGGTGACCCTGTTACCCACACCGGATGGGTAGACGGCTACGATATCAGCGCCAGTGACAGAAGGGACATGGAAGTCTCCGGACCGTTCACTTTGAAGCTTCATGATACAATCGAGGTTGTAACCGCGATGATCGGAGGACTTGGAGTGAACTATCTCTCCAGCGTCTCCGTGCTGAAGTACAATGCTACATTCGCCCATTATGCATTTGACAACCTTTTCAAGCTCCCGTCGGCGCCGCCGCCTCCTCATGTGGTGGCCACGGCCTTGAACGACACGGTTGTCCTCGATTGGGGAAGCGATCAGAAGAGCCTCACGGCGATCGAAAATAACTCCGGAGGCGGATTCTCTTTTGAAGGATACAACGTTTATCAGTTCCCTTCAGCCAGCTCATCTACTTCCGATGCAGTTCGCATAGCGACCTACGATAAGCAGGATGGCATTCTGACTGTCCTCAGTCCGGAAATTGATCCGTCCACCGGTGTTGTGATCAAGAAGCCTGTCGAATTTGGCTCTGACTCCGGTATCAAGCGTGTAATAACGCTGACGCAGGACATGATACGAAATCAGCCGCTCGTAGACGGGCAGACATACTATTATGCGGTTACTGCTTATTCGGTCAATCTGGATCCAAATGCGCCTTTCAGCGCTTTGGAAAGCGCGCCTGTGATCCTGACCGTGACGCCCCATTCTCCCAATCCTGGCATTACATATGGCGCTATCACGGGTGACACGCTCAAAACCGTCGATCACATTGCCGGCACCAGCGATGGAGTAATCTATCCTGTAGTCGTCGATCCGACCGCGTTGACCGGTCACACATACAAGATAACGTTCTCTAATTCGCCGACAGGATTGGTGTGGAACCTGTCTGATTCCACCGCCAACAAGACGCTCGTAACAGACAATTCTGATTTTGCGGGTGACAACCTGTATCCGATCGTAGACGGTGTGATGGTGAAGGTGCAGGGACCGCCTCCCCAGATTAAGTCGGCCCCGGGAAGTGCCGCAGACGGATTTGTAGAAACGGCCTATGCCGGAACGCCCCTGACGTCTTCACAATACGATGCTGCAGGTAAACCATTCCACGGCAACAAGGTGTGGCACAGTCTTAACTCAAACGCTACTTACTATGTCAGTGCAGGCGGCGGTGACGGTAACCTCGACCGCATGTTGCGAGGAGACGACCCGCAAAATGCAGCAGGGAACAACTTTAAACTTGAATGGGTAGACCCGTCAGGTCCAAACTGGGGTATGTGGTACTTCGACAACGGCCAAATAGCGAAGGTGCCGTTCGCATTGTGGAAATACAATATTACAACTGGCGATAGTGAGAGACTCATCCCTGTTCTGTATTCCGGAGGCGCCAGCCCCGCTAATGCCGGCACATTCGAATACAAGAATACCGACCCGTATTTCGGGTATCCTGCTACCGACTGGATCTATTGGTACTCCGACACGACTCAGGCGGATGCGTATAAAGGCCAGACAGGTTATGCCGGCTTCGCCGCTGCCTGTGCGGCAGGAGACACGGCGGCCGCAGATAATTTCGGTATGACAGAATACTTCGGTAGAATGATAATCTGCGACTTCGCCGGAACCGGAAAACTTCCGCCGACCGGTACGGTCGATATGATTTATATGACGAGCCCGATAACCGCTTCAGACGTCTACACCTTCACGACGCCTGCTCCGACCCAGAGCACTTCCCTGGCTAAGGCGGACGTGCAGAAGGTTAACGTCTTCCCGAATCCTTATTACGGGTGGCAATATCGTGAGACCAATGCGTTGAACAAGCAGGTTACATTCAATCATTTACCGCAGGTTGCCACGATAAGGATCTACAACCTTGCCGGCACCCTTGTCAAGACTATTTACAAGAACGACAATACCCAGTTTGCCATATGGAATTTGAGAAATGAAAGCGATCTCCCCGTGGCAAGCGGCATCTATATAATCGATGTCGACATGGGAAAACTTGGCACGAAGATTCTGAAGTTCGCAATGGTTCAGCAGCAGCAGGTGCTGCCAGCATATTGACGGTTGTTGATATCCCGACAGCCCGTTCGGGTTGTCGGGATTGATTAACTAACAAAGGAGTAGAATATGAAAAGAGGTTTACTTATAACAAGCTTGATGGTGCTGACATTCACAGCGGCTGCTGTGTTTGCCCAGGACCGGGCTGGAACCTCCGCGGCGCCTGAACTCTTGATTCCGGTCGGTGCTAAGTATGAGGCCACAGCCGGATCGGCCAATGCGTTCGTGACAGGAGTGGACGCCATTTATTGGAACCCAGCCGGACTTGATATGGAGAAGTCGACCGGAGGTGCGCTTTTCTCCTACAGGCAATACATTGCAGGCATAGGAATCAGCTATCTTGCGGTCGGCGGCAGGTTCGGCGACCTGGGAAGCATAGCAGTCTCCCTCCGATCGTTTAACATAGGAACTATAAGTGTGACGACGGAAGATCAGCCTGACGGCACCGGGGAGCAGCTCAACCCGACCTTCTTCACCGGAGGAATCACTTATTCAAAACGATTGACCGACAGGATCAGCATAGGTGCCACCATGAACCTGATTGATGAGAGCTTCGGCAACGTAAGCGGCTCCGCCATCGGTTTTGATTTCGGTGTCCAGTACGAGAACCTTGTCGGCATTAACGGCCTCGGTCTCGGCGTCGCCGTGAAAAACGTGGGTACTGAAATGAAATACGGCGGCTCAGGATTGTATGTACAGGCCACGATTCCCTCCGCTGGAATCGGATTGTCATACTATAAGGTCGAAGCGGCATCCTTCCAGCTTCCATCGGTCATAGACATCGGCCTCGGATATAAGAAATCGCTGGATGACAACAACTCTCTTGAGGTGATGGGTACATTCGAGAATAATAACTTCGGTATCGACGAATACAGAGTAGGTGCCGACTACGGCTTCATGAAAACAATAGACATTCGCGGCGGATACCTGTTCAGCCAGACGGGTGGTGCCTTCAGCAGCAGTGCAGGAAACGTCTCACTTTTCGAAGGCTGGAGTTTTGGTGCCGGGGTTGACCTGACGAAACTGACAGGGCTCGGCCTATCGTTTGAATATGCTTATGTTCCGGCCAGGTATTTTGGCGCTAACAACCTGTTTGACGTTCACGTCGCCTTCTAAGCTGACTCTGGGGCTTTGAATGCCGCCGGGCGTGCGTTTCGCGTGCCCGGCGGCTTTTCGTTTCTAGGCTGACTCGAGCATCAGGCGACACTGGCGGAAGTTAATTTGAGAAGGAGCTTCTTGGCTGACTACGATGGGATTTGCGTGGCGATGATTTTATGGAGAGGGAAGTGAACATTACTTTCCCGCGCTCGATGGCCTTCCTACTGCCGCTTCTTTTGATTGTCCTCCAATCGTGTAATTCCCCTTTTCAGCCTGAGCAGGTTTACTCGCCGAAATTAGTATTGTATGGGATTGCTTTTGAGGGCGATTCCACATTGGTGGTACGGGTGGACGTAAACAGCAAGACTGCAGTGAGCGATACCACCGCGGCGGAACCGATTACCGGCCTCGGGGGGACACTGGTGAACGCTGCCAACGGGGCTGGCGCAACTCTTGCAGCTGGATATGTCAATGGCACTAATTTACTTTCGGCTGAGATCCATCTTGTCTCTGGCATGAATCTCACGCTTCAGGTCCATGCCGACGGGTACAAATCCTGTTCGTCAAATCTAACCGTACTGGACAGCGGGGTCATATATCCCGCTTACTATACCACGAGCGTATTGCGCAATCCGTCCGGACCGGGGCAGCCTGCTCCGAAGTTCACTGTCTATCCATCTCCGCAGACCGCAGCCATCCGTTTGACTATGGCTCTCATCTACAACGGTGTTGGTCAGGACGGATCTCCCGTTACCGGAGAAATTGATCTTGCCCCTTCATATCAGCTCGATACCACCTCGTATTTTCTGCGGATAAACGGTGCCACGACGGCGGTCCAGTTTAACCTCTCTGATTACTCCGATGCCTTTTCTAATGCTGTCGGCAAGATAAGTTCCGGTAGAGTCGTGGCAGTCATCAGACTCCTGCAAGTGGACGCCACGTTATATGATTTCTACAGCATCTCCAACGGATTCAATGACCCGCTCACGATGAGGACAGAGAAGCCGGTCTTCAGCAATGTCACCGACGGACTCGGTTTCTTCGGAAGTGCAGCCGAGGACTCTTTGACGATCCAGGTGTTTCCTTGAAACATCCGAACGGCGGGGGGTATGTCGATATGCTTCGAAGAGACGGTTGCCGCATGGCGCGACCGGTACTTGCAAACGTCAGGACCTTCGTCCGTACAGGCTGCCTTCTTGCGTTCCTGTTAATAGCAGCGGGCATTTTCCTCATTCCACGATTTGCACAGGCTCAGGAATCGACTTACACCATACGCGGTTCGGTTGTGGATTCCTCCTCAGGCGACAGGCTCCCTTATGCAACCGTCAGGGTTCAGAGAACTTTCATCGGCACCTACACAAGCGGTCAGGGATACTTTGTCCTTCCGAGGATTCCGAGCGGAGACAGACGGATTGTCGTGAGCGCGGTAGGATACCGCGAACATGTTTTCGAGATTGAAAGCGGCTCTCCGGTTGTGAACGTCACGTTTCAATTAGCCGAGGAACCAACGACACTCGCTCCCGTTGAGGTAAACGGCGAATTCGAGGGTCAGATGAGGCCGGTCGAGCCGAGCACGACAGTTCTCTACGGCAGAGACCTGCAGAGAGCAGCGGGACTCTTCAGTAACGACGCCGTGCAGGCAGTCACGCAACTCCCCGGGATTGTCACCGTAGGAGGGGTCTCGAGCCAGTATTATGTCAGAGGCGGAGCTTCGGATCAAAACCTGGTGACGATTGACGGCATCAGGATTTACAACTTGTTTCACGCGTTTGGACTCTTCAGTTTCATAGATCCACTGATTGTAAAAGTAGCGGACATGAGCACAGGCGGTTTCCAGGCGCAATACGGAGGCAGGCTGTCGTCCGTCCTGAGCATCGAGACAAAAGACGGGGACATGCGGAATTATAACGCCGCGGGAAGTTTTGATCTGCTGTCCTCCGATGTGATGTTCAGCGGTCCCGTGCCCTTGAACATAATGGGCGACCACACGAGCTTCATCGGCTTCTTCCGCACTTCACTCTACAAAAATTCCCTGAGGCGGTATTTTGATCGGACTATGCCGTTTGAGTTTTTCGATGGCTTCGGTAAAATCACTTCCGACTTTACCTCCACAGGTCACTTGTCTTTCGAATTTTTGACTACAGGCGATCAGATCTGGAGTGAAAATCAGGTCGATCCCGATTACAACTGGAGAGATGCGGGGTACTCTCTTTCCGGCAATTACCTGTTCAGTGATCAGTACAGCTTTCGGTTCTCCGTGTCCAGTTCCGTCTACAATGCGGAACAAATACCGAGGGCATCCAGTTACCTGCACTACGAATCCGACCAGATTCTCGATCCGGCCTTCTATGGCGATCTGACATACTACGGCAGCTCGACCACTCGGCTCGATTTCGGTCTATTGTTCAATTTCCCGTCCTACAATTTCACTTTTACTAACGCCTTTGGAAACCCTTTGAACATCAGCGACCAGGAAACAGAGCCCAATTTTTGGGCAAGGTATAAATGGGAAGTGATTGAAAATCTCGATTTGGAACTTGGATTGCGGTTTGACCTTTCCCGAACGTTCCAGTATGCAACAGGTTCCGGCAAAGGGTATATTGCGGATCCGCGGGCTACCTTGACCTATCATCCGAGTGATAATGCCATTTTGTACTTTGCGACAGGTCAATATCACCAGCGTATAATCAGCCTCAACAATGAGGATGATATTTACACGCCGTTCGATCTGATTGTCCCCATTCCGGAGGACAATACCAATCTTGAAGACGAAGAAGCGTACCATTTCATCCTGGGAGGCCAGTACCTGCCGACTAACGTCTTGAGGACGAAAGCGGAGATATACTACAAAGACTTCACGAGGCTGGTGACTATAAACCGGAACAAGATCGATGCAAGTGATCCGGATTTTATAATGGGGACGGGGAGGTCGTACGGGCTGGAGTTAAGCAGTGAGTACGATATCGGCAGCTTCTACCTGACGGCGAACTATACATACGGAAGAGTCACAAACACCTCCGACGGTTTCACGTTTGCCCCAAGGTATGACAGAAGGCATCAGGCGAACCTGTCCGCGGGCTGGCAGCCGTTCGATGGATTCTGGCTGCGTATGCATTGGGAATATGGCTCGGGCCTGCCTTATACCCCGCTCGCCGGATTCTATCCGCAGCTGCTTCTCGATCCGAACAACCTGCAGGGTTATAAAAATGCCGCTGCTTCGAATCAGATAGTCTTCGGCCAGAAGGACGCCGCCAGAATGCCGGCTTATCACAGGCTCGATGTAAGCGCATCATACGAGATGAACATTCTGGGAATGAACTGGACTTCAGAATTGATGTTGATTAACATTTATAATCGCAAGAATGTATTCTATATTAACAACGTAAGCGGAGATGTCGAGTATTCGCTGCCGTTTATCGTTAATCTTTCTTTGAGTTGGAGGTTGCCGTGACGAACATAAGACCTTTCAGGATGTGGATAGCTGGCGTGGTTATCTTACTGGCTGCATCCGGCGTGAGCTTTGCACAGCAGGATTTGCTGCGGGCGTTGGATTACTCTCAATTCAGGTACGATTCAGTGTCTACTCTCGTGGAACTATACACTTCAATTTCCCCCTCCCGCCTTTGGTTCCATAAAGCGGTCGGGAAAGAGGGGTCCGATTCGAGCCAATTGGTCTCTACCGTCAAGCTTGAATTTCAGATGAAGAACATCAATACGGATTCTGCTTATCAGATCTCCAGTGAGATTCCCGTTCGCATGCCGGACACGAGCTCCATAGCGCTGGCTTCACGGATCGTTTCGGTTACACGTCTCCTTTCCGATTCTGGCAGGTACCATCTTACGGCGATCGCGGTTGACGGGAAAACCGGCACACCCCTAGACACATTGCAGCGGGACCTGGTGATTAATGCCTTTCCGGATTCCCAGCTTGCGGTTTCGGGCGTCGAGCTGTGCAGTGACATAACCAATGCCGCTTCGAAAGCGGATCCGTATTACAAGAACACGCTTCACGTCGTTCCAAATCCTGAAGATACATACGGACTTGGAATGCCCGTCGTATCTTACTATGCCGAAATATACGGACTCGGAACACGGGGTGATTCTACGGAGTATAATGTGACATGGCATGTGATAGATACATACGGAAGAATCGTCAAGCAGCACTCTGCTGTGGAAACAGGCCTGTCCCCTGACGTTGTTAAAGTCGGGTCGGACAACATCTCCAATTTGCCGTCGGGAAGGTATGCCCTCGAAATTTTCGTTGCCGATTCGGTAGCCAAGCGATCGGCGTCCGCCAGCAAGTACTTTTTCGTTTACAATCCTTATGTAAAGCAACCTGAGATTGCGTCGAATGTAAGCGTCGATGTCCTTTCATCTCCATTCTTTCAAATGGGATTGAAGGAACTCAACGATCTTTTCTACGCCGCAAATTATCTCGAGACCCCGCAGCAAACCGACGAGTTCAAGAAACTAGGCAGTGTGGATGGAAAGAGACGTTTCCTTGCCGATTTTTGGGCAAGAGAAGACCGAAAAGCCGGTCCCGGAGGATTCAATTCCTGGCAGAAATTTGATGAGCGTTTCAAATATGCTAATGAGGAATATAAGACTGCCTTTAAGAAAGGCTGGTTAACGGACAGGGGGAGGGTCTACATTGATTACGGAAAACCCGACCAAATAGACCGTCATCCAAATTCGTCTGGTAGCAAGCCGTACGAGATATGGACATATAACTCAATAGAAGGCGGAGTGATATTCGTCTTCGTAGACCTCACCGGATTCAATGATTACATTTTAATTCACTCCACGAAGCAGGGCGAGGTCAGTGATCCGGACTGGCAGAAATATGTTCAGTTGCAGCAACAGTGACCCGATTTCTGAAAGAGGCCTTTTGTGACGGGGTTGCAGCGGCAGGAGATCAGTTGTGCTCGTATAGACTGGCCTGATTCATCCGATATGATGATCAGGCGCCGGACAGCGGTTTATCAAAATATAACCGCCGATTCTTGCTAAAGTTGGCGCCGTTTTCTAAATTAGTTGCGAATTTCTGGAGGTAATAATGGCAGAGAAAAAATGGTATAACGTGTTTGTATCCGTTGAAGACGAGGAAAAGAAGGCCGTTGAATCGAAGCCGGTCGAGGGGCAGAGTCGTTTAGAGATAGCTGAACCGGAACTTGAGCAGCCTGTTGCCCGCGTAGGCGAAGAGCTGCCGAGTTTTGAGGCGATCTTCCGGGCATTTGGAATTAAGGAACCTGCCAGCGGATTCACTGTCTACCGGGCTGAAGAACTCCTGAAGAGCGTACACCTTAAAGACACATCACCTGACATCAAGCGCAGCGCCCTGATGGTAGCACTTGAGGCTTTGAGGATTCCGCCCGAAGAAGTTATCCAGGATGCGGTCAAGCGTGACAAGGCTCTGACACAGTTCGAGAAGATCGAGGAGCGCAGACTGCGTGAGATGGAGCAGAAGAAGAGCGAAGAGAACAAGCGCCTTCAGGAAGAGATGGAGAGAATTTTCAACGAGATCCGCGAGAAGATGGAAGACAACAACAATTTGTTGAAAGAAGCTCGCGAAAAATTCCAGTCCTGGCAGCAGGAGAAAGAAAAAGAAGAACAAAGGCTGTCGGGGGTTCTCCAATATTTTGTGTCACAGGAGGTACCGGAACAACCCCGCACCACCAGGCGCAGACGTTCTTCAGAAAACTGACATAGGAAATGGCTCGAGTCAAGATCGAACCTGGCGGCAAGGTACTGATTGCCCTGATAATTCTGAGTGCCTTGCTTTTCTTATTTTTCACGGTAATCATGTCGAAGGGAGGGAGGGCTCCGGTCCCGGCCAGATCGGCAACTGAGGTTGCGGAATCTGCAAAAGCCGTCCCCGAGCAACCAAGTCCGGCGCCAGTCCAACAGACCGCAGAGGAAGAAGCTCCGGAACCTGCCGTGCGTCAGGGCTACGCAGGACCCGCAAAAATTTTCTTTTCGTTTAATCATGCCCGCATCAACAAGAATGTGTACTGCATCTTTGACAGGATACAGAATGCGGTCCGGCGCGAGAGTGGCCAGGGCTTACGAATAGTCGTTGAGGGTAACGCAGACTCTATCGGACCGAAGTGGTACAACGTTCAGCTTTCGAGAATGCGAGCCGAGCGCGTCGCCGATTCTCTTTCAAGGCGACTGGGAATTCCCAGGAGCGATATCGAGATAGTCGCGAACGGTTTCAGTAAGCCGATTGCACCCAACAGCACCCCCGCCGGCAGGGCAGAAAACAGGCGCACCGAGGTTTATATCTACCCCTAAAGACCATTGCGGTATCGTTTCTAAATAGGTCTTATTTTCTTGCTGTCAAGACGCGGATCGTGAGTTCGCATCCGAAGGTTTGGAGGTGCGATGCTACGAACCATCCGATTAATCCGGGAGCCGGGCATGCGTGTGCTTCTGATACAACCGGGGAAGAGAGAAAAGCCTCTGGCGAATCCGTTCGGATATCTTGAACCTCTCGGTCTTGAGGCTGTTGCCGGGGCAATCAATGAAATATGTGACGTCGGTTTTATCGACATGCGGTTCTCAACTCCATCTGAATTGGAAAACATCATCGCATCTGAAGGCGTGGACGCGTGCGGCATCACCTCTTCATTCACGATGGATTACAACCAGACAGTAAGTGCCGCAAAGATCATTAAGGAGGCGGACAGGCGGACCTTCGTGTTTGTCGGCGGTCACCACCCTTCGATGTGCTCCACGGACTTCAAACTCCCATTTATTGACGCGGTTGTCATAGGGGAGGGAGAGAATACGGTTAGAGAACTCATCAGCGTTCTGAAAGAAGGAGGTGACCCGAGAAAAGTCGCCGGTTTGGCGCTGAATATTAAGAATGAGCAGCTGATGACGGGAACAAGACCACTTATCCACGACCTCGACTTGTTGCCTCGTCCCGATCTGAGGATTTCAGATCGTTTCAGAAAAAGATACCGGCTCTTTACTGAAAGATCCGTAACATTGCTTGAGACGGTTCGTGGCTGCCAGTTCAAATGCAATTTCTGCGGCGTCTGGAAATTCTACGGGGGGAAAGTGCGAATGAAATCTGCGGAGAGAGTAGTGGATGAAGTGAGAAACGCCGCCGCCGGGAATGTTTTCTTTGTGGATGACAATTTTTTCACGAGTGCCAAGAGGGCGCAGAAGATCGCGGACCTAATCAAGAGAGAGGGAATAGAGAAGCGATATCTTATTCAGGCGAGGACCGACACCATCTCATCTAACCCTGAACTATTGGATAAATGGGCGGATGTCGGTTTGCGATCCGCTTTTCTGGGATTTGAGAAGACCACACAAGAGGAACTTGATTCCGCGGAAAAGCATAATTCAGTCGAGAACAACGAGAAGGCTCTTGGGATGTTGAAGGTTCACGGGATTGAGCCTGTAGTCTCTTTTATCGTGGATCCTGAATATGGGGTGAATGAATTTCGGCAACTCAGGGGATATATCAAGAAACTGTCCTTAGTGCTCCCGTACTTCACTGTGCTGACACCTCTTCCAGGGACGACGCTTCATGAAGAACTAGGGAAGAACGTGATCTGCCACCGCTATGATCTCTTTGATCTCCTGCATCTCGTAATGCCGAGCCGGTTACCCGCTGATGAATTCGGTCGTCAGTTTGCGAAACTATACAAGACGGGTTACCCGGCGGTTGAGGTGATTGCGGGAGCGTTGAGGATTTTTGTTGATGTCCTACGGGGAAGACTGTCTCTTCAAGACTGGATGGACATTGTGAGTGACTGGAGAATAGTCACCGATCCGAGCACGTGCATCGAAGGGCTGGTTGCTGATGATACGCTGTTGAATATTGTAACTGTGAGCTGACCCGTTCTCATTTCGATGTGCTTTTTTAATGGAGATGTGAATCAAATGGTTATGATAAAATTCGAGGGAGTTATATCTTGATAAATCATTGATGTGTTGGCATACTTTACAGGAGTCTTGAATGAAACACATGGTCGCAGTTGCTCTTTTAATCCTTCTTCTGGCCTCGGAGGCCTCTTTTGCCCAGCAAAATTTTTCCATCCCGATAGATAATTGGACGTACGAAGTAATCCAGCAGCTTCAGACTCGCGGCTACCTTCTCGACCTGAGTCCGGGGTTCAAGCCTTATCGCAGGATGGAAGTAGCCCAGGCGCTCGAGCATCTTCGGGCGAGGACCGACATCGCAAAGCTCCCGCAATCCGATAGATGGCTGATCGAAAAATTGGATAAAGAATTTTCGTATGAAATGAGACTCCATAATGCCGAAAAGGCAAAGCCGGATAGTTCCTTCGTCGGTGCGAGATTTGCGGAGGAAGCGTTCTTCAATTTTGTCAAAGGAGACTATCAGACATTCAAATATGCGGACAAGTTTGAATTCCGACCAACACTTCGGACCGAGTTCGGTTTCAGCATCGGCAACCATCTTGCTTTCTACACCGATGCTACGGTGGACCAGACGCTGAAGGACGATACGCTTTATACCGGCTCAACAAAATTCGGTCTCGATGCGCTGCATCAGCAGGCGTACGTCCAATACTCGAACAAGTACCTGGATTTTACTTTCGGTCGTGACTATTTGTCGTGGGGGTATGGCAATGATGGTACACTACTTGTATCAACGACCCCCGGCGCCCTCGACATGATGTCGCTTTTTGTGAAGACCCATCTCGTGAAGTATAACTGGTTTGTGGCGCAGCTCAATCCTATGCCTGAGTTTACGCCGGACACGAACAGCTACATGCCTTTCCAGACTGTCGGTGTTCCCGATCCGCTGGCAAACAGATATCTGACCGGATCCCGGGTTGAGTTCAACATTGCGAACAAAGTCTTCCTCGGTGCATACCAGGCGGCGACATTTGGCGGCCCGAACGCGCCGATCGATCTCGAAGACATCAATCCGGTCAGGGTGACATATGAGACGGAAAACAACAGCCACAAGGACATGAATGCCTTTCTGGGAGTAGATATGAGCGTCTTCTATCCGAAAGGATTCAATTTCTACGGTGAGCTAATGGTGGACGACTGGCAGGTAGACCACAAGACAAAGGGCGATCTCAAGCCGAATCTATATGCGTTCGACCTCGGCGCCAGGGCATCCGACATCCTGGGCGGGCTCGGGATAGCCGGCACCGATGCAGCCATCCAGTACAGAATGGTGACCAACCGGACATACAATGAGTACGACTGGGCGAGCTTTGAAAAGCTCATGCTCAGGAATTACCCGATTGCAAACCCGTACGGCGATGACTACTGGAACCTCGACCTCAGCCTCTCTCAATGGGTCGATTATGATTGGCAGATCGGTCTCGAGATAATGCACCTGGAACACGGCAGTCAGAATATGTACGGCCCTTACACCATGCCCTGGCTGACAGATCCTAATATCACTGTCCAGACGGGTTACCACGAACCGTTTCCTTATGGCACCGTTCAGGTGACCAACCTGCTGGAGGCGAGTGCGATGTACCAGCCGGCTGGGAGCTTCTACGGGAAGGCGGCGGTTATGTATGCCCGGAACCATAACTACGATTATGTCCCCGGTGTCGATAAGGGGGCATTCTCTTTCATCTTCACGATCTACTATAATTTTGCCACAACAATTCCTTTCAGATGAGAAATGAAAGAAAAGACTGAAGAACTCAGACGGCTACAAGAAGAGGCCAAAGAAGGCGGCGGCAAAGACCGGATCGACCAACAACACAAGAAGGGGAAACTGACCGCCCGCGAGCGCCTCGACATCCTCCTCGATGAAGGCTCGTTCGTCGAACTTGACATGTTCGTGAAGCACCGCTCTCACGATTTCGGCCTGGAGGAGCAGCATTATCCCGGCGACGGAGTCGTGACAGGGTACGGCAAGATAGACGGCAGGCTGATTTTCGTCTACAGTCAGGACTTTACCGTTTTCGGTGGATCCTTATCCGAGACACATGCCGAGAAGATCTGCAAGATCATGGACATGGCGATGAAGATGGGCGCACCGGTGATCGGTTTGAATGACTCGGGCGGTGCACGAATACAGGAAGGAGTCGTGTCGCTCGGCGGCTATGCCGATATCTTCCTGAGGAACACTCTCGCGAGCGGCGTCGTCCCGCAAATATCCGCAGTGATGGGACCCTCGGCAGGAGGCGCCGTTTATTCTCCAGCCATAACCGATTTTATTTTCATGGTGAAGAACACGAGCTACATGTTCGTAACGGGTCCGAATGTCGTGAAGACAGTTACCCATGAGGATGTTTCGTTTGAGGAACTGGGAGGCGCCCTCACACATGCCACAAAGAGCGGGGTCGCACATTTTGCAAGCGAGAATGAGGCCGATTGCCTGATGGGAATACGTCGGCTTCTTTCCTACATTCCTCAAAACTATCGCGAGGATCCTCCGCGTCTTCCGACTAAAGACAGTCCGGACAGAGCAGAGGCACAGCTCGATGAAATCATCCCGGATAATCCCAATAAGCCGTATGACATGAAGGATGTTATCGGGCTGGTGGTCGACGACGGGGTCTTTTTCGAAGTGCACGAGCTATTTGCGCAGAATATACTCGTTGGTTTTGCGCGTCTCGGAGGAAGATCGGTAGGGATAATTGCCAATCAACCTGCCGTTCTTGCAGGCGTACTCGATATCGATGCCTCCGTCAAGGCGGCCCGCTTCGTCAGGTTCTGTGACGCCTTCAACATACCGCTCCTCGTCTTCGAGGATGTCCCGGGCTTTCTGCCCGGAACGGATCAGGAATGGCGGGGCATAATTAAGAACGGCGCCAAGCTTCTGTTCGCCTTCAGCGAAGCGACTGTGCCGAAGATCACGGTCATAACACGCAAAGCTTACGGCGGGGCTTATGACGTGATGAACTCGAAGCACATTAGGGGAGACATAAACTTTGCCTGGCCGTCAGCCGAGATAGCTGTGATGGGGCCCAAGGGTGCCGTCGAAATCATATTCAGGAAAGACATTGAGAATGCCGATAATCGCGAGGAGGTGGAGACCAGGCTCATTGCGGACTACGTCGCGAAATTCGCCAACCCGTACATCGCCGCTGAGCGCGGGTACATCGATGAGGTCATCGAGCCGTCCGCCACACGCTCAAAGCTCATCCGAGCGTTCGAAATGCTCGAGACTAAGGTCGATACAAATCCCAAGAAAAAACACGGGAACATTCCGTTGTAAATTCAAAAGACCAGGAGTCAAGATTCAACGGCGGGAATCTGCAAATGGTCTCGGTCTTTTTTTGACTTTTTACTTTTGACTTCTGACTTACTTCATCCATCCGTTTTTCCTATACCACTCTAAGGAGATTGCCACCCCCTCTTCAAGCGAAAGCTTCGTCTTGAAGCCAAGCTCTTCCAATGCCTTTTTCGGGCTGCAAAGCCAGTTCGACTGCACTCCGTCGCGCGCTTTCTCGATGTTCATGAGCGCCGGTTTATCCTGCATCCCGGCTATGAATTCGCTGATTCCAGCAACCGTATAAAGGAGGAAATGTGGAATCCTCGCTTTGACTACCCATTTCTTCAGGAATTTCCCCGCGATATTTCCCAACATTTCCCAATCGTAGACTTCTTCGTTCGATATGAAGTAGATTTGGCTGGCAGCCTTCGGGTGCTCGGCGGCCGCTATGATTCCGTCGACCAAATCATACGAGTGGACAAAACTGAGTATCTTTCTCCCGAATCCCGACAGCGGTAGAAAATGCTTGTTCACCGAGTTAAAAAACTCGAAGACATCCTTATCCCGCGGGCCGTACACGGCAGGGGGTCTGACGATGGTTATCGGCAGCGACTGCATGACGGCCAGGCACTCCTTCTCGGCTTCCATCTTGCTCCTGCCGTATGTCGTTATTGGATGGTACGGCGTGTTCTCATCGACAGACTCCGTACCCGTCCCAGGTCCTACTGCAGTAAGGCTGCTTGCAAAAACGAACCGCTTCAGTCCGGGATTGTACATGCGTACGGCATCGAGAAGATTCTTCGTGGTCTGATGGTTTCCGAGGAAATAGACGCGCTTATCCTTCGCCTTCGTCACCCCACCTACGTGAAATATATAGTCCGCACCTTCCACGGCTGCCCGGAGCGATTCGGTGTTTCCGTAGTCGGCGTTCACAAGTTGGACAGGGAGATCGTTTATATATTCCAGCTTCGTGGATTTTCTGATCAGGCACGACACGGTATAATCGCGCGCAACCAGCTTCTCGACGAGCTGACTGCCGATGAAACCGGTCGAACCGGTAACGAGAGCTTTCATGCTGCGTAGTTCCTTTCTGGGTCTGAGATTAAAAACGAAAGATCCATCACGAAATTTAGACTCATGAAAACCGGTTGAACATGACTCGTCATGCCGCAGAGCCTGAAGTTTGAACAGGTAAACAAAGAAAGTTATATTGATTCGGCAATTCAAACAACAACGATGGAGAGGCAGATGTCAGAAAGCATTCCTGTGACCATGATCGCTCAACTCTCAGATTTCAACGACAAGACCGTTACAATCCGCGGCTGGGTTTACAACAAGAGGTCAAGCGGAAAAATACACTTCTTACTTGTCCGCGACGGGTCCGGAGTCGCGCAATGCGTCGCCGTGAAGAATCAGGTGAGCCCCGATGTGTTCGGGATGTTCGATCTACTGACGCAGGAAAGCTCGGTAGCGGTGACGGGAAAAGTACATAAAGACGACCGCGCTCCGGGCGGGTACGAACTGCAGATCGAGGACATGAAGACCGTCCACATTGCAAAAGATTATCCTATAACTCCGAAAGAGCACGGCACCGAATTCCTGATGGATCACAGGCATTTATGGCTGAGGTCGTCAAGGCAGCACGCGATCTTAACCATACGGCATAGGATAATTAAGGCCGTCAGGGAGTTCTTCGACAACAAGGGGTTCACGCTTGTCGATTCCCCGATTCTCACCCCCGCTTCGGTCGAAGGGACGAGCACTCTGTTCGAGACTGAGTATTTCGATCTCGGAAAGGCCTATCTGACGCAGAGCGGACAGCTGTACGCGGAGGCGGCGGCGATGGCGTTCGGGAAGGTTTACTGCTTCGGGCCGACCTTCCGGGCCGAGAAGTCGAAGACAAGGAGGCATCTGACGGAGTTCTGGATGGTTGAGCCGGAAGTTGCATGGGCTGACCTGAACGACGACATGGATCTTGCCGAGGAATTCATCGAACACGTCGTGCAGACGGTCCTCAGGCAGTCGGCCGAAGAGTTGAAACTGCTGGAGCGTGATGTCACGAAGCTGCAGCCGGTGAAGCGCCCGTTCCCGCGCCTCCATTACGACGAAGCCGTCGAGATTCTGAAGAAGAACGGAGTTGAGTTCCAGTACGGCAACGATCTCGGCGGAACGGACGAGACGATCATCTCACAGCAATACGACCGGCCCGTCATGGTACATCATTATCCCGCGGCATGCAAGGCTTTTTATATGAAGCGCGACGCGGGACGGCCGGATCTGACGCTTTCCGTCGACGTCCTCGCACCGGAAGGATACGGTGAGATTATTGGCGGAAGCCAGCGCGAGGACGATTATGACGCGCTCGTAAAACGCCTCGAGGAAAACAATCTCCCGAGAGACCCCTTTGAATGGTATCTCGACTTGAGGAAGTACGGAAGTGTTCCGCACTCCGGTTTCGGGTTGGGGATCGAGAGAACGGTCACCTGGATCTGCGGGTTGGACCATGTCAGGGAGACTATTCCATTTCCCAGGATGATATACAGGAATACGCCGTAGGTGAACAGGGGCAATAGTACAGAGTGACAGAGGCACAGGGGAAAGAACGATGCTGTTCTGTGTCCCCGGCTTCCTGAGCGCCGGTGGACTTTTGTGACTTCCTAAAATACTGGAGGAGAAATGCTGCAAATTACAGATCTTCGAAAGAGTTACGGAGCCACGCGCGCTCTTGACGGGGTGTCGTTCGAAGTCAAGCCGGGCGAAATATTCGGGCTCCTCGGCCCTAACGGGGCGGGCAAAACGACGACTATTAGAATATCTCTCGGGATCATAGAGCCCGATTCCGGGACTGTGCTGTTCAACGGGAAAGAACTGAACGCCGGTATGAAGGACTCACTGGCGTATCTTCCGGAAGAGAGAGGGCTTTACCGCAAGAGCAGGGTCATCGACGTCCTTGTATACTTCGGCGGGCTGAGAAACGTTCAGCCGATCGACGCGAGAAAGAGAGCCATGCATTGGCTCGAGAAGTTTGAACTCTCCGGTGTCGCAAATCACAAGGTGGACGAACTATCCAAGGGAATGCAGCAAAAGGTCCAGTTTATCTCCTGCCTTCTTCATGAGCCGGAACTGCTTATCCTGGATGAGCCTTTTTCAGGTCTCGACCCTGTGAACCAGATTGTCATGAAGGATCTGATCCGCGAGATGAAAACGAAAGGGAAGACGATTATCTTCTCGACTCATCAGATGGAGCAGGCGGAGAGACTCTGCGACGAGATTTGCCTTATAAACAAAGGAAGAGTGGTACTCTACGGAGGACTCGGCCAGATAAAGCGGAAATACGGGGATGGGACGATCCATATGGAGTTTGAGGGAGAGTCGTCGAATCTTAAGAGCCTCGGCGGTATTGCCGCTATGGATCTGTATGAGAACTACGCCGAGGTCAGAATAAGGGACGGTGTCAGCCGTCATGAATTTCTGAAACAGGTGGTGTCGCTCGTGGACGTTACCAAGTTCTCCGTCGAGGAGGCGTCATTAAATTCTATATTCATAAATGCAGTGAATGCAGACAAAACCGGAGGCGAAAATGTTGCTTAAGAAAGCTCTGGTAGTTGCGCGTTGGGAATTTATCGAGAAAGTCAGGACGAAGGCTTTCATTATCTCCCTGATACTCATGCCGGTTTTCATAATGGTAATGTCGGTAGTCCCCTCGCTCTTGATAAATAAGCCGAGCACTACGACCATCAATATCGGAATCATAGACAGAACCGGGGTGATTGCGCCGGTGCTAGATGCTAACCTGCTTGAGAAGTACAAACTCCCGGACGGACGTCCGAATTACAACGTGGTTGTCATTCCCCCCGTGGACAGCGCGCGGGGCGAGGCGAACAGGATGGTACTGCAGGGTCGGCTGTCATCGTATATAGTCGTCGACACGAACATCATGACCTCCCGAAAGTTCGAATACATATCCGAGAACGTTTCCAACTTCAAGGATATTTCGAGGTTTCAATCAGCGGTGAAAGATATAATGGTGCGGAACGAACTTCAGCGAAATGGCATCAGCTCCAGCATCGTCAGGGAGGTAACGAGACCGGTCGATTTGGAAACGGTCAGACTTTCCAAGGAGGGGAGAGAAGAGAAGACACAAGCTGGATCGGGGTTCATTCTTGGCTATATCTTCATCATAATACTGGCTATGTTTGTCCTGACTTCCGGTCAGTTGCTTGTTCGGAGCGTGGTCGAGGAGAAATCCAACAGGATAGTCGAAGTGATTCTCTCTTCGACTACAGCGGACGAAATCATGACAGGTAAGATACTCGGTCTCAGCCTCCTCGGATTGACACAACTCGCCGTCTGGGGAGCGATAGCCCTCACGTTTGGCGGTCAGATTGCCCAGTACATAACGGTGCCGGGGAGCATCTGGTGGGAAGGGGTATTTTTCATACTCGGATTCCTTTTTTACTCATCGATATTCGTTATGGCCGGCGCTCCCGTTACTACAGAGCAGGAGGCGCAGCAGGCAACCACGTATGTCTCGATGCTGCTCTTCCTTCCTATTATTCTCGCGACGATGGTGGCACAGAACCCGAATGCGCCTTATATAAAGATATTATCTTTGATTCCTCTACTGACGCCGACTATGATGGCCTTTCGCATCCCGATTCAAACTCCCGACCTGTGGGAATTGGTGGCCGGCACGCTGATCCTGCTGGGATCGACATACTTCTGCATGATAGCGGCGGGCAGGATATTTAAGATAGGGATTCTGGTCTACGGAAAGCGGCCTAGCCTCAATGACCTGATGCGCTGGGCGACGAAGAAAGGGTAGGAGACAGGCGAAATCCGCGTCCTTCTAAGGCGTTTCCAGGAGGCGAGGGCGGCAGGGGTGTGTGCGGCAAATTTGTGAAGAAGAACAAAATTAACCACATAGGCACATCAGAACACATAGATTTATTTCTTATGTGCCCTATGTGTCTGCGTGTTTCACATAGTTACATTTCTGTCGCAGACCCGCGGCAGCGCAGCAGCGGCGGCGTTGCTTGTTTGACCCCCAAAGGCTAAATTTAATGCCCCGGTGACTGAAACTTGCGCCAGGAGACGTTTTAAAAGGAGAGGTTTGAAAAAAATACTCATTGCAATCGACGGCCCCGCAGGCTCCGGAAAGAGCACCACGGCAAGACTCGTGGCGCGGAGATTGGGTTATGTGTACGTTGACACGGGAGCCATGTACCGCGCAATGACATATAAGGTGCTCACCTCCGGCGCAAGTCCAGCCGATGAGGCTGCAGTCGTCAAACTCTCGCGTGACACCCGGATATCGCTCGTGGATGGCGGAGAGCTCAAAGTGATGCTTGACGGCCAGGACGTGACGGAGGCGATTAGATCAGAGGAGGTCACTAAGAGCGTCAGCCTGGTCAGCTCGTACAATGAAGTACGCGTGCTCATGGTCGAAAAGCAGCGGCAGATCGGGGCCGCGGGGGGATGTGTGGTAGACGGCAGGGACATCGGCACGGTTGTCTTCCCGCATGCGGACCTGAAATTCTACATGGTGGCCGATATCGCCGAGCGGGCAAGGCGCAGGCAGGTGGAACTATCGGGTACGGGCGTTGATCTGCCGGTGGAGCAGGTCGTACAGGAACTTAAGGAAAGAGATTTCAAGGATTCTACACGGGAAACGAGCCCGTTAAAAAAAGCGGACGATGCAATCGAGATAGACACCACGAACTTGACGATTGATGAGCAGGTAGAGATTATTCTGAGCTATGCACGTGAAGTTGCAGTAGGACATGAGGAGATGCAGAGAAAATGAAGGTGACTATAGATAAGAACAGCGGTTTTTGCTGGGGAGTCGTCAGAGCTATCGATTTTGCGGAGGAAGAGCTCGGTAAATCCGGCAAGCTCTACTCCCTCGGGGACATCATACACAATCCACAGGAAATCGACCGTCTCGGCGCGAAAGGTCTCCAGACAATTTCCCATAAGGATCTTGAGAACATAAGAGACGCGAAGGTCCTCATAAGGGCTCACGGGGAGCCTCCATCGACATTCGAGCTTGCAAAGGAATATAATCTGGAGTTAATTGACGCTACCTGCCCGGTTGTAACAAAGCTCCAGGAGCGGATCCGAAAGTTTTACGATGATGGCTACCAGGTAGTGATCTTCGGGAAGAAGGATCATGCGGAAGTTATAGGCCTCCGCGGTGTGTGCAATGATGAGGCAGTAGTAGTGAAGTCCATCGAAGAGGCGCTCACCAAGGTCGATTTCCAACGTAAGACTGTACTCTTTTCCCAGACTACGATGGATAAGCCGACATTCTATTCCATAAAAGAGGCGCTGTCCAGGAAGGTGAAGGATCTCGTTGTCGGAACGATGGAAGAAATAGCCAGGACGTTCCTCGCGAAGGACACGATATGCGGACAGGTCTCCGGCAGAGACAAAAAGCTGCGGGAGTTTGCGGCCAAGAACAACGTTGTCGTGTTCGTTGCCGGCAAGAACAGCTCGAACGGCAAGGTGTTGTTTGAGATTTGTAAAGAGGAAAATCCCTCCTCCTATTTCATAGAAAGTGAGGAAGAGATTCAATCCCAGTGGTTTGAGGGAGCCGAAACCGTAGGTGTAACCGGGGCGACCTCCACGCCGCAATGGCTCATGGAAAAAGTTGCACATTCTATCGAGCGAATAGAAATGGGAGAGACCCCGATCGGGGTTTCTCATGAAAGCCGCGACAATTAACTAATGTTCAACGAAAAAAACACTTTACATTGAATTCTGCGGCGGCTTGGGTTCAATGCTAAGTGATCAACACAATTGCCATGAGCGTTAAGCTCTTGGCTGTATAAGGAGAGGGTTAATGGCCGAAGAAGTCGAAGATCCCGCGCGCGGGGAGAAGGTCACAGACACGATGGTAATGAAGGATTCAGAAGTAGCCACGGCGAAAAGGACACAGTCCAGCAAGGTGAAACTGCTTGCCGGAGACGATTCGCCGTATACCGAGGCGGAACTGAAGGAAATGGTGGATCTTTATGACAAGAGTCTCAAGCAATTCGATGCAGGCGAAATTGTCAAAGGAAGAATAATCGGACTTACTGACAACGATGTTATAGTGGATATCGGATTCAAATCGTCCGGACTAGTCCCGAAAATCGAGTTCCCGAATCTAAACGAGTTGAAAGCTGGCGATGAAGTAGAAGTCTTCCTCGACAGTGTGGAAGATCAGGACGGTCAGGTTGTACTGTCGCGCCGGCGGGCGGATTTCATCAGGATATGGGACCGCATAGTCGATGCCCACGAGAATCAAACCGTTTTACAGGGCACCGTACTTCGCCGTGTCAAAGGCGGTTTAATGGTCAATCTCATGGGGCTGGAATCGTTCCTGCCCGGATCCCAGGTCGACGTCAAGCCGGTCAGGGATTTTGACTCCTTTGTCGGAAAGGCGATGGACTTCCGTGTAGTGAAGATAAACGAAGCAGCGGAAAATGTTGTCGTAAGCCACAAAGCGCTTCTTGAAGCGGAGCTTGAGGAACAGCGCAAACGCATCCTCTCCAAGCTTGAGAAGGGCCTTATTCTTGAAGGAAACGTCAAGGCTATTACTGAATTCGGCGTGTTTGTCGATCTGGGCGGTGTGGACGGTCTTATCCACATCACCGACCTCTCCTGGGGAAGAGTCAACCACCCATCTGAAATTGTGAAGCTTGACCAGAAAATCCAGGTCGTCGTTACGGACTTCGACGAAGAGAAGAAACGTATTTCTTTGTCGATGAAAGCCCTGAAACCCGAGCCGTGGAAGAGTATCGAAGACAAGTATCAGGTCGGCCAGAAGGTAAACGGTAGAGTCGTCTCTTTGACAGAATATGGCGCCTTCGTTGAAATCGAGAAGGGAATTGAAGGCCTTATCCATATATCGGAAATGAGCTGGACCGAACATGTAAAGCATCCATCTCAGAAGGTTTCGATGGGACAGACGATAGAGGCGGTCATCCTGAGCCTTGACAAGGACAACAAGAAATTGTCCCTGGGATTGAAGCAGCTCGAGCCCGATCCATGGGAGCAGCTGATTGAGAAGTATCCTGTCGATTCGAAGCACAAGGGCATCGTCCGCAACCTCACAAATTTCGGGGTTTTCGTGGAGTTGGAGAGCGGCGTCGACGGACTCATCCATATTTCGGATCTGTCATGGACGAAGAAGATACGTCACCCCGGA
Source organism: Bacteroidota bacterium (assembly GCA_021825585.1). Lineage (GTDB taxonomy): Bacteria > Bacteroidota > Ignavibacteria > Kryptoniales > JAKASW01 > JAKASW01. The sequence goes on along the minus strand of JAKAGT010000017.1, from coordinate 21,762 downwards.
GAACTCGTTAAACGCGGCGACGAAATCGATGTTGTGGTCCTTTCAGTGGACAAAGAGCAGCGCCGTATATCTCTCGGTCACAAGCAGGCGCTCGACAATCCATGGGATAAATTCGAGAAGGAATTCAAAGTTGGAGCCGAAGTCGTTGGAAAGGTCATAAGGCATATTGAGAAAGGCGCTATTGTCGAGCTTCCCGGCGAAGTGGACGGCTTCATTCCCCATTCCCACATGTCGCCGAGCAACCTGAAGAATTTCTCGGTGCATTTCCCGGCCGGCGAGGATCTGAACCTCAAAGTTATCGAGTTCGATAAGGACGGGAAAAGAATAGTTCTGAGTGTCCTGGAGTTCTATAAGGACAAGGATGCCGCGCAGTACCAGGAATTCCTTGCGGCTCACAAGATCAGTCCTGACGAGAGGCGCGATCGAAGACTCCGTACAACTGAGAAGAAGCCAAGAGAGCAATCCGAAGCAGCTCAGAGGAGTGATTCGGCCGTGCCGATTCAGACGAAGGAAACAGCGGAAGCCGAAAGCTCTCTGTCCGAAACCGGCTCACAAGCCCATGAGGACAGCACTGGCGCTCCGTCACCGGACACAGAAGACAAGAATACGGGCGACGCTGCTCCTAGTCTCTGAGAACGGCTTGATTTTCAGGCTACACCGCCTGAAATTGACGCTGTCAGATGTCTGAAAGATTCTACGGAATGCAGAACAAGCGTGTCGCTTTTGAGAGTCTCGGCTGTAAGTTAAATTACGCCGAGACTGTTCAAATAGAGAAGGAATTCATCCGGCGTGGATTTGACGTCGTCGATTCCTCATCACCTGCCGATGTTTTAGTAATCAACACATGCACGGTTACTCAGAGCGCGGATAGCGACTGCCGCCAGATAGTGAGGCGCGCCCTCCGAAACTCGCCCGGCGCATATGTCGTGGTCACCGGCTGTTACGCGCAGGGTAAGCCTGATGAGATAGCCCGGATTGAGGGCGTAGACCTCGTGTTGGGTGCAAAGGAAAAGTTTAATCTCTTTGATTTCGTGGATGATTTCACGAAGAATTATCACGCACGAATCTTCTCCGGCCCTATCGATGACCTGGTGGAGTTCGGCGCCGCCGATTCTGCGTTGGACGGAAACGGCGAGCAAGCGAGCGGGCTGCACGTCACACGGTATTCCGGCCTGCAAACCCGCACCCGGGCCTTCCTTAAAGTACAGGACGGGTGCAACTACAATTGCTCATACTGTACTATCCCGACCGTGCGCGGCAATAGTCGAAGTCCTTCCATCGACTTTCTGGTCCAGCAGACGAAAGAGATAGCGTCGCATGGATTCAAGGAAGTCGTCCTCAGCGGCGTAAACGTCGGGGACTACGGGAGGCCGGAGGCTTCCAGAAAACCCAGTGATGGTCAGGGTCGGTCATTCCTGGACTTGCTGAAGGCACTGGAGGATATCGCCGGCATTGAACGGTTTAGAATAAGCTCGATCGAGCCTAATTTGCTCACGAAGGAAATCGTCCGATTTGTCGCCTCGTCTGCGAAGTTCTGCAAGCATTTTCATGTCCCTCTCCAAAGCGGGTCGGATGACACGCTCAGAAAGATGAGGAGGCGATACAACTCGACCCAATACCGTGAAACGATAGAGTATATTAAGGAGCTGATCCCGGAGGCCGGGATAGGTGCGGATGTCATCGTCGGATTTCCGGGCGAATCAAACGAGTCGTTCGAGAGAAGTTATGATTTTGCTGAAAGTCTGCCGCTCTCTTACCTGCACGTTTTCTCATATTCGGAGAGAGCTGGAACGGACGCCGGCGGCTACCATGGCAGCGTGGATCCGCGCGTTCGCAGGAAAAGAAGTGAGCTTATGAGGATGCTGTCTGCCAGGAAACGCTACGAATTCAACCGGCAGCACGTAGGAAAGATATTGAGGGTCCTTATCGAGGATGAGGTGAAGAGCGGTAAAGTGTTCGGATTTACGTCGAATTATGTAAGGGTTGAAATCCCGTTGGCCAACGCCTCTAACGGTGCAGAACCTCCGGTTGAAGCCGGCTCAACTCACGCAAACGAAATATCTGATGTCCTCATAACCGGCGTCAGCGACAACACTGTATTGGGACAGGTAATTCTATGAAGAAACCAGTTGTTGGAAGCAGGAAGTCAGCTATCAGCGGTCAGCTATCGGCGCTCGGTATTCGGCGGCACGGAATCATGAGCCGCAATTACGTCTTTTCGCCGGCTTCTTGCCTCTTACCTCTTCTTTTCATCATCCTTTTTCTTGGCTCGTTCAACGCCGCATTCTCCCAGTCCAGGATGGAATTGAGCGCAAAATTGTTTCAAAACATGAACCAAACTGAACTTTCCAAACCTTTCACCGCGGAGCGCAAGTCCCCGGCGCTTGCGGCCATTGCTTCTTTCGTGGTTCCAGGTTTAGGAGAGCTGTATGCAGGCAGGTATGATGTCGGCAAGTATTCGACGATTGCAGAGGTGACGTTGTGGGCGTTCTACACAGCGACCCAGCTTTACTCTGATCAAGTGAGAAATGATGCGATAAATTACGCAAAGATCTACGCGGGTGCGGATGTAAGCGGGAAATCGTCCCAGTTCCTCGTCAATATCGGAAACTTCCTGAATACTCAGGACTACAATATAAAGAAGATCCATGACGGCGATTACGGGAATTTGTATTCTTCGGCGTCCTACCAGTGGCAATGGCAATCGGATGCGGAACGGGGAAGGTTCAAGGCTCTCAGGATAAAAGCGGATGAATACCTGAATTACGGAAGATACACGGCCGCAGTGATCATACTGAACCACCTGGTAAGCGCAATTGATGCCGCGCGGCTCACGGCAAATTTCAATGCGTCAGCAACTTCTTCTCTCAACAACACCCCCGGCACTGAGGGAATTTATCTGAATCTAGCGGCGTCCTTCTGACGAGAGGATTGGGGACTATGGGACTGGGGGACGGTGAGAATGGGAGAAAGAATAAATATTTATTTATCTCTTAACAGCCACCTCGCTAAAACGTCCGCACGAACCACGTCCTGCCGCGCCTCTACGCGATATACAATGAGCGCGGCGTGAACCGAGCACGATGATATACAATAATCGAGGGTCGTGGTTCGTGCTGTTATACGCTGGCGCGCGTCCAGTCTTCAGCTGATTTCGTACACTTCGCCAGATGCCATTTCCGGGAGCTTCTTTAGTAGAGTTGGCATCAGCGGTCGTATGTACTCCAAACGGTTAAGCGGCGTTTGAAAAACTACTACCGCCAGCTTGTACTCCCTGATATTTTGTTGAAAAAGCAAGTTTTTGTCGATTGTGACGAACACTTCGAACTTCTGTTCGGAGGCCTTCGCCATCAGCTTCCCATTGGTAATTCCTGACCATCCCATATCCTGTACCGTAAATACTTCATGTGGCTCAAACTCTTTTTTCAAACGCCAGTTGAGGCATTCGTCAAGAAGTATTTTCATGCAATCGATGCGTCTGCAGTCAGCACGCGTTCAGCCCATTCGAGAACCTCGATGACTTGTTCCCGTTTGACAGTAGGGAAATCGTTGAGAAAATTCTCAATCGTATCCCCGCTTTCCAAATAATCAAATAGGTTCTTGATAGGAACCCGGGTTCCCAGGAATACTGGCATTCCGCTTAGAATATCCGGCGAAGAGTAAATAACACTCGCTTTCATATTACAGGCCTTTCTAATGAGAAAATATAGACTAAACCTCTCGATTAGTCAAAGCTGGCGACCTTCTTGACTGAATACGGACGCGCGCTTGCGTATAACAGGATGCGCAATATCGCACTCCTTCTTGAATATGGTGGCACAGCATACAGCGGCCGGCAGGTAGGCTGTGGATGTATCCGATTAACGAAAATGTTATATTTACAGTAGATACCTAAAGACAAGTGAGGGCGAACGATGAAAAATATAATTCAATTCAGGATTTATAGAGGCGAAGATAAATATGTCGTTGAAGGTGTTGACCTTCGATCGTGACTCAGGGTATCTCTCTCGATGAAGCAGTTTCGAATCTGAAAGAGGCGTTGTTGCTTCATTTGGAAGGTGAAGATTTGGAAGAACTTGGCATAGGACCGCATCCGGCTGTTTTGGTCAATTTCGAGCTTGAGCCGTTAAGTGTCTAAGCTCAAAGCCGTATCAGGCAGGGAAGTTGCCAAAATACTTATACCACTATTCCATTTTTCCCACAGTCTCACTGTCCCCCTATCCCATTTTCCCCCAATCCCCAAGTCCCAAAGTCCCCTGGAAAATGCGCAACATCGCCTTACTGATTGAGTACGATGGTACAGCTTACGGCGGCTGGCAGATACAGAAGAACAGCCGAAGTATACAAGCTGTTCTGGAAGGCACTCTGACTCATTTGCTTCAGGAAGAAGTCAAGGTGATCGGCGCAGGACGAACAGACTCGGGCGTCCACGCATACGGCCAGGTTGCTAACTTCCGCACGGAGCGCAAATGGGAGACGGGCAAGCTTCTTTATGCCTTGAATGGGACACTCCCTGAAGATATCGCAATAATCAAAGCGGCTGAAGTCCACGAGAGCTTTCACGCGCGTTTTGATGCAGTGGGAAGAAAATACATTTACAGGGTCGTTCAACGGAAGACTCCAATCCTCAGGGACTTCGCCGCATTCGTTCCTTACGGGATTTCGGTCGAGAAAATGAATGAGGCGGCCAGCTTCCTGATCGGTAGAAAGAGCTTCAAATCATTTACCAAGTATGCCGACCAGCAGCGCAGCTTCATCTGTGACGTAACGAAAGCGGAATGGAAGGTGGAGACTGGGAGAGTGGGAGATTGGGGGATGTGGAGACAGGAGGAGGAGAAGGACGATACACGCCCTGAGTTACCTGTTTCCCCCATCCTCCCATCCCCCCGTCCCCCTTTCTCCCAGTCCCCATTTCTGCAGTTCGAGATCGAGGCCAATCGTTTTCTTCACGGGATGGTTCGGGCAATCGTAGGGACGCTGATAGACGTTGGGCGGGGAAAAATCGCGGTGATTGATTTTGTTCGAATTATGGAAACGGAGGAGCGCTCTCTTGCTTCCATGTCTGCGCCAGCATGCGGCCTTTTTCTGAAGGAAGTCAAGTACGGGTTTGATATTTGGGAAGTGAGCGGAAACGAAAGGTAGTTGGGGCCGATCATCTTTGCACCATCATTTCCATGGAACCGCGGTAAATATTGCGGCCAATCAGTAATTTTTTCCCGCCGAGTAGCTCAATAATCCTCAATTTTAAGCCGATATAAGGTTGTGTGACCATCCGAAGTGATTGGCACCGCTGTTGCTTTTATAGAGATGTCAACCACGAGTAAGACGGCTTACCCGAAGTAATGCCTCACTGAAAGGGTTATTTCTCTCTCAAAGGCGCCAAGAACGCAAAGAAATGTTGACGAGCGGTTCGCTTGGCGAGAAACCATAAGTGAGGGGTTACTACCCGAAGGAGGAGAAGCTTGACTTTCTTGATAAATGCCGTTTATATTCCGTCGTGGCAAGGCGTTTTTAGAGTCTTCTTCAAACGTCCCCAACAATTAAAAGGAGGTTAAAATGGGACAGCAACAACTTCTACTTATTGTTCTTGGCGTGATCATCGTCGGTATCGCCATAGCGGTTGGTATATCAATGTTCAAGAGCAATGCGCAAAGCTCGAACCGGGACCAGGTTATAAATGATCTGAACAACCTTGCGGCAAAGGCTCAACAGTATTATCGCAAACCGACAGCAATGGCCGGTGGTGGACAGAGCTTCGGTGGTTTCAGCCTTTCGCCCGCCGACAGTTCGGATGCTAACGGGGTCTACTGGGCAACGGCTACGCAACCGACAGCTTACACGACTTACCCTGGAACCACTGGTGGCGTAATAGGAACGGTCGGAACAGCTCTTGACTCTCTTTATATAGTAGGTCTTGGTACGGAGGTTGGGAACGACGGCAATGCAACGCATAAGACAGAAGCCGTCATAAAGGTTACGCAGAACGGTGCAACCACAACAGTGCTTAACTAATCAAAACTTTGGAAGTTAGATGGGCAGCAGTTCCCTAACATGATGGACTTGCTGCCCTCTGGCTTCTTCTTCAAATGAGGAGGGCGAAGGTTGCCGGAAGGGCGCAGGAAACGTTTAGAGTTTTACTTCTGCTGGCGTTTTTCGATCTTCACCCGGCGTTCGCAAGGGAAGCCTCCTGCAAGAGAGTTCTTTGAAAAGGCTGAATGGAGAAGGCGTAGTAGAATTTCTGGGGCCAACCTTGTATCTTTCTTCTGAATGGAATTCGAGTGGGATGAAGAAGGATAAACTGAGAGAGATGAGAGAAGAATATCATCGCGAAGAGTTAGGAACGGGCGTCAGGGGAAAGTATTACGATTCATACCGAAACGGAACGAATGTGGTACTGCTTGACCCCGATGTCGCGAAAGCTTTTCCTACCCAGGAATCCGTAAACCGAGCTCTGAGATCACTGATAACCAAAGCTTCCCGGGTGAGACCTCGACGGAAGACTCAGAAAGCCCACAATCATGTCAAGTGAACCGTTAACCTTAGCCTTTCTGAGGAAAGGGTTGTAAATTTCTACCCGTAAGGAGGTCCGAAGTGACTTTAACCGCGGTATTTCAGAAGTTCCCGGATGGCTACGTCGGGTTTGTTGAAGAGTTACCTGGCGCAAATACCCAGGGAAGGACACTCGAAGAGACACGGGAAAATCTCGCCGAAGCCGTCGAAATGGTGCTGGAAGCAAATCGGCAGCTCGCGGAGGAGAATATAGCTGGCCATGACGTAATCAAAGAGGAATTTAACTTGGCGAGCTGACCTTTGAAGCGGGCTGATGTGATCCGTCATCTGGAGAAGCATGGTTGTGAATTTCTGCGAGAGGGAAGCAAACACACAATCTATGTCAACCGAAGTGCGAAGAAAGTGTCCAGCGTTCCACGGCACAAGGAGATAATCGACCAGTTGGTGCAGAAGATCTGCAAAGACCTGGGAATCTCAAACCCATGACCTGAAACCACAAAGCACACAAAGTGCCGCTTCACGGCTTCCCGCATATTCCGTTTGGGATAATAATGAGCGGGAAAGGCGCAAAGAGCAGTAAGGTTTAACAATGCGAATGCGACTTTCTTTGCGATCTTTATGAATATCTCTGCGCACTCGGCTACACTATTCGGCCGTGCCCGCACGGCAAGTACGTTCCAGAAGTTGATGTTCAACTCGTTTGATCGCGGCAACCTGGACTTTAATCTGTAACCCTTCTTCATTTTTCCTTTTCCACTTTCCAGATGGAAAGTGAGTTGCGGTTTGATGTTTAATTAAAAGAAGTTACGATTGAGGAGGGCAAGTTGCCGGAATTTAGATTTCAAGGGTTGAGGCCCGGCGGAAGAAGTGTCCAGGGAGTTGTGTCTGCCGAGACGCGCGCACAGGCAAAGAAAATTGTCACCGAGATATCCCAAAAGAATCAGTTCAAACTCACCGGTCTCAGGACGCGGGCTACATTTGTTTACAGAGTAAGACGGAACGGCGAGAAGCCGGTCAGAGGCGAACAGAAGGCCTTTACCAAGGAAGAGGTTCAGCAAGCTCTTCAGCGCCTCGACTATAAAGTCATATCTGTTCAGAAGAAGCTCATAGATTTCAAGCCAAAACCCCCTGCTACGGAAGTGGTAACCTTCGTTCGTGTCAGTGCCGATTTGCTCCGCGAGAAGCTGCCCTTCAACGAAATCCTTCAGCTGCTGACCAACGACATTGAAAACAAGACTCTCCGGGACTCGGTGAGAGAGATCAATAACGATCTCAAGCAGGGGAAGGACAGCGAACAGGCGTTTCTCAAGCATGAAAAAATCTTCGGCAAATTTACGGCCCACATGTTGGGGCTCGCTTCAAAAAGCGGCAATATGGCTGAAATTTACGAAAGCACCGCGAAGTTCCTGGAGCGGCAAGCCGAATTCAAGAAGAGTCTCAAGAGTGCCCTGATAATGCCCATGGTTACTCTGTTTGTCCTGTTCATAGCTGTTATTTATTACGTCGGGTACATATTCCCGGCTACTGCGGAGCTCTTCGCCAAACTTGGGCAGGTACCCCCGATGACTGAGGCTACTTTGAAGCTCAGCCATCTGGTAACGGAGAATCTCTGGTGGTTGTCGATGGTGTTCGTGGCCGGCGGCATTTTCCTGGCGCGTTTTATATCGACAAAGAAGGGAAGATTCCTTCTTGATAAGTACATGATGAAGGTGCCGGCTATCGGGAGCCTGCTTCACAAGACAAGCATAGAGATATTCTGCAGGGTTTTCTATGCGATGTACAGCGGCTCAGGGGAAAATATAGATGTCATCAGGCTTGCTTCAGAGGCGTGCGGCAATAAGTATATGGAGTATCAGATCAAAAATGTCGCAATTCCGATGATGGTCACACAGGGCAAAGGCCTGACCGAATCCCTTGCCGCAACCAATGTTTTCACTGAAACTGCTATTTCCCGCTTCCACAGCGGGGCCGAGACCGGTACGGTCAGACACTCAGCGCTGCAATTGGCGAATTATTACGAAAAAGAAACCGGCTACAAGCTCAAGAACGCGATCGATTTCATTCAGGTAATTATTTCCATGATCATCATGATCGTCATGATAGCGTTGACGGTCGTCTCATCGGAGACGGCGATGATCAGTCCCAGGAATCCATCGACAATGTGAGGAGTGAATGAGGAGCACAGAGAGTTCTTTTGAAATCCCCCCTGGCCCCCCTTTTGGAAATGGGGGAATGTGGACACAAGGATTTGCCACATCGGGTGATAAAGGCTTGAGGGAAGAGGTAGGGTTGTCTTGTGCACTCCGCCGTTTTGGAAATGGGGGAATGTGGACACAAGGATTTGCCACATCGGGTGATAAAGGCTTGAGGGAAGAGGTAGGGTTGTCTTGTGCACTCCCCCCTTTTCTTAAAAGGGGGGGCAGGGGGGATTTAGAGCCATTCACTAGGCTGGTATTAATCCAATGATCTGGTACAACGGAAAACTCAAAGGAACTTCGCGCGCTCTTCGGAACAACATGACGGATTCAGAACGATTCCTTTGGGCAAAACTGCGGAGAAAGCAGTTACTAGGCTATCAGTTCTATAGGCAGAAAACAATCGGCAACTACATTGTGGATTTCTATTGTGCCAAAGCGAAGCTAGTTATCGAAGTTGACGGCTCCCAGCATTACACTACGGAAGGGATTCAGAAGGACAGGATCAGGGACGCTTATCTTGAATCATGTGGCCTGCGGATCCTTCACTTCTCCTCAAGACAGGTGATGGCGGAGACTGCTGCAGTTCTCGAGAGGATTTATGATAGTTTAGAAATTCCCCCTTCCCCCCTTTTTCAAAGGGGGGGCAGGGGGGATTTGAGGAATTCCCATGCCTGAGATAGATATAAGCGACAAACTAGGCTATACGCTTCTCAAGAAGGGCATCATAGATTACGAGACCCTCGAGCAGGCAATAAAGAGAAAGGAAGCCGAGGATCCGAAGATTCGCCGAACACTGGCACAGATTCTTGTCTCCGATTTCTATGTCGAGCACGACCTTGTGTTCAAGGAAGTGGCCAACCTGTACGGCTTCCGGGAAATTTATCTTACCGATGAGGTGGTCGACGCGGGCCGCATTGATTTCATCAAGAAACTTGTGGAATCCGGCGATGGCCTGCGTGAGGAGATCATAAACGCAAAGATGCTCCCCCTCAAATTCGACGAGGCACGGCCCGACAAACTTGTTGTAGTCGCCGCCGATCCGACAAACAAACAAATCCCCAGACTTGCCAGAAGTTTCATGGCAAAAAGGTACGAAGTAGCCTACGTACGGCTGAAGGACCTCCAGGGACTGATCGACAAAGTATTCCCGCCTGAGAATGAGTTCCTGAAGGTTCTGGCCAATACTTCGAAGGACGAGCTCGGTGACATCGGCAGCGCGGGTGAAGAGGAAGGGCTGGACGAGCAGCAGCTTGAAGCTGAAATTAGCAAGAGCGTCCTCATCAATCTCATCGAGGGCATGCTGGTCGAAGCAGTTCGAAAGGGTGCCAGCGATGTACACGTTGTACCGAAAGACGGCGGGAAAACAGATATTCACTTTCGTATCGACGGCGACCTGAGATTATGGTATACACAGGAAGGGGTACTGCCCGAGGCGATCTCGGCGGTCATAAAGGACAGATCGAAAGGCGCGGACAGATTTGAGCGCGAGGCTGGCCAGGACGCCTTCATGCAGCGGAAGATAGACGACCACTGGATAAGATTCCGAGTTTCTATTCTGCCGATGGTCGCGAGTGAATTCAGGCACAAGTTTGAAACCATCGTCATCCGTATCCTTGACGACCGGAAAGTAATAACGGACCTGGAGAAGCTCGGGCTTCAGGGCCCCGCAAAGGAAGGGTTTTTCAAGGCCATAAAGAGGCCCCAGGGGATGGTGATACTGACCGGTCCCACCGGAAGTGGAAAATCGACGACCCTCGTGGCAGCCCTTCATCAGGTAATAGATCCCACCGTCAACGTCCTGACTGTCGAGGATCCCGTCGAATACATAATCCACGGCGCCAGGCAGCTGAGGATCGGACCGAAGATGAATTTTGAGCAGGCTATAAGGTCGATTCTGAGGCATGATCCCGATATCGTTCTCGTCGGCGAAATCAGAGACAGGGAGACGGCGGAGATCGCGGTTAAGCTTGCTAACACAGGTCACCTCACATTTTCCACGTTGCATACCAACGATGCGCCGAGCGCGGTGGCAAGGCTGTACAAAATGGGAATCGAGCCTTTCCTTCTCTCAAGCGCGGTTAATATTATCGTTGCACAGCGTCTTGTTCGCACGCTCTGCAGCAATTGCAAGAAGCCGATGACGGATGAAGAATTAGACAGAGAAGCTTATCTGAGGTTCGGTTTCAAGGAAGAGGAGTTGCGTAATCACACAATCTACAAGGCCGTGGGTTGCGATAAATGCAACAACACCGGGTACAAGGGAAGGGCTGCGATTCATGAGGCGCTGTACTTCACGAAGGAGATTAAGCATATCATTCTGAACGCCGGAGAGAACATCAACGAAGACGATATTAGAGAACAGGCATTGAAGGATGGTATGTGGACACTACGACGAGCGGGCATCAATCGCATCCTGGAAGGCATATCGACAATGGAAGAAGTCGCAGCCACGACGACAGAAGAATAAAATGAATAGGGGATATAGAGATCTTTGTGATGAGCAATTTGAATATGTACCAGGGCGATGTCGACCGGCTCGGGACGGATTTCCGCGTGATCGCCGGTGGACCGAATCTCGACGTCCTTATGAACGCTCTTTACTACCATGGTACACATAAAATGATCGCAGCAGGGCATGCAATTGAAATCTGATGGGCGTCCCGGAGAATTTGCCGAGTCAGTCGGTGACGATTCTACTCGGACGGAACAGGTGCGCGATGCCGTACTTGTTCTTGCCGGAAAATGTAACCGTCTGATAATCGAAGACTTGCGGCTGTCGTTTCGTCTCGCTTTATCGTCTGATGAGCCGGTTTCACCGGAGAACTCGTGCGTGCCGCCCGGGGACGACGGCTTCTGCAGCTCCATTCGGAATTCAAGAAGAAACGTAAGGGTGTATTGAAATGGACACGGCAGTCAACGCGGAAATTGCGGAAACTAAGAATACTCTGAAGCAACTGGCAGCACAAGTGTCCGATCTTGTCCGTGGATTGGAAAGACACATTTTTATCGGGAACATGGTCTCCAATCTCCCGGACGACCAGCGCCGTTTCCTGAAGTTGGCATTCGACGCACTGTTGTTGAGGATGCATGAAAACAGCGCGTCCGATATCGACTTCGGCGGGTTCGGAGCTCAGGGGAAAGTGTGGTACAGGATATTCGGCCTGAAGCGTGCGGATGATTCATGGGGGACCTTTACCCCCGACGAGTCAAGCATCATGGTTCAGAATATCCTCAGCGACAGGCAACGGCAGTTCCTGTACGACCGGCGCAATCTGGATTTCTCCTATAGCGTCGAAGACGACGGCAAAATGTTTCGGTTCCGTGCCGATGCATACCTCGATCTGGAGGAAGTAGCGTTGAACATGCGTGCAATAAACGAACAGGTTCGCCACATAGGGGAACTTACGTTTCATCAGAGCGTACTTAACGTTTTGAGTCTGGCGCATACCAAGGCGGGACTCATCCTGATTACGGGCATAACCGGATCAGGAAAGAGCTCGACCCTGGATTCCATCATAGATATGAACAATCACACCGTCGATGGACACATAGCGATTATCGGCTCCCCTATTGAGTACGTTCATAAATCCGATAAGTGTATTGTACGTCACCGCGAAGTTGGCAGGGACACGTTGTCTTTTAAGGACGGCGCAGTAGAGGCGCTGAGACAGGACCCTGACATCGTGATGATTGCGGAAATGCGCGATCCGGATACCATCATGACGGCCCTGGAGATTACAGACAGCGGACATAAGGTGTTTTCAACCCTTCACACGGCGTCTGCGGTCGAGAGCATCGACAGGATCGTCGCCGAAGTTCCTCCCGTGGAGCAGGAACGAGTATGGCAGCGTCTGGGCGACGTCTTGCAGTGCGTCGTATCGCAGAAGCTTGTGCCGAGCCTGGACGGAAAGCGGGTCCTTGCAAAGGAGGTACTCATTGCGAGTCCATCGGTGAAGGCGGCCATCAAGAACAAGAATACCGGTGAGATATACCAGATGATTCAAGAGGGTGCTGAGCTCGGAATGAACACGATGGAGCAGGATTTAAGGCGTCTTTACATGCAGCGAAAGATTTCGAAGGAGAACGCGGTCAATTATGCGAACAACAAGCGCAGGATGGAGCAGCTCCTGTCTGCCGGTGTTCGCCCCGCATTATAGGAGCAGGCATCGCACGGCCGAAGCTTATCATGCGGAATCGGGCCGCAAATTGGGAAATGTTCGGAAAGATGGTTCAACTTTTAATATAGGAGTGCAATATGGCCTCTAATAATGCCCTAGGACTTTATGCGGACGGAGTCGAGATGAAGGTTGCTCAGGTATCCCGGCACGGTTCCAGGGTCTCGCTTCTCGATCTACACAGCTCAAGGCTCTTTCAGAAACTGGAAGTTGCGGCCTCAATGACCGCGGGGGGCTTTGATTCCGCAACAGAACCTATCGATATCACTCAACCCGAGCTCACCGAGACTTCTGCCGCCGAGACAAACGCCTCGGTCATGACTGAACTGTTCAACAGGTACGGGAAGAAGAAAAATGTGCTGGCGCTGTCGATCGGAGAACCCTACGTCTTCTATCATCCCATCGAGGTTCAGGAAAAGCAGAATTACGACAGGATAGTAAAGAGAATCGTCGAGGAGCTTCAGGCCACACGATCGGGCATCACGAAGGAGCGGGTCAAGCTTCTTTCGACGACTTCCGAATCCAGCTTCGTCGGTGTCATCAGGGAGCGGGAGATTCCGGTTCTGGACCTTGTAATGAGTGCCCGGCCCTTCCTCGGGTCGAAAATGCCGAAGATTTCTTTCGTCGAAAGCAGCGATATATCCCTTGTCAACCTTATCAAAAACAACTACACGTTGAAGGGGAGTGAGGTCACTGTAATAGTGTACGTCGGCGTAGAGTATACCCGTCTGATTTTCATGCGCGGGAGAAATCTCTTCAATATTGCCCCGCTCATCAGCGAGGGTGCCGACTCGCTTAGCGTTCAGAACACGATATACAGCAGAATACTCCTCGGGCAGGATAACCTGAGCCTTCCGCGGATAGACAAAGTTATCCTTTGCGGCGAGTGCAAGAATTTCGACATCAAGGGTTTCCTTTCGTCGCTCCTGGTCGGCGCCGAGGTTGACTATCTCCAGCTCAGGCAGGTCGACGTCTCCAGGCTACCGGCAGGCGGAGCCGACCTTATCCCGCAATTTGCCATACCGATTGCGAGCGCTTTGCGCGCCGTCAACAAGAAGTCGAAGGATTACTATATTGCCGACCTGACCCCGGATAACATTCTTGAGAGCCAGAAGATATTCAAGCTTGCCTGGCATGGTCTTGCGCTGACCGTGGTAGTGTTTGCTTCGACCTTCTACTTTTCCTATAACTATGCCGCTAATGAAAGCCGCATCAGGGCTGTCAATTCGGAGATTGCGAACAAGAAAATCCAGGTCGCGCAGATAAATGCGCTCCGCGCCCAGATCGTGAATGTGCGCGGTCAGTTCGCCAAGTATTCCACGGCAACGGCTCTTCTGGACTCGTTGACCCCGAACACAGAGAGATGGTCGAGCCTCATGAGTTCGCTTTCGCGCACGGTATACAGAGTAGGTAATATGTGGCTCACTAACGTCCATCAAATTAACAAAGACACTTATTCGATCGGCGGATTTTCAGTATACAGAAACAGGATACCACGGTTCGCGCAGAGCTATCCGGGGTCAATTCTCAGAAAGGTGGATGTAGCCGACATTCGCGGCAAAACCGTGTATGAGTTCCAGATTGATCTTAGGTACGCAGGAAAGTGAGGATTTGACCAATGTCTTACGCACTGAGAAATACAGTAGTTCTGGCGGCATTTCTGGTCGTCATTTTTGGGGCGGGCTTCTATCTGACCAAAGTATCGCAGCCGAAAGAGGAGCGGCAGCTGAGGACGCAGGTAGCATCGCTTGACAAGACCATCGGCGAACGCCCGGCAGTAGAAAGCGAACTGAAGGAGTCGGAGCAGCAACTTGTGAGCATGAAGGAAAAATATTCAAAAAGGTTTAAAGTCATTCCGAGCAACGACACTACGGCTTTGACCTACGCCTACCTGAATAGGATCATGGACGCGAGCGGCTTCGTGAAATTCGACATGCTCTATCAGGGAGCGAGAAGCTTCAAACAGTACGGCTACAACCTTTACAACCTCAAAGGCGAGACATCTTACGACAATCTTTTCAGGTTTATCTGGTATCTCGAACATGCAAAGCTGATGTATAAGGTAGGGGATCTCACCCTGTCGGGACTCGAGGTACGCGACCAGACCTCGGACAGGCCGCAGACCGTCGTGCCGTTTACGATGGAACTTCACGCATACTATTCTACTGTTGCCGGGCTCTCGGCCGGACAAAGCGGGGAGGATCCAACGTTGTACAAGAACGTTTCCATTGGGCTGAATTACTTCAAGCCCCTGATTTCCAGTGAACCCCCGGCCAATGTCCTTGGGTTGGTCGATGTCGAGCGTTCGGATCTCAGGGCCGTAATGGGAGACAAGGTATTCATCGTAGACCAGAAAGGCGTCGGTCATATTCTAAGAGTCGGAGATGAAGTATATCTCGGTTACCTGACGAAGATCGATCCCGGCAAGAATGAAGCGGAGTTTACACTTAACAAAGGCGGAATTGTCGATCGCGTCGTTTTGAAAGTCAGATTTGGAAAATAGAAGAGGATTATGATGAAAAAGCTGATAATGTTTTTCGCTGTTGCCTCGATTTGTACGATGGAAGCGAGTGCACAAATCAATTCTGCACCTCCGGAACTCAGGCACCAGTATGTTACACCAGCCCAGATGGTTACCATTACATCGAGCACTCCATTTAACCAGGCACTGACTATCCTGGACAGCTACAGCCGCAAATTTCTCAACAAGATAATAGTAGATCCTGAAAACAGGAGTACGCCTATCGGAGTAGATATCGACAGGATGCAGTGGCTCGATGCTCTCGAAACTATACTGCGGTCAAACAACCTGTGGTATAAAGAATACGAGAGTTATATCCAGATTGTGCCCAGTGCACAGCAGGTAATTGTTAAGGGAGAAGAAAAAGCAGCGCCTTTGCCACCCGGTACCCCGACTCTGAGTTCGAGGGAAGTCAATATCGAAGCGATATTCTTTGAGGCAGATCTTACAAAACTCAATTCGCACGGGATCAACATAAACTTCCTCATTTCGAATACCTGGCACGGAATAACGAGCATACCGCAGAGCAACCTCCCATCCGGGATCGGTACGGCGCCTTCGAATGTCGGGATAAACGCGCCGACGTCGGGTGATTTTACGGTCAGCGGTCAACATGATTTTTCGTTCGGGAGTCTTGGAGCTATCTTCGGTCTTCTGGAGTCGGAAGATCTCGGAAAGATTCTTGCCAGCCCTGAAATAACGGTCAGGTCGGGAGAAATCGGTCACATCCAGGTAGGCGTGAATTTCTTCGTGACGACGAGAGATTTTGCGGGAAATTCAGTCCAGCAAATGCAGAATACCGGTATCATTGTTGACGCTACACCGACGGTCTACAGTCAGGACAGCATAGACTACGTCAGCCTTAATCTTAACCTTACGAACAGCTCCTTGGGCGGCAACAGCGCAGCCGGCACGATCATAAACACCGAGCAGGCAAACACAAAAGTCTTGCTTTTGAACGGTGAGCAGACTACAATAGGAGGACTCTACAGCTCAACACAAACTACACACAGAGAAGGGATTCCCGTTCTTAAGGACCTTCCATGGTGGGTTTTGGGCCTCAGGTACCTGACAGGGTCAGACCAGATTACCGTGCAGACCAAGGAGCTGATAATAGTCATAAAGGCTAAGATTCTTCCGACTTTGAGGCAGAGATTTGAGGCGCTTGAGACCAGGGGGCCACAACCGACTAGGTCGCTGGAGCAGGAACTGCAGAATCTGGAAAAGCGCATAAAGCAATATGACCCACAAAATGGAAAGTGAGAAGACTTAATGTCGAAACCGAAAGTTCTGGTCGTTGACGACGAGGAGGCACTCAGGTTCCTCCTCGCCAGTGAGCTGGAGGCGGAAGCCTTTGAAGTCCAGAGCGCGGGAGACGGTGACGAGGCAATCGAATTAGTCCGGGCGAGGAGCGAGCAGGGCGACAGGTTTGACGTGGTTTTGTTGGACATAAAGATGCCTAAGGTGGACGGGTTTGAAGTGTTGAAGTTTGTCAAGGGGAAGGTGCCCGAGACTAAGGTGATTATGCTGACGGCCTACGCCGATGTGAAGAACGCTATAGAATCGCTTCGTCTCGGCGCCTCGGACTTCGTAAGCAAGCCCTATGATCTCGACGATATCCTGACTTCGATTAATCGGGCGCTGGGTAAATAAAAAAACAAGGGAGGTGCGACTTACGGGATCACACCCCCCTGTTGAGCGTTGGCTTGTCCCGAAGTGAGCCTTCGGGGGAGGGAAACTCTCTATCTTGCTAAGACCATCTTCCGCGTTATGCTGTAAACTCCCGCATAGAGCCTGTAAAAGTAAATCCCCGAGTCGACACTCCGTCCGCTGTCATCTGTTCCGTCCCACTCGGCACTGTATTCGCCGGCACTGAGCACGCGGTCGAGCAGCGTCCGCACAAGTGCCCCTCCGACATCGTAAATCAGAAGCTTGGCGTCTGTTTCATCGGAAACGGCGAATTCGATTCTGGTCTTCGTCGCAAACGGATTAGGATCGTTCTGCTCGAGAGTAAGCGCGCTCTCTTCGGAATCGTCGTTGGAAACCTGGTACTTTATTTCCGTGATATATCCCGTCCCGGTAGAGGCGTAAGCGGCGACCACGTTGAAGTTCAGGTCCTGATCTAACGGGATCGAGGCAATCGTGCTGTTGCCAGCCGAGATGCCTTCTCCGTGCATTCCGAGCAGAACAAATGAGAGAACGTTATCCTGGAAGTTTATGTAGCTGTTAAGTCTCTGAACTCTGGCATGGAGCTCAGGCGGTCTGTATTTGAATCTGCTTTCAAATTCGATTTCAAATCTCAGGGCGGTGATTGCAGCGGAGTTTGACAGCTTCACGTCAATGCCATTTCGGTTGACCATGAAGCGCAGACTCGCGCTGGCATTCCCGATTGCCGGGGAAAAATCGAGGGGTACGCCTTCTGCTTTCGGGAAGATATTGACAGGCTTTCTGGCCTGCGTCGAAGTTTGGATTGCGTTTTCCATCATATCCCTCAAATGTTTTTTCCTTTCATTCACATTTAGACAATCCCCATGCCGCGGAAATGAATTCGGGTGGGTGGGTGATAATCCGTTCAGACGGACGAATTTCGAGGTTAAATGGCTCGTGACCGCAATGCTGCGGCAGGAGGCGAAAGGCGCGCGTTGAAATATTTACGGGCACATGGAAATTATTACTCATATATCTGAAGCCAGAGGAGGAAATACAGGGACAGGCGAGTGATTTTCGTTCAAAATAGTGTGTGAAAGAGCTTGACTTTTCAGGGCACAGAGTATATATTTTATAGCTTTGAACGACATCCAGTCGTAACAGTTTTAAAAAGTTTGATGAAGGAAACGCCCTCAAAGTAAATGGGGGCGATTTTTTTCTCCCCGATTGTGCTGATTCTAATCGGGTATGTTATTTGACAAATCTGTGCACAGCGAGATGAAGTCAATTCGGCTTTAAGGTTCAGCCTTGACATAACAATGATGTCAGGCGAACTCTCATCTGAAAACTGGTGAGTCTATGGCTTAAAGGTTTTCTACAACGGAGAGTTTGATCCTGGCTCAGGACGAACGCTGGCGGCGTGCCTAACACATGCAAGTCGAGGGGTCACGGTTTAGCAATAAATTGTGATCACTGGCGCACGGGTGCGTAACGCGTAGGTAATCTGCCTTCAGGATTGGGACAACCCCGAGAAATCGGGACTAATACCGGACGATGCAGCGGCACCGCATGGTGACAGTTGTTAAACCCCGACGAAAGTCGGGGGCCTGAAGATGAGCCTGCGTCCTATCAGGTAGTTGGTGAGGTAACGGCTCACCAAGCCTACGACGGGTAGCTGGTCTGAGAGGATGATCAGCCACACTGGAACTGAGACACGGTCCAGACTCCTACGGGAGGCAGCAGTGAGGAATATTGCTCAATGCCCGCAAGGGTGAAGCAGCGACGCCGCGTGAGGGATGAAGGCCCTATGGGTTGTAAACCTCTGTAGGGAGGGAAGAAACTGGTGCTATGCGCCACTGACGGTACCTCCAAAGTAAGCCCCGGCCAACTACGTGCCAGCAGCCGCGGTAATACGTAGGGGGCGAGCGTTGTCCGGAATCACTGGGTGTAAAGGGTCTGCAAGCGGACCTGCAAGTCAGAGGTGAAATCCTACAGCTTAACTGTAGAACAGCCTTTGAAACTGTTGGTCTTGAGTCCGGGAGAGGATGGCGGAATTCCTGGTGTAGCGGTGAAATGCGTAGATATCAGGAAGAACAC
Source organism: Bacteroidota bacterium (assembly GCA_021825585.1). GTDB lineage: Bacteria > Bacteroidota > Ignavibacteria > Kryptoniales > JAKASW01 > JAKASW01. The sequence continues at coordinate 2,614 of JAKAGT010000017.1, read as the reverse complement.
CGGTGGTGAAGACGGCCATCTGGACCGGTACTGACGCCCAGAGACGAAAGCGTGGGTAGCAAACAGGATTAGATACCCTGGTAGTCCACGCCCTAAACGATGGGTACTAGGTGTCGGGCATTTGCCCGGTGCCGGAGCTAACGCGTTAAGTACCTCACCTGGGGAGTACGATCGCAAGGTTGAAACTCAAAGGAATTGACGGGGGCCCGCACAAGCAGTGGAGCATGTGGTTTAATTCGATGCAACGCGAAGAACCTTACCTGGGCTTGAAAGGCCAGTAGTAGAATCCTGAAAGGGAAACGACTCGTAAAGTCGAGAGCTGGTACAGGTGCTGCATGGCTGTCGTCAGCTCGTGCCGTGAGGTGTTAGGTTAAGTCCTGCAACGAGCGCAACCCCTGCCATTAGTTGCCATCAGGTAATGCTGGGCACTCTAATGGGACTGCCCGCGCAAGCGGTGAGGAAGGTGGGGATGACGTCAAGTCCTCATGGCCCTTACGTCCAGGGCTACACACGTGCTACAATGGTCATTACAACGGGTCGCAAAACCGCGAGGTGGAGCCAATCCCTGAAAAATGGCCTCAGTTCGGATTGCAGTCTGCAACTCGACTGCATGAAGCTGGAATTGCTAGTAATCGCGCATCAGCACGGCGCGGTGAATACGTTCCCGGGCCTTGTACACACCGCCCGTCACGCCATGGAAGCCGGGAGCACCCGAAGTCGGTGTCTCAACCGCAAGGAGAGAGCTGCCTAAGGTGAAACCGGTGACTGGGGCGAAGTCGTAACAAGGTAGCCGTACCGGAAGGTGCGGCTGGATCACCTCCTTTCTAAGGAGCCTAAGTCGATTGACTTCCTCCGTGCACAGATTGTCAATTTTTTTTGATAAAGTTCTTTTAATCAGTTGTTTGCCGTGAAAACACTGGGCCTGTAGCTCAGGTGGTTAGAGCGCACGCCTGATAAGCGTGAGGTCAGTGGTTCAACTCCACTCAGGCCCACTCGGCGTGTCGGCGAAACTACCGGCTACGGGGCTGTAGCTCAGCTGGGAGAGCATCTGGTTTGCAACCAGAGGGTCGAGGGTTCGAATCCCTTCAGCTCCACTCTTCAATGCTCAATGGACAATTATCAATGATCATTGGTCATTGTTAATTGATAATTGAGAAGAGTTCTTTGACAATTTGGGATGTAAATGTGGTCGACGTTCAGTAGCGAAAAGGCTTCGGCCGAAGTAGCAAACGAGTCGATTGTGTTTACTGAGTCTGAAACAATTATTTATACGGTCGTCCGGCAAATCGAAAGATTGGTCGGAAGATCCGTCCCTAAAATGTAGAAAAGTCTGGTTACTCTAGTCTCAAAAAAAGGTTTTTCGGTTAAGTTATTAAGGGCATACGGTGGATGCCTTGGCACCAGAAGTCGATGAAGGACGCGGCTACCTGCGATAAGCCTCGGGTAGGTGGATACAACCCTTAACCCGAGGGTTTCCGAATGGGGCAACCCCGCTCCGGTAATGCGGAGTGACTGCGTGCTGAATTCATAGGCACGTCAGAGGCAACGAGGGGAAGTGAAATATCTCAGTACCCTCTGGAAAAGAAATCAATTAGAGATTTCCTCAGTAGCGACGAGCGAAAGGGAAACAGTCTAAACCGTCCGATATGTTAAAGGCTGCAACCGTTGTATCGGCGGTGTTGTGAGGCGCTTGTGGACCGATTTGCAGTAGGTCGGAGAGTTCAAACCACGGTGTTAGTCGAAGTGTTTGGAAGTGCACACCATAGAAGGTGAAAGTCCTGTAAATGAAAACACATGTGGCTCTCTGGCGAGCGATCTCAAGTACCACGGGATGAGTGGAAGCCTGTGGGAATCTGCGAGAACCATCTCGTAAGACTAAATACTCTCTGGTGACCGATAGTGAACAAGTACCGTGAGGGAAAGGTGAAAAGAACCCCGAGAGGGGAGTGAAATAGTACCTGAAACCGTATGCTTACAAACGGTCGGAGTGGCGCCTCGGCGCCATGACGGCGTGCCTTTTGCTTAATGAGCCTACGAGTTGCTCGTCCGTCGCAAGGTTAAGGCCATAACTTGGCCGGAGCCGTAGCGAAAGCAAGTCTGAATAGGGCGCCTGCCCCGCTTCGGCGGGGAGTCAGTGGCGGGCGGCAAACGCGAAACCGGGTGATCTACCTTTGGCCAGGATGAAGTGGGGGTAAAACCTCATGGAGGTCCGAACCGGTGTGGGTTGAAAACTACTCGGATGAGCTGAAGGTAGGAGTGAAAAGCTAATCGAACTCGGTGATAGCTCGTACTCCTCGAAATAGCTTTAGGGCTAGCCTTAGGTAATAGTGTTTCGGAGGTAGAGCACTGTTTGGGCTAGGGCTGTCACAACGGTACCAAACCCATGCAAACTCCGAATTCCGATAACATGTTTCCTAGGAGTCAGGCGGCGGGGGATAAGCTTCGTCGCCGAGAGGGGAATAACCCAGACCATCAGCTAAGGTCCCCAAATACAAGTTAAGTGTATCAAAGGATGTTGAGTTGCTGAGACAACCAGGATGTTGGCTTAGAAGCAGCCATTCATTTAAAGAGTGCGTAATAGCTCACTGGTCAAGCGACTCGGCGCCGAAAATTC
>JAKAGT010000016.1 GCA_021825585.1 Bacteroidota bacterium | reverse complement strand
TGGAGGAATCATCTCTTCGGATCTTAGCGAGACAAAAAATGCGCCAACTCTAAACTAACAAAATATCATGATTACGGCTCAACAAACTTTGTACACAAAAATGTTTGTTCCCCGACAGACTCCTAGACGATAATTTTCTTCTTCCTTCTGCCGAAGATTAAGTACAGAATAATAACGACCGTGATTCCCAGCACCGCATAGTCAATCTTCCTGAAGTAAACCTGAATCGCCACCCAGTTGTTCCCCAGGAAAAATCCCACATAGGTCAGGAACAAAGACCACAAGAAGGATCCCAGGAAAGTAAGATAGGTGAACTTCAGGGGATTCATCTTGCCGATCCCCGCGGGAAGAGATATGAAAGTCCTCACCACCGGTACTACTCTTCCGAAGAAGATCGAGTAAGAGCCGTATTTCAGGAACCAGCTGTTTGTCTTCTCGAGATGTTTGTCAGACAGAATGATTTTCAGCAGTCCGTACCTGTTCCTCATTTTGAGTATCCACTCCGCAAGAAAGTACGAGAGGAGCGATCCCGCAACATTTCCCAGAGTCCCTACCGATGCCACAGCCCAGAAATTGAAAGTGCCCTGCATAGCCAGGAAGCCTGAGAAAGGCATGATGACCTCCGATGGGATCGGTATGTTTACGCTCTCGAGTGTCATCAACAGGAAGACTCCGGGATAACCGAGGTATCTGATTATTTCTATGACCGAATTTGAAATGAAATCTGTCATCTGCCTTTTTTCTCGCTCATCTGCAGAATCCCCCTTGCCTTCCCGAGCACGTATTCCCTCAACTCTGCAGGCTTTCTTACGAACACGTTCGAACCCCACGACAGAACCCAGTTGCCGACTTCTTCGATCGAATTTACCTTCATTCGGAGAACCACAATTCCGTCCTCCGATTCGATGATTTCCTGGCCTTCGGTCCAGATGCGGTTTCGTACCAGCGCCGCGACGGACCCATCGAATTCAAGTTCGGCCTCAAATATGGTCCCTCCGCTGAAGAATCCAAAACTGCCTGCGTAGTAGTCATTCGTCGAAAAGTCCCCGATGCGCTCGAAGTTCTCCCCGGTGCTTACTACTTTCTTTATATTGCCGATAATAAACTGCTTGAATATCTTGCCGGACCTGACAATCAGCCGCCAATCGCGGTTGGCGGGAATTATGTCGTACGGCTCGACTTTATATTTCGATGCCGTCTGGTCGTGAAGTCTGACATAACTGATCACGATTCTCTCGCGCTGCTCGATGGCATGAACGAGTGCGGCAAACACTTCAAGCGTTCTGTCCTGCAGCTGCTTTGCCGTCAACGATACGTTTTTGGGAAAACTTATTATTCCGCTGACCGAGGTGAGATAGACCGACAGAAGTTCACGGTAATCATCTTCGGTCAGGGAGGCGAGGAGAGTCAGCTGCTTCTTCGAGCTGTGGATATCGTACCCCATGCCCCGGAGTTCGTTCAGGTCCCTGTTGAGTGTGGCGACCTCGACTCCGAAGATTTCGCACAGGTCGGCAATTGAATACGAACCGGGATTTTTCTCTACCAGCGAGAGGATTTCTATCTGCCGGGCACTCTTATTGCGGTTCACGTTTCTGCGGGCGCTGCCCGGTTCGGCACCCCCCGCAATCTTTTTTTTCGGGCCGGATGGGTTCAAGCCGCTTCAGCAGGATGATTGCGACCGATGCGGTGGCCTTTCAGGCCATAGAATCCAACGTATGCGTAGGCGATCAGCGGCACGATGTAAGAAACCTGCAGACCGGCAACATCCGCTATGTGCCCCTCCAACGGGGGCAAAATCGCTCCGCCGAGGATAGCGGCGACAAGGAGCGACGAAACCTGACTCTTATATATCCCGGTTCCTTCGAGTGCGAGTGAGAATGTGTTCGACCAGCCGATCGAAGTGAACAATCCTACTCCGACAACGCACCACATGGAGACTTTTCCTCCGGCAAATATTGTCATTGCCAGAAGCACGACGATAGCAGCCATGAAGATGGCGAGTGAGCGTCCCGCATTCGCTTTGCCGAATTGAAACAGCAGCCAGCATGCGGCAAGAAGCGGCAGGTAGTTGACCACGACGTTCCAACCGCTGAGAATGCCAAGTATGATGAATGCGGCTATCGGAATACCCGCCAGAAGAAGCTGCTTTCCCGTCGATTTCATTTCGCTCAGCTCGACTGCACCCATGAAACGTCCGATGAGCATCCCGCCCCAGAACAACGACACATACTTGCTCGCCTCTACCGGGGTCAGTCCCGCAATGCCCGGCTGACCGAGAAAGTTGATGATGGAGCTTCCGATCGAAACTTCCCCGCCGACGTACATGAAAATCGCAACGATGCCGAGAATGACATGGGGAAACTTCAGCGCTCCAGCGCCGCGCTCGATCTTACCCTCTCCGACATGCGGTAAATGGATAAAGAAGAAGACAATCGCCAATACCAAAAAAACGATGCAGAACGCGAGGTACGGCACTTTAACCGACTCGGCGCCGTTTGCCCCGGCCCGGTTGAAGTATTCGAATATCAGATAGCCGCCGATGAGCGGACCGAGCGTCGTTCCTACCGAGTTAAAGCCCTGCGCAAGATTCAGCCGGCTCGAAGCGGTCCGTTCCGGCCCAAGAATCGTTACGTATGGATTCGCAGCGATCTGCAGGAGCGCAAATCCGAGCCCCACTATGAACAGCGCTACGAGGAACAATGGATACGAGACTGCGGTCGCGGCCGGCCAGAACAATGCGCTCCCGAGAGCCGACATCAGGAGTGCCAGCACAAGACTATTCTTATAGCCTATCTTCGCGATAGGATCCCCCGCCGTCATGGAAATAATAAAATAAACGAGAGAGCCGATGAAATAAGCGCCGAAGAAGGCAAACTGCACCAGCATAGCCTGGAAGAAGTCCAGTGTGAAAGCCTCCTTAAAACGGGGGATAAGGATGTCGTTCCACGCGGTCATGAATCCCCACATGAAGAAGAGGCTTGTCATGATTGCAAAGGGAGCGCGATATGTCGGTGCTTTGCCGGTTTGTTGAGAGGACGCTGCGCCCTCGCCGGACAGATTCATAGTGGCCATTTTGCGATTCCTCGGGAATGATTGAGTTGCGGGGTTGACTTATGCATCTTCACTGTCTGTTCACCGCGAGAGCGGGCATTAGGACATTACCCGGTGATCTCGATACCCGGATGGAAGGAGAATATTCGGGAACGGCGCACATGTGCATCACATTGTTCTGCATTTTGTGTCTATGATTAATTTGACATTTTGGGTCCGGAGTCGACCGAATTATCCTACGTCCGCTTTTCAAATTGCAACGATCCAAACATACGACTATCCGGATGAGTTTCTCTCTCGGTAATCGAGCATGCTTTCAGGAAATAAGTTAACTGTAATTCCCAGTGTTTTCCAAGCATTCTTTGCGTACGACCGTCATGAACTAACGGTCTGGTCCGAATCAATCCTGAGATTCTCTGTTTAGCTTGTTACAGGATGTCTCTGCTTCTCCGTCGGTTCAATAAAAATGCGGAGGCGCAGAGACATCCTCTTGATATTACAGTCCTGAATGCTTAACCAACCATTGAAGGCACTTTGCTTCCCATCATGGATTGGAAGTACCTCTCAGAGAAGCCATGGATGTTCCGTCAAGCTGCGACAGCGGCATCGCCATGAGCCAGCCGTAGATGTTGGAGACGTACAGCGTTCCGCCCACGACAACAGGCGAAGACGGGCCGAAAGCGCCTCCTATATGTTTGTCGCTGAGAAGGGTGCCGTCCGAAGCTCTGATGGCAGCTATGTCTCCCGACTTGTAAGGTACGTAGAGAACCCCGCCGGCGAGAGCCGCACCGGCACGGATTTGCGCACCAAGGTGCACCTTCCAGAGTTCCCTGCCGCTCTTCAGATCGAACGCATAGTAGTCGCCGGTGACCGGGCTTCCCTCGAAGACTTTACCTTCGGCTATCACAGGCGTTGCGGTCTTCATGGCCGGCGGCACGGGACCTTTCGCAAATCGTCTTTGCCAGACAGTCTTCCCGTTATCCGCGTTTAGCGCGAGCAGGACGTTTGCAACCGGGTTGTGCGTATCTCCGGTTTCGACCGTCGCTTCCTGTACCACGATGTTATCAGAGTACGCCGGCGTGCAATCGCCCATCCCGGTAGCGACAAGCCTGGGTATCGTGATCTTCCATGCGACCCTTCCCGTCTCTTTGTCGAGCGCATAGAAGTAGTTTGGATCGGTGCCGCCGAGGAACACATACTTCCCGTTCAGGACCGGAGAAGACATACTGACAAATGAGACGATGTCGGAGATCCACTCGGGCTTCCCGGTTTCGGCGCTTATTTTGTATACGTGGCCGTCGCCCGTTCCGATATAGAGGAACCCGTCTTCGTATGCGGCTGTCGGCATAGCCTCGCCCGCGAAATGGTAAGCCCAGATTTCCTTGCCGGTCCTGGCGTCGAGTGCATAGAGAGAATTGAGTCCAGGTCCGCGTGTCGGCCGCTTTCCTTTAACGTAGAGCATTGTGTTTGCATAATTGAAATAGGCGCTGCCGGTCGAGACGAAGACTCGTCCATCAGCGACCAGCGGGTTGCTCATGTTCATGTTCCATCCGTAGTGTGCCCAGATGAGTTTGCCTGTCATAGCGTTGAGCGCATAAGTGTATCCGTTGTCGCTGCCGATGTAAGCGATGCCGTTAACCACTGACGCCCCGACCGGCATACCGATTCCGTAAGCGGTGGTAATGACGCTATTGTTCACGGGTGGTCCATCGAGGCGAATCGCTCCAGCGCCTGCGAATTTCCAGTTGACCCCCTTACGCAGAACGGCGGGAGCGGTTTTTGGCAATGAGAAGACGGCATTGCGACCCTCGTTTGACGCATACGTTGTCCAGGTCTTCGGGAAGTATTTTGCGAGCGAGGGATCAGGCAGATTCTCCGGGTAATATTGGTAAGGGAATTCTGCGGCAACAGGATCTTGAACCGATTTCTTGCTTTGTGCATGAACTAACGGCACAATTTGAATAACAGACAGAAGAGCTAATGTGAAAAATACTCTCTTAAGCATAACATTCTCCTTGAGAAGTTTGGTTTTAGTAGGCGGCGTCACTCCGCACAGATGGCGAGACACCGACGTTGATTAATTCAAGAAAGGATTATGCTTGAGGAGGGGCGCGAGTGGAGAAGCTTCCTGAAAATTCGAAGCTCTCCGGAATCTTCGGACTGAGCGCCGGAAGAAATGTGCCGTCCGCCACGAACAGCCTAGTGACGAATATCACAGCCCCGGCAACCGGCTGCGCAAAAAGCTGTGCCGGACAGATATGGTGAGCGTTGATCATATCCAGGGCGTTTGCCGAGGCTGCCGCACTGGAGACGGATAGAACGGCTTCGGAGGACGCCAGGTTAAAACGTGATACTTCGAAGACGGCGACAATACCCAGATAGATTATCAGGGCTATCCTGGCGATTTCTCTACCTTCTCCCGAGGGTCTTTCTTCGTTCCGGCTCATTGACTATTCTGACAAATTTGAGCTCAATTAAGTTCCAAGGACGACTTGAGACTCCTGTCCAAACTGCTTAATAAGCTTGATATTGACTCAACCGCCGTCGACGAAGAATTGCTTGAGTACCCCGCCCTGATGCTATTGATGAAAGAGGCCGACAGGGCGAAGAAGACGACCGACGATCCAATCATGAAGAAGCTATCCGATTGCCCCGTTTGGGAATTGCCAGTCGGCAGTGCCCTTCACCTCACTACCGCCATCCTGCCGATCGCAGAGCTGGTGTATTGCCCGTCAATCGTAGTCGCTATCACCTTGTAGAGGTATACTCCGTTTGCCAGGCGGTCACCGTCCTCATCGAGCCCGTTCCAGTCGATTCTCACGAATGTGCCCGTGAGCCCGTACGCGTGGATTGTCCTGATCAACCTTCCGCTGATCGTAAATACTTTTATGGTCACGTTCACAGGCTCCCCCGCACCGCCGGCATCGCTTCTTTCGAACGTGAATGCCGTGCCGCTGCTGAACGGATCCGGATAATTGTAAACGTTCATTATCGAGAGCGTGGAGTTGGGCTCGACGTCGAACGTCGCGCTCGCCTGCGCCTCATTGTTGAACGCATCGAACGCCTGTATAGTGACCGAATGTTCACCGTACGAGAGATCGGTTGTGACGGGATATTCCACCGTGCCATCCTGGTACGAGTTCAGTTTTCCGGTGTAGTACGGCGCGAGGTTCACCGACTGCTGACCGTCGAAAGTAGCCTGCAGGCTATGTCCTATTGCAGCGTCCGACAGGTTAAGCCCGTTCACGGCGTGGATATCTACTATCATAGTCGGATTTGCGGAGACCACATCTCCATCCCTGAAATTCCTGGAGTCGAAATAAATGTCGATCACCGGAGCTATGTGGTTGTTCGTGGCGGCCGTGTCGGTTCCTCCCACGATCACATTCCGGGTGTATCCAAGTCCGTCGGCGCCCCCGCCTCCGAAATAAAGCTCTATCCTTCCCTTTTCACCGCTGTAGGAAATGTCCTTGGGTATGACTGCCTGAGCCTCGAACTCTCCGTTTTGAATCGATATTTCTCCCCTATACAGAATCGATCCGGGGAAATTGTAGCTTAGATTCCATTGAGGTATGAGTACGGGCTTATCGGAGTCATATATAGTGACGATCCCTGTATCAGCCAGGTCGCTCCATAGGGTTCCATCCGCCTTGAGCACGCTTCCTTTAATGTCGAGTTTCTCCAGTGCCTTAATTTCCTGCAGCTGAGCGAGCGATTGTCCGTTCAGGCTGTCGATTACAGCTTCGTACCGCGGTACCGCAAGTCGGACAGTCGGGTCGCCGGTGTAGTTGTACTTCGCATCGGCGAGAGAATAAAGCGCCTGCTTTGTTTCAAAGACTGCATCGCCGATTCTGGGCGGAACTCTCTGGGTATTCCAGACCAGAAGGTCGCCGAAAAAAGTATTATCGAACAACGAATTGTCCCCCTCGTAACCCACCCTCGTTGCGCTAAGGCATCCTATTGCTCCCCCGATCGGAGAGTTGACAAGTAGTTCTGCTCCGCTTTCTTCCTGCGGATTGTCGTCGAGTCCGAAATCACAGGTAGCGGTTACGAACAAGGTGAGCTTGTTGAGGTTCGTCAGCTGTGGCACCGCCACCGGGGCCTCGAATATGTGAGCATACGACCAAAGGTCGAATGCGCCGTGACCGACAAAATTCATCATCAGTGTCCCCTGGTTGATCTGGTTGATGATGTCTGCGGCGGCCTGTGGTTTGCGACGACCCGATGTCGAAACAACTGTCGGATAGAGCGCGATATAAATCTGTTTCAAGTCGAACTGGGACGGAATATACTGCTCCAGAAATTGAGTGTCGCTCGTGAAACCCGGACTTCCGACGTCGTTGGCAATTCCCGTCGTCACATCGTCGTCGGCGACGAGTGTAATCAGGTTCCGCCACGTCCCGAAATCAGTAGCTGTCTCATATAGTCTTATCTTGTTGACGACCGCATCCGCATCTGCCGCATCATGAGCGGACAGCCTTCCTATGCTCATCGAAATGGGTGTCTCGGTCAACGGGCCGTTGAATTCCACGTAATAGTCGTCGCTGCAATAGCTGCTGACCTGGTTGAGTGATTCCTGCGACTCATACGGCGGGACGAACTCCGTGTCCTTCGCTGCAATTCCCTTGTAGTCGTAGGTGCCCGATCCGAACAATATCACGTACGATGGAGTCAGTTGGTCGTTGGTATAGGCATACTTGAGAAAATCTCTTATTGCCGTCGGGTCGGGTAAGCCGCATCCGAATTCGTTGTAAACCTGTGTCGTCGTCACGACCTGAGTGCTCAGTGCGTCGTGGCTCTCTTTCCAGCTCGCCAGTTCGTCGGCCTGGGGGAGAAACTGCGGCGCGGTTACTATGATAAGGTCGGCTCCGTTGAGGTCGCCGTGCAAATTTGAATTGGCAACACCTGCAATGGTCTGCACCGACAGGTATCCGTTGTCGCCGACCGCATAAAATTCTTTCCTTGATCCCGAGGATGCCTGAGTCCCGAAGTACACGGTGCCGTTGTTCACGGAGTCCGGCTGAACCATCCCAACGTTCGCGAAATTCGTCACATCGAAAACGTTTACGCTGTTGCTCGAGAAGCCGTTCACCGAATAATAGACATTTGCAGTCGTATCCGGCCCGTAAAAATCCAGGACGTCGCCCACTGACTGGAAGTACCTGTGGTACAATATTTCAATCCAATCGATGTATCCCTGCGCCGATGTCGAGGTGGAATTATAGGCAACTTCCAGCGAGCTCTTGTCGTTCGTAAGGTTCCCTGTTCCGCTGAATGTCTGAACAGGAGCCGGATACGCGTAGTCCCCCTGGTCGGCGAAGTCGCCGGTTGTCGTAACCGTCCCTCCCACAATGGTGCCCAGCTGAGTACCCGTCGAATTCTCATAGACGGTGAAGTAGTTGTAGCTCCCGTCCGTGCTTCTGGAGATGAGGGCGAGCCTGTACGTGATATCCCGAGAATGGTCCAGACCATAAAGCGTGTTCTGGTAAAGATAGGACGAATTACCCCCGGAAGAATTCGGCGGTACAAGCTGCGGACCGTACCAGTCCTGACCGGAATTCAGAAGATTGTACATGGACGTATCCTGGAACACGCCGGACGTGTAACTCTGCGGGCGGTAGTATGCGGCCGCATGGAAACTCGGGACCACCTGCATCCGCTTCCCCTGCTGTCCGCCCCAGGTTATGAAGTAATAGTTCGTGTCCGAGTAATTGTTGATGTAATGAGAGAACGTGTTGGACGATGAGTCGTAGCTCCATCCCTTTGTCCCCCTCCCGTAGAACAAAATGTAGTCGTTCGGACCGAAGGTTCCGTTTCCGCTGGCGTCATGTACGTATATTGCGTTCTCAGTGAGATCGCCCGGCCGGGGCGCATTCGGATCCTCCGGAAGCATGGTCCCGCCGTTGTTGTATATCTTGATCGTATTCAGGCCTGCACCGTCGACCGGAACGCCCGCCGCTTTTAATTGATCGTACGTCAGCTTGTATATTCCGGTGCGGTATACCGACATCTTGTACCATGTTCCCTGTGACAGGACGCCGGACGTTGTCGCCTTGAACAACCGGGTCGGCTGTGCTACGACGGCGTTCTTGACCTGATCATAGTTTACGAGCGAGCCCGACAGAAGTAAATCGGTCGGCATATTCTTCGTCATCACACCGCTGCCTACCGAAGTCACCTGGAATACAACCCTGGTTAATAGCTGGTACGAGCCGGATGTGCTGTCGTAGGAATAAGGGTAAACCCGTATCATGGCGACAAAATGTTTCCGCTGATCATACGGAGGATTGTAAGAAACGAATTGCGTGACAAAATTAGGCTTCAGCTGTGTCGGAAACGACGGACTCCGGTAAGGGGCCATCATCTCAACTGTCCTGTAATCCGTTTGGAGAACCTGCACGTGTACCTGTTTCGAAAAGACTCCCACCTGGACCGGGATAAACTCCCTCACGTAGTTGCCTCCGGTATTGAATTCGGTCACGACATCTCTGTACACCAGCTTGAGCCCCTTGACTCCGCCGGTAGTCACAGTGTCGACTCCAGTTGAATCCGGAGTCACCTGGATTGTTGTGGAATTGCCGCTTTGCGAAAGTATGGTTATAGATTGAGTGCTCTGTGCCAGGGCGGCACCCGACAGAAGGATCATCATGATCCCTGCCGCAAATGTTCGTCTTGCCAACATTCACCGTCTCCGAATAAGAAAAAACCGAACCATGCGCGGACCTTTCGCCCAAGATTCGGCAAAGAAAAGTTCTTCAGGGGCCTGCAACATTTTCGTCTTCAAACCTTTAACGAACTTTCCAGTCTCCTCCATTTTCGAAGAATATAGCGCAATAAGATCGGGAGTGTCAAGGAAGGTTGTATTGAATCACACGCGCAAGGCAACCTGTTTTCTGTTGGGCGAGCTGATTGCGATACGACAACCATCTCAGCCGGTTTTTGGTCAAAAGGCTAATAGAACAAGAGGTTAAGAGATCAGGAGGCACCACACAGCATGCCAAACAGTAAGAGAATCATGAGGTAAATCCCTTACGTCTTTTTATTAGTGATCAGAAATAATCTCCCTCCCTGTCGAGTTTCGGAAGGGCTTTGTCTTTGCTCGAGACGATCGGGTTCGTGACTTTCCAGTCTATTGCAAGCACAGGATCGTTGTACAATACCCCACGCTCATCCTCGCGAGAGTAGTAATCGTCGACCTTGTAGACCACTTCTGCTTCTTCCGAGAGGGTGGAATAACCGTGTGCAAATCCTTTTGGAACGTAGAGCATTTTCTTATTCTCTTCAGACAGCACGATCCCGAACCACTTCCCGAATGAATCGGATTTCCTTCTCAAATCGACGACCACATCGAAGATTTCACCGGCGATGCACCTCACAAGTTTAGATTGCTCTGTAGGATCAACCTGAAAATGGAGGCCGCGTATCACCCCTTTTGTGGACCTAGAGTGATTATCCTGTATGAATTCTTCCTTAATGCCGACCTTTTCATATTCGTCCGACCGGTACGTCTCCATGAAGAATCCGCGCTCATCGTTGAAGACATACGGTGTTATTACGATTATACCTTCCGGCGATTTAATATTTGTAAATGCAAAAGTCATGTTTCCTCATTCCTGATTTCGAATTTCGGATATGGAGCTGACACTGAGAATACGGTCTTCAAATTGCGGATCCGGCTCCCCAATCCGCAATCCGAAATTGGCCATTCGAAACGGTTCCTAATCCTTCATGTTAATGTATTGCAAGGGAACCCCGACGTTTTGTCCCCTGAGCATCTTTATGACTTCCTGCAGGTCGTCTATCTTCTTTCCTGTCACGCGCACCTGCTCTTCCTGGATAGATGCCTGGACTTTCAGTTTTTGGTCCTTTATGAGCTTAACGATCTTCTTTGCGGTTTCGGTATCGATGCCTTCCTTTATAGAGACCTCCCGCTTCACATGACCCTGCGAGGTCGGTTCGACCGGTTTCATTTGAAGCACTTTCGGGTCGACCTTCCGTTTTATCATGTGGGTCATAAGCATGTCCATCACGGCATCCATCCTCATCTCATGTTCGGCGACTATGTGAATCGTCTTTTCCTTCTTGTCGAGGCTTACCTCGGCCGGTGAGCCCCGGAAGTCGTAACGGGTGGCTATTTCTTTCTTCGTGTTGTTGATCGCGTTGTCGACTTCCTGCAGATCGACGCGGTTGACGATATCAAATGATGGCATGCTTACTCCGGTAATGAGATTCAAAATTCAAAAGTCAAGGGTCAAAAGCGGACTGGCTTTTTGAATTTTGACCTTTGACTTATCACTTAATTGAAAGATAATTCTCTTCGAGTTTCGAGAGGCTCAGCCTCATCGACTCGAGCTTTATCTTCTCTTTTTCGATTACCTCCGCGGGTGCACGGCGGATAAACTGCTCGTTGCCCAGTTTTGCCTCGATGCCGGTTATAGATCCCTTCAGCCGGGTCATTTCCTTTTCGAGACGGCTCCTCTCCGCATCGATATTTATCAGACCCTCGAGCGAGACAAAAATTTCGGTCCCCTGCACGACGGCGCTGGCCGATGTCGCAGGCTTCCGAAGTTCAAAGCCGACGCTGAGCGATTCCACCTTAGCAAGGCGCCTGATGTAGGATTGATTCGCGGAAATCACCTCGAGCGTCTCTTCGTCCTTCGGTTTCATAAGGACTTCCACCTGGACGTTTGCAGGAACGTTCGCTTCTTTCCTCATCGAGCGCACGGAGGTGATTATCTCCTGCACAAGCTGCATTTCAGATTCGACTCTCTCGTTGATGAAACGGATTTCCGCCTCGGGAAACTCGGCCACCATGACGCTGCCGCGGTGCGAAGGGTCTATCAGGCTGTACATCTCTTCGGTGATGAAGGGCATGAAAGGATGGAGCATCTCGATCGCAGTCTCGAAAGTGGAGATTGCGTTGGCGAGTATTATCGCGTGTGTCAGCTCCGAATTATCTGCCGATGCTGCAACCGGCTGGGTCAGCCGGTCTTTTATCATCTCGACGTACCAGTCGCAGTAGTCGTGCCAGATGAAATCGTATATAATTTTCGTGGCATCGTTGATGCGGAAGTTATTGAGCGCCGCATTCAGATCATGGATGGTGTGATGGAGCCTGCTCACTATCCACCTGTCTGCAAAGTCGAATATCGAGCTGTCCGGCGCGGCGGCCACGCTCAGCTTGTCCCGGTTCATCAGAAGGAACCGTCCCGCGTTCCAAATCTTGTTCGCGAAGTTCCTTCCCATCTCGCATCTGCTGCTATCGAAGAGGACATCCTGGCCGAGAGGGGCAAGGTACAGTATCGTGAACCGGAGCGCATCCGCGCCGTAATCTCTTACTACGTCGAGCGGATCGGGCGAATTCCCGAGCGATTTGGACATTTTCCGCCCCTGCATGTCGCGGATAACGCTCGTGAAGTAAACGTGTTTGAACGGTACCTCCTTCCGGAACTCGATCCCCGACATAATCATCCTTGCAACCCAGAAGAAGATGATGTCCGGCGCCGTTACCAGCGTATCGGTCGGGTAGAAGTATTTCAGGTCGGGAGTCTCTTCCGGCCATCCGAAGACCGAGAAAGGCCAGAGCCACGACGAGAACCATGTATCGAGGACGTCTTCATCCTGGCGATATGTCTTGCCGCCGCATTTCCTGCACGGCCCCGCCGGCTCAGTCGTGCTCACCACGAGTTCGCCGCAGCTGCCGCAGTACCAGACCGGGATCCTGTGCCCCCACCAGAGCTGCCGGCTGATGCACCAGTCGCGGATGTTTTCCATCCAGTGCTCGTATGTCTTCACCCAGCGTTCCGGGTAAAACTTTATCTTGCCCTCCCGGACAGCCTTTAATGCCGGTTCCGCAAGCGGCTTCATCCTGACAAACCACTGATCCGAAAGATACGGCTCGATTACAGTGTGACACCTGTAGCACTCGCCGACGCTCAGCCTGTAGTCGGCTATCTTCTCGACCAAGCCGAGAGCCTGAAGATCCTCGATGATCATCTTCCGTGCCTTGTACCGATCGAGACCGCGGTACTTCTCCGGTGCGTTCTCATTGAGCTTCGCAGAGATATCCAGGACGATTATCTTTTCCAGGTCGTGCCGGCCGGCTACTACGAAGTCGTTCGGATCGTGCGCCGGGGTTATCTTCACCGCACCGGTACCGAACTCCTTGTCGACATACTCGTCGGCGATAACCTTCATCTTTCGCCCTACAAGCGGAAGGACGAGGTTCTTGCCGACCATGTGCCTGTAACGCTCGTCCGACGGGTTAACGGCAACGGCCACGTCTCCTAGCATTGTTTCCGGTCTGGTAGTGGCGACGACTATGTGCCCGGTCCCGTCTTCAAGGGGATACCTGAGGTAATACAGTTTGCCGTCGCGCTCCTGGTACTCGACCTCATCGTCGCTGATTGCGGTATGATCCTTCGGACACCAGTTAACAATATATTTCCCGCGATAGATTAACCCCTTCTCGTACAGGCGGACGAAGACTTCCTGCACCGCGTGCGACAACCTTTCGTCCATTGTGAATCTCTCGCGCGACCAGTCGCATGAGACACCGAGCTTCTTCAATTGCCTGATTATCGTGCCGCCGTATTCTTCGCGCCAATTCCAGACAAGCTCCAGGAACTTTTCTCGTCCCAGGGTGTGGCGATCTTTCCCCTCCCTGATCAGGCTTTTCTCGACCACATTCTGCGTCGCTATCCCGGCATGGTCGGTTCCCGGCACCCAGCATGCTTCATAACCTTTCATCCTCTTCCACCGGACAAGCACATCCTGTATCGAATTATTCAGGACGTGTCCCATTGTCAATATGCCGGTGATGTTCGGCGGCGGAATTACGACCGTGAACGGCTTCCTCTCTTTCGCGGGCTTCGATTCAAAAAGCTTGTTGTCGATCCAGAACTTGTACCACTTCTCTTCGACTTCTGAGGGGGAATACGCCTTGGGGATTTCTCTATTCATCTGAATTTCACTTTCGAAACCACGGTTCGTTCATTTCCGGCATTATCTGCCACGACTACGGTAATTCTCCTTTGCCGCCGCAACAGACCCGCGTCGACCCTGCACATTGCCGCATGTTTGTCGACATCATATTCACATAAGTATTCTTTTGAGCCGACCTTCAGCAAGATGTCGTCCGTGTTTATTCCTGACAACTTGTCTGATACCCTAAAATATACAAAAACTCTGTTAAACTCATTCGGCGCAACGGACCGGTAAAACGGGTTCTTTCTCGATACTCTTATTCTGTCGACAATCGGAGGTACGTTATCCCGCAAGAGCGCAAATTCCCCCGTTCTGAAGCCGACTTCGGCGGTCAGAACTTTCCCGTCGTTACTGTAAGGAATGTGGCTCCAACCGTACCTGAGCTTTCTGAAGAGCAGCAGCCCGGCATCGTTCACTTTCCATGTCACCTTGAGTTTCTTCCTCAAAGGCTCACCCGCCGGCTCGATCTGGAACGAGTCGGGAGACTGCTGATGCACAGAGACATCGATGTTCCTGGTGAAGCAATTTGCCGGGAACTGAACAGAGAGAGCGGGTGAGGGGCTGATAGTTCTTTCCGAAAATGGGAGTGGAACGGCCGGGTCGGCGGCCATCGAGCCATTTGTGCGGGTTGAGGAACCGGGAAGTCCAAGGACGAACTTGCCCGTGGCGGTCGCTTCATTGCCGTCTTCGTCTTTGACCGTGATCTCGTAGGTGTGGATGCCGTTTGTGAAATTCCTACCGACTAATCCGCTGAGAGGTGCGCCCGGCGTGAAAACCGAAAATGGGATTGCCCGATTGACACACAGAATATAATAGGTCTTGGATCCCCGCGAGAGTTCGAAATCCACCAGAGAATTGATATCGAGATAATCATCGGTGGCAATGCGCGTAAGATTGAGGGAGATGAAATCTCGTCCGTCGATCTTGAGCGTGATATACTTGGGCGGTCTCTTGAAATTCTCGCGCCCGTACGAATCGGCGGCGTGAACGATGAAATAGAACGGCTCATTGAGATGAAATTCCTCGTTCGAGCGGCACTCTCCGTCTCTTCCGGAGACACTGCTGACCTCGGTTAATCCTGAATTGAACTCCCTTACCGCGACATTGAATATCCTCGGAGTTCTGTAGCCGGTTACATCCACCGATTTATAAATGAGCGGGTCGATATACGAGTAATTCTTCCCGTGAATTTCAAAATGGAGATGCGGTCCGCCGATTCCTGTCGCGCCGGTGCGGGCAATAATCTCTCCACGGCGGACCGGGATTTCACCGGACTGAAACCGGAGTCTTACGCCGTACTTTTTCTCTTTCTTCCGGGCAGTCTCGACCAGCTTCTGAATCTTCTTTGAGAATTCGGACAGGTGTCCGTACAGCGTGAAGGTAGAATCGTCGTGCCTCAGCAAAATCATCTTGCCGTAGCCGTACGGAGAAACAGAGACTCGATACACGTAGCCCGACTTGGCCGCATAGACCGGATAGCCGATTCTTCCATTAGTGGAAATGTCTATCCCCCCGTGAAAGTGTGTCTCGCGGTAGTCGGCGAAGCCGGAGTTTATTTGGTGCGAGGCATCTGTCGGGAAAAGGTACGTCTCATTTGCAGTCTTCTTCGAATCTCTGCCGGGGCTTCCGGCGTAGCAGAAATCAAGCGCGAGGACAAAGTAAGTGGCAAGAGAGACCGCCACGACCGCCTGCCTCCATCCGGCGGAACGGATGACAGTTGAGGAGAGCTGCATCCTCAGAGGATCGCGATATCGAGCGAAGCGTAGCCGATAAGTTCGGCGTGCAGCTTATCTCCGTGGTTCAGCTTCGCTACTCCTTCCGGCGTACCCGTGAAAATGAGGTCGCCGCGTTCGAGAGTGAACAGCTGAGAAATGAAGGCGATAACCTCTTCGATCTTGAAGATGGTATTCTTGTAGCTCCCCTGCTGCCGTGGTTTGCCGTTGACTGCGAGACTCAGTTCCAGCGAATTGAAATCCACGCCGTCGACCGGCACCGCGTTCGAAATCGGCGCCGAACCGTCGAACCCTTTGGAGATTAGCCACGGATTCCCGGCATTCTTCAGCTCCGTCTGCAAATCGCGCAGCGTCAGGTCGAGCCCGATTCCCATCGCGGCAATATGGGATCGCGCGTCTTCTTTGCGAATATCTTTCCCCTCTTTCCCGATTACAAAATAAATCTCGGTCTCATGATGCAGGTCGTTGGTCATGGCGGGAATACTCACCTCTGCACCGTCATGTACGATTGCGCTCGACGGTTTCATGAAGACCACGGGCTTCTGGGGCACATCGGATTTCATTTCCGCGGCATGCTTTGCATAGTTTTTGCCGAGGCAAAATATCTTTGGAACAATGATATCGTCGCTGGTTTTGGTAAGATGTACGGTTTTCATGTGAAGAATATAAAAGAGGGTGGCGTTTTGTTCAAGAATGGGAGCCGTTGACCCGGGTTGCTCGGGTGTTCAACTCCGCGCCACCCGGGTGATTCAGTTCTTACTCTTTTGCTCTCATCGAGTCCCACAGCGCGTAGGCACAGAGAAATACGAACATTACAAGCCCAACGAGTTCGCCGTTCGTGGATTCGGCCAAGTGAGCATTGAACCAGCCGCTGTATCCGAACGGCCACTGCATGTCGATGAATTTCAGGAACGCATTCAGGACGCCAAGCAGTGCGCCGCCGGCTATGAAACCTGACGCTATAAGAGTACCGCGATGTAATCTCGCGTTGTTGAGCTTCTCGTTCTTACTCCTTGTCGACACGAACCAGGCAATTGCTCCACCGACAAGCAACGGCGTATTAAGTTCCTGCGGGATGTACATTCCCAGTGCAAACGCGAGCGGCGGCACCTTGAGTATCGCGAGCAGGAGTGCTATTACCCCGCCGACGATGTAAAGCATCCAGGGTGTCTGCGCATTCGACATAAGCGGCTTGATCACCGCCGCCATAGCGTTGGCCTGAGGCGCCACGAGTCCCTGCTCGCCTGTAAAGCCGTAAGCCTTGTTCAGAACGAGTATGACTCCGCCTACCGTCGCCGCAGAGACGAGCACACCGAGAAATTTCCATGCCTCCTGCTTCTTCGGCGTCGAGCCCAGCCAGTAACCGATCTTGAGGTCCGTGATGAACGATCCCGCGACGGCAAGGGCCGTACAGACGACTCCGCCGATTATCATTGCACTTAACATACCCGACTTCCCTGTAAGTCCTATCTGTACGAGTACCACCGACGACAATATCAGAGTCATGAGTGTCATTCCGGATACAGGGTTCGTCCCGACGATGGCAATTGCGTTGGCCGCGACTGTCGTAAAGAGGAAGGAGATGATCAGGACGACCAGGAGCGAGACAACCGCCTGAAACACAGAGGGAACGACCCCGATTATGAAGAAGGCGAAGACCGCAATCGCGGCAAGCAGAATTAACGTGACGATCCAGAGCATTCTTATATCGGTCTGAGTCCGGATCGTATTCCCTTCCCCGCCCGATTTTCGGTGGACAATCTCGCTGTAGGCGAGTTTGAAGGCCCCGGCGATGATTTTCGACGAGCGGACAATTCCGATGATTCCCGCCATAGCGATTCCGCCGATGCCGATCTGCCTCACGTAATTCTGGAAAATGTCACCGGGTCCCATTTGTGAAATGAGAGTTGTAACGCCGGCCCCGAGCGGCGTCGTAAGATGCCTCCCGATTTCATAGACCAGCGGGACGAGCACGAACCACGAGAGGAAGGAACCTGCCGCGATGATGGCGGAGTATTTCAATCCTATTATGTAACCGAGACCGAGTATCATCGCCGAGACATCGAGCCTGAAGACCATCTTGAACTTGTCGGACAAAGCCTGTCCCCATGAGAAAATGCGGCTTGTGATAACCTCAGACCACAGACCGAAGGCACTGAATGTGAAGTCGAATGCACCCCCTATTAAGCCGCTGATTACCAGCACAAGCGCTTCCTTCCCTCCCTTCTCGCCGGTGACGAGAATCTCCGTGGTTGCCGTTCCTTCTGGAAACGGAAGTTTTCCGTGCATGTCTTTCACGAAATATTTCCTGAACGGTATCAGGAAGAGTATGCCGATGAAGCCGCCTAAGGCCGATGCCATGAACATATGGAAATAACTTGCGGGCAGCGCGAGTATGTAAAGCGCCGGAATTGTGAAGATCGCACCGGCGACCACGCTCCCAGATGCGGAGCCTATCGATTGAATAATGACATTCTGGCCGAGTCCGTTCGGCTTCTTCGCCAGTCCGGTGACGCCGACTGCGAGTATAGCGATCGGGATTGCCGCTTCAAACACCTGCCCGATCTTCAAACCCGAATACGCCGCGGCCGCCGAAAACAGCACCGCCATCACGAGTCCCCATGTCACCGACCAGGCAGTGACTTCGGGGTACACCTTTGCCGGAGACATTACCGGCTGATATTCTTCGCCTTCCTTCAATTCTGTGAATGCATTCTCAGGAAGAGTCCTGGATTCTTGTTCCGCAGAGCGGGCTTCCTCAGACCGGTCCATTGCCACTCCTTCTAAATGGTGAAATTACTCTCGGTAATCAGCATCTATATATTTGGAATCAGCTCAGTCCCCCGACGAACCTTCGCATCTACCTGTCAGCATTCACACTATTTCTCAACTTCCATCAATCTGTTACATACTACCTACTTGCTCTTCTCCGCCCATATCCTGAGCGTGTTCAGCACGGTCTCCACCGCCTTTTCCATTCCCCAGACATTTACCCATTCCATGCGCCCATGAAAGTTTGCACCGCCGGTGAACACATTGGGAGTGGGAAGCCCGGCTTCGGTAAGCTTGGAGCCGTCCGTACCGCCGCGAATAGGTTTCCATTCCGGTTCGAGCCCGGCTCTCTTCGCGCCTTCGAACAAATAATCCGCCACTCGCGTGTCTTTCTCCACGCCCTCGCGCATGTTCCGGTACTGCTCAGTGACCTTCATGCCGATCTTCGCCTTCGGGAACATGGCCTGCACTTCTGTTACGACGCCTTCGACGATCTTCTTCAGCTTGTCGAGTCCCTCTGTCCTGAAATCGCGGAAGAGGATCTTGACGGAAGACTTGCCGACTCCGCCTTCCAATACATAAGGATGTATGTATGGCTCGTAACCTTCCGTCGTCTCGGGTGAGATATCCTTCGGGAGACGGGCAATGATTTCAGAAATGACTCTCACGGAATTCACCATCACATTCTTTGCCGTGCCGGGATGAATATCGCGTCCTTCCACGGTGACCATGCACGAGTTGGCGCTGAAAGTCTCCTTGTTGAGCTCGCCCGGGGTATCGCCATCGACGGTGTATGCGAACTCGGCACCGAATTTCTTTATGTCGAAGTACTTCGTTCCGGCGCCCACTTCTTCGTCAGGTGTGAAGCCAATTTTGATCTCGCCGTGCGGAATTTTCGGATCTTTCATGAGTTCCTGCACTACGGTCATTACCGCGGCAACACCCGCCTTGTCGTCTGCACCCAGAAGTGTAGTCCCGTCGCTTGTCACGATCGATTTCCCGAGCGCGAGTTTCAGCGAAGGGTTTTCCGATTCACTGATGACGATACTCTGATCGCCCGGCAGCACTATGTCGCCGCCTTTGTACTCACTGATCACTTGCGGCTTCACATCCGCACCGGTTGCTTCCGGCGAAGTGTCCACATGCGCGATCAGTCCGAGGACAGGAACTCTCGCCTGAACATTCGAAGGAATAGTCCCCGTCACGTAACCGTACTTGTCTAATTCGACCTGTGATACTGCGAGCTCTTTCAATTCCTTGTCGAGAAGATTAAGCAGATCGAGCTGCTTTGATGTGCTCGGATAAGTGTCGGAGTCTTCCTTCGATTGAGTATCGATTTTTACGTATCGGAGAAATCTCTCAAGAACTGTCTCGGTCGACATGATAACCTCTCACTGTGGAATTCAAGGGCGTTAAAGATATGTTTTAGCCCGCGAACTTCGTTCATTCGCCGGGAGCTTTTCGATGATCCGGAGACGACTGATGCCCTGTCTCATTTGCTTCCGAGAAGTTACCCTACCCTCGTTTGAAATTCAACGAACATTCTGCTGCAAACAGTTCAGAAGGAGCTCTGCTCCAGAGCATGCGTCGGGAGCAGAGTTCCCTTTGAACTTTGGCTCTGAGCGGGTATTACTTACTACCTTCTCCCTACTACTGTATCGCCTCCGCTATGTGTTTCGGCATTATGTCGCCGCTGTCAGCAAGGTCCGCGATTGTCCTCGCCACTTTGAGTATCCTGTCGTATGCGCGCGCGCTGAGCCCGAGTTTCGTTATCGCCTTCTTCACCCGATTTGTCCGGCTGGCAGAACTCACGTATCTCTTTACTCTGCATATCTGCATTCTTGAATAGTCCCTTCCTCCCTTTGAACCGCTCGCACTGTACTTCCCGCGCCCGCATCACGCGTGACCTTACCGCAGACGAAGGCTCCCCAGACCTCTTGCTCGAAAGCTCAGCGTATTTCACCGCCGGGACTTCGACATGTATCTCTGTATCTGCGTCTGCGTGCACGAGCATGTTCCGTTCGGATTGCCGTAGTTCCCACATGGACATCCCCGCGTTGCCATTCTGGATGTGCAATTAATTGCCAAAAAGCCCGTTTCCAATGCCTACCCAAAGGTAATCATGACCCTTGGAGACCATATACGGAAAAGGCGCCTTGATTCAAAGCTAACTCAAAAACAGGTCGCAAGAATCATTCATGTGGACGAAATGACCATTGTGAACTGGGAATTAAGCCTTACTGAACCCCATCCGAAAAATATCCCCGCCGTCATTGATTTTCTCGGATATGTCCCTGACAACCTCGTGGCAACAGAGAGTTTAGGTGACAAAATCAGAAAGTACCGGATGCTGCATGGATTGAGCCGCAAGAAACTGGCTAAGGTTCTGGGTATTGACGAGGCCGCCCTTACACGGCTGGAAACCGGAAAAGGGAAACTCTTTCCTAAGACCTTGAGGAAAATATCGGGCAGTGGCCTGTTTTGAAACTCAAAAATAAGAAACGGCATACTCAACGGGTGCTGAATGTGCCGTTCTTCAGTCGCCTGAAAGACTGCATGATCAAGGAAGCTACGACGTCGTGTTTCTTTTTTTGTCGCTTTCTGAGATTACCGAATTTTCGATTTTCACCCCGTATCCCACCTCTTCTTTGCTCCCATCAGCCACCACCTCTTCCTCGAAGAAGTGAACAATTTCTCACAGTTAAAGACCATGTTTCTCAACAACCAAAGGCTCCTTTACCCCTGTTAGTTCGGCAAAGTTCCTGACCTTTTCAAGCATCGCTTCGGTGATCTTAGTCCCTGCGGAGACGAGCTTGAGACCCGTAACAGTTTCGATCTGTTCACAAAGAACAAGCCCCGGATACAAATGCCCGACTGAGACGAAGACCATTTTCGGTTCTGCTGTTTTCATATCCACCCCCTCCGACCCCAATATACTAACAGCTGCCGCGTCGAAAATCTTCGGATCGTAATACCCTGTCCGCCCTTTCATCTCTTCCAAGGCCGATTGACCAGACGATCCATCTTCTGTCAGGTGCACAAAGTCCAACAATACCTTAAGTATCCTTGCACCCAGCGGAATTTTCTCGCCTGATATATTATCAGTAGGAAAGCCTGTTCCATCAAAGTTCTTGTTCTGATATTGCACAATCTCGGCCACTGTCTCCAGCCGCGGAATCTTGATAAGCAGGTTCCTGCCAATTTCAGGTACACGGGCAATTATGGCACTCTCAATATTCGATAGAGTCAGACCTCTTTTTTGTTTCTTCGTCACCTCTTCAGGGACGGTAACGTACCCCATTTGGCAGAGCAATGCCGCCATTTCCACTTCCCAGGGGTTTGAGATCGCCAGCGCTTTTGCGAGTAAATTGGCATGATCTCTCACCTTCTGAGCCCGCCCGAACGCATCTTCATCAACCATCTCAAGAATATCAGCCATCACTGCGACCGTCCCGCCCAAGGTTTTTTCCAAAAGCTCACGCTCTGTTGTCACGAGCCGATACTGTTTCAATGCCTCTTCCAGAGCAGTCAAAAGCACAGGAGGGGGGCACGGCTTCGTCAGGAAGCGAAACACATTACCATTATTGACCGCATCCATGGCGGACCTGAGATCGGCGTATGCAGTCAGAAGAATGCGAACAGTGTCGGGGGCTTTCGTCTTGACCCAAGCAAGAAATCGGATGCCATCCAACCTCGGCATGCGCATGTCTGAGATTACGACCGCATAAGTGCCATTGTTTACAATGGCACTCAGACCCTGCTCAACTCGTATCCTGTTATAGATTTCTTCGAAAGAATCGGAAATGTATTTGAGGAAAATCAGACCAAGCACAACGTGCTTCTACTCCGCCGGATCCATGTTGTTACGCATCTTGTCGGCGGCTGACCAGAGCTTCTCCTCGAAACCTACTGTTGCACCGTTCGATTTTTTGGTTTCCACAGGCATCTTAATCTAGTTTACAACTTTACGTACCTCGTTCCGCGACCACGGCCGATTCGTTTCACTTTACCAAGCTCAATGAGTCTGTCCAAAGCTTGACGTACCGTCGGCATGACAACGTGAGTTGCCTTCACGATGTCGCTCGGACTTGCCTCTCCGACGCTTGAGATATACATCCAAACCTCGTGTTGCTTTGGCGAAAGGATATCCTCGAACTTTTCTTCCTCAAGAAACGTGACAGCCTTGGTAGCCTGTTCATGGATCACAGACAAAAAGAAATTGAGCCATGGCGTAATGGTTACATGGTCGGTTTTTCCGCTTGAGGCGGATCCACCTTTGGCGGAGAATGTTTCCTGTGACTTGCGGAGTGCGATGTAATACTCATCTTTTCTTTTTTCAATCAGCTGCTCATGGGACACGTATTGGACAAATGAGTAACCGCTGCGAAGCAGCAAGAGATTCGTGAATACGCGCGAAAGACGCCCGTTGCCATCCTCGAACGGATGTATCTTTAGGAACTCAACGATGAAGTTGGCAATGGTGAGGAGCGGATGGAACCGATTCTCCTGCAATGCTTCGGCGGTCCACTCCACGAGTTCCTGCATTTCCTTCGGTGTTAAATACGCCTTGGTTGTCTCGAACATTATTCGAACCACCTTGCCGTCCGGGCCCAATACGCCGACCGTATTTTCTTTCATCTTGTATTTGCCGCGTTGTAATTCGTCCTTAGTCGAATACTTGAGGAGTTCCTTATGAAGTGACAGGATCAAGCTTTCTCGGAGCGGCAAGGCGTCATAATTGTCGAACACGTTCTGCAACGTCTCAAGGTAACCCTGGACTTCCTGCGAATCGCGGTCAGCGAATTTGGAAACAGCAAGGCCGCGCATCACCTTCTCGACTTGCTTGTCATTGAGCTTCGCACCTTCAATACGGGTAGAGGCGCCGGCTGACGTGATGAGCACTGATTTTTTCAAACTGGTGATCGCCTGCGGAGTCATGCGAAGCCCCGCCTTGAATTGTCCCTTCACTTCGTCAATGGCAGCCAAGAGAGCCACGATATGGGGATCGATGGTTTTTATCCTGTAATCGAATTTCTGGGGAATCGTTTTCATGGGATCATACAGCCAATATACATCATATATCGGATTATATCAATAAATAGCAGATAAGTCAAAGACAATCCCGTCCTTACTCACACTCGTTCCTGATCGAAATTACGAAAAGACGAGATATTCCTTTCCTGTGCGGTATCACCCTTCACTCTCCATGCAAGCCTTGAGCAAGAAGATTGTATCCGACCGAAGTTTCGCACGGGCCCAGTCTTTTTGCCGGTCAGACAAAGATTCACCCAGACCAACAAGGATGTTCTTGTTGCTCATCTTCTCAAACTGGTCAATACATTTCTGAAGCAAATCCTTGAGCCCGCTTGAGCGCGTACGGCTCCCCGCTGCCGGGCTTCTACACTCCCGTCTTTGCTCTATTGCAGTGCCCCCTGAGACACGCTACGAGTTTTCTACTTTCGACAAGAGAACTTACTGAAATCGCTCCTTCGCGTCAAGGTCGGAGGCAACACGCACGCGCACTCACGCGCCGCTGGAGAGTGGAACGTGTTGCTTGCGGATCCAAGGAAAGAAGGGCCAACACACGCCTCATAAGACTCGGTCAGCTTAGGGGTCGTGAAGATAGAATTGTGGCGTTGATCCTATTTCCCGCCGTCCGGAACGAATATCAGCGCCGCCGAATTGATGCAGTATCTCTTACCGGTCGGGGGTGGGCCGCCGTCGAAGACGTGTCTGCAATGATGGCCTGGTCTCTCCGAAGTACCTCTTGTGAAGACCCCGCCGAAGCCGACAACAGAGATTACGAGAAAGATAATCCACCCGTTCTCCATCGCGCCCCCCACTTATCCAAAGGTGAACGCGAACGCCTCTACTCCCGGCGTTTCGAACTGCAGCTGCAGTATATGGCTTCCCTGCTTACCCTTGAGATTAATCAGGCTGTAGAGCCGCGACGTGTTTATGGTGACGAGCCCATCTTTGACATCGGAGCCGGCATCGGAAGCGCCGACCGGCTTTCCGTCCAGAAGCATTCTAACCCTGGCGCCTGCTCCCGCGCTCCCCGGACGGAGTACGAGAAAGACTTTCAAATCCTTAATCATTCCTTACAAAGCCAATAAAACGTCCAAAACAGTGACGCTTTAACCCCTAATCGGCGGATGAACCGGCTTGCAAAAAAAATCTCACGATGAAACGCAACTGCAGTCTTGTGTGTTGTTTCTTTACTGGCATATTGAGCATGATGAGTCAGGGAGTAAACGATGTGGTCAAGGCCGAGTCGAGACGCTATTTAACAGACCGGGAAGTCGAAAGGCAATTTCATGGCTCTGCCGAGAAATTGGAGTGACAAGAGATGAAGAAGAACCATGTCGACATATTCCGACGAACGAAGATCCTGATGGGTGCATTACTGATTTCGGTACTGTCGATTCAAACATCCGCCTTTGCCCAATCCAGGATTCCATTCTCGAACAAATATGTTTTCCTCAGCGGCGCAAACGTAGCATGGGTCAGTTTCGCAGGGGACCTCGGACCCCGAAGCGCCAGTTCTCCTAACAGCGTAAACTTCTCACGTTTCCAGACCATTTTTCAGACTGTGCATCAGAACGGCGGCAACGTGATGCGGCTCTGGTTGTTCACGAACGGAGTGAATACTCCCGCCTTCGGCTCAAACGGATACGTTACAGGTCCCGGCCCGTACGCAATTCAGGATCTTAGGAAGATCCTGAATCTGGCGCAGCAGAACAATATAGGTTTGATACTCTGTCTATGGTCGTTCGACATGATGAGCGAGCCGCCGTCGGAGAACATGACGTCCACCCAGTTGAACGACAATTATAAATTGCTTACCGACACGTCGTATACTATGGCGTTTATCCGAAATGCGCTTGTCCCGATGGTGGACTCCGTGAAAGACAATCCTGCAATTGTCGCCTGGGAGATCTTCAACGAAATGGAAGGTGTTGCCCCGCCGATTGCCTGGGGAGGATATGACCATATTCAGATGTCGGATATTCAGAGAAGCGTTAATCTAATGGCTGGAGCCATACACAGAGCTGACCCGGGCGCACTGGTCACAACCGGAGCTGTAGGTTTCCTCAGCATAACGGATGTGACTCCCCTCTTGTCGGCCAAACGAGCGTGGCTGAAAAAACTCGATGGCATTTCACCTGACCAGATGCAGCGCATAACCGATGATTTCAACGCAACTCACAGGACTAGCTTCACCGTCCAGCAGATGCAGGAATTCATGGACAGGGTTGCCGCGACCACGAATTTCAATTACTACACCGATAGCCGACTTATAGCCGCTGGAGGCGATCCCCTGGGAACGCTTGATTTCTACTCCGTTCACTATTACACATGGGAAGGAGCCGCTGTCGCCCCGTTCCTCGTCCCCTACTCCACCTGGAAACTGACAAAACCTCTCGTGATTGCTGAGTTCATGTTCTCGAATCTTCTCTCGAGCTCTCTTTTTTCGAACCTGACGTGGTCCAGCATTTACCCGGATATTTACTCTAACGGTTACGCAGGCGCCCTGGATTGGTCCTACGGTTCGGGAGGTACGGAACAATCGCGAATCCTGCAGTCGCTCAGTTTGATGCACGACGACTATCCGCAAGATGTCGGCGTAAACATAGTCAACAAGTCGCTGGACGCTGCCGTTACCGCTTCCTCAAACGATACCGTTGCCGACCCGACCAGCAGCCCCATGAACATTACCGACGGCAACATATCGACACGTTGGCAGGCAGGTTCAGCGCCGTCTCAGTGGGTGCAGATGGACCTGGGAACGGTGGACTCGATCGGCAGGATCGTCATTTACTGGGCAAGCCAGACCTTTGCAAGACAGGATTCAGTCGAAATATTGAGCGATCTGACGAACTGGATCCCTCTTACGACAGTGACGCTGAACTCGGTCGCGTCGGATGGTGTCCAAACGTTGGGAAATCTTCACGGTGTAGGCAGATATCTCCGGTTCCAGTTTGCACAGCCGGGTAACGGGCCCTATTCTATTTCTGAGATCCAGGTTTACGGCGACAGTGCCACGGTGGATTCGATCCTCCCCCCTCACGTCGTGCCGCTTGCCTTTATGCTTAGCCAGAACTACCCAAATCCATTCAATCCAACGACCGTCATCAGCTACCAGCTCCCTTCGAGCAGTTTTGTAACACTCAAAGTGTACGACATTCTCGGGAGGCAGGTGGAAACGCTGGTCGAGGGGAATCAGAAAGCGGGAAGTTACAGAGTAATCTTCAACGGTGACGAACTGGCAAGCGGAGTTTACTTCTACAGGATCACGACCGATAGATACGCCGCCACACGTAAGATGCTCCTTTTAAAATGAAGTCGAAACATCCTACGGAAGGCGGGCATGGTCAGCTAACCGTCAGATTCGGCGTCCCCAGCTTAAGTATCTGGTCGCGCAGTTCGGGAAACATGAAATATAATGGAAGCCATGCGCCATGATCCAGACCCCAGGAGGCCGCACCGGACACCGGCAGCCGCCTCTCCTCTGCGGCTCGCACAATTTCAGCGGACAATCCCTCGTTCACCTATTAATCAAAAGACTATTGTAAATACCGTCTTCTCGTCCGGATGCGACCACACGCTGATCAGTGCCTGGTGTGAATGCAGTATCTGGCGAGAGAGGCTGAGCCCGATCCCGGAGCCGCTCTCCTTTGTCGTAAAAAATGGAATGAAGATTTTTTCCTGAATATCTTTGGGAATCCCCAAGCCGTTGTCCTCAACGCGTATACTTATCTTTCCCTTTTCCTCGAGCTGAGCCGACAGGATAATCTGCCCGCCTGTCTTGCCATCGAGAGCCTGAATTGAATTCATCAGAAGGTTTAGAAGCACTTGCTCCAGCAGGTCCGGGTCTGCCGTCAGTTCCAACGACTGAGGGGTAACGCTGGTAGTCAGTGTTATGCCGCTCTGGGTTACTGCCGACCTGACGAGTTGTTCGACCCGGGAAAACAGCATCCAGATCGGGAAGATCCTGAACTTCGGATTCGGAATATGTGTAAGGGTCCTGTAGGAATTGACAAAACGGAGCAGCCCTTCGCTCCTGGCCTCGATAGTCCGCACAGCGGTCTGGACGTCCTCAAGAGCAGGCGGGGCAGCCTCTCCTTTCTCCGGCGACTGCCAGCTCGTGTCGGACAGGAGTCTGTTTGCGGTTGAGGCCAGTGATGCTATCGGAGCGATGGAGTTGACAATCTCGTGCGTCAATACGCGTATCAGATTCTGCCAGGCGTCGAGTTCTATCTCTTCCAGTTCACCCCGCATGTCCTGCAGCGATGCAAGAGTGTAGCTCACCTCTCTCATCCTGAATCCGGAGATCTGTATGGCAAGCCTTACCGATACATTACCGCTCTCCATGCTCACGAGGTTCCTCTTACGTGGGTTGGCGCTGATGAGTACCTCGTACAAGTCGTTGCTGAGGGGCCTGAGGTCTTTGACGTTCTTGAGCTGCGGCACGCCGAGTAAGCGTTTGGCGGCACGGTTTATCATATCAATCTTCCCGTCCTGACGGAAGGCGATCAGACCGACGGTTAGCTGTTCGACGACGAACTGCAGATATTGGAACTGATCCTCTGTTTCGACTCTCATCTCCTCGAATCTCTGGGCGATCCTGTTCAGGCTTCTGTTCAGTTCATCGAAGGCTTTGCTCCTTGTGTTATTGCTGAAAGTCTGCGTGAAATCGGCGGCCTCAATGGCTTCCAGGAATCTGGCCAACCTGATATTTTTTCTCTCTATCCAGCGAATGAAGGAGAACAGCTGGTACAACGCAATTAAGCCAACGAGCGCAGCCATCTCGTACAGGACGGTGCGAAAGAGAAGGTAGGCGAGCAGCGATACGGTCGCAGTTAACAATAACGTACGCGAAACACTGGCCAGGCGGAAGCGGTCAAGAGTCATAGCGACGTTCTTCCGTTATGCATTAGCACAGATAGGAAGATGATCTTAACGACGGGCGTTCTGCGGCGTGCGGCGATTCGTTCATATTCCGTATTTCTTGATTCTCCTGTAGAGGGCAGTCCGTGTCAGGCCGAGTTCCTTTGCCGCTTCGGTAACGTTTCCATCGTGTTTCTTGATCATCATCTCAACGTGTTTCTTCTCGATTTCGTCGAGCGAATGATCAGCCGCATTATCCGGGTGCGCAGCTGCAGCCGGTTTGAGAATCATCTCCTCGGGATGCAGGGAGTCGGATTCGCTCAATATCACCGCTCGTTCTATGACGTGCTGCAGCTCCCTGACATTGCCGGGCCACTGGTATTCGCTCAAGACCCTCATACTTTCTGGAGACACACGGATGCCCGGCTTCTGGTACTTCCTGCCGTAAAGTTGTACGAAATGTTCGACCAGCAGCGGGATATCTTCCACCCGATGACTCAGAGGAGGAAGATTTATCTCGACGGTGTTTATCCTGTATAATAAATCCTCTCTGAACTTCTTCTGCGCCACCATTTCATGTATCGGCATGTTCGTGGCTGTTATGAGTCTAATATCGATCGGACGCGGCCTATCGGAACCGACCCTCGTGATCTCGCGTCTCTCGACTACGGCGAGCAATTTGGCCTGAAGTGAGAACGGGAGATTTCCTATCTCATCGAGGAAAAGCGTACCCCTGGATGCGATTTCAAATCTCCCCATTCGATCATTTGAGGCGCCGGTGAAGGCCCCCTTTTCATGGCCGAAGAGTTCGCTTTCAAACAAAGTCTCGCTTATTGCCCCCATGTCGACGGCAATAAAAGAACTTTCGGCTCTCATTGAGAAACGATGTATCGCACGCGCCACCAGCTCCTTACCCGTACCGTTTTCACCCAGAATCAGAATATTCGCTTCCGTTCCCGCTACTTTCCGTATCGTTTCAAATATTTGAAGCATTGCTGTTGACTTGCCGATTATTTCATGGAACGGCTGATCGAGATCGGCACTGAGTACTTTCTCGCGATTACGCGATGCCGCGAGTTCTACCTGAGACTCCCTCAACTTCAAGGCCGACGAGAGAGTCGCCAGGATCTTTTCGTTTTGCCACGGCTTCACGACGAAGTCCGTCGCACCTTCCTTGATGGCCCTCACCGCTGTTTCTATGTCGCCGTAGGCGGTGATCAAAATCACGATGGCCGTGGGATCAATTTTGAGAATCCTGTTGAGCCATAGGAATCCTTCTTCGCCCGTCGTCGATCCCTTGGCGAAGTTCATATCCAGGAAAATTACATCGTGTGATATTGTTTTGAGCCGTTTTTCTATATTATGAGGATCTCTTTCGGTTTCCACCAGCCTAAGGTGCGGCTTGAGAAGGAGACTAAACGCTGTGAGGATAGCAGCATCGTCATCGACGATCAGAGCGCTGCCGTGTTTTTCAGGATTTGAAGTCATGGACAAATCTAATAATCCCTTCTTGATAATGCGAACCCCGATCGTCTCATGGCATAGTAAGGTCGCGCCGCTGCATTTCCTTTTTTCCTGACAGATTAAGTCGGACTCTGTATCATATCCGCACACTCGGTGTATCGAAAGCGAACACTTTAAGTCGGCGTGCGTGTATCTGGATGCTACTGGTGTCATAAAATAAGGCACAATTTTTGACGCTTTTTCAAGGGCTATTTAGCCAAAAAGGACCCGGAAAATGATTCGAATCAGTAATCTCAAGAAAGTTTACAGGACCGATCAGGTCGAGACAGTTGCAGTCGCCAATGCGAACTTGCGTATCGATCCCGGTGAGTTTGTTGCAATTATGGGGCCGTCCGGATCCGGCAAGACAACTTTGCTTACAATACTTGGCCTTCTCGATAGCCCTACTGAGGGGGAACATTACTTCCTCGGACAGGAGGTGTCCAGGTTCTCAGAGAAACAGCGTACCGCGCTCCGAAGAAAATACATCGGCTTCGTGTTTCAGAATTTCAACCTGATAAACGAATTGACGGTCTACGAGAATATTGAGCTGCCGCTTATATATATGGGAATTGGTTCTCCCGAGCGGAAAGAAATGGTGATGGACATTATGGAGAAGATGCGTCTCACCCCGAGGCGCAATCACTTTCCGAAGCAGTTGTCGGGAGGACAGCAGCAACGAGCGGCCGTCGCCAGA
Source organism: Bacteroidota bacterium (assembly GCA_021825585.1). Taxonomy (GTDB): domain Bacteria; phylum Bacteroidota; class Ignavibacteria; order Kryptoniales; family JAKASW01; genus JAKASW01. The sequence goes on along the minus strand of JAKAGT010000016.1, from coordinate 84,180 downwards.
GCAATAGTGGGTAAACAGAAGTTGATACTCGCGGATGAACCTACCGGGAATCTCGACTCCAGAAACGGGGATGAAGTGATGACTCTGCTTGCACGATTAAATGAGGGCGGTGCTACCGTCGTTATGGTCACACACTCGACCGAATACGCGAGCTGGGCAAACAGGATAGTTCAGCTGTTCGACGGTCATGTGGCCAACGAGAATATTACGGAAGGGACACGGGGTGTTCTGGAGCTACGTTAAAACCGTTCTCAGAAGTATCTCAAGCTCCAAGGTTTACTCCTTCATAAACATTGCAGGCCTCACAATAGGCTTCACGCTCTTCACGCTTATAATGCTGTTTGTTCTTAACGAGTTCAACTACGACACGTTCAATAAGAAGGCCGATCGGATATACCGGGTCGTGGAGATTCAGAACCCGCCGGGCGCTCGCGTACAGCAGGTGGCCATCACGATGCCTGAGCTGGCACCGGCCTTGAAGAAAGAATTCCCGGAAGTGGAGGACGCAGCCAGATTTGTTCCATGGCCAACCGTCCTGTGTCACTTTGGAGAAAGGAGGTTTTACGAAGACGGGCTGACCTTCGCCGATTCGAGCATCTTCGACATTTTCACGTTCCACTTCGTCGAAGGGAGCGCCTCCGCGGCGTTCAATGGACCTTACAGTGTAGTGATCGATCAGTCGACGGCGAGAAAATACTTCGGGAACATCGATCCTCTGGGGAAATTCATAGATATCGACGCGGATCTTTCCCAGAAGGCATTTCAGGTCACTGGAGTAGTTAAGGATTTTCCGCGAAACTCTCATTTGCATTTTCATATGATTGCTTCACTGGGTGCACTCGAAAGTCATCTGGATCTCTTCAAGGGATGGGCAACCAACGATGTGGTCACTTATGTTCTCCTGAAGGACAGCCGGTCTTCCGGCGTGGTTCAAAGGGAACTCCCGGCGTTTCTCAAAGCCAATCTACCACAGAACGTCTGGAACGGTTTGAAGATGTATTTGCAGCCTCTCATAAGCATCCACCTTCATTCAGGCCGCATACTTTATCAGGTTAATTATGACAAGGGGAACATCGAGCACGTCAGGCTTTTCATCATGATAGCGTTGTTCGTGATTGTCCTTGCGTGTATAAACTTCATCAATCTTACAACAGCCCGCTCTGGGATAAGGACTCGAGAAGTGGGAATCCGCAAACTGCTAGGATCGTTCCACTCGCACCTTATTTATCAGTTCATCGGAGAATCTATTTTGCTTTCCTTCAGTGGCTTCCTCATTTCCCTTCCCATTGTCGAGGCTCTCCTTCCCTCGTTTAACTCAATGATGGACGACCGGATAATCGTCTCTTACAATAATCAGTGGCCGTTCCTCCTAATGCTTGCCCTGATAGCGGTCGTTGTGGGCTTCATTGCAGGAATCTATCCCGCGTTTTATCTCTCCTCGTTTCGCCCGGTCGATTTGCTCAGGGGAAGATTTTCGTCCAGCAAGCGCGGGATAATCCTCAGGAAAGCGTTGATAATGCTGCAATTCAGCATAGCCATGGGGCTCGTTACCGGGACAAGCATCGTGGTCGATCAGATGAATTATGTCTACAGCAAGCCATTAGGGTTCGACAAGAAAAACATAGTATACATTCCGCTGCGAAATGCAGATTCCAGAAGCAAGATCCCGTTGATTAGTGAAAGACTCCTTACAAACCCTAAAGTTCTAGCCGTGTCGGCTGGCGAGTTGACCGGTTCCGCTTCCACACAAGGAACCGTGTTAGTGCCTGAGACGAACGGTCAGTCCCGTTTGATAGTGAGGGAGAGCTACATTGACTACGGCTATATCAGGACAATGGGCATGAAGATCGTCGAAGGAAGGGATTTCTCTATGCAATTCCCATCAGACTCATCGTCCGTGATTATCAACGAGACAATGAGAAGAACGCTTGGCTGGAGCAGTCCTGTGGGGAAAAAGATTCAATTGGGAAACGGACAGATTTTCTCCGTGGTTGGCGTTGTGAGAGACTTCAATTACTTCTCTCTGCAAAACAAGATCGATCCTCTCGTCATGTGGCTGAGACCTGACAAATGCCAGTACCTTGTTGTAAGAGTCGCTCCTAAGGACATAGGGTCGACCGTCGATTTCGTGTCGAAGACCTGGAATAACCTGATGCCGCGCCAGCCCTTCGATTATGGCTTCCTTGGCAGCTACCTGGACAGTCAGTATGGCAATGAGGTCAAGAACGAGCACCTCCTTGCACTCTTCTCTTCGGTGGCACTCCTGGTGGCTTGCCTGGGTCTCTTCGGGCTCACTCTATACACGAGCGAACAACGGATAAAGGAAATAGGTGTTAGAAAAGTTCTTGGCGCTTCGGTGTTAAGCATAGTTCTGATGTTGTCCAAGGAGTCGATCAAGCTCGTTGCAATTGCGGGAGCCGTTGCATGGCCGACGGCATACTTCTTCATGAACAAGTGGCTTCAGAAATTCGAATACAAGATCACCATTAACGTATGGGTGTTCATCATTTCGGGTTTGATTGTCTTTTTGACCGCCATGCTCACATTGAGCTTTCAGGCGATTAAGGCAGGTGTTTCAAACCCGGTGAATGCCCTTAGATATGAATGAAAAGGAACATCATGGATATGTCAGCCATAACAATTGTTTTCGCCCTAAAGGCGAGTGTCCTGTCAGGCATTCTCTGCAGTGCGGCGAGTCATTTGATTCCGACATTCTCTCATGGCGCGCATTGGCTGGCGTCGAACGCCGCCATCATTGCTCTAGCTCTCCCGGTGATGCGAAATGACGCCATGAAGAGGATTTATGACAGGGCCAGAAAGCTTTCCAAATCTGACTTACCAATGCTGATTACGGGCGAAACCGGAAGTGGGAAGGAGATCCTGGCAAGGTATGTACATGAGAATTCGCCGAGAAACTCGACGGGAAGCTTCGTGGCAATAAACTGCGCGGCGATTCCCGATAACCTGCTGGAAAGTGAGCTCTTCGGATACGTGAAGGGAGCCTTCACAGATGCGCGCGGCGATAAGACGGGCTTCTTTGAAATCGCAGACGGCGGTACTCTCTTCCTCGACGAGGTGGCGGAAATGAGCCTGGCGGTCCAGAAGAAATTGCTGCGAGCGCTGGAATATCAGGAGTTTTATCCGGTCGGCTCCGTCGCACCCAGGAAAGTCAATTTCAGACTGGTGGGCGCAACCGGCGAGGATATCGCTCAAATGGTCAAGAACAAAACCTTCAGAGTAGATTTGTACCATAGAATCCACGCCTGTGAACTGACCATCCCGCCGCTGCGAGAACGGATAGATGAAATTCCCGCCCTTGTCAGATATTTCCTTGATGCCAATGGCCGTGAAGGAGTCGTGGTCTCCCCGGAAGTGATGGAGATATTCTCCTGCTACAGCTGGCCAGGCAACATAAGGGAATTGAAAAACGTCGTTGAATACACAATAGCGGTGCTCGACGAGAACGAAGACCTGGTGGACGTCAGTCATTTGCCGGAGGGGAAGTTTGACGCCATGAACTGCGGAATATTACGCGGTGAGAATCTCAACCTCAGGGAAAAAGAAAGATGCTTCAAGGAGAATCTCGTTGAGGCCGCATTGACTGTTTGTTCCGGTAACTACAAGTCGGTGGCCAAGTCACTGGGGACTTCAAAGAGTACTGTATACGAATTGGTCGCCGGAAAAATATCCAAGCTGAAATCGCCGGCTTCGGTTGATGAGTAGGTTTTCCTGTACGGAATGAATCGTTGGGAGCGTGTGTTGCCGTTCAGGCAGCATGTTATCTCTTATTCCGATCGCATCCGACGCCAACAATAACTCATGTCTCCCCACAAGGATCACACCCGGCCGTTCTTAGAAGCCTGACTTCGGCAGCTTGCCCGCCCCGCAAAACTACTCGCTCCTGGAAGCCAGATTCCGGAAATCTGGAAAGCAAAGGCCTGGATTTTCCAGAATTCTGGAAAATCCATACCCATTCCCCGCAAATAACTCAATTACGGGGCCTCCTTCCCGGCACGGTATTAGTACTATTCAAGGTGACTAACAAGTGTGGAGAGTGACCATGAACTATAAGAAGAGCCGTTACAATGTAACGGTAAAGACCGAAGACGGCGCACGTCTCTTCAACGCAAGGACCGGGGCTATTGTCGAGCTGTCCAACACGGATCCTTTATTTCCGGGATTTGAGGAGGCCTGGAGGCATGAGACATTCCAACTCAGCGATCATGAGTGGTTCCCGGTACTGAAAGACGCAATGTTCATAATCCCTGAAGATACAAACGAGATTCCCGACTACATCGCTTCGTTCAACGCGAGGCAGAAGAGCACCGACAGAGTAAGCCTGATAGTGATGCCGACGGAAGAGTGTAATTTCCGGTGCGTGTACTGCTACGAGAGCTTTCAGAAGCCGAAGATGAGTGAGGAAATCCAGAAGGCATTGAAGGATTACATCTCCAATAATATGGGACGGGTAAATGGATTTTCCATCGAATGGTTCGGGGGTGAACCGCTTCTCGGGATTGACGTTATCAGAAACATCTCAAAACATGCAGTCAGAGAGGCAGACAAATATAACGCCGCATTTAATGCGACGATTACAACAAACGGCTATCTCCTGACGCCGGAGGTGTTCGAAGAGGCAGTCAAGGATTGGCGATTACTCCGCTACCAGATTACAATTGACGGTCCGAGAGAATTTCACAATCAGCGCCGGATCCTCGAATCCGGGGGACCGACATTCGACCAGGTTATCTCCAACCTGCGATACATCGCAAAATCCGACCATCCGGAAGTCATGTACGTCGTGAGGATGAATGTCGACAGGGATAACCTTAAGACCGTTCCGGAGTTTGCCCGCATCGTCAAGGATATCGTCGGCGACGACAAGAGGGCGCGATTTTATGTGAGACCCACGTGGGGAAAGAGCCAGTTTGATTTGCTTACCAATTTCGAGACCAGAAGTCTTAGAAAGCAAATAGTAGACATATGCGGCGAAGTCGGGTTGTACCTTTATGACAGCGACCTCTTTTTGAACCCTGCCCTGGGAATGTGCTACGCCGCAGACCCACATTCGCTCGTCATAGGGCCAGACGGTTCGATTTACAAGTGCACATCGGCTTTTGAGATGCCGGAAAACCTGGTGGGCCATCTTACTGCTGAAGGGACAATCCATCTCGACGTAAAGAACTTCAGCCTCTGGGTCGAATCGAGCATCGAAAAGTATCCACAGTGCCGCCGTTGTGCCGTATTGCCGATATGTAATTCCGCTCATTGTCCCAAAAATGAAGTTTTAAGATTGAGGGAAAATGGAACTCCCAACCATCCCGTCTGCCCTCCTTACAAAGAGGATATCAAGATGTTCGTAGAAAACGCCCAACAAGAGGGGACAAACTAGACTCTCTCCTTAAGGCAATTTTGAGATACTAATTGGATGCTAAACATAAAAGAAAAGGAAAGGAGGTGAACCAGATGAAGGTAGTAGTAGCCCCTAAGGTACAGGTACAGCAACCCGAAACCGAGCAGCAACCAGGAACAAACTGCCTCGGCTGCAACGCATTGCTTTGCGTACCAGACTGAATCACCGAACGAGCAATCTGTAATATCGGTTGCGAGTTCAAACTTGTTGGTTTACAAGAACGCGAGCCAGAGCCTGCCCAGGCGAGTGCAGTCACACTCAACGTTCCGGGAAAGAGGAGTTTGCATTTTGACGAGGCTGGTTTTTCTCGTACGCCGGCTTGATCCGGCGGCCGGGACAGCTCTGGCAGAGCGGGGCCGGTTTTTGTGGCACCTACATTTCAATATCAGCTCCATAGCTTCATCGTCAGCACGAGGGCTGAGTCATCGTCGGATTCGCGGCTTCGGATCCCGCCGAAGTCATGATAAGGTCATTGAAGTACTGCTCTTTGAGTGCGATCACGACGAAGGCTGCTTTGCCGTCAGTGTCGGTATCGGATATGGACAAGAGGACACAAAGGCATCCAGGTCGCCTGCGGCGTTAAGTACCCGCAAGGACTGATGGAGCCTGTCGGTGATAGGAAGCGATTGAATAACGCAGAAGGCAGGATGTATGTGCCGAAAAGGAAAGAAGACATTCATGGAAGAAAATCAGATCGGGAAGTTCGATCGCCCGGACCTTGCCCTCTCAAAAGGGAGACTCGCGACAAATGAAACAGGTCCGCGACGCTGGGAAGACCATGTCCTTCAGTCGCAAAGGCTGGAGACGCTGGGCACGCTCGTCGGTGGAATCGCCCACGACTTCAACAACATACTGAACGTTATCTCCGGGCACGTCTCACTCATGGAAAGGTGGAGGGAAGACCCGGAGCGGTTTGCAAAGAGCTTCGACGCCGTGAAGAAGGCAACTGACCGCGGGGCTCAGACTGCCAGGCAACTTCTCACGTTCACGCGGAAAGTCGAGGTCGTAACGGAGCGTGTCAAAATAGGCGAGGTAATTGAAGAACTCACGGGGCTGCTGAAGGAGATCTTTCCCGAGAAGATCCGCTTCAGCATTCAGATCGATTCCGACATCCCTGTAATCCGGGCTGACTCGAATCGGATTCACCAAGCCCTGCTCAATCTTTGCTTGAACGCCCGCGATGCAATGCCGGACGCGGGAACAATCGAAATCACCGCTAAGTGCGTCGGACGGGGGGTCATCGACGCTCGTTTTCGGGGAGCGGAAGCGGACCGATACGTACAAATTGAAGTGTCGGATTCAGGTTCAGGAATAAAGAAGGAGGCGCTGGGGCATATTTTTGAGCCGTTCTTCACGACAAAGAGGGACGGGCACGGCACCGGCCTTGGGCTGTCGGTCGTCGATTGGATTATGAAAGCCCACAATGGATTCGTGGGCGTTGAAAGCAGAGTCGGTACGGGTACAGCATTTTCCCTTTATTTCCCGGTCCTTCCTCAGACAACAGGGGTGTTGTCGGAAGAAGATAAAACAGCCGAGGCACCAGGAGGCGCCGGCGAAGTGATTCTTGCCATTGAGGACGAAGAGCCTCTAAGGGATTTTCTGAAAACAATTCTCGAGGAAAGCGGGTACAAAGTCTTGCTGGCATCGGATGGGTCAGAGGGCCTTCGCATCTACATGGAACATCTGAGCAGAATCGACCTCGTGCTCCTCGACATGGGACTTCCCAAAATGAGCGGGAGTGAAGTTCTTGCGAAGCTCATGATTCTAAATCCGCGTGTGAGGGTAATTTCCGCCAGCGGTTACGTTCAGCCGGAAGTGAAGGCCCAGGCCTATGAGGTCGGGGCGATAGACTTCATGCCAAAGCCGTACCTGGCCGAGGAACTGTTGGCGAAGATCCACTGGGCATTGAAAGCGCTCCCGCAGAACCCGACCTGATCCGGATGGTCGGCAAAAGGCAATCCCTCCTCCGGGCTGCCGGGTAGAAAGGTTATTCCGAGGGGATAATTCGATTTCAAACAGTTGCGGGTTCGTCCCGGCCGTGGCCCGTCGGGACAAGCCCGCTGAATATTATTCCTTTGACCCCGGACGCACGTTCTGCCCACCTGTCTTTTGTTTCACATGCATTTCAATGAATTTCGGAACGAATCGCTCAAGCAGCTGTACGTTCGCCTTCATATAGTAGTGCAGCCCCTCTTTTCGAACGTCCATCAATCCGGCGTTCCCGAGAATGCGGTAATGGTGCGACATGGCCGGTTTGGAAAGGACCGTCCTGCCGTCAAAGTCCGCACAGGAGAGCTCGCCCTTCTCTACGAGTAACTTCATTATGCTGTACCTGTTCGGGTCGCCGAGCGCCTTGAATACCTTGACCGCCTGCCGGCTGAAATCATCCTTCATCCACTCACCGATCTGTTTACCCGGTTCAACAGATGAATGATTTCTATAGTTCCGAAACTTTAGCTGCAGTTAAGTGACGAAGCAGCCGCACCCCTGTATGCAAAGCGGGCCTTGCGGCCCACTTTGTGTTCGTTCGATTTGCGTCGAATCTATATGTTAAAGTGCTGCGTTTAGTCGGATGTTACTTGAAGGTGATCGACCACAACGGGCGCATCCGTGTAGAATCTCATGAGGTCCGCAAGATATCCTCTGTCTCCCGATGTATTGACCTTCCCTTCGAGAATCAGGCTGGCACCGTTTACGATGACGTGAACCGGCGGGTTCATTTCTAACGCATAATCCTGGTAGAAGGGATCGCTATAGATAAGCCTGTAGGCCCTGTATTTCAGGAAATCCGATCCGATTGCGGTCTTCAGATCGTTTACGACCTTACGCACTCCAACCACTCGTTCAGCCTGGCTCTGATACTGACGAATGTACCATGGAGCGTTTACCCAACCGCGAAGCGTGACAACTCCGTTGCTGGAGTGGGTGGTAACCCAGTCGAAGACGGTGTAGAAATCGTGCGTCTCGATTCTATGCATCACTTCGTGGGCGATAAGACTATCGGGTACCTCAGGCGCAACGGCCGTCAATTCGTCTACCACCGCATAATTATTGTCGACACTCCGCGCATCCTTCTTGGCCAGTGTTATGTCGTAGAGCGTAGGTACGTTGCCTGTAAGCGTGATTTTCCCGTTTGCAACTGCTACTTGTATATTGTGATCCGTTATAAGGTGGTCTTTCGCAAGTTTGTATTCCACGTAAATCTTGATCTTGTGGTCGGATTTCTTTGGGTTCTGCGCAAATGCTGGTGCTGAAAGGCTCATCAATATTATCGCACCAATCGTCGAGAGTGCGATTGCCAGGGATTTGAATCTGATCGTATTCATAACGTTCCTCCTTTTTTGTCGCGCCCACTATCACGTTGGTTATCGTTCCTCCGCTCTCCCTCAGTGGTGCGACTATATATGTAGACATCATGATGACCGGATTGGTTTACTCCGACATTTCAGACAGCTCGCCGTTTCGCGCGATTATGAGGTAAAACAATATCATGAAAAAGAATTAATGAAAAGCACTCTAGAAGAATGCCCTTACTTCCGCAGTCATCGTATTGATTGGCGGCCCACCTGCCTGGCTTCTCCCGTTGTAACTTGCGTTAGCCTGTATGAAAGAGTTTATCCTGTAATCGAAACCCAGCTGCCAAATGTATGTCTGACCGGGCAGAAAACCCTGTGTCAATTCAAACGGCAAATAGACATTCGGTTCCTCGTTCGAAATCAAGATCTCGTCCCGTTCAAGCTGAAGCGTGACGCGGCCTCTCGTCAGAATCGAATAAGCGACACTCAGCACTTCCGTATTCATGGAATTTGTAAGGCCGGCCCGGGAAGCATCCACCGCTTTCGAAATCTCTATCTTGAACGAAGACTCCACGTTCATGTTGGGACGGTAAGAGAGCTCCGAGGCGATACTGTTTCCGCTGATCTGGTGTGCACGGTCGGTGTATGTGGTGAACACATCGTTGTCGTTCAAAGACAGATCGAGTTCCTCATAGAATAAATCGGACAGCTTGGCCCTGAGCCTCATGCTCTGCTCGCGCGTATAACCGCGCTCCGTTGCTATCGAATACTGGTTCAGCGACTTGTTCTGCAGGAATCTCAGGCGGAGAGAAAAGTCGCGGTTGTTCTGCAGGACGTAAAAATCCTGCTGGAGCACCTGGTTGCCGCTGATAGTCAGGCTGTCGTTGAGAAACTTCGAAAGATGAAGGAGATATATGTTGCTGACGTTGGTCGTCTGGTTATTCTCTGCGATTTGCCAGAAGGTGACCGATGAAAGGGAGCGCAGAACTGCATTGACTATCCCGCCGCTCTTCTCCATGAACTTCTCCGGGGTGACGGCAATCCTGAAATTCGTCTTCAGGTCGATTACCGGATAGAGCGTCGTGGTCGGCCTTGTCAGCAAAATGTAGTCGCCGTTGAAGTTGACCTGCTGGAAATCGAGCGGATTCGTAATGTCGACCTGGCCGTTATGATTTCCGTCGATCCAGATGTATTGACCCTGGCCCGGCTGCACCTTCCAGAAAATTTGTTCGAGCCTTGCAGCACGCTCGGTATTGACCTGATAAAACACGTTTGCCTGGAGACCGCGATTCAGCGGAGCGTAGTTGGCGTCCCACTTCGACAGAAACGCTTCATTGTCCGAATTTCCGAGCGACTTGAAACTGTCGCTGTATGATTTCTTCCGGTACGTTAATGTCAGGTTGGAAGAGAAGCTGCTGATCTGGTTCAGCCGCATCGTGAGCTGTTCGGTAAGTGAATTGGATGATGGAACGAGTTCTCCGTTGATGATGCCGCTCTCATTTCTCACATAAACCTGTGCCGAGATGTCGACGTTATAAAATTGCGCGACGGCCAGTGTCGGCCCGTATTCGAGGTAGCGATACGAGTTCGCCCAAAGGGAGTCTGTACCGGTCGTAGCCAGACGCCGGTCTTCCGATTCGAATCGAAACCCCGGGGTTAGTTTCCATACCGCAAACTGGATCGTGCCGTTCTGCCTGAACCAGCTCCCGGCATTTGAGAACTCGTTGTCCCTGCTGTCCACGAGCGTCGCCTGATAATTGATGGAAGGTATCCAGCCAGGCTCGCCTTTCGCTCCGGGATTTCCCCCGAAGGAAATTGCACCGGAGTATCTTCCGGAGCTGAAGCCGGAGCCTCGTGTGATTCTCCCTACATCTCCGCCTATCGTCAGGCGGGCCTCCTTGATTGCCGGCGTAAAATCCAGGTGTGCCTGGTTCAGGAGCTCATCTGCGGCAACAAGTGTGTCTATTCCCCATTCCCTGTTGAACTCGACGTCGTTGACCCTGTCCATCGGATCGAAATTGGCATTCTCGTACCTCGTCATCTCCGCAAACTTCAAAGCCCCGACATCCATGTCGCCGATCTTCAGGTTCTTGGGAGAGTAGTCAAATCCGAACTTGGCCGCGTATCCGCTGGATGAGACACCGGGAAGCGAGGAGAGGGTATTGGCGTTGAAACTGCTTGCTGCATACTCGAGTGTCGCCGAACCGTCCCGGCTGAACCGGTATTTCGTATTTACATCCGCGAGCTGGTGGAACTGCGGCATCGGGAGGACAACGATCGGCGCGTAGGATCCCTGATTAATACCGACAAAGTTATACTGACCGAATCCGACCGACTGGTAGTCACCCTCCCCGCTGCCTACCTCTGAGAAGGCGACGTTGTAGACGGCATTTACAAGGTTACTCGTGTCGGTCGGCTGTACGAACCTATAAATGTAGTACGGCTTGCCGTTGACAATCAGCGAATCGAGACGGTACTGTCCCTTACCGATCCCGGTGATTGAGTCGCGTCCGACGTAGGTCACACCGCTCCTCGAAGCAGCGAGCCTGTTATTGCCGGCCTTTGCAAGGAGAGCCTTGTCCGAATCCGCAAGCGTCACGCCGAGTGAGCTGTTAGGATCGTCGCCCGTCTGGAAGTAAGAGACACCCACCTCAATCTTATTGTTCGCCACCTTCGTCTTCGCCGCGCCCCCGGCAAACGTCCGCTGGAATTGCCCGTCGGAATATTCGAAATCCACGAAGATCCGGCTCAGGTTAGTAATGAGGTGTTTGGGAGTGAAGGTGATCTGAGCATTCGAATAGTCTATAACATAGTCGTTCGTTTCGCCGCGAACCATCTTAACGCCGTCGAGGTAAACATGCTCGGTGCCCGCAACCACAATTATGTTAGGACTTCCATCGTCCCCGACAAGCTGGTAAGGCCCCTGGCTGCCGTCTATCGGCGCAATCTGCTGGGTTCGGAATTTCCCCCTGCTCACGGCGCCGCTGATCATAACGGATGTCTGACCATAGTTCGCCGTTCCCATTCCACCCTGAAGCCTGCGGTTTATGACTCCGAATTCCGTCCCGGTTTCGGTCAGGTCGAAATCGCCGAGTGTGCCGATGATATGCGGGGATTTTATGGTGACGAACACCTTGTCGAACTCCTGGAGCGTTCTCGTATTTCCTTCGGGCTGGATCGGGCTCGACTCGTCCGTCAGCGCCGCGGTCACCTGGACGTCCTTCGTCAGCTGTCCCGAAAGCTGCATCCGGAAACCGGAGTTGAGTGTCAGGTCCTGGTTGGATCCGATGGTGAAACCGCGCACGATGCTCCCGCTTTTCTGGATGTTGCTGCCGAAGAGTTCTGCAGGCGTGATCGGAGCACTCTGCTCGATCATCATTACCTTCTTCTTGAACGAAGTATCATATTTCGCGATTACTATGTGATTGGTAAATTCGGTCGGCATCGTAAACGGGAAACTGGCATAATAGAGACTTACGACATAAACCGAGTCTCTGCGGTTCCGGAAGAATGGCCCACCTGGTTCGAACCTCAGCGTGCCCGCAGTGTAGTTGATCCTGTAGTCCGGGCCCCGCTTCAATTCCACGGAATCGCAAACCACCCGGTCGGAGTTCTGGACTACGAATTCGTCGGGGAGATGTACGAGTGTATCCGCGCTGAAGATGCGGACGACAACTGAATCGGATGCTTGAAACTCTAATGATGAATTTACCTGCCCGAAGGAACGGGCAGGCAATAAAATTTCACATGATGCGGCGATAAGGATTGAAATGGATAGGAGACGCTTCGCACAGGACATCGTAGCAATTGTGCGGCGGTCACCTCACGCCGTTTTACCGAAAGGGCAGCTCTTCACGATCTTTGCAAACGAGTCGGCGACAAGACTCGCCCCGCCGACCAGTGCGCCGTCGACGTCCGGCTGTGAAAGAAGCTGCGATGCATTATCCGGCTTGACGCTTCCGCCGTACTGGATCGTCAGCGCCGATGCGGCCTCACGGCTGAACAGCTTCGCCACCACCGACCTGATGAACGCGTGTGCTTCCTCAGCCTGTTGCGGGGTCGCGTTGCGGCCGGTACCGATTGCCCAGATCGGCTCATACGCTATTACAAGCGTCGCCAGCTGCTGCTCGGTTAGTCCCTCCAGAGCCGCTTTTACCTGCCGTTCCAATACCTTTTCGGTCACAGCGCCGTCGCGCTCGGCCAGACTCTCGCCGACGCACAAAATGACCTTGAGGTCGGAAGCCAGAGCCTTTTTCACCTTCTTCGTAACTATCTCGTCCGTCTCGCCGAAAAATTGTCTCCGTTCGGAGTGCCCCACTATGACATAGTGCACACCGAGCGACTTCAGCATGCGCGCGGAAATTTCTCCCGTGTAAGCCCCGTCGCTTTCATAATGCAGGTTCTGAGCGCCGAGCTCAATCCGGCTTCCTTGCAGGAGCCTCGCGGCTGCCTGCAGCGATATGAACGGCGGACAAATGATGACCTCTGCCGGACAATCGTAGTTCTGCATCTCCTTCTGAAACGATGCAATGAATTCAGAAGTCTCATTGACGTCCTTGTTCATCTTCCAGTTGGCTGCAATAATCTTTTTTCGCATATGCCCTCTTTCTTGGAATGTTCGAGCTCGAAAATCAAACAAGCGTCTATCTCCGATCGATCAGGAAGCAAAAAGACGGATATGCAGTCTTATCGCTTCAGAGTTCGGAGTCTGATGTGCGGAACTGGTGCTTGTTTGCAACTAATTCTTCAGTTTCTCTAGTTTCTGCTTCAGCAAGTCGTTCAGCATCTTTGGATTTGCCTTTCCACGAGTCTTCTTCATGACCTCACCTACAAAGAAACCGAACAGCTTGTCTTTTCCTCCGATATAGCGCTGTACTTCATCCGGATTCAACTGAAGCACCTCTTCAACAACCTTCTCAATCGCCGATTCATCGGAAACCTGACGAAGGCCCTTCTTCTCCACGATCGCATCGGGATTCTGTCCCGACTGCAGCATCTCTTCGAAGACCTCCTTCGCTATCTTCGTCGAGATTGTACCTTCATTTATAAGGTCGATCATCTTCGAGAGGTTCTGAGGCGGAATCGAGAATTCTTTCATCCTGATCGCTTTGTCGTTGACGACGCGAAGCACGTCGGTCATGACATAGTTGCTTGCCTGTTTGCAGGCATCCTTCGACTTGTGCTTCAGGCTCGTCACCACGACTTCGTAATAGTCAGCGACCTCCTTCTCGCCGGTCAGGATCTCCGAGTCGTATTTAGGCAGGGAGAATTCCCGCATGTATCTTTCGCGCCGCTGCATCGGAAGTTCGGGCAGAGCCGACCTGATCGAATCGATCCACGGTTCATCCACGATTACAGGAACCAGGTCCGGATCGGGAAAATACCGGTAGTCGTTTGCCTCCTCCTTCGAACGCATCGACTTGACGGTATTCGTGTCGGCGTTGTAGAGAAGCGTCTCCTGTGCGATAGTGCCGCCGTGTTCGAGTATTGCGTACTGCCTCTCGATCTCGATGCCCAGTGCGCGCTCGACGTTGCGGAACGAATTGAGGTTCTTGATCTCCGCCTTTGTGCCGAGCTTCTCCGCGCCGCGAAGCCTCAGCGAAACGTTGGCGTCGCATCGGAGCGAGCCCTCTTCCATGTTGCCGTCGCAGATTCCGAGGTAAGTGACCGTCTGCCTGATCTGCTGAAGATAGAGGTACGCCTCCTCGGCGGTGCGAATATCGGGCTTGCTCACGATTTCAAGCAACGGAACGCCGCACCGGTTCAGGTCCACAAGAGTATCGACGTCCTGATCGTGGATCGACTTGCCTGCGTCTTCCTCCATGTGGATCCTGACGAGGCCGATCCGGGTTTTTGTACCGTCTGATTTTTCAATCTCAACGTAACCCTCCGAACAGATCGGCTCCTCGAACTGCGAAATCTGGTACCCCTTGGGAAGATCGGGATAGAAGTAATTCTTGCGGGCAAAAATGGAGCTGGGCGCAATTCTGCAGTGTGTGGCAAGTCCCATCTTGATTGCAAACTCGACCAGGCGCTTGTTCAAAACCGGCAAGACGCCCGGCATCCCGAGACAGACAGGGCACACATTCGAGTTGGGGGGATTTCCAAACTTCGTGGAACATCCGCAAAACGTCTTCGTCTCCGTCAGCATCTGAGCATGAACTTCGAGACCGATTACAGCTTCGTATTTATTCCAGTCCAAGGTCTAATTCTTAGTTTTAGATATTGAGCTCTGAATTACACTTTCTTAAAAGTCTAGAGTCCGAAGTGGCCCTAACTTCGTTACCTCATTTCATCAAACCGACAACCGGAAACAGCCGCTTACCGACCGGATCCACGGCAAGATTGAAAAGCTCCAACGTTGTTGCGGCGATTAACGGCGACGCACTCGGTTCCCCAAAGACAACAAGGACTATTCGCTCCCTGCCATCGATTCGGAGTCGAACCTGACCGACTTCATAATTAACAACATGCTGGTCGGCAAGCTGAAATGGTATCCGGTCGATAGGCTTAACGTCGAGCCTCTGCAGAAGCGGACTTGGAAGAAGCGTATGGCTGGCACCGGTATCGACAAGAGCCTCCGTTTCGATGAACTCGCCGGAAGTCAAACCCGATACACCTATCTTGATTTCAAATGTTACCAAGACTCAGCCCTTTCGTACCCTCACGGATTCTCAGCTTATTAACTCCTCAATTTGCGAGCGCCGCGACCACCTTCTCGGCGGCATCTTTTAAACCGTTCGCAACGGCAAAGTTAAGTCCTGATTGCCTCAGCAATTCAGCGCCTTCCTTTGCATTCGTGCCTTCGAGCCTGACGACGACGGGGAGATTGACGGAGACGCGCTTCGCAGCCTCGATAACTCCCTGTGCAACGCGGTCACAACGAACGATTCCGCCGAATATATTGATGAGTATCGCCTTCACATTCGGGTCGGACAGAATAATCTTGAAGCCGCTGGATACCGTGTCCACATTGGCGCCGCCGCCGACATCGAGGAAATTCGCCGGCTCGCCGCCGGTCAGCTTGATAATATCCATCGTCGCCATCGCGAGTCCGGCACCGTTAACCATGCAACCGACGTTTCCGTCAAGCTTGATGTAATTGAGGTGAGATTTCGAGGCTTCGACTTCCAGCGGGGACTCTTCGTCCAAATCCCTCATCTCGACTATCTCCGGATGGCGATATAGCGAGTTGTCGTCAAAATTCATCTTAGCATCGAGAGCCATCACAGAGCCTTCTTTCGTCAATACGAGAGGATTGATCTCTGCGAGACTCGCGTCCGATGCCTCATATGCCTTGTAGAGCGCAGTCAGAAACTTCACGCCGTTCTTAAATGCATCGCCCTCTAGTCCGAGGCCAAAGGCAAGCTCCTTTGCCTGAAAAGGCATCAGACCGAGACCCGGATCGACTGTCGCCTTCAATATCTTTTCCGGCGATTCCGCGGCAACCTTCTCAATTTCAACTCCTCCCTCTGTGGATACCATGAAAACGTTCTTCGACGTCGATCTGTCAAGGACAATCCCCGCGTAAAGCTCTTTCGCGATATTGATTCCCTGCTCGATCAAAAGACGCTTCACCACTTTCCCTTCGGGACCGGTCTGGTGAGTAACGAGAGTCATCCCGAGCATCTGTGAAGCGAGCTGTCTGACTTCGTCCAGACTCTTTGCAAGCTTCACGCCGCCGCCCTTTCCGCGTCCGCCTGCATGGATCTGTGCCTTCACAACCCATACGCTTCCACCTATCTCCGTCGCAGCGTTGACAGCCTCATCGACGCTGAACGCGACCTTCCCGTTTGGCGTGGCTACATTGAATTTCCTTAGAATCTCTTTGGCTTGATATTCGTGAATTTTCATCTCGGTAACCTTAAAATGAGTTAGTAAAATCTTTTGAAATATATGAAACCGTGGTTTGTAACTCAAGAAATGGCGTTTCGTGCTGAGAAGTGGAATGGCCCCGGTGAAGAAATGGTTATCTCATCTTTCCGTAGTATTCACACACGGCATTGACGACACATTCTCCGCAGCGCGGATTCTTAGGACGACATATTTCTCTTCCGAGGAAAGTCATCCCCATTCCGGCGGCATGCCAGTATTTTTGCGGAACGGTTTCCATTATTTGCTTCTCGATCTCGTCCGGCGCGCTCGATTTAGCTATCCCGAGTCTCGGCGCCACACGAGCGACGTGCAAGTCGACCATCACCCCTTCCGCCTTTCCGCCCGACTCACTTATAATAACATTCGCCGATTTCCTGCCGATGCCGGGAAGCTTCGTAAGCTCGTCCATCGTGGTCGGGATATGATCGTCGTCCTTTACGATCTTCGCTATCGAGACAAGCCATTCGGATTTGTGCCTGAAGTTCGTCACGCCATGCACGTAAGGAAAGAGGTCTTCCGCTTTAGCCTTGGCCAGCTCCTTCATGGATGGAAATGCGCGAAAAAGCTCAGGCGCGAGTTTGTTTATGAGCACGTCAGTGCTGCGCGAGGATAGTATTACCATAGCGATGAGCTGGTACCTGTTCTTGTAATCGAGAGGATGCTTCCGCTTGCCGTACGCCCGAAAGAGCGGCGCCAGCGATTTAACCCAATCAATATTCTTTGACCGTCCTGCCATGATTGGACCTCAGCTTGTCAAAGTCGGATTGACAACGGCGCCCATGAACATAATCGTGTTGTCATGGTTTTCCTTTATAAGAAAGATAAAGGGCTTATCGACAGTGAAGTTGATCGGCACCGGTTCTACAGCGGTTAATCCGATTCCCACGACCGTCACAGCGGCAGCCTCGGTGCCCTTCTCATTCACATCGACATAAGCTTTGTGGAGGACCTCAGTTATTTCCAGCGGAACGCTCGCGTTGATTCGAGAGAAGTCAGCACCGCCTCCAAATGCGATACCCATTCCCATCTTCTTCAAAATTGGAATCAGACTCGTTTCATATGTCAGCTTGAACTTCGGCAGAAGGACGTTGACATCTCTGGGTGCAAGGCCATTGATGATTCCATCGACTTCATTCTGGTTCAACGAGGCTTCAGCTGCCGCAAAAGTTGGCTTCGGCAGAAGTACCAACATGCTGTAGTCTCCTTTTCCATAAGGCAGTTCCACAACCCGGAATAGATTATCCGAGTAATAGTTCAAGGTGTCGCCTACGGCCATTGTCGGCACATTCACCACCGAGCTGTCCAGCAAATGAAACGGTCGAGGCTCCGTGTTTGCCGGATCAAAGGCGTACATCCATATGCCGTTAAAATATAGGGCGTTGATGAGGTATAACATGGCTGTGTGATCGATGGGAGGCGAAATTATCGACGGAATTTTCCCGCCGGTCTTCCCGCTCACCCATTGATTGATTACATCCGCGGCGTCGGCAGCATTGAAATCGAGAGGCTTGACAGCGGCATCAAAGTATGTGGAATTGACCGTCAGGAACGAGTCTATCACTGGAAAGGTGTTTCTATACCAGATTGAATTTGCGATCCGAAACGTCACACTGGGGTCGAGCGCGGCAAACTGTGCGATTAAATCCTCATACGATTTATCGATTTCCCCATTAGAGAGTCCCTGGAGACCGAGCGTCTTCTGCATGTCGGCGTATGTTTGACCCGCGGCTCCGTTGAGAGTCATAGCGAGCGCCATCGAGACGCTGAGCGGGGAAATGAAAAAGTTCTTGCCCGCCTCTTGAGCCGCCACGTTTCCGAAGAGATTCAACCCGAAAGAACTGCTCGCGGACGCTACCACTTTATCCGTTGTCGTGAGATCCAAATTCTTTTGAGAGTCGCCCGGTCCGGTCATCAAGTTGCATCCGTAATCGAACGACACCACCGTAATAGCCAAACCGAGGAACAAAATCTGCAAACTCGTCTTCACAACTCTTCCCTCCCTTTGCAAATCTCAGTTATCAGGCATACGAAGCTGAAATCCGATTCCACAAAACCTAATAATTGCGTTTGTTTGTATCAAGGTTACATTCATACCGTAGCATATCAAATCTTGATTCTCAGCGAGTTAGGTTATATTTTTTGCTTCGATGGCAATTGGTCGAGTCGAGTACGTTTCACTGACAGGCTTACAAAGAAATCATTGCAGAAGTTACCCCAGAGAATAGATTCACAGTTGATATTGTTCGCAACATTTTCCGCAAACGAACAAGGACAATCTGAGTTTTGAATATCGGAGTCAAAATGAAAGACGGTGAAGGAATCATTCGTTCACTCGATTACCCGCTCAGTGAGGAACTCGATCAGATCAGGAACATCGCAATATTTGCGGCCCTCACCGCAATAGGGGCAAAGGTTTACATCCCTCACGAGCCTGTCCCGTTTACGCTGCAGACGCTGTTCGTGGTGTTATCAGGGGCAATTCTGGGCTGGCGAAATGGCACGATGAGCATGCTTCTCTACCTGGCGCTCGGCGCCGCAGGTCTCCCGGTTCTTGCGGGACCGGAAGTGGGACTATCCGTGTTCTTCGGTACGACCGCAGGGTATCTTTTCGGGTTCGTCGTTAGCGCGGCAGTCGTCGGAGCTATGATCCATTTTAGCCGATCGCTTCTATGGACCACACTCGTAATGTTGATCGGCTTCCTGATAATCTTCGCTTGCGGAACAGTCTATCTCAACCAAGTCTTCATTCACAACTGGCAGTTATCATTAACACAAGGGTTTTTGATTTTCTCTGTCTGGGATCTCGTCAAGCTCGGCGCCGCCGTTGCGGTCTATCGTATCTGGCAAAGCACACCCCGAGTCACCCCTTCATGACGATAGGCGAGCTCCAATTCTTAATCAATTGACAATTCCGAAGGAACCACTTCGGGAATGGAGGAATAATGGGTAATCCACTCTTCGCTACCAAATCTCTCGAGGACCTTACCAGGGAAGCATCCAATACCGAACATGGTCTGAAGCGGACGCTCGGTCCGCTGAACCTCACCACTCTCGGCGTGGGAGCAATCATCGGCGCAGGAATATTTGTGCTGACGGGACAGGCTGCGGCACAGTACGCCGGCCCCGCTATAGTGATTTCCTTCATCATTTCCGGACTTGGCTGTGCCTTCGCGGGACTCTGCTACGCCGAGTTCGCGTCCATGATACCGATAGCCGGAAGCGCGTACACTTACGCCTACGCTACGCTCGGTGAATTCCTCGCCTGGATCATCGGCTGGGATCTCATACTTGAATATCTCTTCGGTGCCTCCACGGTAGCAGTCGGCTGGTCCGGCTATGTCGTAAGCTTCTTTAAGGATTTCGGTATCAGCATACCTGCGTACCTGGCAAACGCACCGATAAACTATCAGCCGCATGTCGGTTGGATCATGACAGGTGCAGTCATCAATTTCCCCGCTATGTTCATCATCGCGATTATGACGACGCTTCTGGTGATCGGCATACGCGAATCGGCGGGATTCAACAATATCATCGTTATTGTGAAGGTGGCGGTTATCCTCCTCTTCGTCGGATTCGGACTTTCCTTTATTCACCATTCGAACTGGGTGCCGTTCATCCCGCCGAACACAGGTCATTTCGGCGATTTCGGCTGGAGCGGAATTTTCCGTGGAGCCGGCGTAATATTCTTCGCGTATATAGGATTCGACGCCGTGTCGACGACCGCACAGGAAGCGAAGAACCCGCAGAAAGACATGCCGATCGGAATAATGGGATCGTTAGGAGTTTCAACCATCCTGTATATAGTTGTAGCACTGGTTCTTACAGGCATGGTTAGCTACAAACAGCTTCTGGTTCCGGACCCGATCGCGGTCGGCGTCGATGCTGCCGGCCCCGCGCTCTTCTGGTTGAGACCTCTCGTAAAGATCGGCGCTATCGCCGGATTAAGCTCGGTGGTACTGGTTATGCTTCTCGGGCAGCCGAGGATTTTCTACAGCATGGCCAATGACGGCCTCCTTCCGAAAAAGTTCGCGGCAGTTCACCCGAAGTTCAGGACACCCTACATAACGACAATCGTCACCGGAACGGTCGCAATGATAATCGCAGGCCTCTTCCCCATCGGGATACTCGGAGAACTCGTTTCTATTGGAACGCTTCTCGCCTTCGCTATCGTATCGGCTGGTGTGTTGGTCATGAGGCAGACAAAACCTAACATATATCGTCCTTTCAAGACTCCATGGGTACCCCTGGTGCCCATTCTCGGAGTAGTCGTGTCACTCGCACAGATGGTTAGTCTTCCGCTCGATACATGGTACCGGCTGATCATCTGGATGGCAATCGGCTTCGTCATCTATTTCGCGTACAGCCGCAAGCACAGCAAAGTCAGGCTGGCCAACGGAACGAATAAATAGAAGGGGTTGATGCGTCCCTTTTGATTCACGACGGCTCCGCTCTTGCAAAAAGGCGGGGCCGTTCGCATTTTTACCTAATCAATACGGAGGTAGCATGAGCGTGCAAGACAACGTACTGACAAATCCCCAACCGGCTGCATCGCACGGCGAGGCTCAATTCAAACGGGAATTGAAGCTCCTCGACTCCACTATGATAGTAATCGGCTCGATGATCGGGTCGGGCATCTTCATAGTAAGCGCCGATATGTCCCGCACCCTCGGCTCTCCCGGCATTCTGCTCCTCGCATGGCTGATAACGGGGATAGTGACTGTCATCGCCGCCCTCAGCTATGGCGAGCTCGCGGGCATGATGCCGCATGTCGGCGGACAGTATGCTTATCTCCGCGAGGCATACAACCCGCTTACCGGTTTTCTTTACGGCTGGACGCTCTTCCTCGTAATTCAGACCGGCACAATCGCCGCCGTCGCGGTGGCATTCGCGAAATTCACTGCCGTGCTGATTCCGTGGTTCGGCGAAACAAACATACTCTTTTCACTGATCGGGCTGAAAGTCTCGGCCGCACAGCTCCTCGCAATTGCAAGCGTGGCATTCCTGACTTATGTCAATACTCGCGGCGTGCGCGAAGGAAAAACGGTGCAGAACATCTTTACAATTACGAAGACTGCCGCCCTCCTCGGCATCATACTGCTCGGAATTTTCCTCGCACGTAATGCCACCGCAATAGCCGCGAACTTCCATAACTTCTGGCAGGCAAGCTGGACGCATGTAGCGGACGGCAAAGTGGTGATGATCCAGTCGCTCTCCGGCTGGATGCTGATTGCAGCGATGGGGACGGCGATGGTCGGCTCGCTCTTCTCTAGCGACGCATGGAACAACATAACGTTCACGGCAGGAGAAGTTGTAAATCCAAGAAAGAACATACCCCTCAGCCTCGCGCTTGGAACGCTGACAGTCACGATACTTTACATACTGGCGAACGTAGCATACATACTTATTCTTCCCGTCATCGGGAATCCTGCGGGCCATGGAGTCCTCAGCCGTGGAATACAATTCGCGGCGGATGACCGAGTGGGGACAGCAGCCGCGGCGATGATTTTCGGACCGGCGGCAGCAGTCATAATGGCTGTGCTCATAATGATCTCGACCTTCGGCTGCAACAACGGACTCATTCTCGCCGGCGCGCGCGTTTACTACGCCATGGCAAAAGACAATGTGTTTTTCAAATCCGCAGGAAAGCTCAACAACAGATCTGTGCCGGGTGCAGCCCTGGTTGTACAGGGAGTCTGGGCAAGCCTGCTTTGCCTGTCGGGAACATACAGCGATTTGCTTGACTATGTGATATTTGCCGTCCTTATCTTCTACATCCTGACCATCTCTGGAATTTTCATACTTCGGAAGAAACGTCCCGATGCCGAGCGGCCATACAAAGCCTTCGGCTATCCGGTTCTGCCGGGGCTTTACATCCTGATTGCCGCCGCCATCTGCATCGATCTTCTGGTCTTCAAGCCTGCCTACACATGGCCAGGCTTAATCATCGTGCTGATCGGGATACCCGTGTATTTCATCTGGAAGGGTGTCATGGGCCGCACAACCGCTTAGCCGTATCAGGATCACATATCCGGCTGATTCTCAGGGAAAGTCAGCCTCTTCTTCCTCGATGCCTTGACTTTCCCTGGTTGCCGGTGAACTATCTCGATAGAAATAATCAGAGCGCGGGGGGGTTCGGAAACCAGTCTGCCACGTGAGTCGGGATATTAAACCTCTTCTCTTTCATGGATTCACCCCGCAGTCATTTATCCAGACCGAGTTTTTCGTTGAGAGCGAAGAGAACTCACCTCATTATTCGCGGGCGTTCATGGCCCTGAGATCATTATTGACATCACTCTCTTGTATCTTCATTTTCCGATTGCGATAATATTTCATGATTCCCCGAATCAATAATCTAACAGGAGAATCTAACCGGAGTGATGAAACGCTTTCTCAAAATATTCGACGATAATCCCGGGAAGGTGCGGCAGAAAGTCGTGGGCATTTACATCTTGCTGATTGCCGCAAATGCCGGGGTCTGGGCTGCTGCACTTTCGACGTTCCACGGCTTTCCCCTTCTCATCGGCACATGCGTTATCGCGTACACTTTCGGTTTGCGGCACGCGGTCGATGCAGACCATATCGCAGCAATAGACAACGTTACCCGTAAACTGATGCAGGATGGAAAGCGGCCCGTATCGGTCGGTTTCTTCTTCTCTCTTGGCCACTCGACCGTGGTCGTCCTTGCCTCGGTTGCTATAGCCATCGCCGCATCCGCTATTCAGAAGAACTTTCCTGAGATGCGCGCTGTCGGCAGCGTGATAGGTACCTCCGTTTCAGCCATCTTCCTTTTCGCAATAGCGTTCGTCAACATGATTGTCCTTCGCGACGTGTACGGCACATTCAGGACGGCCAGGCTCGGCGGAAATTACGACGAAGATTCTTTGAATGCGCTTCTTGACCAGCGCGGGCTGGTGGGACGGTTCTTGCGACCGGCTTACAAGCTCATCAAGCGAAGCTGGCACATGTACCCGCTCGGATTCCTGTTCGGGCTGGGCTTCGACACGGCAACCGAAATCGGCATCCTGGGGATTACTGCCGCCGAAGCGACGAAGGGCTTACCAGTTTGGTCGATACTCCTCTTCCCTGCCATCTTTACTGCGGGCATGTCGCTTATCGACACGACGGACGGAATCCTGATGCTTGCCGCTTACGGCTGGGCTTATGTTAAACCTCTGAGAAAACTGTATTACAATGTGACCATTACTTTTGTGTCCGTTCTTGTCGCCCTATTGGTTGGCGGAATCGAGGCGTTTGGCGTAATAGGCAGCAAGCTGGAATTGAAAGGCGGGTTCTGGACTTACATAAGCCGCCTGAACGGAGACTTTGGAACGATGGGGTATTTCATAATCGGAATTTTTGTATTAAGCTGGATTAGTTCGACGATTGTTTACAAGGTTCAAAAATACGACGAATTGGAAATTAGCGGCGAGAAAAACGGAATAGGACAGTAGTTTTTCTCCACGGTAGAGGTTTGTAACGATTTGTTGTTTGGTGAGTTGGTCGGAATTCTGCCGGATTCTCAAGGGCCAAATGACCATAAGAAGTGCTTCGCGACCAGCCCGGTTTATGTGAGATAAAGCGGCTGGGAATGGGACTAAAGACGACCACATACACCTTACCCGACCGTGAGCGGGACGGCAGGTTAGAAGACTTCACGGCATCGTGCTTCAAGGGAGCTGAAGGTGCGACAAGAATGCGGCGCGTGGGATTAGGCGCATTTGAAGAACAAGAGTCCTCGCCGCCTGCCGGGGTTTTCTGGCAGAGAATACAGCTCGACTCAGTGGCGGCCATTATGATCTTCTCGTTATGGTTCACGAATATTTTCACCGAACAAAAAAGTCAACGGACCCTTCGGTTCTCCATAGCCTGGTTCGGAGCATTGTTAGTCCTCTCCTTCGCGGCCGACCCGGCACTCACGCTTTCGACTGCTACGCCCGCCATTAAGGACGTGCACTTTCTCAATCTGCTGAAGATCAGGTACTATGAGTCTTCGGTGGGATTTCTCTACCGGGTGGAAATTCTCTCCGCATTATTGATCTTCAGCTACATCCTTTTCCTCTACATCGGCTACTATCGAAAGACGAAGAAGAAGACACTGCTGTTTGTTGTTTACTGCGGGCTCACTTACTTCATAGGAGTTGCAAGCGACTCGATGGTAGCGATGCAGATTTATCCCTTCGTCTATGTGAGCGAATATCCGTTTTTCCTGATGGTTGTATCCATGGCTTACACATTACTGGATAGATTCGTGGATTTCCACAAGGCATACGAAGACTTGAACGCCAACCTGGAACTGAAGGTGCAGCAAAGGACTCACGAGATCATTGAGGCCCAGGCCAGCATAAAAACACTCAGCGGACTGATTCCCATCTGCTCCAACTGCAAAAAAATCCGGGATGACAAAGGTTATTGGGAACAACTGGAGCAATACATCCACGATCATTCGGAAGCAGAGTTCTCACACGGCATCTGTCCCGATTGTGCAAAGAAATTGTATCCCGAATATTTTATCGGGAAGGAAGACGAAGAAAAGGGGCAAGTGGATCCGGCGGACACTTAGCAGAGGACTTTAACAAGATCTTGTTTGTCCTCGGAGAATTACTGTGGATAATGGCCGACAGAAACACGAGATCGAATTCGCTGCCGAGAGAATCGCTGGTATAGTTCACAGAATCGCGTCCGACGACGGCAGAGCCCGTTCGCACTGCCTCGGTGAGAGTGCTCCAGGTCTTCCACAGGCTGACCTGATGCATGAGACCCGCCATGTAGTCCGGATTCCCTTTCACCAGGAAGCGAAAGGTGAGCGGCGTATTGCTGAATTTCTCCTTCTTTTTCCTGAGAAACCCGGCGGCACAGAGCGCATTCATCAGCCTGTCGGCGCCATACCACGGCTAAACAACAGGCAGCTACGGGATCCGGGATACCAAGCACTTAGTCGCCAGGATTCATACCGGAGATGATTCGATCCCGACCTCTTCCGGTACTTTTCGAAAACAAGTCAGGAGGAACGTCAATGGACAGCAAGGGAATTGAAAGAAGAGATTTTCTGAAGTATGTCCTCGGCGGGATCTCGGTGCTCGCCCTGGATTGGAGTTCACTTCCAAGGAGAGTAAGCGCATTTTCAAAAGCAGATGAATACGACGCAATAATCATCGGCTCCGGATTGGGCGGGCTGAGCTGCGCCGCCGGTTTTGCAAGGCAGGGATTCAAAGTCCTCGTATTGGAGCAGCATGACAAGCCCGGCGGGTTCGTCTTCGACGTTTCGCTTCACTCTACGGGAGCCGGTGAAAGAGACGGATTGCATAATCTCATTCCGGGCTTTCCGGAGATCAGAGACGTCGAGTTTGTCCCTCATCCGAATCTTTACCGGGCGATCTATCCCGATTACGACGTCAGGGTACCGCAGAAAGATCTCCGGCAGTACATCAGGATGTTGACCGGTTATTTCCCCGAAGAGAAGAAAGGCATCGAAGGGATATTTCAAGACATGCAGGCACTCACCGACGATATCTACAGATTTCGGAAATATTCTATCAATCGGGGTACGATATGGAAGCGGCATACAGGGCGGCGCAGGAATCGGATTTGAGCGATCCCGGATACGCCGTCACTTTGTACGACAACATTTATAAGGGCTACTCACCTGCCGGAAAAAATACCGTCAACATCATTGTTTTCCAGGGTTATGATCACTTGAAGCCGTTTGAATCGGACTATTTTAGCGGGAATAAATCCGCGTACAGGGAAGAAAAGGAGCGTATGGCGGATATCCTTATCGAGAAAGTGGACACGACGCTTCTCCCGGGTTTAGCCGACGTAATTGAGGTAAAGGAGATTGGGACTCCGCTGACAAACGTCAGGTACACCAGCAACTACCGCGGCGCAAATTACGGCTGGGACCAAACCGTCGACAATTCGGGCCAGAGCAGGCTGGGACACGGTTATGGTTCGGTTCTATCGAGCGGACTCGAATGCTTCGGAGAGATAATGCAGAAGTGGTAAGACAACTGCCGATCAATTGAATCGCAGAGGCACGGAGACGTTGAGCGAACATGGGACAGACATCTCTCCGCGCCTCTTGGTGTTTGAGTTCAAACGAGAAAGCACGAAGAGCCTATCGGTCAGAGGTCCATCCTGAGCGCTCTTCCCCCGAAGTATCTGGCGAGGACAACGGAAGCGGTTCCGATTCCTGCCAGCGTCCAGATTACCGACGTATCAAACCGGAAGTTAGTATGGACGGAAAAGTACTTGAACGATTGGCTGAAGACCATGGAGCTCAGGATGACCATGACGCCGAGCGAGATCAGCAGCGAGACCGTGGCACCGTGCGATGACGCAACTCTCACGGGGTTCTTTTCAGTGTAGTCAACGAAAGCTCCCCCAAATACCATCGCCACCGACGGAAAAATTATTCCTCCAGCAAGTCCATAGAGGACGCTCTCCGGCACCAACCCGCGGAAGTTCTTGAACGGAGACGGCGCAGCATAACCGAGTACGATTCCGATGGCCGAAAGTACTGCCACGCCCGGCACCAGTTTCGAATAGAAAAGTCTCTCCGGTTTCATCGGCGACGAGCGCAGGAACCAGACGCTTTCTCCTTCGAGGCTGATCATCGGATAGACGAATCTCACCGCAAATGCCACTATGAGAAAACTGTTGAATGCAAAAATGAGCGTGAATGCGGCTGACACGATGAACGTGTCGGGCAGGTAAATCTTCATCTCAAAAAGATTGAAAAGGAAGACCCCTATCAGTATAACCATGACGGCGAAGTGAAACGTCTGGCTCGGTTCCCGTACAAACAGCAGGAAATCCCTCTTAAGAAGCGATACAGGACGCGCTCGTTTCCCTGCGGTCACGCCGAATCCTTCTCCGGATCTTGCCGCCTTTCTTTCGAACAATTTGTGGCGCGCAATCCAGTACGCCTCCTGATAATACTTGCCGGCAAGCCGCAGCATCAGAACGAATAACAGCGCGGCGATCCCGCACACTATAAGGGCCGACAACACCGCACCTGCAACATTGCCCGTGGCGGCGAAGTAGAAGAAATTCGCCGACCAGAAACTCGGAACCAGATAATCCGCCTTCGGATCAAGGGCCCCAAGGTACTGATCTATGTGCGGATAGTATTTCATGACTTCCGTGAAGAGTGTGAAGGGATTGTTGAACCTGATATACATGTAAGTCCCGCCGGCATAGATAAGCGAGAGTACGACGACCGCCGTCTTTATGGAAATTTCCTTGGAAAGCTTCAGTGCGAGGAGCAGGACTATGGCTCCCAGGCAAGCAGCAGAAAGAATAAGAGGCAGGATCGAGAGGAGCACACCGAGAATGGCAGTCACCGGATCCTTGAAGAAGGCGCCGTAGCCTGAAACGGCAGCCAGCACCAGAATTAGCATCAGCGCAGAGCTGTACAGGAACGAATCCAGGAACCGGGCCAGGAATATCTCGACCGGCTTGATCGGCAGTGTATGAAGGAACTCCGCCTCGATGTTCCTGAACACGGTCGCAAAAGCCACGAGTACGTTGGCGACGCTTATGATGGCGAAAAAGACGAAGAATGCCAGAGCCATCAGTCTGTAGAAGACAAACAGACCGACTTTCGCTTCCAGTATCAGGTATGAAGTGGTGAATTTGACTACTTCAAACGTCAGGTAGGCGAATAGAGCGAAAGTAAGAAAGGAAAACACCGACCTCATGAGGTGACGGCTCATCCGCTCTCCTCCTTCAAGGTAGAGCAGGTGTAGTTTCGTTCCGACCAGATGCTTAAGCATTCAGCTGCTCCTCACTTCACGAAGTGAGCTCGATGTATTTCTTCTCGAGACTCGCAACGCCGTCACCCGAAAAGACGGCCATCAAATCTTCATATACCAGCCGGCCGTTGTGTATGACTCCGACGCGATTGCAGACTTCCTTTGCGAGTGAAAGCTGATGGGTCGTCATGAAAACCGCCGACCCGTTTTCCGCAACGAGTCTTATGTGAGCCTTGAAGGTCTCAGCACCCTTGGGATCGAGCCCAACCATCGGTTCATCTATGACGATGAGTTTCGGCTTATGTACCAGGGCGGCCGCGAGGACGAGCCGCTGTCTCATCCCCTGCGAATAGTCCTCGATCCGCTTGTTGAGCCAGGGTTTTACTTCAAAGATGCTGGACGCCTCTTCAATGCCCTTCTCCGCATCAGACTCGTCCATCATATACATTTTTGCCACGAAGAGAAGGAACTCTTTTCCGGTAAGCTTGTCGTAAAGAAAAGGCTGATCGGGAACATAAGAAAGGAACTTCTTCGCCGTTTCCGGAGATTGATGCGCATCAAAACCGTTTATGGTCACCTTTCCGGAGGTAGGTTTCAGAAGTGTGGCGACCATTTTTATCGTGGTAGTCTTCCCCGCCCCGTTCGGTCCGAGAAAACCATACACGTCCCCTGCATCGACTTTTAACGATAGGTCGTCCACCGCGGTGAACGATCCGAACTTCTTAGATAACGAAACAAGTTCGAGCATTTGCTGTAAAGCCTTTACTCGCAGGTCCGGAACGGGTCCGGCTCTTACTTCTGACGGAAGACGAACCTTACCGGAACCCCCTCAAATCCGAACTTCTCGCGAAATTTGTTCTCGATGAATCTCTTATACGTACCCGACACTTCTTCGGGGAGGTTAGTGAACATCGCAAAGGTCGGAATCCTGCTGTCTACCTGTGTGATATACTTTATCCTGATCTCCTTACCTGTTTTGGAGAACGGCGGTGTCTGCTCGATAAGCGGAAGGAGGTAACCGTTGAGCTCGCTCGTTTTTATCTTCGACTTCGATGTCTCTAATGTCCCGAGGGCTTTCGAAAGGAGTTTCTGCACCCGTTGATTCCTCAGGACCGAGACGAAAATTATCGGCACGAAATCGTACATCCGCAGCCTCGTCTTTATGGCCTCCCCATATTCCTTCGCGCTGACTTCGTCCTTATGAACCAGGTCCCATTTGTTGACGCCGATTATTACCGGCTTGCCCTGTTCGATCGTATACTCTACCACCTGCAGGTCCTGTTTCTCCACTCCGATCGAAGCATCGAACAGAACGATGGCGGTGTCGCACCGCTCGACAGCCTGAAACGTGCGGAGCGCACTGAAGAACTCCACGGACTCTTTGATCTTGCTCTTCCGTCTCAAGCCGGCAGTATCGATGAGAATTATCTCTTCCCCCTGAAATTTCATCAATGAGTCTACCGAATCCCTTGTCGTTCCCGGCACATCGGTTACGATCGAACGGTTTTCGCCCAGGAGCAGGTTAACCAGGGATGATTTTCCGACATTCGGCTTTCCCACAATCGCCACTCGCTTTATCCCGGGAAGGTCTTCACCGGCTTTGTCATCCGGCACAATCGAAGCCACCTCGTCCAGGAAATCGCCGACGCTTCTGCCGAGCTGAGCCGAAATCCCCATGACTCTCTCGAAACCAAGTTCGAAGAACTGGGCGATATTCCTCTCGTGTTTCGCATCATCTATCTTGTTCACTGCCAGGAGCACTTTCTTGCTCCTCTTGCGGAGAATTTTGGCGAGCTCCTTATCGATCGGATGCAGGCCGGCAGGTCCGTCGACGGCAAGGATGATAGCATCGGCCTCGTCGACGGCATACTGTGCCTGTTCTCTGATCGCGCGTTCGAAGATATCCTGCGAATCCGGGACAAATCCGCCCGTATCGATTACCGTGAATTGTCTCCCGCCCCATTCGAAAGAACCGTAGATCCTGTCGCGAGTGATGCCGGGTTTATCGTCCACAATCGCGCGCCTTCCTCCGGTAAGACGGTTAAAGAGCGTCGATTTTCCGACGTTGGGTCTCCCCACGATAGCGATTGTTGCCATATTCAGTAAGCTGCGATTGTGTTTAGTCGATGAAAACTTCGGCGCCTTTGTTCACAGGCTCGAAGACTTCGGCGCGCCAATTCAGCCCGAGCTCGTCTATCAGATCCTCTAAGGCCCTCTGGACACTCTTATGGTCGTCCAGGCAGAAGGCGACGCAGCTGCTCCCCGCTCCGCTCACTGCATACGCAAGGGCACCGCTCTTCATCGCCGCATCGGAGAACCGGTCATAGTGAGGGATCAGCTCCTTCCGATATTTCTGATGAAGCTCGTCGTGAACGGCCTGCCTAATCATCTCATAGTTCCCTGATGCCATAGCCGCGACGAGGAGGGAGCTGTGCTGGACGTTGGACACGGCATCGTGGAGTTTCACCGAATCCGGCAGGAGCTTTCTCGCAACTTCGGTTTCGACCTTCGAGTCGGGAAGTACTGCGACAAACTTGAGTTTGCTTTCGACCGGAATCTTGAGTCGCGAATAGGTTCCGTTGCCGCCGCGCGCATTCACGACAAGCCCCCCGTACAATGCGGCACTGACGTTATCAGGGTGACCCTCGATCTTTACTGCAAGGTTATAGATCTCGTCGATGGTGAGTTTCGTGCTCGAAAGCTCGTTGGCTAGCAGCAACCCGCCAATGATTGCCGCGCCGCTTGCACCGAACCCGCCGCATGACGGTATGCCGTTGTAAATTTTCACCTGCAGGTCCGGAAGAGTCCCGAGTATTGTTTTCATTCCGACCGCGGTAAGATTCCTTTCGTCGGTCGGAATTCCGTCAGCACCCTCTCCGGTTATCTCTACCGAAAAGTGCGACGATGCACTTGCATCAATGACGACGTATCTATTTACAGCGAGTCCGAGTGTGTCGAAGCCCGGACCCAAATTTGATGTTGACGCCGGAACGATGACTTTCAGATTAAATTCTCCTTCTGTGTATATTAGAATATATCTGTGAAAGGGAGATTTTACAAAGATTAGGGCGCGATGACCATTCAAAAGTCTCAACCTTGCTTTTCACATTCCCGAATGAGATTTTATCCGGGTATGATTCCCGTTCTGATTTTCTGGATGCACATCACCGGCGGCGTTTATCTTTTCTCAAAGAGATATTCCGAAGAGAGTCTCGGCGAGGCTTTTCTCGCGCTGGTCTTCGCCGCGATTGTCTTCACTGCCGGCTGGACGATGTCGTCGTTCCTAATACATGTCATCTTCGGCCAGAAGGGACTCAGCGCCATCCTGAACGGCGACACGCTGTCGCTTATTCTGCTGACAATCATGGAAGCGGTGTTTTACAGGTTGTGGTTTGCCAAGTCAAAGCGCCGCGAAACTGCGGATGCATAAGCTTACCAATTTCGAGATCTCTGCAAACAGACTGACGGCGGAACAGGCAATCTCCGCGCGGCGGACGCCTATTTACGGATTTCTCGAGAACGTGCGCAGCCTCTACAATGTCGGATCCATATTCAGGACCTCCGACGCGGTCCTCCTTTCCAGGCTCTGCCTTACCGGCTTTACTCCTTACCCGCCTCGTCCCGAAATCTCAAAGACTGCACTTGGCGCGGTGGAAAGTGTGCCGTGGTCCTACCACAAGAAACCGATCGACGCAGTTGAGGAGATGAAATCACAGGGAATAAAGTTCGCCGTACTCGAACAGACGCGGGAAAGCATTCCGATCTGGGAACTCGATGATACCGTTTTTCCGGTCTGCATCGCTGTTGGAAACGAAATCGGCGGAATAACGAAGGACGTCATCGAAGCGGCCGACCTGGCTGTCGATATCCCGATGCTCGGAGTGAAACACTCGCTGAATGTGGCGGTGGCTTATGGTATCGCAGTGTACCGACTTTTTGAGATTTTCAGTGTAACGAGTCAAAAAGCAAAAGTCAAAATTCAAAAATAAATCCGGGCAGGTTTTTACCTTTTGATTTTTGACCTTTGAATTTTGACTTTGATCAGAACGCCGACGTGAAGTACTCGAACCTCTCCTCGGTATGAATTCTAATTACACCCGCCCTTACAAGACTCACAAGTATCCTCGAAGCACGCCTCTCACCTATGTTTACCAGCTTTGCGTACTCTTTCACGGTTATCCGTTCGTACTCCTCAAGATGTTTGAACAACCTTCGTTCGTTCTCTCCGATGATTATCGATAGCGGCTCGCTGTCGGGGCTCTCCCCCTCCAGGATCTTTACAACCTCCCTGCTTGCGATCACGCTCTTATCGTTTATCCTGATATAGACCTTCGCGTCGTGGGAGAGCGCGCTTTTATAATCCTGGAGTCTGTGAGGTTTCTTCCGGCTCTCCTCCACAATGGCGACGACCACATCTTTCCTGTTGAGCTCGATAACCTGCACGATCGGTTCTATCGGCGGCTCGCAATATTCGCGCGACGCCTCGTAAATCAGGTCGATCTCCGATTTCTCGCTCTCAACGCCGTATATTGTCCCGTCATCATCGACCCCGAAGAGGATCATCCCCCCCTTCGTGTTTGCGAACGCGATCAGTTCCTTCGCTATTTTCTCGACGGAGCTGAACTGGCGCTTGAATTCGATCTTGAAATTCTCGCCCTCTGAAATCAGCTCTTTGAGTTCTGCTACATCCATCTGTCTTTACCATCCTCTCGCTTCCATTCTGATCAGGATGATGTTCGTCCTGAACGAAACAAATCTCGAAGGGGAGTTCGGCGAATGCCTTATCGGACTCGGCACTATTGCCTCGAGTCGGGCGGCCTGTTCGCGCGTCAACCGTGAGGCCGATTCTCCGAAATAGGTCCTGCTGGCTGCCTCGACTCCGAATATCCCGCGCCCGAATTCTATGTAGTTGAGATAAAGCTCCAGGATTCTGTTTTTCGTCAGGTAATGATCGAGCATAAATGCTGAAATCACTTCGTTCAGCTTCGTCAGG
This sequence comes from Bacteroidota bacterium, assembly GCA_021825585.1. GTDB lineage: Bacteria > Bacteroidota > Ignavibacteria > Kryptoniales > JAKASW01 > JAKASW01. Next base: position 50,850 of record JAKAGT010000016.1, on the reverse strand, counting down.
GGGTCGCGGCTCGTCGAAAACCACAGATTTTTCGCCAGCTGCATCGTGATTGTGCTCGATCCCCTCACTATCTTCTTGTCCTTCCAATCCTTCTTGAAAGATTGTTGGACTTCATACCAATCAACGCCGTCATTCTCGTAAAACGTTCCGTCCTCGCCGACGATCACAGCATGAACCATTGAAGGGGAAATTCTCGACAACGGGACGAAGGCCTGAACAATCTTGTAGTGCTCGTCTCTCGCTCTCGCCTGCCTGATCCTTTCTTTCATTACCGCCGTCAAGCCCGGGTTGTGAGTTCGCAGCCGGGCGACCGTCCATGGGAAGGGAAGCATCACCGCCTCAATCACAACGAAGAGCAGCGCCAATCCGAGAACGACTTTCCTGATTGTGTGTTTCCTGGGGGTCACAGATCCGGTCGTCTCTCCGAAGGATCGTTTGACCTGGGATGAGAATCAAGGTAACTCTGGAGTATGAGTTGAGACGCCATTCGATCCAGGTTCCCCTTCTTCTGCCTGTCTTTCTTCCTGACGCCGAGCTCTATCTGAGTTCTCTGAGCGATGGTTGTGGTAAACCTCTCGTCCCATTCGACAACTTCGACTTCTTCCGGAACTTCGCGGGACAGCCTTTCTCTCAACTTCCGGGCGAACTTCGAAGCCTCAATTGCCGAATCGCCCTCTTTGCCGCTCAGTTTCAGCGGTTTGCCCACGACGATTTTCGATACCGACATCTTTTTCACGATATCGAGAATTTTGGCGGAGAGAGCAGAGTCGTTGGCGAGAGTGTCGAAGCCCTGAGCGATAATTCTCATCGGGTCGCTCACCGCGATTCCGACCCTCTTCAGGCCGAAATCGATTCCCATTATTCGTCCGTTATCAGACACTTTGGCCCTGTATCCTGTCTACGCGCGTGACGCCCTCGATCTTTTTCAATTTGTCGATCAGCCGTTCCAGATGCTCCTTGTCCTTGACGTAAATGATAATCAGGCTTTCAAAAATCGCATTTCGGACTTCGGCTGAGACGCTGCGTATGTTTGTGTTTTGGTAATTGGAAATCGAATGTGTCAGCTCGGTCAGGATCCCGGGGCGATCCATGCCGGAGACGGAGACGCCCGCGACGAAGAGGCCGCTGCTTTCACCCGGCCAGCTCGCATCGATGATTCTTTCCTTCGCGGAAGCGGCCATCCTCGAAAGGTTCGGGCAGCTTCTCCGGTGAACCTTTATCCCTTCACCCATTGTCACGAAGCCGACAATTTCGTCCCCGGGAATGGGGTTGCAGCATTTTGCGTAGGAAATCTTCCACTCCGTTCGTGAGCCGTCCACGATTATTCCTTCGGAGGCGTTCCGGGCGATTTCCACGAATGTCCGCGCGGGCTTGCTGCTTTCGCCTGCCGCGTGGGAGGACTTCTGCTGAGTCAGGCGGGCTATGATCTGATCGGCGTCGACATCCTCCTCCGAGATCGCGATGTAAAATTTCTGGGCGTTGTCGTATTTGAGTTCACGGAGCAATTTGGCAAGCTCTTCCTCTGTCAGGGTCATCTTGTGTTTCTTCAGCCGCTTCGTCCAGGTTTCTTCACCGTCGGCGGCCTTCTTCCTCGACTCTTCGTTTATCCAACGCCTGATGTGGGCCTTGGCTTTACGCGATACGACGAACTTCTCCCAGTCCGGGTTGACGTTCGGATTGGACGACGTGATTATCTCGATCTGATCACCGCTGTTGAGCTTCGAGTTCAGGGGAACAATCCTGCCGTTGACCTTCGCGCCCACGCAGTGCGTCCCGACCTGGGAATGTATCTCGAACGCGAAATCGACGGGGGTAGCTCCTTTAGGAAGAATCTGGAGATCACCTTTCGGCGTGAAGACATAAATCTCATCCTGGTACAGATCCAGCTTGAACCCTTCGAGAAAACTCGTTGCTGCTTCTTCGCCGCTGGAGACTGCAGGCTGCTCCAGTATCTCGCGCACCCATAAGATCCATTCTTCGAGCTTCCTGTCAGACTCCTTTACTCCTTCCTTGTATTTCCAGTGAGCCGCGACGCCGTGATCCGCCACTTCGTCCATCTGCTTTGTTCGAATCTGCACCTCGACCATTTTTCCTTCGGGCCCGACGACGGTCGTGTGAATCGATTGGTAGCCGTTTTGTTTCGGTACTGAGATGTAGTCTTTGAATCTTTCCGGTACAGGAGTATAGATCTCGGACACGACCCCGTAGACGGAGAAGCAGTCGTTCTTGTCGGCGGTGTCGAGAATGACGCGTACGGCAAACAGGTCGTAGATTTCCTCTATCGGCTTGCTGCGCTTGACCATCTTGTTATAGATGCTGTAGATATGCTTCGGCCGACCGGTGATCTCAAATCTGTATTCGTCCGCGTTGAGCCTCTCCTTGATGGGCTGAATGAACTTCCTGATGTACGCTTCGCGCTCGCGCCGCTTCGCGTTGAGCTTCCTCGATATATATTCGTAATCGGAGGTGTTCAGGTGTTTGAAAGCAAGATCCTCGAACTCCCACTTGACCTTTGCCAGTCCGAATCTGTGGGCAAGCGGTGCGTATATCTCGAGCGTCTCCTTGGAGATGCGCTTCTGCTTCTCGGACGACAGGAAACCCAGCGTCCTCATATTGTGAAGCCGGTCGGCGAATTTGACAAGAATAACCCTCACGTCCTTTGCCATCGACAGCAGCATCTTCCGGTAGTTTTCCGCACGAGTGATTTCGTGACTCTCGACCGCACCGGATATCTTAGTTACCCCGTCAACGATGTCGGCGATTCCGTCTCCGAATTCCGCCCGGATTGCCCTGAGATCGTATGCGGTGTCTTCCACGACATCGTGGAGCAGCGCGGCGGCGACCGAGATGTCGTCGAGGGGAATCTCCTTGGCTACGACGAGCGCGACTTCGTACGGGTGTGAAAAGTAGGGCTCACCCGACGCCCGCGGCTTACCCTTGACATGCGCGTTCCAGCTGAACTCGAAGGCCCGCCTTATCAAATTTTCGTCGAATGTATAGAGGTTATTCCGGCATAGATCGATGAGCCGGGTCAACTTCTCGACACTCCTCACATCTGCTAAGTATGACAATTCAAACCTTCCTTGCGAAACGGGCCATTACTGATTTCTCATTTAATTTATGCTGATAAGCGTAAATTCCAAACACCGAAGAAACGCCCGGTCGATCAACATCGCACGGCATTTCAGGATTCCCGCCGCATTCGGCCGCAGTCAGGCAACCTGCTGAACCTTTAATCCCGTTCCCATGTTAGAGAATCTATATGTCAGGATTTTTCTTATGATCGCAAACGCAAGGCAAAGATAGAAGGAGGGACTACAAATGGTTGAGCATAATGGAGCAAACGGATCTGAGACGTTCCGCGGTCTGCCGCGGCTCGGGGAGCCGGCGCCCGATTTCGAAGCAATAACGACTCACGGCATGTTGAGACTCTCGGACTTCAAGGGAAGCTGGCTGATTCTCTTTTCTCATCCCGCGGATTTCACCCCGGTTTGCACGACTGAGTTTGTCGGATTCTCCGAAATCAACTCCGAACTGAACAAGAAGGGCGTGCAATTGCTCGGATTGAGCATAGACTCCGTGTACTCCCATATTGCCTGGACACGCAACATAGAAGAGAAGCTCGGCGTGAAGGTACCGTTTCCCGTGATCGCGGACATCAACAGAGAGGTGGCAATGAAGTACGGGATGATAATGCCGGGCGAGAGCAGGACAGAAACTTCCCGTTGTGTCTTTTTCATAGACCCGGAGAGCAAACTCCGCGCGATGATCTACTACCCGCTCACGACGGGAAGAAACATGCAGGAGATAATCCGTGTAGTAGATGCCCTGCAGGCCACAGACAAGTTCCAGGTTGCCACTCCGGCCAATTGGAAGCCGGGGGAAAAGGTCATTGTGGGAGCGCCGAACACCTCTTCCATGGCTGAGCAACGCATGAAAGACAAGAGCCTGGAAGTAGTCGAATGGTACCTGAGCAAGAAGGCACTCTGATTCATGCCCTGCACCAATTCCGATGGGACCCTGACTGAGGCGGCCGTCACACTTATGAGCGTTATGGTCGAACACCATTCGCTCGAAGAGGTCGCCTCAATCACGGATATCCCCTTGTATCTCGTACGAGCGACCGCAAGAGATCTCATTGACACGAGGCTGGCTACAGAACAGGACGGCGCTTATCGCATCACCAAATTGGGGTCGGAGAAGCTTGCCTATACGCTGGCAAAATTAAATGCAGGGTAGTTGAACGCCTCTGTAAGATTCCACGACTGGCGGCAAGTAGAGACAAGTCTCCTTTAAAAAATGCCGGTAGAAATGGCGTTTTTCCGGTCTTCACGTTGGCAGTTGCCGGCCTGAAAGACTCACGATTGGACCGAATTGCCGCTCATTCTCGCGTTGACTTTCTTGCCCATGGTGACTAAATTAATCAGCAATTTAGCGAAAAGGATGACGTGTACCGCTTTCTTTGAAAACGTGCGAATTATGCGGTAAATCCGTTCGGGAAACCGAATGTCGATCAAGCACGTTGTTGGCCCTGTTTTGACTTCGGTGGAATTCCGCCGGGGTGGCGGAACTGGTAGACGCGAAGGACTTAAAATCCTTTGGCCCCAAACGGGCCGTGCGGGTTCAAGTCCCGCCCTCGGCACAGTCGATTTTCATAATACGGGCGATTAGCTCAGTCCCGCTAACGCGGGATCTCGTCCTGCTCGAATCGCAGGACTCGATTGGTTTAGGATGCTGCAGTTCCTTTTAGGTTTCGTTCTTGATATCTCGGGCGATTAGCTCAGTTGGTTTAGAGCGCTACATTGACATTGTAGAGGTCAGAGGTTCGAATCCTCTATCGCCCACTGAAATCGTTGTGGCAAAGAGAGGTCAGAGGTTCTGCGCCGGAGGCACATCAGCCTCTGGGTGAGAATCTTCTATTGATAAGGATGAGGTTGGGTTCTTTCTATGCCCGGATGCCGGTTGGCAGGTCTGTTACCGAGTTGCGGCGAAACTGCGCCGATGAGCATTCGTTTGTTCATAACGAAGGTTTTGAATTTGTTTGTCGTAAATCTCGTCTCCGTATATTGAGACGACTACTGAGAGTTTCGGATTTTTCCCCGCTGAAGAATGGGGATTCTTACATCCTTAGATCGGAGATGACTCCGATTTTTTTATCTTAGTCTGAGAAGTATCTATGGCAAAAATTAAGCTCCCGGATAATTCCACGCTGGAGATCCAGGTTCCCGTTGCAGCTTCGGAGATAGCGCGTAAGATAAGCCGCTCTCTGTCTGAGGACGCGCTGGCAGTAAAAATCAACGGGAAGGTCTCAGACCTTGACACGCTCATCACCGGCGACTGCGAAGTGCAGTTCCTGACTTTTGAGGAGCCCGAGGGGCGCGAGGTATATTGGCATAGCAGCTCTCACCTTATGGCGCATGCCATTCAATCGCTGTATCCTGAGGCGAAGTTCGGTGTGGGTCCGGCCATAGATGACGGCTTCTACTACGATATTGACATCAATAAGACGTTGACTCCGGCCGACCTCGAAGCGATCGAGAAGAAGATGCACGAAATCGCCGAAAAAAACGATGCTTTTGTGAGAAAAGTCGTCCAGAAGGACGATGCTTTGAAGTTTTTCCGCGAGAAGCACGATCCTTACAAGGTAGAGATAATAAGCGCTCTCGACGAGACGATTAGTTTCTACAGCGAAGGAGAATTTACCGATCTCTGCCGCGGGCCTCACGTTCCCTCCGCAGGCAAGCTGAAACACTTCAAACTCCTTGGCACGAGCGGCGCGTACTGGCGGGGCGACAGCAATAACAAGATGCTCCAGCGCGTTTACGGGGTTTCATTCCCAAAGAAGAAGATGCTCGACGATCATCTCAAGATGCTCGAGGAAGCGAAGCTGCGGGACCACAGAAGGCTGGGTCGCGAACTCGAACTCTTCGTGTTCCACGACATAGCTCCGGGAGCGCCGTTCTGGCTTCCTAAGGGAATGATAATCTTCCGCGAACTGGAAAAATTCATACGGGAAGAACTCGACAAGAGAAATTACCTCGAGATATCGACCCCGATGCTCGTGAAAAAGGACCTCTGGGAAAGATCGGGCCACTGGGGGCATTACAAGGAAAACATGTTTATCCTCGACGTGGAAGAGGAAACTTATTCCCTGAAGCCGATGAATTGCCCGGAAAGTTCCTTTGCATACAACCACAAGATAAGAAGCTACCGCGATCTTCCGCTTCGTTACTCGGAAATCGGCCGGCTTCATCGCAACGAGATTTCGGGCGCGCTGGGCGGGATGTTCAGGGTCAGGCAAATCACTATGGATGACGCGCACATATACTGCCGTCCCGACCAGATCCTGGCGGAAATAGACAATATTATCGGACTCGTCAAATACGTATATGAACTCTTCAAATTCGAAGTCTCGTTCAAGCTCTCGACGAAGCCCGACGATGCGATGGGCGACCCGAAGCTGTGGGAGCAGGCAGAGAGTGCGCTGAGGCAGGCACTCGCAAACAATGGAATCAAATACGGCGTCAAGGAAAAAGACGGCGCCTTTTATGGGCCGAAAATAGATATTCAGATAAGAGATGCCATCGGCAGAGAGTGGCAGGTGGCTACGATCCAGCTCGATTATGTCATGCTTCCCGAGAGGTTCGATTTGACTTATATCGACACAGACGGCCAGGCCAAGAGACCCGTCCTGATACATCGGGCAATATTCGGCTCGTTTGAGAGATTTGTGGGAATCCTGACGGAACATCTTGCGGGTGCTTTCCCGACCTGGCTATCTCCGGTTCAGGCCGCAGTCCTGCCGATAACCGACAGCTTCAACGACTACGCGAAGACGGTTGTGGACGCGTTGAAGAAGGAAGATGTCAGGGTCGAGCTCGACGACCGTAACGAGAAGGTAGGTTATAAGATACGCGAATGGGAAACCAAGAAGGTTCCCTACATGTTGATTATTGGGCAGAAGGAAAAGGATTCAGAAACTGTCTCGATCCGCAAACACCATGAAGGCGACAAGGGAGCCGTCAAGCTTGCGGAGTTCGTTTCAAGTATAAAGAAAGAAATAGTAGAAAAAACTTAATCCGAAGAGTTCCTTCGGAGGAGACGCCTATCAACACACCTAAACTTAGGATCAACAACGAGATCAGGGTCCCAAACGTCCGCCTTATAGACTCTGATGGAAAGCAACTAGGGGTTATGCCGCCTCGCGACGCTTTGAGGCTTGCGGAAACCAGAGGGTTGGATCTGGTCGAGATCGTTCCGACTTCGAACCCGCCGGTCTGCAAGCTTGTCGACTATGGAAAATACATGTATGAGTTGACGAAGAAAGAGAAGTCGAAGCTAAAGGGGCAATCCTCAGCACAGATGAAGGAAATACGGTTCCACCCGAACACCGATGAACATGATTTCCTGTTCAAGTCAAGACACGCTAAAGAATTCCTCGAACAGGGACACAAGGTAAAAGGGAGTGTGTTCTTCAAGGGACGCGAAATAACTTATGCGGCTCACGGAGAAGAACTCCTGAACAAGTTCATCGAATTCCTCTCTGAAGTGGGAAAAGTTGAACAGAAGCCTAAGCTGGAAGGAAAGAACATGGCGGTAATCATCGCTCCCGACAAGACGAGGAGGAAGGTGGCGCCGAAGGAACCCGACACTGTCCGGGAAGAAGCGAAGCAGAAAGAGACAAAGGAGAACTAAAATGCCGAAGACAAAGACAAACCGTGCGATGGCCAAGAGAATAAAGAGAACTGCGACCGGTAAATACCTGCGAGAGAAGGCTTTCAGAAGCCACATTTTGACGTCAAAGACACAGAAGCGGAAACGACAACTGAGAAAGGGAGCTGTTCTGGATAAGACGGACACGAATCGCGTCCGCGGAATGCTGAACGAATAACTCTCGTGCCTGATTCAACTGCAAACGGCGCAAGAGCGGCTATTTGCGAGGTAAGAATGTTGCATTTGCATGTTTTCCGTCAGAGGAGGCCGAATAACGTTGGCGTTGAAAAAAACAGGGCTCGGGATGACTATTTTGCCCGATGTTGTTATATTTAAATCGTTAATGGAGAAAATATAAAATGCCAAGAGCAAGAAATAAGGTAGCATCTCATAGAAGACGCAAAAAGACTCTGGAACTGGCAAAGGGCTACTGGGGAGCACGAAGCAAGGTACACACAATTGCAAAGCACCATGTCGAGAAGGCCCTCCAACACGCATACAGGGATCGCCGGAAAAAGAAACGCGAATTCCGCAGCCTCTGGATTGTGCGTATTAACGCCGCGGCCCACCTGAACGGGACCTCCTATTCCCGTCTGATTGCCGCACTCGCCAAGAAAGAAGTCTCGATAAACAGGAAAGTATTGGCCGATCTTGCTGCGAACAATCCGGAGACGTTCAAGCAGGTTGTTCAGTTCGCTCTTAATTAATACAATCTTCCTACGTTCAGTCCGAAGGACCCCTTCGGGAAGTCCGGTCTCCTGCGCCGAACGCGCATAAGACTCCGACAGACTGCAACGCAGGAAGATTTTTTATATCCGGACATTTCAGAATTCGACCGGAAAAACGGAGAGAGGCCGGAAGTTCCGCTTCTAAGCATCCTGCCTCTCATGTAAGGGTTTTACGAGATGGGAATGCTTGAGGAAATTGAGAAGTTGAAAGAAGAAGCGACCGCTTCTTTAGCCCGCATCAAGACTCCAGACGACGTCGAAAACTTCAGACTGAAGTTTCTATCCAGAAAGGGGTCGCTCGCCCAGCTGTTCGAGGAGATGAAACAAATCCCGAAGGAAGAAAAGCCCGCAGTTGGCAAACTGCTGAACGAAGTTCGCACGCAGCTCGAATCGGATTTCGAGTCGGCACGGCAAAGTGCAGAATCCGAAAAGAAACTGGAACTCAGCAGGATCGATCTTTCGGTTCCGGGCAGAAAGCGATACATCGGCAGAAAACATCCTCTCACCCAGACGGCCGAGGAGATAAAGAGAATATTCACCGGCATCGGATTCGGGATAGCTGATGGACCGGAAATCGAAGATGACTACCACAATTTTGAAGCGCTGAATTTTCCCCCCGATCACCCTGCCCGCGACATGCAGGACACGTTCTTCGTCAAGTATCCGCCCGCGAAAGAGGGAAATGGAACCGGCAAGTATGTGCTAAGGACACATACCTCGGGTGTTCAAATCAGGGTAATGGAGAACAATAAGCCGCCCGTCCGGGTGATAATGCCCGGAAGAGTGTACCGGAACGAGGCCATCAGTTCGAGAAGCTATTGCCTGTTTCACCAGGTTGAAGGCCTTTACGTCGACAAGAATGTCAGCCTCGCCGAACTGAAGGGGACAATCACTTATTTCGCCAGGGAGCTTTTTGGTTCGGGCGTAAGGCTTCGATTCCGCCCGAGCTTCTTCCCTTTCACCGAACCGAGCGCAGAAGTGGACGTGAACTGCTTCATTTGCAGCGGCAAAGGGTGCCGGATTTGCAAGCACACCGGCTGGCTCGAAATAATGGGCTGCGGGATGGTCGATCCGAACGTGTTCAAATTCGTCGGCTACGACGAGAAGGAAGTCAGCGGATACGCGTTCGGAATGGGCATCGAGAGAATCACGCTCCTCAAATACGGCATTGACGACATCCGACTCTTCTTCGATAATGATGTCCGATTTCTTAATCAATTTTGAATAAAGATGAAAATATCTCGAAAGTGGATTGAGCAGCTTGTCGACCTGAACGGTATTTCCGACGAAGATATCGCCACGCGCCTTACAATGGTGGGCGTAGAGGTGGAGTCTTATGAGAATCTGTCGGAAAAGTACAACGGGTTCGTTGTCGGCAGCGTCATGGAGGTGGTCAAGCATCCGAATGCGGACAAGCTGAGATTGTGCCAGGTCGACATAGCCGGTGAAATCAAGAGCATCATCTGCGGGGCGCCAAACGTAGCGGCAGGCCAGAAGGTCCCGGTCGGACTCGTCGGCGCGCTCGTGCCCCACGACCAGCATGACCCCGACGGGAAACCGTTCCAGCTCACACGCGCGAAGATCCGCGGAATTGAATCCGAAGGGATGATATGCTCGGAATATGAGCTTGCCCTCGGCGACGACAAGAGCGGCATCATGGTTTTCGATGATGACGCACCGACAGGAAAACCGCTGGCCGAGTATCTTGGACTGGACGACACGATTTTCGAGGTAAGCCTGACTCCCAACAGGGCGGACTGCCTCTCACACCTGGGAATCGCCCGTGAGCTTTCCGCAGCGTTTTCAAGAAAGTTGAGCTCCAGGAAGCCCATTCTCCATGAAACCGGCGAGCAGATCGGAAAGCTCGCAAAAGTCGAGGTGTCCGAGCCTGAGCTCTGCCCGCGATATTCGGCCCGTGTCGTGAAGGGAATAAAAATCGGCCGGTCGCCGAAATGGCTCAAGGTTGCGGTAGAGAAAGCCGGGATGCGCTCGATAAACAACGTGGTCGACGCGACAAACTTTGTCATGCTGGAGCTGGGACAGCCGCTCCACGCATTCGATTTAAATCTGATCGCCGGCCACAAAATTGTGGTCCGTAAACCGCTGGAGAGCGAGGCGAAATTCGCGACTCTCGACGGCAAGGAGAGAGAGCTCGGCCGCGAAATGCTGATGATATGCGACAAGGAAAGCGCAATTGCGATAGCCGGCGTTATGGGAGGTGCCAACAGCGAGATTAACCCCGCGACGGCTGACATCCTTATAGAGAGCGCAAACTTCTCGCCATCTTCAGTGCGTCGGACATCGAAGAGACTCGGCCTCTCTACTGAGGCATCCTACAGATTTGAAAGAGGAGTGGATCCTAATCTGACTCTCACCGCGCTCGACAGGGTCACGGAAATAATCGTACAGACAGGCGGGGGCACGGTAGCGCAGGGAGTTATTGACGTCGCGGCGGCGAAATTCGCACCGAGAAAGATTGAGCTGCATGTCGACCAGGCTAACCGGCTTCTGGGAACGAGGCTGGCATCGGGAGAGATGAGAAGGCTCCTCGAGTCGATTGAAATCCATTGCGAGAAGAAATCCGAAACCGGTTTCGTCTGTTTCGCGCCGACATTCCGAGGCGACCTGGAACGCGAAGTGGATTTGATTGAAGAGGTCGGCAGGCTTTTCGGTTACGAGAAGATAGAGGAGCAGCATCAGACAAGGCTGGTCTTCGACACGCGTTTTACGGGGACAGGAGTCCTGGATGACCTGAAAGCTTATCTGGCCGGGTCAGGGTTCAACGAGATGGTGACGAATTCACTGCAGCAGACAGAAGTCGCGGGATACCACAAAGAGAACTTCGTCCGGATTGCGAACCCTATAAGTGAAGACATGGCGGCTATGAGGACTTCCCTCCTCCCCGGCGCCCTTCAGGTCGTAAAACTGAACCTGTCTTACGGCCTCAAGGATCTTAAGCTGTTTGAGATGGGCAGGATATACTCAACGAACAGTGGTTCGGACGGTGCGAGTTTCGCAGAGAACGAAATGCTCTCGATTCTCCTTACGGGTGCTGCGGACCCGATTTCTTTCGACAGAAGCGGCGCAGAATTCGACATTTTCGACCTCAAATCAGAGGTTGAACGCCTCCTGAGGCACCTTAATCTTGACAATTGGGACTTTATTCCTTATGATAGTACAAAAGAATACAAACATGCGTTAAAGCTGTTTATGAACGGGAGTGAAGTTGGCATTTTTGGCCAGGTGAGTGACGAAGCGCTCGGTCAGTTCTCCATCAGGCAGAGCGTACAGTTTGCCGAGTTGAGTCTGGCAGAGATTCTCGCAGCAAGGAAGAAAACCGACAAGTTCCGCCCCCTTCCGAAGTTCCCGTTCGCATCATTCGACCTTGCTTTCATCGTTGATTCGAATACACCCGTAGGGAGCCTGATGAATTCTCTCAAATCTCTCGCGGGAAATTTGTTCCGTGACATTTCCGTTTTCGATATTTATTCAGGGAGTGGAATACCTGAAGGAAAGACAAGCGTTGCATTCAGCGTGATTCTCGGCAGCGATGAGCGGACGCTGAATGATGGCGATATTGCCGGATTCATTGAGAATGCGGAGAGCAAGCTGGCGAAGGAGTTCTCCGCCGCGTTGCGAAAACAGAAAAACTGATGGGCATCGACACAAGTCAATCTGACGAGCAGACAGCATTATCTATGAAGAAGCAGCTCCTTGGGGAGTTGTGGAACGAAATCAGACGAGCAGTCGATGTTATCAATTCCGTTCGGAGCGAAAACGAGTCCCTTAAGCTGAACCTCGCAAGGTCAGCGGCCGAGATCGAAAGGCTGAAGCTTCAGATATCTGACCTGGAGAAGATGCTGACGGCGAGGGAGACTGCCTCATCCAGCGGGTTCGAGGAGAAAGAGAGAATCCGGCTGGTTGACATCGCAAGGGACCTGATCGCGCGAATTGACAAGCAACTTAGTCTCTTTTGACGGCGGAGCTGATGATGGAAAAGAAGAGCATACGAGTCACCATCCTGGGTAGGGAATACCCGCTCCGTGTGGAAAACGAAGAAAAAGCGCTCAAAGTAGTCGCCTATGTAGATTCTTTATTGAATGACCTGATTGAGAAAAACCCTGGCGCACCGACGTCGACCATCGCGGTAATTGCAGCTCTAAATATAGCCGAACAACTTTTCGACCTTAAGGAGCACGTGCAGAATGAAGGCATCGATATCGCTGATCTGGTCGGCGTATTGAGCTACTTGAGAGAGAGTTTTCCGATCGAAGAAGCGAACTAAGTTCTTTTAAAATTTTCGTTAAGTCTTAGGCCGTAACGGCGCCGTGGTCACGCGTGAAAGAACTGCTAAGTAAATAATAATGGGAGCCCGGCTCGTGGACGACAAAAGCAGGCCGCATCCCGCTTCGGCAGGACAACCAGTCAAGTTCTCTGCGGGAGTCTCTCTCGCGAGAAGGTTGCGGCGGAAGCGTGAGTCGTTCAGGAGGGCACCCACCGTGTCAAGATGGGGTTCTTTCCTATCTTCCACGTGCGCGTTACGGCTTTTTTGTATATAAACCTGGAGGTCCTAAATGGTCACAGTCGCGGTCGCTGCAGTTTGTGCTGTTGCGGCATTCCTCATAGGATGGTTCGTTCAGGACGCACTGACGAAGAAAAAACTCGGGAGCGTGGAGGCTCGTTCCAAAGAGATTCTTGAAGCGGCAGAACGAGAAGCAAATGCGATGAAGAAAGAGAAACTCATTGAAGTAAAAGATGAATGGATAAAGAAGAGACAGGAACTAGATAACGATTATAACTCGAAGCAGAAAAAGATACAGAACATTGAAAGACAGTTAACCGCCAAGGAAGAGAATCTGGACCGTCGTGCAGACTCCCTGAGGCAGCAGGAAAAATCGATCAGGACCCTTGAAACTGAAACACGGGAGAAACTGAAGAACATTCAGTTAAAGGAGCAGGAAGCGGATCGGCTCGTGGGCTTTCAGACTGAAAAGCTCGAGAAGCTTGCCGGGGTGTCACGTGAAGAGGCAAAGAAGCTCCTTACGGAGAATCTGATAAACGAGGCAAAGTCTGAGTCTGCCCTGGAAATCAGAGAGATACGTGAGAAGGCACGCACAGACGCCAAGAAAGAAGCCCAGAAAATCATTGTTCAGGCAATCCAGCGTACTGCGGCAGATCACTCGGTCGAAACGACCGTCAGCGTCGTCAGCCTTCCGAACGAGGAAATGAAGGGGCGGATTATAGGACGCGAGGGACGAAACATCCGCTCTTTTGAGGCGGTGTCCGGTTGCGATATAATCGTAGACGATACCCCTGACGCCGTTGTAATATCCGGCTTCGATCCGTTTCGCCGTGAAATTGCGAAGATCGCCCTGGAGCGGCTGATTTCCGACGGGAGAATCCATCCGACCAAGATTGAAGAGGTGATCGAGAAAGTCCGCGCTGAACTCGAAGAAGAGATTGTACAGATCGGCGAAGACGCACTCCTCGAGGTCGGAATACACGGGGTCCATCCGGAAATCGTAAAACTCCTGGGAAAGATGCGCTACCGTTCGAGCTACGGACAGAACGTGCTCCAACACAGCATCGAAGTGGCATTCCTCAGCGGCTTGATGGCAATTGAGCTTGGTCTGGATTCCACCCTGGCGAAGCGCGCCGGGTTGTTCCATGATCTAGGGAAAGTGGTCGACAAAAACGTCGAGGGCCCCCACGCGTTATTGGGCTACGAGCTGGCAAAGAAGTACGGCGAAAATCCCACGGTGGCCAATGCGATCGGATCGCATCACGAAGATATTGAGATGGAAACACCGATTGCCCCGCTGGTACAGGCAGCCGATTCAATTAGCGGTGCGCGGCCGGGCGCGAGACGCGAATCGCTCGAAGGATACATAAAGCGCCTCGAGAAGCTGGAAAGCATCGCAAACTCCTTCTCCGGCGTTGGGAAGACTTACGCTATCCAGGCAGGACGCGAAGTCCGCGTTATCGTCGAACCTGAAAAGGTTAACGATCTGTTTGCCGATCAGCTTGCCCATGAGATCTCTCAGAAAATCCAGGAGCAGATGGAATATCCCGGACAGATCAAGGTAATGGTAATCAGGGAAGTCCGCAGCATTTCGTATGCAAAATAGCGTGCACGGTCCGAGGGTGGAATCAACCATGAGTATCACCGGCAGCGGAGTCTTCCTTTGAGCGGACGTTTACCGCTGATAGTCGGACTGACGGGCAACATCGGAAGCGGCAAGTCGACAGCGGCGAAGGCCTTCTCGCGGCTTGGCGTCCCTACCTTTGATGCCGACAAAGTCGGTCATGAGCTCCTCGAGTCCGACACGAATGTCCGGAAGAAAATCCTCTCGACTTTCGGAAACGAAGTCGTCGTCGACGGGAAGATCAGCAGGCGCGTGCTCGGACAAATTGTCTTTGCCGATGAATCGAAGAGGGCGGCACTTGAAGGAATACTCCATCCGGCGATAATGAAGACAATCACGGAACAGGCATCCGCATTCAAGGACAGCCGCTACGTCATAATGGAAGTTCCTCTGCTCTATGAAGCCGAACTCACAGAAGACTTCGATTACATTATCCTTGTAAAGGCGAAGAAGGATACGTCCATCCACCGGGCGGCGGAAAAACTGGGAATCAGCAGGGAGGAAGTTCTGAAGCGGCTTGCCACGCAAATCCCGCAAACCGAGAAGGAGAAGCTCGCCGACTTCGTGATTTCAAACGACGGCTCTCTTTCGGAACTCAATCAAAGAGTCGATCTGCTTCACGGGATTCTCACTTCCATCGGCCGGGATTAAAGCCGGCGGCAAAACAACCGGTCCGCTGAGCAGCCACGATGCATCCGCAACGATATCCCGGTCGGCTCCCTGACTTCGCAGCGGTGCCGGTTTTCAGATCGGCAGGCGGCAGATATTTTCTTGACGGACAGCCGTTCGTTCGAAACAGGGAACCGGAAGAACCAGGGCGAAAAGAAGGACAAACATCATGATGCAGATAAGTTTCACTAAAATGAACGGCGCAGGCAACGACTTCGTCGTCCTGAACAATTTCGACGGGGGGCTGAAAATAGATTTTCCCGCATTCGCAGAGGCCGTCTGTGCAAGAGGGTTCGGAATAGGCGCTGACGGGCTCCTTGTCCTGCAGAATAGCCGTGAAGCCGATTTCGAGATGTTGTATCTCAATTCCGACGGAAGCGAGGGGGGCATGTGCGGGAACGGCGGGAGGTGTATAGCCCGTTTCGCCGTACTGAACGGAATTTGCAAGCCGACTATGCGCTTCACAGCCCACGGCGCCTCCTATGCCGCAGAAGTCTTTAACGACAGAAATGTCAGGCTTCATTTACCGGATCCTGACAGGGTAATTCCGTACATGAAAATACCATTAGGTGCGCAGGTTCTGGAGGCGACCTATGTACATCCGAACACCGACCATGTTGTCCTGACGAGCGGCAGCGGTTTCGACAAGGTCGACTCCGCAGACCTCCTGACTTTGGCGCGAAAGGTCAGGTACAATTTCGAGGTCTTTCCGAAGGGCACTAATGTGAACCTCATCGAAAAAATCGTCGATAACAAGATCAGGATGAGGACTTATGAGCGCGGTGTCGAGAACGAGACGCTCGCATGCGGAACGGGCGCTGTCGCAAGCGCGATAGCATCCTCGATCAGGTACAATGCGCAGTCTCCGGTCAGCATCCTGACGACGGGAGGAGAGATACTGAAAGTATCGTTCGACACGAGCAGCAACAGGTATTCAAATATTGTTTTGGAAGGAAGCGCAAGAGTAGTCTTCCAGGGTAAAATTTTGTATAATGAACAGGATCACAAAGTTCTGGACTTGGTTAATGGACAGGGACACATTTGAGAGCCTGGTCGAAAAGGCGTTTGAAGAGCTTCCTCCTGAATTCAAGTCGAGAATCGACAATGTTCATATCGTCGTGGACGATCTCCCGGACACTTTAGACATGATGAATGCTCGAATAAAGAATCCATACTCGCTTCTCGGCCTATATTCGGGGGTTCCTCTCAACCACCGCGGACCCGACTACGGGCTCTATCCTGTCGTACCCGATCGAATAAAACTCTTCAAGCAAAACATCGAGCGGCTCTGCAAAGATGACGGGGAAATTGAGACAAAGATAAGGGAAGTCCTGATCCACGAAGTGGCACATTACTTTGGAATGACGGATCGGGAAATTCGAAAAGCTGGCTACTGATGGAAACTCTGCTACGAGAGTACGGCTACCTGCTTATATTTGCAATAACGCTCTTCGAGGGTGAGACCGTTCTGATAATAGCAGGAATTCTGGCCCACCAGGGCTACCTCAACCTTGAGCTTTCCATGCTGTCTGCATTTCTGGGTTCCACCGTCGGCGATCAGATTTTCTTCCAATTTGCCCGCCAGGAAGGCCTTACCTTCGTAAAGAAGTTCAAGTATATCGCATCTGTTCTCCCCAGGGCCGAACAACTGGTAAAGAGACACGGAAGCTATATCGTACTCTTCTCGAGATATATTTACGGGCTTAGGACTGCACTCGTTGTGATGTGCGGCCTGGGTAAAATGCCCCCGCTGAAATTTTCAGCATATAATATTTTTGCGTCGCTGATTTGGGCTGTTTCTTATGGGTTTCTTGGTTATTTTTTCAGTAAGGTGATCGGCTCGTTTGCCGGCATAGGAAAAACCGAGGTTATTGTCACAGTAGCGATTGCCGTGGCAGCGGTTGTCTACTGGATTGTGAGGACCGCAAACGCAAAACCGATTGCTGACGAACCAAAACAGGAGGAATAAATGTCGAAAGTTTTACTGGAGATCAATTACGAAGTGCAACCCGCAAAACGCGAGGAGTATCTCGGACTAATTAACGAACTGAAATCCGGTTACGAAAGCTCAAAGATCGCGAAATTGGAAGTGTTTGAGGTTCAAGGCTCACCGAACAACTTCATGGAAATTTATACTTACGGCAGCGAAGAGGCCTTCCAGAATGCAGACGACAGCGCCTTCGACGAAACCGTCGTGAAGATAAACGACTGCCTCGTGCCGGATAAACTCCGCTCTTACACACTGCACCAGATATGATACGGAATGGCTTTAATCGCCGTAATCATCTTTGGGTTTACCTATTTAACCATATCGGTACAAAGGTTACCATACTTTCATTTAGATAGAACCTCAGGGGCTATGATCGGGGCGGTCGCAATGATCGCCTTCGGGGTTCTCACCATAAACGACGCCTACCAGTCACTCAATCTCGATACGATAGTCCTTCTCCTGGGAATGATGATTGTCGTGGCATATCTGCAGGTCAGCGGATTCTTCGACCTGGTGGCAAGTTCGGTATTGAGACGGGCACGCACGGGGAACGGGCTTCTCCTCACGGTTATTCTCTCCGCCGGAATTCTCTCGGCTCTTTTCGTAAACGACACCATCTGCGTCATGATGACCCCGTTCGTCCTTCTCCTGACCAGCCGGTCCAAAGTGGATCCAAAGCCGTACCTGATTGCACTCGCGTCCAGCGCAAATATCGGGAGCGTTGCGACTCTGGTTGGAAATCCGCAGAACATGCTTGTCGGGACATTTTCGCATTGGCCGTATCTCGGTTTTCTGATCGCCATGCTTCCCATTGCCATCGGAGGACTCCTGATAAATTTCTTTCTGTTGAAATTCTTTTTCAGGGAGAGACTCAATCACGCGCTGACGCTCGACGGCATGACGGAGAGACACAAGCTCGACAAACCGCTCCTGTACAAGTCCGTCGTCGTGATGTCTGTAGTCCTGATCGGATTTTCCGCCGGCGTCGAGCTTTCGTTCATGGCAATCCTCGGAGCCGCGCTTCTCATACTCGTCGCCAACCGGCGGCCCGACGAAATTTTCGCGAAAGTCAACTGGTCGCTGCTGCTCTTCTTCGCGAGTTTGTTCGTGGTAGTGGGGGGCATAAATAAAGTCGGGCTGGTGCAAGATGCGCACAGGATGCTGCAGGGTTACTTCTCGATTTCCACATTTCAGCAGATCACAAGTTTCTCCTTCGCCTCGCTGATCATCTCCAACATCGTTTCAAATGTCCCTTATGTCATGATAGTCCGGCACTGGGTGGCTTCGTTCAATTCGCCTTCCCTTATGTGGCTCGTTCTAGCTATGAGTTCGACATTTGCGGGCAATCTGACCGTGGCGGGTTCGGTAGCTAACATGATAGTGCTCGAGCTCTCCAAGGAGCGCGCACCGTTCAGGTTTTGGGAATTTACAAGGGTCAGCGCTGCTATAGCCTTGGTAACCTGGGCCTTCGGGACCCTTTTGCTCGTCGCCTACGCGGCGGTTGGCAGGTTCTGATCCGGAACGAAACTGAACGCTGCTATAATCCGTACGCCGTCAAATCACCGGATTCATCCGTAATATACAAGACTCCGTTATCCACTATTGGGCTTTCCCAATGTATCCCTCCGATAGTTGTGTCATGCCACAGAAGTTTCCCCGTGGCGGGATCCAGGGCCCTCATATCGTGGCTGCCGGCGCAGAACAAGACGTCGTTCGCGACAATCGGAGAGCTTCCTTCATCGCCATTCTTCCAGATTACCTGAAGGCTCGGCTCGCCGTTTCCGTTAACGTGGAGTTTCAATCCGGAAAGTCCACTGTATGTCGCGACAAACACCCAGGTCGAATGATCTTCGGGGTTCACCCATACTGCGGGCTGCGTGAACACCATTCCACCTTGCGGGACGTCGATGAGCCTTCCTATTTCGCCACCGACGCGGCCCGGGCCTCCCTTTCCGCTCAGGTCTGCAAGATTGACCAGCCGCAGCTTCATGTCCTTTCCGCCCTGTACGGCGAGGTTACGCACAGCGCAATTCACAGGTGTTGGAAGTATCGCCGGCGCCGTGCTTCCAAGGTCCAGGTCGGCGGAATTCAGATACCCGTGATTCGCAGGAGTGTACGAATCGAGCGGGTTGCCGTCGCGGCCTGTTCCGTCCGGGTCAAGCGAGAAGATCGTGTCTCCCCAGTCATGTTTCCCGGGATCGAATGTGCCGTTTCCTGTCGCCGCGTAAACTCTGTCGGTAGCGGCGTCGTATATCACGCCGGGCCGCGCCCAGATTGCCGATTGAACGGAAGGACAATCCGGCTTACCGGGCCGCCGCACGAAGTGTACGTTTTCATCGCTGCAGTCCGCGTTGAATACATTTTGAGAACCGGTGTTGAGATTTATCGTTGTGACGTGACCCTGGTAGTCTCCTCTGTCGCCGAGGTATCCGCCGTTGGTAACATACAGGTAAGACACCCCGTTCTTTGCAATGGCAATCGCAAGTGCCGACGACCCCTTCTCATTGAAAGATTTCGTGGTACAGAGCTCCGGCCATCCCCCGCCTTTCACTTCCTCGCCGCTGACAACCCGATACTTGTGGACATATCCATCCAATCCGTAACTGTATACGAATTCCCTGTTCGGATCTACTGCGGGAGAAGAGGTCGTGTAAACCGGCTGGTAGCCGTTATTGATTCGGTATGACCCGGGGCCGTACTGATGCTGCCAGACAATTCTACCGTTCGAAGCATCTACGGCAAGGATGCGCCCGTCTTTCGTGGTGAGGAAGAGGAAGTCCATCGTGCCGTGCGGCGTATGGACGTCACTCAGGTATGCCGGCGCCCCGTCTGCGACATGGGGAAGTGAAACCCGGTAAAGCCGGTGCAATCCCGCGACATCCTTCACGGTGATCTTTGCCTCCTTTGTATCGTTTCCCGAGTGCGCCTGGTCGAAGCCAAACTGAAGCCAGTCGTACCGGTTGCCCGACGCCGCACCGGGCTTTGGGCCATCCGCTTTTGCCGGTCCGATTGCGGGGAATGTTGCGGCGAGCAGGGCCGCGCATAAGAAAAGTGAGCGGCGGTACGCTCCTGATCCGACGTTTTCCATCGTATGTTCCTCCTCTTCTTTAAACGTGAAAGAAGGGGAAATATGTTCCATGGCGAGCCGGTGCGACGGCGATCGGTCCAGGTCAGAAAGATCCGCCTCACCCTGGCGTGCGTTTTCACTTCTCACACCGACCTCTCTGCAGCGGGCCGTCGGGCCGGATTGAAAAGAGAACTGCCCGCCATACTTCTCAATGCGGCGGGCAGTAAGCACATACGGAATTTGTCGACCGATTATTTGCTGTTGTCTCTTTTCTCTATTCTCTCAATGGCACGCCGCGCCGCACCCTTCAATCTTCCGTCATTTTCAATCTTCTCCCTCTGCTGAAGCAGTGGAATAACGCTTTGATCTCCCACCGTTCCCAGTGAGTTCAGGGCTACCATTCTCGCCCAGATATAAGGGTCGCCGGCGTATTTCTTCAGAAGGTCGATTGTTTCCTCGTTCTTCGGTCCGAGACGCACCATCTCGCTTATCGCCCGGAGGCGAAGGGCATGAGGCTCTCCGTACTGCGACAGCTTGACGGCAATCTTGTAAGCTTTCGCGGAATCTATTTCCGCAAGTGAGGTCAACCCTGCACTTCTTATTACCTGGTTATAGGAATCCTGCTTCAACGCGTTCTCGACCACTGATTCCGCCTTCCTGCCTTCGACTTTTGCAAGGGAACTGACCGCCGCGGCCCTGACAAAGTAGTTGCTCCTCGTTTTGTAGATCTTCTCGAGAAGCTTGCCAAGACCTTTACCTTTGCAGTTTGCCAGTCCACGGATTGCCTCTGCCTGAACACGCGGGTCCCTATCCATCGTGGCTGCCCTGAGGGCGGTTTCGACGGATTCGCCGGTGAAGCCGGAAAGCGCCTGTACACATTCCATTCTTACTCCCCAGAACGAATTGGCCTTCAATCCCGAAATCAGAGCAGCAGTGGCCTCCATGCCTTTCTCGTGTGCAAGCTGTTGCGCGGCCCAAACCCTGCCTGCAACGTCAGGATCATGGTTGAGTTGATAAGCCAATTCGCCGACGGGCTTCTTGAAGTCCAGTTCTTTGAGAAGGTAGTCCCCCTGGTCAAAGTTCACCATGAGCGGTCTACTGGAGACTTCGAAGGTATAAGTGTTGCTCAGCGAATCCACCCAGACCTTCTTTGTAATCTTCTGAGACGGGGTAACGATATAGATATCCACGGGCATCTTGTAGACCGGTGTCAGGCTGTCCACCTGCTGCGTTTGCCTGACGTTCATGGTGAGGAGGTGCGAGCCGGAGTCGTAATTATAGTTCACGTCGAAGACAGGATGCCCGCCTTTATATAGCCACTCGTTGAAGAACCAGCCGAGATCATAACCGGTTGCTTCCTGGACGGCATTTTCGAAATCGTGGGAATCTACGTTCTGGTGCTGGAACTCATGAACGTAATGCTGAATTGCCTTGAAGAAGAGCTGCTTCCCGACTATTCCACGGAGCATATGAAGTATGGATGCGCCGCGCTGGTAAATGAACGGCCCAAACAAATCAACCGTGCTGTAATAGCGATTGTATACGGTGGGTCGCCTTTCCATTCTGTCTGCAGCGAGGACTTCCTCATGATCACGGTACATCTCGTAGTTGAAGTGGTCTTCTCCGAAGGCGTGCTCGCCATAAAGTGCTTCGAAGTAAGTAGCAAATCCCTCATTGAGCCAGGCGTTTGCCCACGAACGGCATGTCAACAGATCACCGAACCACTGATGAGCCGTCTCGTGAGACACGAGGTCGGTTGTCGAAACCTGCGGCTCGGCGTCTATGCCGTGCATAGTCTGGTCCGTCAATGTGATGGCGGATACGTTTTCCATTCCCCCGAAGGTGAAATCGGAGACTGCGGACAAGGCAAGCTTCTGCCAGGGATACGGGTAATGTGTTACGTCGGAATAAAATCTCAGTATGTCGGGTGTGTGGGAAAAATCAAGCCTTGCATACCTGGCGTACTCCGGAGCGACATAGTAGTAGATAGGGATATCGCCGTAATGGTCATGTATCACGGAGAACTCGCCGGCCACGATTGAAATCAAGTAGATGACATGGGTCTTGCCTTCAACCCAATGGAAAGTCTTCGTTTTGTCCTCCTTGTCCGTCGTGACCTTTTCGAGCACACCGTTTGAGACGACGACCCAATTCTCTGGCACGGTAGCCGTAACAGAACTGGTCATAAAATCATCCGGGTAATCGTGGCACGGGAACCAATACCGGGCGTCCTCCATCTCGCTCTGGCTCCATATCTGCGGCGTCCGATTGGGATAGGCAGAGTCCGGTTCGACAAAGAATATCCCTTTCTTCGGAAAGGTAGAGTAGATTATCGTATACGCGAGCGTGTCTTTGAGGCCGTAATCCCTTCCGAGCCCGATCGAGAGAGTCTCCCCGTTGTACCTGTAACCAAGCTCCTTATTGTCCATGAGGACCTTGTCTATCTTCATGTTCACCGCATCCAGGTGAAGTGTATCGTAATGCTCGCGAAGTGGAACGATCTTCTCAATCGCGGTTCCGAAAAGCTCTTTTTTCGCCATGTTGAATTTGAAACTGAGACTGACGTTCAGCATGTGAAATTCCCTGTTGGGAGCATGGTGGGCAGGCGGCAGTTTACCCTGCTGTGCGGGTCGAGCGAACGATATCGCAGCAGCGAAAACCAGAACCAGAAACAAAGAGAATGATTTACGATGCATCTCTCCTCCATCTTTGATGATTAGTAAAAACGGTGTCGATAAGCGAGACTCTTCGGGGCGACATCCAAACCATTGCGTTATGGCTAAAATGTAAATCAGCGATGCGATTAATCAAAACTGATGGACGGCGATGTGGAAGTGAGTTAGTATTCTATCTGTCAGGCAGGATAAGCTGCAATGAAACGCAGTCTTCCCGGATTAATGGCGGTAGAGTGGAGGGTAAGGCCGCTGCAGGATCAGCCCCCTGAAAATCCGTTTGGGGGATTAGCCCCGATCTTCATCGTATCCACCTGTGATTCCGCAGTAGCGCTCGTGTCGCTTGTCATGGGAGTCACCAGGATGCTCACTCTCCGGTTTGAAAAATCATACGGGTGGGCGGGATCGCGGAGTCTACGGTCGCCGTAACCGCGCACTTCGAGAATCTGTTTCGTGAGGAGGCCCCCATCGTCCATGACCTTCCGCGCGGCGTTCGCCCTGTCGGTGCTGAGTTCCCAGTTGGTGTAAGTTGGAGTCACGTAGGGCCGGGCATCGGTATAACCCTCGATGATGATTTGGTTGGGCATGGCGGAGAGCTCTTTTGCAATCATCTGGAGAAGAGTCACCGTCTCCGGCTTAAGCTGTGCACTTCCCACATTGAAAAAGAGCCCATGCGCGTTCTCAATCAACTCGATCCTCAGGCCCTCTTTGGAAACCGTGATGCTTATCTGGTTCGTGAATTTCTTGAACTCAGGCGTCTTGGCAATCATCTCTTCCAGTTTCTTCCCCTCCCGTTGGAGTGAATTCATCTCCCTTGCCGAGCTGCTTATCGGCATGCCCCTTGTCCCGACATTTGTATTATTCATCGGGGAAAGACCGCCGTTTAGGACGCTTGATTTAGTTTCCTGGAATGAGGCGCCAGGATCTCTGAAATAGTGCGCTATGTAATCTTTAACCTGCTTGCTTTGGCCGACGCACCACAGCACAATGAAGAGAGACATCATTGCGGTAACAAAATCGGCATACGCGACCTTCCAGGCGCCGCCGTGGCTCGTGTGTGCGGCCTTTTTCTTCCTGATAATATTGATAACCGGTCTGTCGTCGTCGTTGAGACCCATCACGGTTTACCCTTCAACGCGGTTTCCATTTCCTTGAATGAGGGGCGGTAGTCCTGAAAAATCGTGCGCCTGGCAAATTCGACTGCTATGAGCGGCTGCATCCCCTTTGCAAATGCGACCACTCCTGCTTTGACAGTCTCGAACATCCTGGTTTCCTCCTCTGCGGAGATGTCCAGATTGGTGGCAAGAGGCTGCACGAATCCATACGACAGCAAAATGCCTAGAAACGTCCCGACCAAAGCGGCGGCAACCTTGTGGCCAATTTCCTGCGGCGGACCGTTTATAGCCTGCATAGTTATCACGATTCCGAGAACCGCGGCGACAATTCCGAGTCCGGGCATCGAATCGCCTATTTTCTGCATGATCATTCCAGGCTTGGAACCTTCCTGATGATGGGTTTCGATGTCCGCGTCCATCAGACTTTCCAGGTCAAACGGTTCCGCACCGCCCACAACGACCAGCCGCATCGTATCGGTAAGAAAATGAAGGAGATGCCTGTCCGCAAGCAGGGCCGGATATTTGGAGAAGATCTTGCTCTTGTCGGGATTTTCTACATGCTGTTCAAGCCCGATGACTCCGTCCTTCTGAGCGACCTGAAAGAGCTCGTGCATCAGCTTTAGAAGGTCGAGATAGAGAGTCTGGCTGACCTTGGCTCCTTTAAAGACCCCGACCAGTTTCTTTATGATCTTTCCTAAAAGCTTGCCGGGCGTGGAAATGAGGAGGGCGCCGACAGAAGCTCCGACTATAATCAGGAACTCCGAATACTGTATTAGAACCAGAAAAGGGCCGCCCTCCAATGCAAAACCACCGAGAACGGCCACAAGAACCAGAACAATCCCAATAATTACGAACAAGAGTGCCCTCTCTAATTGTACTTCTAGTCAATCTTTCTTCGGATTTGCAACAGCTAACCTTAAATTAACAAATTAAAAATTCTTAAGCTATGCACTTTATTTAAACTTGAGGTAGCTTCACACGTTATATTTGTAAAAAGAAGCGGAGGTCAAGATGAAAAAGATATTGTTGGCAGCGCTATTTGCCTCCACGGTGCTGATAGTTCCGCAGAAAACAAGGGCTCAGGAAATTTCGTTCGGAGTTTTCTATTCATCACTTTCACCGTACGGCAGATGGATAAATAACAGCGCCTACGGCATGTGTTGGCAACCGGTCGGCGTGCCGACCTGGTGGAGGCCGTATACTTATGGTCATTGGATCTGGACCGATTACGGCTGGACCTGGGTTTCTAATTATCCATGGGGATGGGCTACATTTCACTACGGCAGATGGTCTTATGATCCGTACTACGGTTGGATATGGGTTCCTGGTTATGTCTGGGCGCCCGCCTGGGTGCAATGGCGGTGGGGCGGCGGCTATGCCGGCTGGGCTCCGCTACCTCCCGGATTTCACTTCAGGCTCGACGCAGTCATGGGCCCGGAAGGGGGTGACTTCGGAGTCGGTATCGGCGGCTGGACCTTCATCCGCGGAGATGAAATGGGAATGACAAGTTACCGGTTCATAGACAGACGGGATTTCCCCCGCTTTTTCGGACATACCAGAAATGTGACCCGTTTCAATTTCACGGCGCGTGGTGTCTTCAGCGTCGGCCTTTCAAGAGAACAGGTTGAGAAGGTCGCCCGCCGACGCATCGGAACGGTAACCATCGATCGGTCGTCTGGTCCCGGTCGAGAGAGGGTAGAAGGCGACAGAGTTCGCATCTATTCTCCCGCACCCTTCAGACCGCAGGTAAGAAACGAACAAGAAGTGATCCAAAGGGAGAGAGTGGATCAGCGCTCATTTTTCAAACGGGAACCCGCCACGCCTCCCGACAGGATTCGGGGAGAGAGGGGACAGGTTCAACCGCGGAATGATCGCAGGGAACCTGCAGTTCAGCCCCGGAACGATCGCCGCGAACCCGCAGTTCAACCGCGGAACGAACGTAACCAGCCCACAGTCCAACCGCGTGGGGAAGTGAGATCACGCCAACGCCAGGAGGTGAAACCCGGCAGGGACACTCACGAAAAAGCTCCCCAGGACCGGTCGAAAGAGAAAAAAGGTCCGGGCAGAGGACGATAGCCTGATTTGAAGCATTAACCAAAGGGCCCCGTCGAAGACGGGGCCCTTTCTTACCCCCGATCTCCTTACCAACGTGCAGAAAATGACACAGTATTCGCTTTCGATAATCGGAACTGAAGGCTCTACGGGCATCCCGGAGATTTTATCACGGTTGACATTTGTTACGCATGAAGACCGCACAGAAGCTGAATCGAAATCATCGTAAATTATATGGCTTATGAAAATCCTTATCGTAGAAGACGAGAAAAAGGTCGGTAGATTCCTCAAGCTCGGCCTTGAAGAGGAGGGCCACACCGTTTCAAACGCCTACGACGGGGAGAAGGGGGAAAACCTGGCCCTCTCTGAGA
Source organism: Bacteroidota bacterium (assembly GCA_021825585.1). Classification (GTDB taxonomy): domain Bacteria; phylum Bacteroidota; class Ignavibacteria; order Kryptoniales; family JAKASW01; genus JAKASW01. Next base: position 24,327 of record JAKAGT010000016.1, on the reverse strand, counting down.
AACACGATGTTATCGTTCTTGATATTATGCTCCCGAAGAAGAACGGGATAGAAGTCCTGAAGTCCATTCGAAGCAACGGGATTTCGACGCCGGTCCTGATACTGACAGCCAAGGGGAGCCTTGAGGACAAGGTCGAAGGTCTCGATGAGGGGGCCGACGACTATCTTGTCAAGCCGTTCGCTTTTGCCGAGTTCATCGCAAGGGTACGTTCGCTGGGAAGGAGGAGCGGGGCGGAAAAGACAACCACTCTGAAGGTGGCCGATCTGGAGCTCGATACGTTGACCCGGAAGGCCCGGCGCGGCGGAAAGGAAATCGAGCTGACCAACCGGGAATATGCCCTTCTCGAGTACTTCGTCCGAAACGTCAACAGGGTGCTTACCCGCACGGTAATCTCTGAGCACATCTGGGAATATAATTTCGACACGGGCACCAACATAGTCGAAGTATATGTCAACAAGCTCCGGAATAAGATCGATGCCGACGCGGAAACGAAACTCATCCACACCATCCGGGGCACGGGTTACATGATGAAGCTGGAATGATGTTCTTATCTATCAGGCTCAAACTCACAATCTGGTATTCTCTCGTGTTGCTGATAGCACTCGGCACATTCGGGGTAACCGCATACCTGTACACCGGAGAGACACTGACCAAGAACCTGAACATATCCCTCACGAACGAGACGGAGTGGCTGAGGGAGATTCTCGAAGGAAAACTCGAAAGCGAACGCGGCAAGATGCGGCATCTGCGGAGCGATATTTTCAATCCTACACCCGGCACGGAAGCGGGTTCGGAAAGCGAGGGACCCGGGGAATCCGCTGAAGACTTCACCATATGGAACAAGATCTACGAGCACTCTCTTGTCAACTCGAAGAAGCAGTTCGTTTACATATTCGACAAGCGCGGAAGAGTCTTCTACAAGTCGTTCAATCTCCGCGAAGACACGCTTCCTACGCCGCCCGCCATGAAGCCCGACCAGGTTTCGGTGGTGAAGTCCAGATTGGGAGATCAGAACATACTCCTTGCGGCAATGAACACGAGATTCTACAGAATACGGGTTGCATACCCTGAAGAGGAGATTAACGAGGTTCTCAGAAATCTTTTCTCTATTTTTCTCTTTCTGATTCCCATAGTTCTGCTTATCTCCGTGACGGGAGGATACTTCCTCGCCAAGCAGTCCTTGAGGCCGGTCGACGAAATCACCCAGACTACGCGGGAGATCACGGCTACCAACCTCAAACAGCGGATGCGGGTCAAGAACCCGAAGGATGAGATCGGGAGACTCACCGAGACGCTGAACGATATGATAAGCCGGCTGGAAACATCCTTCGAACAGGTAGGGCAATTCTCGATGGACGCTTCTCATGAACTCCGCACACCGCTTACGATCATGAGAGGAGAGATAGAGCTCGCACTTCAGGAAAAGAGAACGACGGAATCATACAGGGAGACGCTGGCGAGTCTTTTGGACGAGGTTATACGGATGAGCAGCATAGTCGAAGGGCTGATACTTCTTTCAAAGGCGGACAGCGGGATCGCCAAGCTCGACAGGAAGCAGATGAGGCTCGATTTGCTGGTGAGCGAGATAAAGGAAGACGCCGAGGTCCTCGCCGAACAAAAGAAGATTCGCGTATCCGTCTCCAAATTGGACGAATCCACCGTCGTCGGCGATCCTATTCGGCTGCGCCAATTGATGCTCAATCTTGTAGACAATGCCATCAAGTATACCCCAGAAGGGGGTAAAGTAATTCTCTCGCTGGCGAGGCGTAACGGCGATGTGTGGTTCTCGGTCGAGGACTCCGGGATCGGGATACCGGAGAAAGATCTGAAGAGAATTTTCGACCGGTTCTACAGGGTCGACAAGAGCAGGAGCCGTCTGCCGGACGGACTCGGATTGGGGCTTTCTATATCGAAATGGGTAGCCGAAGCGCACGGCGGACGCATATACGCCGAAAGCAAAGTGGGATCAGGAACAAAATTCACGGTTGTTCTCCCGGTGAATGCCCCTTCACACAATTAATTTTTTTTAATTTCCATTTAATTGCCTCCATAGCGGAAGTGAAGTATGTTGGGTGCGTTAACGAACCCAAGAACCAAAAAGGAGGTAAATGAGAATGAGAAAACTCATTGCAGTGATGCTGATGGCGTCATTCGTGGCTTTCGGATTCGGATCCGTTTATGCTGGCCAGGTTAAGAAGCAGGAAAAGAAAGTGGCTAAGACGGAGATGTCGAAGAAAGTCACCAAGAAGATGACCCACAAGATGTCCATGAAGAAGGGGACAAATTCACGCATGAAGAATGAGGCAAAGACGACGAAGAAAGTCGTCCATAAGAGCGTGATGCACAAGAAAATAACGAAAAAAGAGCCCGTCAAGAAGCACGTTATGATGAAGAAGACGGTGATGAAGAAAGAGATGAAAACCCCTAAGAAGAAGTAAAATCCTTCTGCTTGTGCCCCTAAGTTATCCGAAGAGTTTTTCGGAAAAAGTCCGCCTCGAGGCGGACTTTTTTATGAAACATCGACTCACCTCCTTATGCTATTACTCTCAGCAGGTGAGTCGATGTTATCCTGCCATCGCAGTTTACAAAGCTTAGTGCCTGCCTGCTTCCGTCAATTTGTACGGATCGAGGATTTCGTTAAGAAGCTTCTCGTCCACCAGCTTCTTCTCCATCAGGACGGCCCGTATCGTCTTGTTCTTTGCAACGGCTTCCTTAACTACCTCTGCAGCTTTCAGATATCCGATGTGCGGCGTCAAAGCGGTGACTATGCTGACGCTTTTCTCCGCAAAATCGCGGCAGACCGCTTCGTCGGCCTCGATACCGTCGACACACTTTTCACGCATAACCTGGAGTGCGTTCCGGTAGATTTCGAGCGCGAACGTCAGATTGAACCCGATTACGGGCATCATCACGTTGAGCTCCATCTGGCCGGCCTGGGTAGCATACGCGACAGTCGTGTCAAGACCGATGACCTGGAATGAGACCATGTTTACCATTTCCAGGATGCTGGGATTCACTTTCCCCGGCATTATCGATGAACCGGGCTGGACCGCCGGGAGCTTTATCTCAGCAAGACCGGTCCTGGGTCCGCTGCTTAACAGCCGAAGGTCGTTTGCGATTCTGGTTATGTCCAGGGCGAGATTCCTCAGCGCTCCGCTGAGCGAAACTGCACCCGCCATGCTCTGCATCGCCTCGAAGTAGTTCTTCGCCTGTTTGAATTCAATCCCCGTCAGGTTAGTCAGTTCCTTCGGCATCATTGACCGGTATTTCGGGTCTGCATTAACACCCGTTCCGACGGCTGTACCGCCGATTCCAAGATATGTCAGACCCTCGCGCACCCCTTTTATTCTCTCTACGTGACCGCGTACGCAAGCCGCATAGCCGGAGAACTCCTGGCCCAGCCTGATCGGCGTAGCGTCCTGAAGATGAGTCCTTCCCGATTTGATCACGTGGTCGAATTCCTTTGCCTTCTTCTCGAAGGACTTTCCCAGCTTGTCAAGGACGGGCAGGAACTTGTCGACCAGAAGGATCGCTGACACGCGGATGACTGCAGGTATGAGGTCGTTTGTCGACTGAGCCATGTTTACATCGTCGTTGGGGCTTATGATGGAATAGTCGCCCCTCTTGCCCCCCAGAATCTCTATGGCCCGGTTTGCCAGCATCTCGTTTGCATTCATGTTGTGCGAGGTCCCCGCGCCGGCCTGGAAGACATCTACGACAAATTCATCCGCATGTTTACCTCCCAGCACCTCGTCGCATGCCTGGACAATTGCATCCATCTTCTTCCTGTCGAGCAGTTTCAGCTTGTTGTTGACAATCGCCGCCGCTTTCTTCACCAGTACGGTAGCCTTCACCCAGTCCGGGTGAGGCTTAAGGCCGCTAATTGGGAAATTTTCGACTGCGCGTTGAGTTTGCACTCCATAGTATGCACTCGCCGGGACTTTCAACTCCCCCAGCGAGTCTTTCTCGATTCGGTATTCCATTTTTGTCCCTTTCAGATTAAGGTAGGATCTACGACTCAGTCTCCATCGTTCGTGTAGATGACGCTTTGAGCATCAAATCTAGGATTTTTGATTGCGCTTCACTTTCGCCTGCATTCAGCCCGGTCCAGCAAATCGGTAATAAGCACGACATTTCGCCTGGTTGTCAGTAGAACTAGACCCCGGCGGGAATGTCGGCCACACTCAGGTCGAAATTCATTTATCGACAATCGCCTTTTTCAAAAGGGTTCCGCCGGCTACTTCGGATGTGCTGACCATTTTCACGCCTCTCGACAGCCAGTCATCGATCAATTTCCTTCCCGTGTCTTCGTAAATTGCCTTCGCCGCATCGGTGACCAGATACAGGTTGTACTTGCCAAGACGCAGGAAGCCTTCGATGGCGTGGGCATCGCAGACATCCAGCGCGACTCCGTAAATGATGATGTCCGTGGGCTGGATGAAGTCCAGCACTTCGGTGATGTTTGGATTTGAGAAGACGTCGAACTTCTGCTTCCTCAGAATGATTTCGCCGCGATGATCCTCCAGCAGCTTCTTTAACCGGCCAGGCTCGTACTTGTTTCCGTCAATCCACAGCGGATCAATCGGCCTCGTAGCCTGGACTTTTCCCTGTCCGGGCGTTCCCTGAAGGCAGTGAGGCGGAAAGGTGTTGTGATAGTCCGGCTTGTCGGAAATCTCCGGGTCGCCCAGGACATGGTAATCGACAGACCCACAGATTTGTATCCCGTTTGAGTGGGCGAACGCGGTTAGCTCAGTCAGGTTCGGGATCAGTGACTCAGCACCAGGTACGTACAGCTTGCCGTCCGGCATCATGAAATCATATTGAGTATCGACATCCCAGAAGATTAGCTTCATTTTGAATCACTTCGCGCCAACGGCAAAAGGGTCGATCGGAAGACCATCCGGTTAAACATGGGTTAATTTAAATAAAGATCGGGCCTTGCTCAATAGACTGTGAAGGCGCCCCTTGAACTCTAACTGCGACCCACAAAAGTGAGTCGCAGTTTACGAAAACTTATTTAGCCAGCAGCATCTCCTTCACCGCGGTGAATGTCTGCCCTTGTTTGCCTCCAATACCCCCTTGCTCAATGGGAATAGCCGTCAGCCTGCAGAAATACGCCCCGCTCGCGTACTTCCCGCCGTTGAACGGAACCTTGTAAACTCCTGCATTCTGCTGTTCATCCACCAGTGTTGTAACCTCCCTGCCAAGTGCATCGTACACTTTCACAACTACATGGCTGACCGCTGAAAGCTGATAGCTTATCGACGTACTCGGATTGAACGGGTTGGGATAATTTTGGTAGAGAGCATAAGTCTTGGGGACGTCAACTGTAACTGTAAGGGTCACTAAGTCATTTGTTGTCATTGATTGTGACACACTCTGTATTTTGTACTGGTAAGTTGAGCCGGAAGTGACTTTGTTATCTGTGAAGCTGTACGGCCTGCCGGAAGAGCTTGTGCCGAGTCCTTTCAGGCCGTCGTTAGTAATGTAGCTGCCAACCAGCTTGAACGAGGAAATACCGAGGTCCTCGCGAAGCACATTGAAACCGGCGTTATTGACTTCGGCCTGTGTCTTCCATTTGAGAGTAACCGAGGCAAAATCGGCAATCGCCTTGAATGATGATGCCTGAACGGGAAGCGGGTTATCGCTGGTTGTAGAGCCTAAGACATACTCCGTACCAGACTGGCCGGTTTTGGTGAGGGTATTAGCAGTTACATCCAGTGTTGCACCAAGATCCGTCCATGAAGTGGTGGAGTTATCGGAACGGTACGCAAGCTTTAAGTAGTTCTCGTTCCCAATTCCCGGGTGGCCCGTGTAGTCGTACGTGACGGTATACGTGGGGCTGGTGCCGCCAGCAATAAAGACACCCCAGTAGCGCAGGGGATCTACGTTATTGTACCCTGATGGCGGTGTCGTAACATTAGGCGCCTGGTCGACGCGGTAAATCTGTATGCCGTCCGGCGAACCCGCGATGGTACCCACATTGATGTTGTCCCCATCCGCACTTGCAAGGGTGACGCTCGTAGGCGAAGAATAATTGTATGTGCTGGCGTCCCCCAGGGATGCACCAGAGGTGCCCCATGTCGGGGGACCCACGAGTGTACCAGTATGGCCATTACTGCTGGCATCTGCTGTAGTCGTACCCGAGCCATCATCGAGTCGCCAGCACGCTACCAAGCCGTTTCCTGGCCCCACCTTCCTGCACATGTCCGCTCGTATCGAATCCGCAGTGCGTTCCACGTTCCAAATCCTGACCTCATCAATTGTCCCGTTGAAACAATCTGAGGGGCCTTGCTGACCGCCAATCTGCATGTACGCTCCACTTTTCAAATCGCCGCTGAAGTCACTCCTTGAACTTTTCAGCACCCCGTTAACGTAAATCTTCACCGAACTGCCATTTCTAACGCCTGCAATGTGATACCATTTCCCTGTGCTGAGCGCATTTCCGGCAACCTCGTATGAACCGGCAGTGCTGTACGGCTTAAACCTCGGCTTGCCATCAGTGTTGTAGAATCCGAATTCGTATTTGTAGTTTCCGTGAAAGAGAACATAATTCCAATTTGAATGAAAGCTTGTTACTTTCAGCCATGCCTCGATTGTAATTGCGCCTACGATGTCCAGATCCGATGCAGACGGAATGTTCACATAGTTACTCGAACCATCGAAGACCAACGCACTCCCTGAGCCCTGTGCGGACGCGGCATGTGGCAACAGCGTTACCGCGAGGATGGCAAAAAGAATAATACAGTAACTTTTTTTCATGTTTCCCCCTCATTTTTATTTCCAACTCCTTGTTATCAAGGTGGAAATAACAAGCTGCCATGGCACAAGCGGCGATCTGAACCTGCCCGGTAGCAAGGCACAACTGACGTCGCCAATTTACATAGGCGCTCCCGGAATGTCAACTACAGCCTCCCGTTTTAAGCCAATTCGTGAAATTTACTGCGTTTGGCCGCGGAGATAACTATCAGCGGACCAACCGGCAGAATGTAAATGCGACTCAGTTGCAGAGGGATAGGCCGTGAGAAAATGAACCGCAGCCCATTGGAAACGAGGTAATAAGGTTTGAGGCGGGGAAGCTCTATTTCTTGTCCGCCGATTTGAACGCCTCTTCCAGCGTATGCCATCCGAGCGTAGCACATTTCACACGCACAGGGAATTTGGATACTCCCTGAAAAGCGACCGCATCCCCCAGCTCTTCGCCGTAATCGCCGCCGCTTCCCTTCACCATCTCGTAAAATTTCGCTGCGAGTGTTTTCACCTCGTCTACCGACTTACCGATAATGAGATCCGTCATGACAGAAGCAGACGCCTGACTGATTGAGCACCCTGCGCCGGAGAATTTCACATCCGTGATAGTGCCGTCCCGAACGATGACCGACACCTGTATATCGTCGCCGCATGATTCGTTGAATCCACGCGAGCTCATCGTCGGCTCGGCAATAATCCCATGGTTGTGTGGATGCTGGTAATGGTCGAGAATTATTTCTGTGAAAAGATCATTTAAAGACATCCGCTTTCTTCCTCGGTTTAAATATTGCAACTCCCTTTTCCAGGGCCTTCGCCAGTACTTCTACATCCTGCTTGTCGTTATAAAGATAGAAACTGGCGCGGGCTGTCGATTGCACCTGCAGCGTCCTCATCAGAGGCTGCGCGCAGTGATGACCGGCTCTGATCGCTACCCCTTCTGAATCCAGAATCGTCGATATATCATGCGGATGGACATTGTCAACAGTGAAGGATATCACTCCGGTTCCGGTCTTCTTGGGCCTGAAGATCCGAATCCCTTCGACGGCGCTCAGTCTCTCCGCGGCGTAGTTTCCCAGTTCTATTTCGTGCTCCATGACATTCTGAAGGCCGATGTTCTCGAGATATTCGATTGCAGCCTTAAGCCCGATCGCGCCCGCGATGTTCGGCGTACCGGCTTCAAACTTGTAAGGCGGTTTCGCATAATTGGAAGTGGTCGGGAATACTTCGTTTATCATTTCGCCGCCGCCCAGGAAAGGCTCCATTCTGTCGAGCAGTTCCAGCCGCCCGTACAACACGCCTATTCCGGTCGGACCGCACATCTTGTGCCCGCTGAATGCAAAGAAATCGCATCCGATATCCCGTACATCGACAGGCATGTGGGGAACGCTCTGTGCACCGTCGATTATCGCCAGAGCGCCTGCTTCATGCGCCAGTCTCGTTATCTCCTTGACCGGGTTGATCGTTCCGAGAACGTTGGAGACGTGGACGACTGAAACGACCTTAGTTTTGGCTGACAAAATCTTCCGCAGCGAGCCGAGGTCGAGCTGAAAGTCTCCACCCATCTTTATGAACTTCAGGACGGCGCCTGTATGCCTGGCTACGATGTGCCAAGGTACGAGGTTGCTGTGGTGTTCCATTTCGCTCAGAATCACCTCGTCTCCTTCGCGAAGGTTGTTGAGCCCCCACGCGTACGCAATGAGGTTAAGAGATTCCGTCGCGTTTCTTGTGAAGACTATTGATTCCGGTTCCGGTGCGTTGATGAATCTTGCCGCGGCGGCCCGGGAATCTTCGTACAGATCGGTCGCCACCTGGCTCAGTTCGTAAGCGCCACGGTGCACGTTCGCGTTGTATTTTGAGTAATAGTCGTCGATAGCCTGTATCACCTGTCGCGGTTTCTGCGTTGTTGCGGCACTGTCCAAATAAATGAGCGGCTTCCCCTTTGAATCCCAATGAAAGAAGATGGGAAAATCGTGTTTTAGATCGTGATCCATTTTAGTTCAAGTCCTTTCGCCGGATACCCCTGCTAAAGCAACAAGCGGGTATCTGCGGCATAATTGCGAAATTGACTCCTTTTTCCTCTACCTACCAAAATTAGCAACGGCCGCTTTCGAATTCAACGCTGGCGAAGGACAAGAATGAGCGTGCCGACACCCGAAAAGATGAGCGCCACATCCCTGAACAGGGCTACTAACTGTTGTATCGCGTCGAAAGTCGAGCCCGGAACAATGATCGTGTCGCCCGGCAGAAGGAGCGGGGTCTTCTGGCCTGTAAGCTGAAATTTCTTAAGGTCCACCGGCATCACTTCTGTCTTGTATGAGGAATCCGGCTGCATTATTTGCCTGACGATTTTTACCCCGTCGAGTTGAGCATGCTCAAGCGGGCCCCCGCCGAACGAGATGAGTTGGACCAGATCGGTGGAGCTCGGCACTTCGTATCTTCCCGGGTTCTTCACGAATCCCCAGAGGTTTACCGAAATGGTCAGCCCTTCCTTACCTCCCAGGTAATAATATGATGCGGCACTGGACCCGATGGGGACGTTCTGGTTACCGAACAGTCCCTGCGCCGGCGCAGTTGCCTCAGTCAGCGCTATAATCAATACAGCACTAAGCTTCAACGCGTTCTTCGACATATCTTTCCTTTCTATTGAATCGTGAAAACCTGCCAGGTGGATCTGGCACCTTCATTCACACCCAGGTTGAACCGGTCGACACGCCATTGATAAGAGTGGCCGGAAACGAGCTGTCCGATGGCCGCACCGTCGAAGTTGAACGCCTTCCGCGGCGACGTGTCGAATATCTGAAATCTTCTGCTAACCCAAATAGTGACCGAAGGAACAAGTGAAATGTCCCTGACACGGATCACAGTATAACCACCTCCGGTGTTGTCGTGCCAGTTGAAATACAATTCGTCCTCATGGACCGCTGCATTTACACCGGGATAAGACAGACCCGGTCTATCGAGCAAAGCATAGTCTATAGTGTCCGACGGCGGACTCGAGCTTCCATCCGAGGCATGTGCAGTCAGATAGTAGTAATGTCTCACGCCGACCCTCAGTGAATTTGCATCTACCATCGAGGTGTCGTTCAGCGAAGCCGATGAAATAACGTTGCCCACTATCTTGAAACCAGTTGGGACTCCCTTCGGATCGAGCGAATCCGACCGGTAAATTCTGTAGCTCGCCGCACCAGTAGTGGTATACCACTGCAGTTGAATGCCGCCCGTCTTCGGGTCCTGTCCGATTCCGGTCTCCGCGATCGAATCGGGCTGGGACGCGGGCACGAACTCAGGTGTTCCCAGCTCAGTTATCGGCGCTCCCGCCATCCTGCAGCCATAGACAAGCGCAAATAGCCCACCGACGAGTAAAACAAAAAATGATCTTTTCATTTGAATAGTCTGTCAAGATAAAATGACGCACTCACCCTGTTCATGTTTCCAATATCCTGAGCTAAGAACGCGTAGTCCACACGCACAAAATTCAGGACTATCCCGATGCCGGCTGTCAGATCAGAAGCATCGGAACCGACTCTTACCGATAATATCTTCCTGTAGACGTACTCCGCTCCGAACAAGTTGTCGCCGTAACGAGAATCTCTGTTGAAGGCGACCTCCATATCTCCGCGCAGCATGGTCACCGGCAAACGATAAGAGACTCCCCAGACGAGACTGCGTGGTATGATTTCATTCCTTTGAGTATCCCAGGCGATGCGGGTGTTCGTCACGTCTCTGAGATTCACACCGAAGGAAAAAGTCCCCGTCTTATTCTTGTTATCGGACACCCCAATCGGAAATCTGAGCATGACTCCGCCGTCCAATCCCATGCCGGATGCGGCGCGGCCGTCAAGAAGGCGGTGGATCAGCTTGAAATTGATTCCGATGGGAAGCTGAACGGGTATTTTGAAAAACAGCCATCCCAAATCGAAATCAAAGGTGTACATTCGCGATATATTGAGATACACCGCGTCGTCGGCACTGGAGAAGTAACCGTTTGCCGAACTTGTTTTAACCAGCAGTTCTCTTTGTGCCGGTGAGTCGTAGACCGTCAGATCCGGCTCTGAAGGTATGTTGTCCACGCTTAGCCTTACCCAGGCTACAGACACGCTCAGGTCCTGGATATTCTGTGCATACCCTATGAAGAAGAAATTTGACAGGGGGGAGAACAGCGATCCATACTGGGATGAATACATCATGGAAAGGATCTTCGTGTCGATGAATGCTGTCCCGGCGGGATTGTAGTGAAATGCCGCCCCATCATCGGCCAGAGAAACAAATGCGTTGCCCATACCCGGCGCCTTAGCGCCGACAGGAATTTCCAGGAAGCTTGCTACATACCTGGTGGTCTGACCAAACGCCATTGAACCGAAGAGGAGAATCGCAACGACCATCTTTCTCATCTCAGCCTCGCCATTTTCCCGATGTCTTCAAGAGTTTTCCCACCGCTGCTGACGCCAATTTTGTAAAAATACACGCCGTTTGCAACCTGGTTACCATAGTTGTCCGTGCCGTCCCACCATGCTTCATGATATCCGACCGCCGTCGGAGAACCGGTTCCCCCTTCCAACAATCCTATGGTTTCCGCCGGGTTGCCGCTCGGATAGCGAATAGTCTTCACCAGCCGTCCGCTGACCGAATAGATCTTGACGGAGACTGCATCGATCGGATTTCCGGATGTAACTTCAAATGCGATAAAGGTCTTGTCGATGAATGGGTCTGGATAAGCACCGTATACTCTCAGATTGAAATCTGACCTCACGACGAAACCTGCCGAGACCGGGTTAGATATGTTCCCGTTAGCATCCCGGGCGGTCATCTCAAGTGTGTGCGATCCGGTCTTTACCGGCAATTCAACGGTAGCCGTAACCGACGTCGGGTTGGACACAGTGTCAGGCAATATTATCGAAGACGGATCGACGGGCTGTCCGTCAAGCTGAACATCCATCGATTTCTTGTTAAGGTTTACCCCGTCTTCGTCATGGATAAGAAAAAAGAAGCGTGGGTTCGGCGGGACAAAATCTCCATTTGTGAAAAATTGGTCACCTACCGAAACCGTGACCTCCGGTGGGGTATGGTCTGTCGAATGGGCGACGGTAAAAATGCCGGGATCAGGAACAGTAGCGGCTACAATCTCCCCCGAATAGTAGCCGCCGGCAAGATTCAGGGTTCGCGTTCTGGGGTCGTAAGCGTAAATGCGAAGAGTGGCCAGGTTAGCGTTCGTGGCAGAATCGGGGCGGTTAAGCTTGATGGAAATTGTGTATGTACCGGTTTGTCCCCCTATTAATGGAGAGAACTCATAGAAATGCGGTATCCCACCGGAATCTTTTGCGGCGACTATAAACGGCTGATCGTATAGAGCTGGAGATGTCGTATCGATCCGGAAGATTTCGCCAGGGGCAGCACCCGACACTGTGGCCGATGAGTCTATCACGACAACGCCCGACGAGTCCGCAGTTGCAAGATCTACATTGATATTGGCCGAAGCATAATTATTTTGCGGATTCAAGTCGTAACCTACCGTCAGGCTGTCAAAGACGAGATACATGTAGATGCTATGATTTCCAGGGGGCAGGTTAACCGGTATGCCCGCAACTGCCTGTGCCATGGTATCAAAGCTTACTCTTGCACTGCCTAGGAACTTTCCTGAATTACGTGAACCGTCGTAAAAATCGACTCTGACTTCCCTTGCAGGCATAGAATTCCAGTCGTATACTGTCCCCTCCAGTCTCACGACACTGTCTGCGATAACCTTAATTGAGGAATTTACGTTTGCGTATCCGGTTCTTGGATATGCAGAGAGGTCAGCTGCGCCCGGCACCGTGTATGCAACCTGAGAGCTCGAAGCCGTGCTTCCATCCTGAAGGCTTGCTCGCAGCACGCCGATTATCACATATCCGGGTTTCAGCGTATCCGCACCCAGACCGAATGTTGTCGAATACTCATTCGCTCCGGAAACCGACAGCGGAACGTTGAGTGAAGCGATCATCTGGCCGGATGCTGTCCCGCCCGCCGTGTACACCTTCCCCGTAAAGACCAGTGAGTTTATGCGTGAATTTGAGCTCGCAGTGGCAATCACGCTTACATGGAAACCGTTTCCACTTGATGTTATTCCGAGATTACTTACCCTTACGAACGAACCTCCGACTGAAAAATCAGCACTCGCTGCACTCTGATCCATGCTGTTATAAGCATACGCCTTGACCCGCGCCGTGCCGGAAAGGACATCAGGGACGGGAATCGAAAACTCGGCCATGCCGTTGTTGTTCATTGTAATATCAGCCTGAGCGGCGACATCGCCGGCCTGATTCGTGATTTGTATCGTCCCCGTACCGCCACCCGGCCCATTGGAGATATTACCGGAAATATTCTGTCCGGGTGCCATGGTGTAAGAGTTCAATCTGACAAAAGAGTCGTCTGCGGGCAGATTGAGCCTGAGTGCCGGATCGCCGAGCAGGTTGTACTGGTTCACCATAGTTGCGGCCTGGACCCAAAAGAAATATGAAGCATAGTAATTGGCTTTGCCGAGAACCATGTCCCAGCCTACGCCGCCGGTCGAGGCGGAGTCAAAAATGGCAGGAAGCAATTCGCTGTCCATGAAAAAGTCGTTGTACATCCAGCCTAATCCCGTCGACGCGAACGCCCCAACAGCACCCTTGTTCTTTGCGAACAGGAGTGTTGACATGAGAGGCAACCCCATCTGCCCGTCAAACGCACCCGTAAAACAAGTCATGCTCGTCACAAACGGATACTTCCCGGCGTTCGACATATTTGCAACTTCGTCGTTGGTCAAAATGCCATTGTCAGCCCAGATCGCACCGCCGCCGTGTCCCATGTAGTTCACGAGCACCGCTCCCTGGTTGAAATCCCTGAGCAGGTCCTGGGTTACACCGTAATATTTGGTATCCTCCGCCGGGTTCTGAACACTGGTATATAACCGCTTTACAAACATACTGCGCGGAAGCATCGAGTTCACAATCGAATCGGTCTCAACATGGAACTTCTCTTCCTCCCCGGCGATCAGCATCGCCGTGTTTTGCCACCCGAAGGAATTGTTTGAATAATATGACAGTATCTTATCGACGACCACTTTCATCTGGTCGGCATTTACAGCGGGGATTCTCCCTATCGCTACATCAGGTATCGGATCATCACCGTCCACGCAGGCATAGAAATTATCAGAGGCCGCTGCACCGAACTGGTAAGTCTGTACCATCATAACGGGGATCTGATTCAGAGAGTCACTGGCAGTCTTGGTATTCCACGTCCCTCCGCCCGCAAGGAGGACATAACGAGGTGCGACGGACCAGTTATGATAAGCATACGAGACGAAGTCCTTTATTGCATAAGGCGACTTAATTCCATAATTGAAATCGTCGTACACCTCCGCTCCATCGACAACAAGTGTTTTTGTACCGTGGGAGTTGTACCAGGATGCCAGCTGGTTAACGGGATTAGATGGATCCTGCTGTTTTTTTGTGAGATCATCGAGTCTACGGCTCGTGACTATTACGTAATCGGCGGCGTAATCGTGGGAAGAAAGGCCCAAGTTGGGCACCTCTTCTATGCGGACGGGACGCAGTTTTGCGGAATCGCTTACCGCGATAAACTGATCATTCGGTGATTGTACGTAGGCCTGGAACAGGGCAGCGTATCCCTGAGCCGTTCCCTGATTATTCAAATATCTGATTGTGACATCGCTGATCCTGGAGTCATTCAACCTGTAAACGGAAATCGAACCGCCGCTGAAATTTTGTATAAGGAAGTCGTAATATCCCGGCTGAGCGTTGTCCGGCACGGTAAACTTCAGGTAGTCCTTATCAGCAACATACAGCCGCTGGTACCTCAGCTCCAGCCAGTTGAACGCAAAAGTGGCGACGGCTATGTTTCCCGGGTTGGCATCGTAAATTTGAAGATTGTTTGCTCCGTGATGCAAAACGTTCTGGGGTACGTTTGCGCTTGCACCGACGTTTACAATCTGAAGGGTCTGACTATCCCATGTAGTGCTCAGGACATGGGACTGATTTATGAATAACTCCGCTCGATTTTCGTTCGGGACGTTTGGGTAGCCCCCTTCACCGTCAAGATGCGTAATACCGTGAAAAGCCGCCGTTAGTGTCAACGGTTGGATGTTCGTCGTATCAGGGTAGGCAAGGTAGAATGGCACAGTAACCATCTGGTTACTCGATACTTCCGTCCAGAACCAATGGTCATGCCGGTCATAGGTCTGATTCAGATCTACTTCGTCCAGGCGCTCGAATATCTTGTCCTGTTCCAGGTGGGCAACATCAGTGAACGAATAGTTCGCAAGATCCACCGCGTTGGGGACGCGGCCAAGGGCGCCCGATTCCGTCACAAGCCGCTGAGGGGGTGCAGTTGAATCGGTTGTCAGGAAATAGACATTGTCGTCAATGAACGGATCGAGATACATGTCGGGCCTGCCGTCAGAATAATCCACGCGGTTGGCCGTACCGTAAAACTCGAAGTAACTGTCCCTGCTGAAACGGTTTCCTCCGGCAGTATAAATATAGATCGGTACTTGTTTCCCGTGATTCCAAAGCGTCATGTTCTGTGCCGTGAATCCTGAGATGTTGACTCCTGCAGCATCAAGATCGTTACCCGTTATGTGGTAAATCCCATCCTTGTTTACCACCAGCCTGATGTACGAGGAAGTTGGAATGGGTGCAGAGACAGCGACTTTGTTGAATACTCTCCTCCCCAGGTTCCCGTCGGGATGGTCAAAATCCGAAGGAAAAGACCGAGTGGAAGTGATGCTTACCTTTATTGTGCGGTAGTATGTGAGCTGTCGTGTACCTGGATTGAAATCATAGGGGCGGACGAGGATCGAGAAAATCTTCTCTCCGCGCATAACCCCGACCTCCTTTACGACGACTCCGTTCGTGCCGGACCAACCTGGCAAGGTTACCGTCGCAGGCCGAGACAAACCATACGCGGTATCCGTGATTTCAGGCAACGGCTCCTCCAGAATAACCGTGACCGGGTTCTGCCTCACGACGGTATAACTCACGTTTCCCTTTGCTGAGAAAGGTTGCGCTACATATGACCCGGCAACCGGTTCCTTGGCCAGCGCCAGAATTTGTTCTTTGTCAAAGGAAAAGGTGAGAACCCGTTGGGTAGGAGATATCGATTGAACCCTTACCGGATTTCTATTGCCAACGGCAGCCCACGATGAAGATATTACAGTCGCCCAAACAAAGAATAGAACCCAGTTGTCTCTACCTACTTCCCATGACAGTTTTTGTATTTTTTTCCGCTCCCGCATGGACATGGGTCATTGCGTCCCACTTTTTCCGCAACCTTGACCGGTTTGCGTTTGATTTGTCCTTCAGCTCCCTGCGCCATAGGCTCCCGATTTTCCTGCATGCCGAATCCTAGCGCGGATTCGTGTTGTAGCTGCATTTGTTCTCTTCTCGGCATTCTCGCTGCACGACGCTGCGGAATCTCTTCGGGAACTGCCGGAAATGCCCTGAACACGATTTGCAACACTTCCTGGTTGATGGTCTTCATCATTTCTACGAACATGCCGTAAGCTTCGGTCTTGTACTCCACCAGAGGATCTTTCTGTCCGTAAGCACGGAGGTTGATGCCCTCCTTGAGATCGTCCATCTCGCGGAGGTGCTCCTTCCACTTTTCGTCTATGACCTGAAGCGTCGCCATCCGCTCAAGCCTGCTCATCATCTCGGTTCCGAGCTCCTGCTCCTTTCGATTGTAAAACTCCACGGCCGCCTTGGATGCCCTGTCCACGACCCCGTCCTTGCCGAGTCTTCTGAACTCGTCGGGAGTGAAGTTTACATCGATTAGAAAAGTCCTGCGCAGCTCGTCGACGAGGCCGGCAATATCCCCTTCGTCATAATACTTCTCCGAGACTTCACCCAGCAGTTCACGCATCATGTCGAAGATTTCGTCCTTCAGCCGTTCGCCCACGAGCGCGTGCCGCCTGCGGTCATATACCACTTCGCGCTGCTGGTTCATCACGTTGTCGTATTCCAGAAGCCTTTTTCTTATCGCGAAGTTGTTTTCCTCTACCTTCTTCTGTGCCCTTTCGACACTACGGGTGATCATCGCATGTTCGATGACGTCGCCTTCCTTCATGCCGAAGCGGTCCATCACGCGCGCTATCCTGTCGCTGCCGAATAGCCGCATCAGGTCGTCCTCCAGGGACAGATAGAACCTCGAGGAGCCTGGATCGCCCTGTCGGCCCGCACGGCCTCTCAGCTGTCTGTCAATGCGGCGGGCCTCATGCCTTTCGGTTCCGATGATGTGGAGGCCGCCTTTTTCGACGACTCCGGCACCGAGTTTGATGTCCGTGCCGCGGCCCGCCATGTTGGTTGCTATCGTGATAGCACCCGGCATCCCGGCGCGGGAGACAATCTCCGCCTCGCGCTGGTGCTGCTTGGCATTCAGGACCTCATGGGCAATTCCGCGCCGCTTCAGCATTCTGCTGATCGTCTCGCTGACCTCTACACTCGTCGTTCCCACCAGGACCGGGCGCGACTGTTTTTTCATATCTTCGATTTCGCTCAGAACGGCGTTGTACTTCTCGCGTCTGGTCTTGTAGATAAAATCGTTGTAATCCGTCCTGGTAATCGGTTTGTTCGTCGGAATCACAGTGACATCAAGCTTGTAAATATCGTAAAACTCCGCAGCTTCGGTCTCTGCCGTACCGGTCATACCGGCGAGCTTGGAATATAACCTGAAGTAATTCTGAAGCGTGATCGTCGCAAGCGTCTGGGTGTCGCGCTCGACTTTCACCCCCTCTTTCGCTTCGATAGCCTGGTGCAGCCCTTCCGAGTACCGGCGTCCCTGCAGAATCCTTCCGGTAAACTCGTCGACTATCAGTACCTTACCGTCCTGGACGACGTATTCCACATCCTTCTCATAAAGTGTGTACGCGCGCAGCAGCTGCGACACGGTGTGAATTCTGTCGCTTCTCTCGGCATAGAGCTTATAGAGATCTTCCTTCTTTCTCTGAATCTGGGGCGGCGTGAGGAACTGGTCGCCTTCGATCGCGGCCACCTCGGTGCCGATATCCGGCAGAACGAACATGTCTTTATCCGCCTGTGAAGAGGCGAGGAATTCCCTCCCTTTCTCCGTCAGGTCGATGACATGTGTCTTTTCTTCCACGGCGTAATAGAGCTCGTCGTCTATCTCGTGCATTCTCGAGCCCTGGTCCTTCAGATACTCGAGTTCGGTCTGCTGCATGAGACGCTTGTTCGACGGCTCATTCAGAAGCTTCGCCAACCTGTTATTCTTCGGAAAGCCTCGGTAAGATCTCAAAATCAGGACGCCTGCGTCTTTCTCGTTTCCTTCTGCGAGGAGTTTTTCCGCATCCGCCGCATATTTATTTATCAGTCGAACCTGCTCGTTCACCAGCCGCTCGACTCGCGGTTTCATATCGTCAAAGGTATGTTCGGTCGATCCGACAGGTCCGCTTATAATCAACGGCGTGCGCGCCTCGTCAATAAGCACCGAATCTACCTCGTCGACGATCGCATAATAATGGCCCCTCTGGACGATGTCCTCTGCTTCCACACCCATATTGTCGCGGAGGTAGTCAAACCCGAATTCGTTGTTCGTCCCGTAGGTGATGTCGCATTCGTACATCCTGCGGCGCTGGGAAGTGTCCATGTCAGATTGTATGCAGCCGACCGTAAGCCCGAGAAACTCGAAAACCTTTCCCATCCATTCGCTGTCGCGTTTTGCAAGATAATCGTTCACGGTTACGAGGTGCGCGCCTCTTCCAGGAAGCGCGTTCAAATACAGGGGGAGTACTGCAACAAGTGTCTTTCCTTCGCCCGTCGCCATTTCGGCAATCTTCCCGTCGTGAAGGACGCTTGCGCCCATAAGCTGGACATCGAACGGGACCATATCCCACACGACCTTGTGCCCCGTTACGTCCCAGGTCTGACCGACCAGCCGCCGGCATGCTTCCTTTACAACCGCGAACGCTTCAGGCAGAATCTCATCGAGTATATCGGCCACGACGGCATCGCGCTCTTCCTCGAGGTTTTCGATGCGTTCATATACGCCCTTGCGTTCCTCGCCTTCGACATCCCCCTTCAGTTTCTCGTTCAGTTCGGCAATTTCTCGTTCATACTCGGCAATTTCTTCCTTCATCCTCGCCCGAAAAGTGGTAGTCTTCCCTCTTAACTCGTCGTCAGTCAGATCGTGCAGCGTGTCGAAGAACTCATTGATATCGTCGACGATAGGCCGCATTTTCTTCGCATCTCTCTCATGCTTAGATCCAAATACCTTCTTGAAAGCTGATAAAGCCATCTTTCCTCTTAAAATATGATTTAAAAAATATAGCCAGAGAGGCACCGTTAATCAAGGTTGAGCAGGCGGGGCAATCTGCAGCCTCAAACTGTGATCAACAATCCGTCCAGATTGATTCCTACCATTAAAAGAATCTCGAAATACGTACTATCACCGGCAGATCACCAGATTCCTCTACGGTCAAAAATTCAAATCGGGCGGCTCGCCGTTCAGAATACGACCTTTTATGATTTCTTCCTTTACATCCTTCCTGATGGCGTTCATGAAGTCGTCCTTCTCGTTGTCTTCGATGAACACCCCGCTTTCCCGCCGAATCAGGTACTCCCTGTAAGCCGTCCGCACCCCTTCGGAAAGTTTCTTTCTGTGGAAGTTGTCTGCGGCCTTGATGAGGCCATCCCTCCAGCTGCCCGACGCCTCTATCGGAACAGGCTCATCCGAACATTCAAGCATTTCGATAGCGCTCTCGATCTCTTCGTCCTCATGGCGCATGTTGTATCTGACTACCGCGTTAAAATACCTGAGCAGCTTCTTGTCCTCGAACCTCCGTATAAATGCCTCAATTGCGTCGAGGTCATGATACCCGATTCGCGGCCTGTCCTCATTCGGGGACGCAGCCTTTTCCATCTCGTTTCTCTTCTCCTCCTTCTCCTTGTAACTGAGCCTTCGGTAGAAGGCCTCCTTCTCGCCACGTATATCCGGCAGGTTAAAAAGCGATGGCGTATCAAACCGTGCGTCGTAGAAGGCATACCACTCAGGATACTGGGGACCCTCCTCCATGTCAGTATCCGACAGGAACCTTAAACTTTCCCACGACATCATGTCATCGTCCTCAAGCTGACCGCTCAGCACGTAATCCGTGTAGGCTTCAACTTCTTCGTCGGTTATCAGGGGGAGGAAAGGGCATCGCTCGAGGTGGTGCTCCCAGTACCTGAAATCCCAGGTTTGTTCTACACCCGTCAGCTCGATCTTCTCTGCACGCCAAAGACACTCCAGGTTGAATAGTTTTTTACGCTGAATGTTCCACAGGTGCATCGCGCCTTCCGCCACGAAACGCAGGAGATCATCCTCTTCTGACCCAATGCATCTTTCTCCGTGTTCGAGATAGAACACTTTTCTCCACGAATATTCGTCGATGAAGCTCTTGACGCTGTTCGGCTCGTAAGCGCCGAAGAATTCCTTATAACGTGGATTGGTTTCGAGATCGCGCCTGACTTGTTCGGTCAGGACTGCTCGTCTCTTGTCGGCTTCAATTTGTTGCTGTGCGTACTTCGGCAGGTTGACTTCTTCGTTGGAACCAATTGGCTCGGGTGACATAATGACCTACCTTTCCTGAGTTATTGACAGCAGACAGGCCTATATTGCCGTGAGATTTTCCGCCCTATAGAAATTATAAGCCTCCCTGAAATCGGCTGTACAGGATGTTAAGAGGTGGTACGCACAAAGTCAAGCTTGCGAGGAGCTTCGCGTCTCAGCAGGGAACATTCAGTCCTCAGGATTAGACAGACTTTACCGGATAACGCAGAGGATTATTGACATATGGCTCGGCCGAGCCCCCCAACACCCTGTGGTTGCTTTGGTCAAGAGGGACAAGAACCCCGTGTGCAATTGTTCTCGCATCGAACGCGCCCCGCTTGTTGTATGCGGTCTGAAGAGAGTGACAATCGAGTTTCGGATCTACACATTTTGCGAGGAGTTGTGTCGGAAGGACGTAATGATAAGACTTGATCCGGCCGGTAAGAGACTCAACTATAAGCCTCTTTATCCTTGAGTGTTCCTCGGAAAGAGGTTCGACGAATGCTTCCGACTCTAATTTCTTCGATAGGAAATTCCAGCGTCTGTCGAGCAGCTCGGCGCACTTCTGAGCAAACGATTTATCCGAATCCATTGTCAGTAGTTCGTCCAGAGAATCTCTTGTCTCTCCTTCTTTATAGACATCGCCTGCTTCGGTTTTTCTTTGTGCATCTTCCAGTCCTTGTACAAAGTACGCATCAGCTCACAGTTATAGCCAGAGACAGCAACCTTACTCCCCCGCCCATACATTGTTCGCGGGATCGATGTCCGGCAGTACCTTTTCGGGATCGACAATTACGGAATCGATCGGGCTCGTTGAGTTGTAGCGAAGCGTATAGACTCCGCTCCTCTCCCAAATCTCGACAGGGAGATTTATCGTGCCCATCTTTCCGTTCGACTCCTTCACTTCCACTGTAACCGGCATGACCATCTGGTCCTTGTTCTCGATCGTGATCAAAGCACCTTTTGCAGGATCTCCGTCGACGTATCTCACGCTGTCCACAGCCTGATCGAGCTTGTAATTCTTTACAAACCATTCTTTCCAGAACCAGTTCAGGTTTTCTCCGGCAGCATTGTTCATGGTCCTGAAGAAATCTTCCGGAGAGGGATGCTTGAATGCCCAGTTTCTTATATACGTTCGAAATGCGTAATCGAACCTCTTATGGCCGAGCACATACTCGCGCAGCATATACAAACCGAGCGCGGTCTTGTAATATTCGAGCGTATGCACGTACTGTCCGGGAATTCCATCTGCATAGGAAATTATCGGCTGTGACAGCGGACTGAGCAGATACGGCACAATGTCGCGGGCGGGATTTCTCCCCTGCGGATCGAATTCACCGTCGCGCTTCGGGGCGTACTCGCCATGGTTGAATTCGTCGGAGGCATATATATCGATAAAAGTATTGAAGCCCTCGTCCATCCAGGCGTTCGCGCGTTCGTTCGAGCCTACGATCATCGGGAACCAGTTGTGGCCGAGTTCATGGGCCGTAACATACCACATGACCTTTCGGTACATTCTCCAGCCGCAGAAGACTATTCCCGGATACTCCATACCTCCGACCGGACCGGCAACGTTAATGGCGGCGGGGTATGGGTATTCATACCAGTCTTTGGAGAAGATTTCGATGGCCCCTTTCACATACTCGGTAGAACGACCCCACGAGGAATCGGCAGCGCTCTCGACCGGGTAAACCGACTCGGCGAGTGATTTCTTCCCACTCGGGAGGTTTATCCGCGCCGCATCCCAGATGAACGCGCGCGAACAAGCCCACACTGCATCACGGGCGTTCTTCATCTCGAAATGCCAGGTCACCATTCCCTTTTCGGTAGGCCGCGTCTCGGGCTTTCCGACTTCCTCGGGCGTAATAATATAGACTCTTTTGTCGCTCTTGCGTGCCTCTGCAAGCCTTTGCATTTCTTTTGCTGTCAGCACGGTCTTCGCATTCAACAAAACGCCCGAACCGACGACAATCTGGTCCGATGGCACCGTCACGCTGTAATCGAAATCGCCGTATTCACAGTAAAATTCGCCTGCCCCGAGAAACGGAAGGTTGTTCCATCCGTTGATATCGTCGAAGACTTCCATGCGCGGGTACCACTGCGCAATGTCGTATATAGCTCCGTTCTTCGTGTACATCCAGCCGGTCCTGCCGTATCCTACCGGCGGGACAACAAAGGAATATTGGATGATAATTCCGAGTTTGCCGCCTTTCGCATGTATCGGGTGAGGCAGCCGGATCTGCATGCGCGTGTCGTTAACCAGGTAATCTGCGCGAGAGATGACCCCGTTCTGTTCAACCTCCACGGAGATAATGCTGTCGCCTCCATAAAATTTCCGCGGCGCGTTCCCGCTCGTGAGGACGCCGCGCGAACCACTGCCGAGTTGGTTCTGTTCAACCTGCAGCCAGACATACGATAGGCCGTTCGGGCTGTTGTTCGTATACATTATCTCGACTTTGCCGCTGATTGTTTTTGTCGTCGTATCGAGTGTCGCGGCAATTTTGTAATCTACACGATTCTGCCAATAGCCGGGGCCCGGCGCGCCGTTCGCACTTCGGTATATTGTGCCGCCATCGGCATCGAAGTTCGGATCGAACACCTTATGAGGATTGTACCCGGCCTTTGTCTGCGAGAATGCGCTGGAAACAAAAAAAAGGAAAAGGATTGCAGGCATTAAGGTGGTAATTTTCTCTCTCATGGAGGATACCTTCACTTTCTCTGAGTATGGTAAGAGGACACGGGAAACACGAAGCAACTTTATTATTCCCACACGTAAATATATATATGAGCTTCATGACTATTAGCCGGAAATTTTTGGGCTCCGAAATATACCTTCATGGCGGCGGAAAGACAAAAACGAAACGTCAGCCATGATATGCTTGGAATCGTTATTAACCGGTACTAAATTCAGCGGACAACGAACATGAAACGATCAGCCATATTCCTCGCAGCGGCGGCAATCGCCGGAATCATTATATTCATTTTATCTGTGCCGAGATATTCGATCCTGTATTCGATAGACAGCAGACTCGACCGTGGTCAGGTAATAAAGTACTCCAGAGAGATCGCTCAAAGGATCGGGGTGCCTCTCCCTCAGAATCTCATGCAGAACACCACATTCACGGATGACGGCGTTTCGCTCGCATATTCGAGATCGAAGGCTGGCACGCGCAGCACGAATGAGCTGGTCAGATCCGATTCGCTTTCCCTGAACTACTGGGACGTGATGTGGTTCGACCCGGTGAAGCAGTCGGTAAACGGGAGGATGTTTGAGCTTCTGATCTCGGCCGGCGGAAAGCTGAACGCGTTTGAGCGTTTCGTGCCCGACACCGCCTCCGGTGCTTTCCTGAATGAAAAGGAGGCTCTCGCGAATTTCCACAGCTTCTGGGAAAGCAAGGGCCTGTCCGGGATGACGGGTATTTCGCTATCCGGATGGAAGCTGACCGCGTCCGAACCGGTGGTACTCGAGCGCAGGCAGGATTGGTCGCTGACATTCCAGAACGACAGCACCGGAATACCTGGCTTGAAGCAGGAACTGAAGGCACGAATGGACGGAAGCCGGATCGTAAACCTGGATATGAGATACCGTCCGCCCGAACAGTTCAGGATCGATTACGGCGCGAAGTCTTACCCCTATGTTTTTCTGACTTTTGTTTCATGGATCATGATGTTCCTGTTTTTCGCCGTGGGACTCATCATTTTCCTGAAGAGATACAACGACGGAGAAGCCGGAATCGGGTCGTCTCTTACGGTGAGCATTGCCTACTATGTGCTTGCAGCCGTCACGATGATACTTTCGTTCCCATCCCTGGCAAAAGGGCTGGGTATCGGAACGATGAACATTTTCTATTTGAGTCTGATCGTTTCGGGAATAATTTTTCTTCTGTGGCTCCCCCTCGTTTCGATACTGACATTTTCCGCGTGGGGTGTCGGCGAATCGTCGGCGCGCGCGATATGGCCCGAGAAGCTTCACTCCTTCGACGCCGCGTCCCACTTTAA
>JAKAGT010000038.1 GCA_021825585.1 Bacteroidota bacterium | reverse complement strand
ACAGGTCGTCCAAGCTCCCGGCACTTCTCACAATCGCAGTCCTGGCAATGGGCG
The DNA here is from genome assembly GCA_021825585.1 of Bacteroidota bacterium. Lineage (GTDB taxonomy): Bacteria > Bacteroidota > Ignavibacteria > Kryptoniales > JAKASW01 > JAKASW01. The sequence continues at coordinate 28,545 of JAKAGT010000038.1, read as the reverse complement.
TTTTCCTTGTGATCTATCTCATCCGGAGCACATGATCCTGGTCTGATTATGCACAAATGCTGAGTTAGTAATCCGATCAGGCACTGGCAGACTTACAGGTGCAAAGCGCAGGGGGCATAGCGTGTGGACAAATCCGTGAGAGTGCACCTGCCAGGTGGATTCGATTGCCTGGCTCCGGAATCCTTTCCAGGCGGCGGCACCATCCACCTTGTAATCACTACCTACATGTTGCTCTTTCCGAACTTTCCGCCAGCGATCAAACGAGTCCTTGGCATGTCGCGCTTGAAGCGCCATTCCTCGCGAGGACAAGTAATATGACGGAGACGCGCGCCGGAAACGGACGGCTCTCGGGTACACTACCCCCCCTGGGGGTGTGCGATGCCTCCGAGGCGTCGGTTTCCAATCATGCCTGCGTGGCTGCCAGCCTCGACGCTTGTTTGAAAAGAAAACAGCCGATGTTAAATTTAAAAGGATTTGAAACTCCTATGACAGACATTCCTGTGAAATACATCGTCGACGAAAACGACCAGAAGGTCGCCGTCCAGATGGACATAGAGACTTTCAGGAAAATCGAGGAAGCCCTGGAGAATTACGGATTATCCGAGCTGATCAGGCAATCCCTCGACGAAGAGAGCCTCTCGTTGAAAGAGGCAAAGTCTTTCTACGACTCGCTGGAAAAGCCTGAGTGAACGTCCGCTTCAAGAAACGCTTCCTCAAAGAACTCGCAACGCTCCCCTCTACACATCGTAAAGAAGTTGAGACCTTCGTTTTCGAAAAACTTCCCACGGCAAAAGCTCTGGCTGAACTTGGCAACGTAGAAGCCATGAAGGGTTATCACGGCTTCTACAAAGCGCGATTCGGTGATTGGCGCCTGGGCCTCAGACTGGAGGGTGAGACTTTGTTCGTGGAGCGGATTCTCCATCGCAGGGAGATTTATAGGTATTTTCCGTAGCCTATCTTTCATCACCCGTTGTACTTGTGCGTGTTGTGCCACTCAAGGAATTCTCTTGAAGGACGTATCGGCTCGCTGGTGGGGACATTTACAAGCCGCTCGCCATTATATTTCTAGTAGTGCTCCCCATTCTCATATTCTTTTTTAATCTTCATGCTCATTTCCACGCGCAGCTCCGGCGTCACAGTGATATAGCCCTTTTCGAAAAGGACATGGACATCTGCGCGCAGGAGATGTCCGTTCTGGGGGTTGTGAGGGCGATGGTCTTTCCACGGCTTGATGTGCTCGGCCTGCAGGAGGGGCATTGTCTTCTTGCCGGTGATGGCACAGCGGCGGTTGCAGCCACCCGGCATCGCCATCTCTTGAACCCACGAAGCGCGCGTCAGGGCGTGCGAGACGCGCGCCGGGAACGGACGGCTCTCGGGTACACAAAACCCCCTTCAGGGGGTGTGCGATACCTCCGAGGCGTCGGTTTCGAACCGATGCCGATGACTCGGCCGCCAGAAGTTCAGTGCCTCAGGCTTAACGCCGGCCAGGTAGTGTATCAGTTATTGTCCGTCACGCCGACGTAAAATCGCATGGGCCCCGGCTAACTAAACCTTTGAGACAGAGAGAATCTGGCTCTTTCGCTTTGCTCTCAGCACTCTGCCCGTTGTCCCTTCAGTATTTCCCGTCCCGCCCGTTTATAGGCTGCCGTACATTCGCATCGACGTTCGGCATGTTTGAACTCCCCCGGAAGTACGCCCCGCTCACGCTCAATCCCGAGCCGGGGGCAAAGCCCTGGAAGTCAACGGCGCTGAAGGTGAGTACACGAAAATAAACGTACGGGCAGGCGCTCCCCAAGCTGTCCTTCAGAACCACGGTTGCACTGTTCGCCAGGGTAGAGAACGATGAGTCCGCGACGAGCAGGGTCTGCCAGTAGTTGTAGCCGGCTGCCTGCACATAATAGTAACTCGCGGTCACCTGGACCCAGTTCAGGTTGAATGTCGTTTCGCTGTTGGGCAGGTTTGCCGTCGAAAGTCCGGGCGATACCGACACGCCGTCAACCGATGGCGGCACGTGCACCACTCCCCTGACGGTGCCGATCTTCTGATGCCTGATTACAAACTCCAGTGAGTCTCCCTCCGAAAACGACATTACCGTCCTGGTATTCTGGAAATATCCGTTGCTGTATACCCGGACGAGAGATGCTCCGTTTACCTTAACATCGGCCGAATTGAAGTCGCTGCTGTTCTTGCCGGTGTCCGCATACATAAGCGTGCAGTAGACTGTGTACGGCGCTTTTCCAGTGGCGGACGGGGAATTGAGGTATGCTCCACCTTCGATGTAAATCCGGCTGTTCGGCGTGGGCTGACTGGAGATGTCGGAGCCTGTAGGCGAGCAACCCGGAAGGAGTGCCGCCAATGTCAATATGCACAATACCATCGCTCTCATTATTATCCCTTCATCAAAGTGTGAAATTCGAAATTGAGTGAATTCAAACGCCTCTATATGGAATTCATTTCTGTTCGGCATTCTTTGTTCGACTTTGATCCGGGTTTCATCCCGTCTCCGCGAATGGTCGACGCAGAGGTGCACAGCCCTTACCTGATCAAACCACAGCGGCATTGAGATACGTAGATGAGATATGATTCTCCGCATTCTCCATGTGTCTCTGTTACTCTGTGATTAAGTGCATTTGCCCGGCCCTTATGTAAAATTTATACAATCCGCCCGAAAGGACAAACAGCAGGGTCAGAAAAGACAATGAGGAACCCGCCCTGGGCAGCGAAGGCCGGCTTTTCACCCGGAGCCGCGTGTGAAGCCGCGATTCGAATTGCCGTCCGTTGAAACTCGCCGAGCGGTCCCCGGGGCGTAGATGGAGGTTTCATGTATGGGATTGCCACGTTTCTCCTTTACGTATACTTTTCTATATGAAGCGAAATTTGCTAAAGAGTCTCTTGGCACTTCAATTCACTCTATCCCATCCGCACGGTGCACACTAAGCAATCGATCAAGGTTCTCTTTGGTCAAGAGGTTTGCGTCTGCCGTCGTATCCAGATACGGGCGGACATCGTCGACAACGGCCTGCCAGCTTATCGTGTCAATTCTTTCGCGCACTAAATTGTGCCAGTTATCTTCCGACAATTCAGGTCCCGACCACCCTGTTTGCCGCAGGGCATTGTTCAGTAAGATGAAGTTGGGAGAAGGCCAACTGGGATCACTCAGATACCAGAGCAGGTCGTAAAGGTCGCGTCCTTTGAGATGAGATCGTTGAAGGATGGCGTGCAGCTTTCCGGAGAGAAAGGAAGCCTTGTCGTGATGCTGAAGCTATAAAGGCTGTTCCACCATGAAAGGAGAGCGGGATCATCGCGCCCGCGCGCTGCATGGCGCCAAGGATTCTGGCCTGCAAATACTCCCTGACAATATCCCTTCGCCGACTTCAACCGATTGATATCCCGAGAATAGAGTCTTCTTGATATGTCGGAATTCACGTTCTTCCTTAAGAAAGCGTTAAATTTTAGACGGACTGCCGGTATGAGTACGGACAAGAAAAATATCATGTCGCTTCTGAGTAAGTATCAGGCTTTGCTAATCGAGAACGATAAGCTGAGGGCGGAGGTCGAGACGCTCAAAGCCCAGCTCGCGGCTCTCGGTCATCCAAACGACTTAGCAATGGGGAAAGTTGAAACGGCGAGTGTCGAAAGCGTACCCGGTATTCCGAACGACGCTCTAACCGACGCAGTCAGGACGAATTCTGATCGAAAAGTGAATCAGCAGAGTAGGCCCGAAGATAAGATAGCGCTCTTTATGTCGCTCTTTAAGGGAAGAGCCGATGTCTATGCGAGGAGATGGCAAAATTCAAATGGAAAATCCGGATACTCGCCTTCCTGCCTCAACGAATGGAAGCCTGGTATCTGCAACAAACCACGAATCAAATGCTATGAGTGCAGCAACAAGTCTTTCGAGACTTTGAATGACGGAGTCATTGAAGAGCATCTCAAGGGAAAGATCACAGCCGGACTATATCCTATGTGCCATGATGACACCTGTTACATGCTGATAATAGACTTCGACGATGACGGTTGGCAAAAAGACATATCGGCATTGGGAAATGTATGTTCCGATTTGAACATCCCAGTTGCGGCGGAACGGTCGCGTTCAGGCGACGGCGCTCACCTCTGGTTCTTCTTTGAAGATCCGATACCGGCAGCTTCGGCCCGAAAGTTCGGATCGGCCCTGCTGACCTACTCAATGAATAAGAGGCATGAAATCGGGTTCAAGTCATATGACAGATTCTTTCCCAATCAGGACACTATGCCGAAGGGAGGATTCGGCAATCTGATTGCACTTCCCCTGCAGATGGAACCACGGAAGAAGGGGAACAGTGTTTTCATCGATGAGCAACTGAAACCGTATCCAGACCAGTGGGATTTCTTGAGTTCGGTGAGGAAACTATCCGAAGACGAAGTCGGTTCATTGACGAAAAAACTTTCTATCTTCGGAATCGGAAACGATCTTGGGATATTAAGAAGAGACGACACGGAGACCCAAAGACCATGGCAGAGAACGCCGACAATTTCGTTGAAGAAGGATGATTTTCCAGAGAAGCCAAGCATTGTAAAGGCAAATATGATTTATGTTTTGAAGGAAGGTGTTTCCCAAAGGGGATTGAACGCGTTAAAACGGTTGGCGGCATTTAAGAACCCTGAGTTTTATAAAGCCCAGGCGATGCGCTTGCCAACTTACAACAAGCCAAGAATCATCTCATGCTCCGACGAGACGGGCAAGTATCTCTGCCTACCGAGGGGTTGCTTGGCAGAGGTGCAGGCTTTATTGAGCAAACTTAATGTCGAACCGACCATTTCAGACGAAACCAATCCTGGCAGGAGTATCGATATCGAGTTTAATGGGACGCTGAGAGATGAACAGCTTCCGGCAGTAAATGAGTTGATGAAATTTGATAACGGCGTATTGGCTGCTGCAACGGCATTTGGCAAAACTGTAATAGCTGCAGAACTGATAGCAGAGAGGAAGACGAGTACGCTCATAATAGTCCACAGGAAACAACTCCTTTCGCAATGGGTAAAGAAGCTATCAGAGTTCCTAACCATCAAAGAAGAAGTCCCTCGACCGGAAAAGGGGCGCGGGAGACCGAAGCGAGTCTCACTAATAGGCCAGATTGGTGGAGGCCGAGATGGTCCAACCGGTATAGTCGACGTCGGAATCATGCAATCTCTGTATAGAGACAATGAGATCTCCGAGCGGGTAAAAGACTATGGAATGGTCATTGTGGATGAGTGCCACCATGTCCCTGCATTCAGTTTCGAGCAGGTTCTCAAGAACATTCACTCCAGATACGTCTACGGGTTGACCGCGACGCCGGTGAGATTAGACGGGCATCATCCAATTATATTCATGCATTGCGGACCGATGAGATACCAAGTGGACGCAAAGTCCCAGTTGGTGCCGTTCGGTCACTACGTGATCCCAAGATTTACCAGCTTCGCTATTCCTGTTGATAGCAACGTATCAGTCTCGGACAAAAATGGACCTGGTATCCAGGAGCTCTATTCGGAGTTGGCATCCAGTGAAATGCGGAATAGGCTCATAGCCAATGACGTAATAGCGAATCATGAGGCCGGCAGGAGTTCGCTTGTGCTGTCCGAAAGGACCTCCCATGTTGAAACACTTGCAGACATGATAAGCGAGAAGGTAGCAGACGTGATTCCTCTGACAGGGAAATATGGGCCCAGGCGAACCAGGGAAGCCCTGCAAAAGATTTCCGATGCACCTCAACAGAATCCTTTGACTATAGTCGCAACGGGGAAATATATAGGTGAAGGTTTTGATGAGCCACGCCTCGATACGCTGTTCCTGGCTATGCCAATCTCCTGGAGAGGCACTTTGCAGCAATACGTCGGCAGGTTACACCGAACACATGAAAACAAGAAAGAGGTTCAAGTCTATGACTATGTCGACACGCATGTGCGAATGTTTGAAAAGATGTACAACAAGCGACTCAACGGATATGCCTCATTCGGATATAAAATCAAAGGTGGCGCGGCCGCACCGGAAGCCGCGAATTTCATTTTCGACACGAGCAGTTTCTATCCGGTTTACTGCGGCGACATTGATAATGCATACGGGAACATTTTCATAATCAGCCCTTTCGTTATGAGAAGGCGGATAATGAAGTTCCATGAACACTTCAGAAGGGCAGTTGATAAGAATGTCAAAATAACAGTCATGACGAGGCCATGCGAAGACTTCAAGGAGAAGGATAGGCAGCAATTGCGTGAAACCTTAGATATTTTGCGAAACGATGGTGTCAATCTGCTATTCAAATCCGGTGTACATCAGAAATTTGCAGTCATAGATGAACGTATTGTCTGGTATGGAAGCATAAACCTTCTGAGCTTCGGCACTTCTGAGGAGACGATGATGAGGCTTGAGAGCTCCAACATTGCAAGCGAGTTGTTGAAGAGCGTGGGTCTGTAGATAAGATTAAGGTGGCTTACGGATATTCTATCCGCGGGATAGCATGGTGTGCCAGTCGGCTAGAATGTGCAGTCACTGGGAACCGAGTGGTAGCTATACGATTTCGAAAAAATCTCCGGTACGAATATACCTTCCTCCGCCACCACGCCCTACCAGATGCATCGCATCCATGTTCACGTAGAACCGTTCGGCATCGACCAAGTCGTCTTTGATCCACAAATGCAAAGCCTCATCGATGATGACGCGCGTATTTCCTATGAACATCGTTGTGTGTTCGCGGCATTCAATGGAGGCGGGGGCTTCGGCAATGCGCGGCACGCTAATCATGGCCGAAGGAGCAAGCCCCAGGTTCTGTTGTTCCGCTTCGCTTACGCCGGGTGAATAGAAGGCCGAGGTGTGGTCCATTGTCTCGGCCAAGTTTTCATTCACAACATTGATCACGAAAGCCCCGCCACTCCGTATGTTTCGGGGAGTATCTTTGACACCTTCTTTGAAATTGCAGCGGTATTGCGGTCCAACCGTAACAATTGGTGGATCGATTCCCATTAGATTGAACCAGCTGAATGGTGCCGCATTTACGATCCCCTTCTCATCGACAGATGTGAGAGAATGATAATAATGGTTCTCGCCCAGGTATAGTCTTTCGGCTTCTCTTATCCCCCCTTCGCTTCCGTAGACTTTCGCTAGAGCAAAGGTCCTGTTCAATGCTGTCATCGGGGAATATTCTATGATGATCAACTGATTGTATAGCTGCAGAATGTGTCCCCATTTATCTTTGTCAACCGGCGTAGTGTGCCAGTAAGCAATGGCATCTTCCTTCAATACGTCGATTTGAAAATTGTCGTTGCGGAGATTTGTCCTTGCCCGTAGCAGTCTTTTCTTTATCGTCTCCGTCTTCGCGAGAAATGCATTGGCGATTTGTTCAATACTGAACCCGCAGAGAATTTGAAGTGCCAGGGAGATTTGTGCTTCAGTTGAGTTGGCCGGATTACAGACAGCGAAGATCATGGCCAGCTGACTGTCGGCAATTGTTTGCTCCGTAAAATCAATTTCCCGTTCGGCTTGACTGAACGATTCGGTTCGCAGAACCTCCTCGAGTTCGACTTTACCTCTGACCTTCGTCTCGAATACCGAAACCCGCTTTAGGTAGTCTTTCGCCTTGTTTTTCGCGACAGTATAGAGCCAGGCCGTTGGGTTTTCAGGGACGCCGTTTGTACTCCATACTTCAGCCGCTTTCAGAAATGTCTCGCTTGCGATGTCTTCGGCCATCTCAACATGTTTCAAGCCGAAGTAACTGCATATCACGGCCGTCATCTTGGCATACTCGGACCTGAATAGGCTAGGGAGAAGCTCGATATGTGGGGGAGACTTTTCTTCCATGAATTCTAGCTCTTGACAGGAAGCGGCACCACTTCTCTTACTTCCACATTACCACCGCTCTTGAGAACAGGGTTAGCTTTGGCAAACTCAATAGCTTCATCGATAGTCTCGCTTTTTACCACCATAAAGCCGCTTACAAATTCTTTGACCTCAGTATACGGGCCGTCAGTGACAACACTTCCAGGTTTCACGGTCTTTGCACTGCTGACAGAGAGTGTGCGTCCTTTGTCGGCCAATTTGTTTTGAGCCGCAATGCTCGCCAGCCAATCCATTCTCTCTCGCATCTGCTCGGGTGATGGTCTAAGGTCCGACTTGTTGCTGTGCCTGAATATTAATACGAACTCTTTCATCGCTTTCTCCTGATAATGACTCTTAAAGGCTTTCTCATTTTTCCCTTATAACGATTTAAAATGCAGAACGGGGACAAATGGTTTCAGCATTTTACAGGTGATCAACTCTTGATGTTTTAGAAATCTGACACGTCGGCTGCGGAAATATTGAACGGGATGGCGGAAACCAATGTCGATTGCGGTCAAGCCACTGAAATGTCCGAACCGTGTCAGATTTGAGACGGAAAGGCGATGGATCGGAGCTTCGACTGCGTGACATCTTGAGCGACCGGTGGTGTAAGTCGTGATGGGAGCCGTGGTGCTGGTCGCGATCGGAATCGTCCTGCGGAAGAAGAGGCTGCCCGATAAGCCGCGGAGCAAATCTCGATACATAACAACTGAGTCTGGTAAGAGTAAAACTTGAGTTCTTGGATTGAGGGAGGTACAAGTTGAGGGAATACTACAAAGTGGATCAAGAGTCATGATTCCATCCGAGCTATCACAAGACTCGTCCGTGTTACGGTTACGTAAGGGGCATATAACGGGGAAAAGTCTCTTGGCGGGAAGGACAAAACTCTGGATAGACAAAAAATCCCGCAAATCAGATCGGCTTGCGGGATTTTGCTGCAGGGTTGACGAGGCTCGAACTCGCGACCTCCTGCGTGACAGAAAGAATTATACCGCTGGCATAGAATGAAAACGGCGATTCTGTTTTAAATTCAAAGATTCTCTGTTACTGAAAAGTATGGAAGCGTACAGATTCGTGTTCGAATATCGCCATATAATCGCCATGGGAAATCGTCCAAAAAGGCTGCCTATCATGGTACAGTTCGAGAGATATCTTATGGAGCTTCTCTATTTGGTCAAAATCTTGAGCGCCCAGGCTCTGAATCTCTCAAGCCTTTTCCACATGTCTCGGGTCGCTGCCGGTGAGTATAACTCTCCCAGATAAGATACTCTGGTCTTTTCTTCAATTATCCTTCTTAGCTGATTCATCGCATTACGTTTGTCCGGATCATCTGCAGCGACGGTTTCAAGTATCTCGATAGCTTCTTCGTGATTTTCACCGGAACTTCGTTGGCCCGACAGCATGATGCAAAGCGCATCGGCGTATGCAATAGCAGCGTGAACAATGAGCACACCGGCCGCTGTCGGATAATCGAGTTCTATGGAGTCTCTTGCAGCCTCGTAAAAATGCTGCGCAACATTCATGTACTCGCGGTATCGATTTCTGTCGACAGTTATCCGCCCTCTTCTCTTAGCTGCCAACCAATTCCTCCAGCTTCTTTCCGGACAATAACTTCCCCTCTTTCGCAATTCTTCTGAGAAGCGGCGCGTTCTTCCTAGTCTTTGCTTCAGCAAGGGTGAAGAATATGGGTGCAATCTTGATGCCGAACTCACGATAGAGTCGGGAAGACTCCTGGTTAAGCAGCGATCTCAGCGCCTCCCTGTCCTTGTCGCTCCTGACAACACAACAGGTGTCTAAGTCTGAAAGTGAAGTTTCTTCATGTCGGGCTGTACTCCCAAAGACAGTCACATTCACTGTTTTATTCCTAAGCAGACTCGACAGGGAGGAATATATTTCTTCTTCAAATTGTCTTTCCGATTGATACAGTATGGAAACGGCGTTCTTGACGAGGAAATGATCCCTGTTCAGGGTGAATATATGATCCCGGCCACCTCTTTGTCGGCGGACAATGCCGAGCTCTTCCAGCGAGGAGAGGGCCTTAAGCGCAGTGAGAGGGTGCATCCCGGATAGCCTTGCGACCTCATTCCCTGTTCTGCCTGTAGTTGTGTCGACCAGGGTCCTCAAAACAGCTACATGAGACCAAGATCGAAAGACTTCGTCAAACGCCCGGTGAATTGCCATGGGATAGCTTCATATACTTTTGTATACAAATATATATTTTTCTATATGAAAACAAAACAGCAAACATCAATCCCCTTTAAATTGAATTATCGAAGGCGGGACGGCAATTCCCCGGCTGGAGGGACCCCCGACTATGCGGGGACGATTCTCACGACAAGGTACGGAGTCTGGTGTATGATGATGCCTGCCTTTCCCGCTCATCAATATTCAAAAAGGATACGCGGTCACCGCGGAGCGGGCTTAAGTTAGATAGAACGCAGAATCCCAGGAAAATGCTTGGAGTGTCTTGTCAGACTGTTTTTTTGTAATTAGAGATTGCCCACAGATTAAATATCAGGGACAAGACGACAATGGCAGCAAAGGGGTACAAGACGTCCGAGAAGGTGCTCCCCTTTAGCATTACCATCCGTATGACAGTGATAAAGTGGGTGAGTGGATTTATTTGCGAAAGCACCTTTGCCCAAATCGGTATCGCATCTAATGGTGTATATAACCCGCTCAGAAACGTAAACAGCATGACAACAAAATAGGATATCGAAATGGCCTGTTGCTGTGTTTCTGAATATGTAGAGATAAGTAATCCTAATCCTAGAAGTGCAGTCAGATAGATCGCCAGGAACAAATAAATCAAAAGTACACTTCCAACTGGCACAATATCGTAAACAAATCGGGCGATCAGCAGCCCAATAGAGAAATCAACCACGCCAAGGATCCAGAAGGGCAGTAATTTTCCAATTATGATATGCGACTTCCTTATCGGGGAGACATTCAATTGCTCGATAGTCCCGCTCTCTTTTTCCTTGACAATATTCAACGCCGTCAAAAATGATCCTATGTTGGTCAGTAGAGTCACTAAGAAGCCCGGGACCATCAAAACAAGGAAACTCAAATATGGATTATACCAGTCGGATGTCCGAATCTCTATCCTGGGCTCATTGTCAAATCTTTCCGGTCGCATCCACTGCAGTCGAATCTCAGAGTTAAAATCCGATAGCACCTCGCTCAGATAAGCTCCACCTAAACTTCCCTTTATGCCGTTGATTGCATTGATTGCAATGAATACTTTTTGTTGGCCTTGTCTAACGAGGTCACGTTCGAAGCCGTTCGGGATTTCCAGAATCAAATCTGCTTCATCTCGTTTTACCAAACTGCGACCATCCTTATACGAGCTCGCGTATCCTCCCAATTCGAAATAACGTGAAGACAATATCTTGCGGATTAGTTGCTGAGAATATGGCGAATGGTCGTAGTCAACAATCGCGATGGAAATATTTCTCACACCATAGTTGGCGATCAATGGCAGTACGAATAGCTGAACGATTGGTCCTAGAAAGATCAAGGTGAGGAGAGTCTTGTCTCTGAATACTTGAATGAATTCCTTCTGCACGAGAAGAAAAATCGTCCTCACTGCAACCGGACCTTTAGAATTCTGGTATTTACCCAAAGGAGAACCACGGTCATGCCAACAAGTACCAAAGACTCTTTCCAAATTGACTGCAACCCCATGCCTTTCAACATTATATCTTTCACAATAATGTAGTACCATCTCGAGGGGACAAGATTTGCAAGCAGTCGCAATGGCAGAGGCATATTTTCGACCGGGAACAGGAAACCTGTCAACAAATATGCAGGAGCCATCATGTTCAGTTGTCCATTCATGAACGCATCTTGTTGTGTTTTGGATGTAATCGATACCACCATACCTATGGCAAGGGCGCAGACTATGAAGATGACACTCTCTGCAAGAAGGAGTACGATACTCCCCCTTATGGGCATATCGAGTAAGAACACGCTCATAAGGAGTACGATTATTAAATTCAACAGCGAAACAGCCAGATAGGGAAGTCCTTTTGCCATCAAGAAAAGGGCGGGTCTTAACGGGGAAACCAAAAGCACCTCCATGGTTCCCAATTCTTTCTCCTTGACTACGGAGATCGACGTCATTCCAATACAAATGAGAAATATAACGAACGCGACTACTCCAGGAACAAAGGTAGGAGCGCCCTTTAGTTCCGGATTATACAGCATCGTCACCTCCGGTTCAATCTGGAGAGGTGCCTTGCTGGTCCTGTCCAATTCCATCTGATAGTCGGCTATGATTGAAGAAAGATATTTAGTCAGAGTGACCGCCGTGTTCGGGTCCGAGGCGTCTGCGATTATCTGCACATCCGCTCTGTGCAAATGCAGAAGACTGGAACCAAAATTCACAGGGAAGACAACTGCCAGCTTTATTTGACCTTTGCGGAATGCGACATTAAGCGCATCAGGCATTAGTGAGCCCTCCTCCACATCAAAGTAGGTACTCGCCTGTATTTTGTCGACAATCCTTTGTGTCACAGGGTCTCGCGAATAGTCTTCAACAAGGATTTTTGCGTGGGTTATTTCATTCGTAAGGGCAAAGCCGAATATCACAATTTGCATTACAGGAACACCAACCAGCATGAAAAGCGATTTTCTGTCCCGCAGCATCTGGCGGAATTCTTTTCCTACTAGAGCCGATAATTGTTTTGCTGCCATGCTCTTCATTTCAGTCACCCACTCGCGCCGCACCTCTGGCTAACGATCGAAATACATCTCCCATGGTGTTCCCTGAAAATCTCGTTTTCAGATTTGAGGGTGTGTCCAACGCTCTGATTTTCCCGTCGACCATTATTGAGACCCGCCCACAGTACTCTGCCTCGTCCATGTAATGTGTGGTGACGAAAACTGTGATCCCCCTTTCAGACGCTGCGTATATGAGTTCCCAGAACTGCCTTCGAACAATGGGGTCAACTCCGCTTGTGGGCTCATCCAGGAAAACAACTTGCGGTGAATGAATTATCGCGATCGAAAAGGACAGTCTCTGTTTCCAGCCCAAAGGCAATTCTTTGACCTTCTTCTTAGCCGATTCCTGCAAGCCTAATTCAAAGACGAGCCCATCACCTTTTTCCCTAATCTCTTTATCGGATAGGCCGTATATACCGGCAAAGAAACGGATGTTCTCTTTCACGGTGAGGTCTTCATAGAGGGAAAACTTCTGGCTCATATATCCGATGCTCTTCTTTATCTCTTCGGTTTGACTGTAGATGTCGAAACCTGCTATGGAGGCAGTGCCGGAAGAGGGAAGCAATAGGCCGCAAAGCATTCGGATCACAGTCGTCTTTCCCGCTCCGTTCGCCCCGACGAAGCCGAATATTTCCCCCTGATACACATCAAATGAAACAGAGTCTACCGCGGCAAAATCTCCGAATTTTTTCGTGAGTTGGTTGGTACTTATTACAACAGCGCCCATATTATTCTCTCAGCAATCCGATGAAACAATCCTCAATTGTTGGCTCTATTTCGCGCAGATCGAAGGAAAAATGTGTACTGGCAGTCAAGAAATCGGATAGACTCTCAATGCCATTTCCGCTATCGTCCTTGAGAGTGAAGTGAAGGGAATCCCCAAAGGCATAACAGTCCTGTGTCTGGTCGTATTTCCGAATTTCCTCGAGAAGTCGATACATCGATTGGGATTTGGCTGCATATAGTTTCCCTTTATATTTCCTGGTTACGCTAGAGGGAGTATCGATTGAAAGGATTCTTCCTCTTTGTATCAAGGCAATTCTATCACATAAGTTTGCCTCATCCATATAGGGTGTTGATACTAATATGGTAATTCCTTCCGCCTTTAATTTTGTCAACATCTCCCACAACTCGGCTCGCGACACCGCATCGATGCCAGTGGTTGGTTCGTCGAGGAAAAGGGTGTTCGGCCTATGTACGAGTGCGCAGCTGAGAGCTAGTTTCTGCTTCATGCCGCCCGAGAGGTTGCCAGCCTTGCGCTTTTTAAACGGCTCAATTTGAGAATACATATCTTTGATCAAATGGTAATTTTCCTGTGCAGTTGTCCCGAAAACCGACGCAAAAAAATTCAGATTTTCCTCCACTGTCAGATCGGGGTAAAGCGAGAACCTCCCCGGCATGTATCCTACAACGTTTCGTATTTTCTTATAATCTGTAACCACATCATAACCATTAACTGCTGCCTTCCCTTCGTCGGGGAGAAGCAGAGTTGTGAGTATTCTGAAGAGCGATGTCTTTCCTGCACCGTCCGGTCCTATTAGTCCGAACAATTCCCCTTTGTCCACCTCGAAAGTAACTTTATCGACCGCGAATGATTTACCTTTGTCGTAAGTCTTCGTAATTCCCTCCGATGTGACTTGATGCATAGGCTTACAGCCTGACCTCTCCATACATTCCAAGTTTAATGAAACCATCATTCTTTACTCTGACCTTGATTGCATATACAAGATTAGATCGTTCGCTTCTCGTGAGTATGTTCTTGGGTGTGAACTCCGCCTCGGCACTGATCCACTCAATCGTTCCGGGATATTCCCTGTAATTCTTCGGGCCATTGTCCACATAGACACTTACCGTTTGATTCAGCTTCACCCGGTCCAGTTGGTCGCCAGTGATGTAAGCGCGGAGAACAATTGAAGTAAGGTCGGCAATTTCGTAAAGTGGCTTGCCGATCGTTGCGACTTCGTATTGCTCTGCAAATTTTGTCAACACTGTTCCAGAAACAGGGTTAACTATCACACAATTTTTTATTTCTTGGTCCACTTCCTCTACTTCGGTATTCAATGATGCAGCTTGCTTCTGCAAATAATCGGTGGTCATTTCAAGGGAGGACTTTTGAGCTTGAATTTTCTTTTCTATTTCCGACACGTTGGAATTCGCATCGTCAAGTTGCTTTTGCGTCACCGCATTTCCCTTAGCCAAGGTGTCCACCCGACGCTGTTCCCGTTCCGCTGTTTCCAATAGGACATATAGCGGAGCGAGCTGATCTGGAATATTTGGTACCTGACTGAGGGTCGATCTAATCTGAGCTTTCAATTGCTCTTTCCTCAGATGAAGTTCTAGTGTGTCGACATACCCGATGACCTGTCCCGCCTTCAGGTTTTCGCCCTCCTCGACGTCAAATCTCTTAATGGTCCCGTCCGCATTTGAACTGATGATTGTCTTTACCGCTTCAAAGGAGCCCGATGCGTCAAACTTGCTTTTTGTGCTGCAGCCGCTAATGAATGCGGCAATTAGTAAAGCTATTAACATGATGGTCTTCATTTTTCTGAATCGTCGATTTGTTTGTAATGGGCTGCGACCTTTAGACGATACTCATCTATCAGATACGCATTTAGCAATTTTCAGCCTTCTAATTCCCTGCAATGGAAACCCAATTCCCGGACTTCGCGAATGATATCGTCAATAGTTCTGCCGTTGCACTCAACGCGTAGTACCCGGTCGCAGTCATCAAGGTCGATGGTACACCTGAAGACACCTGGTATTTTCATAAGAGTCCTCCTAACCCGGGTAAATGCAGTTCTCGTCTGAATGTCGGTGTGGAGAATGAACAGTTCCGATAAAACAGCGTGCGATTGAGTGGATGCAATCTTATTCATAATAGCGCTGAGCGGACCAATGCCGATTCCTCGAAATGATTGAAAGCTCTCCGTCGTTCATGGTTTTATTCAAAGGTTCATCTCTTTAGTGTAGTGTCTCCAACACTTCTTTACATATGAACCACGTCAACTACCATTTTATTTCTCGCAAAGTACGCAAAGACAAGCGCAAAGCGCGCAGAGAAAAATGTTTTTCTTTGCGGTCTCTGCGTTTTTCTTCTCCTTTGCGGACTCTGCGTGAAAAGAATATCTTTCGTAATGCAAATGAAAATAAGTCAGGAGATTTATAACGCACTACACTAGCAATGTTAGCGTTGATTGAATCATCATTCAAATATAGATATAATAAACGTTGATGTCAAGGGTTAATCCGGGCACTCAGCCCTATCTGCAAGCCACTCGTGCCGCTTGAATTGGCGGACAATTGATTGTAATTTGATTTGAACAATCATTCAATTTCAGCGGTGCTATGCCCCGAACTAAGAAGCAATTCAAAGAGCTACGTGACAGGAAAAGGGAGATAATTCTAAGAGCGGCACTCCGTCAGTTTGCCGAGAAGGGCTATGAGAACACTTCCATCAATGACATCGCCAAAACTGCTCACATATCAAATGGATTGACATACCACTATTTCAAGAGCAAACAGGAACTTCTGCAAAGTATTGTCAAGAAGTTCCTATCTATTGCTGACGAATTATTTGAGAAGATCAATTCGGTAGAGGATCCTTCCCAACAACTTAGGATATACATCGAATCCCTATGCGGCCTCCTCGACACGCAAGAGGAATCACTCAGACTATTTCTTCTTTTATCGGTTCAGCCGGGAATTATAGGAAAGCTGAGAGAGGTGACCATGACTTCCCAGAAAAAATACTTGGATATCATGGAGCGGATTTTTACATCACTCGGCTTCGATCAGCCTAAGCTCGAAGCGAGGTTTCTCGACGTTTTCGTTGACGGTGTAATGCTGAACTACCTCTCCTCACCCGCTGATTTTCCCTTAAAGGAGATGATAAAATTTCTGCTGGAAAGGTACAGCGGCACAAACTCAAGGGCACTCGCGTTGAATGACCAGACACATAACGGTCTATAGACTTTGTAGCAAGAACGGGGATGCACCGCGCCTCAGTCTGTTGTCTGCCTCACGTCAGCTCTATCATTCCACGGACTCACGACATATATACCGACAAAGATAAGTGCGGCCATACCGAGAGACTCGAAGCCGAATAGAATCGAGTCAAGTCCGGTCGAGATTTTCTACTTCTCGCCCGAACAGTACAAAGGCGGCATCGAGCAACATAAAACAAGAACTGGCACGATAAGAATCTATGGGCCGGAGAAAACAATCTGTGATATGTTCCAGTATAGAAACAAAATCGGCCTCGACATCGCCACTGAAGGCCTGAGAGAATACCTGCGCAAACCCAAGAGGGAGGTCAAGGCTCTCATGAAATTTGCGGAGATATGCAGGGTCAAACAAATTGTATCGCAGTACACCAGAGCGATTCTCGGATGATGCAACCTGCCAGAAACATTCCAGCCTCCCTTCTTGCCCGTGTCAAAAGCCTGTAGGACCAGGTCAAGGTTGATTGCGATTTAGCCTCTGCTGCAGACGCGTCGCACTATGCTGGCCATCTCATCTGTTGAACTTATTCAGATACTCGCGATAGACAAAGCGACGGTTCTTCTTGTGCCCGGTCTCTTCATGCAATATTCCTGATGCTGTGAATTTTTCAATCAGATGGTTAACGGTTGACTTAGAAGATAATCCGGTGATTCTCGAGACGGCCTTGGAGTCCACGACAGGCATAGAGTACAATCGCTCAAGTAACTGGAGTCCTGTCTTTGCATTTCTGCCGAAGCGGGCGACCTTCTTGCTATCCCTGTCTTTTAGTCTCATTATCGCGACTGCGACGTCCGCGGCATCCGTCGCGACCATTTTCACACCGTCAAGGAAAAACTTCAGCCAGCCCTCCACACCGCCATCGAGACGATAACTGTTCAACTTGTCATAGTAATCCATCCGATGGCTTCTAAAGAAGTCCGATAAGTAGAGGAGAGGACGGCTTAAGATGTTTTCAGAAATGAGATAGAAAGTGATGAGAAGACGGCCTATTCTGCCATTCCCATCGAGAAACGGGTGAACTGTCTCAAACTGTGCGTGTATCAAACCGGCTTTGATCAAAGCTGGCAAGCCGTGAGTTTGCGAGTGAACGAATTTCTCGATATCACCCATGGTTCTCAAGATCTCACTTGCTGGCGGGGGCACAAAGGATGCCGAGGCTGCGCTGGCCCCTCCGATCCAGTTTTGTGTTTTTCTGAATCCGCCGGGTGAGCGATTCTCTCCGTGGACTCCTTTCAGGAGAGTCCCATGCAATTCTCTGATCAAGCGGAGAGAAAGTGGAAGATTCTTGAGACGCTTGATGCCGTGATTCATAGCAGCTACATAATTGCTAATCTCATCGACATCGGATGGAACTTCGTCCCCAATCTTGGCTTCGACTTTCAGCAGGTCGATTATCGTCGCCTGCGTTCCTTCAATCTGGCTTGACAGCGCAGCTTCCTTCCGAACGTACATAAAGATAAAGAAGTCAACGTCAGGAACCGTTAGCTCGATCTCCTTCAGCCTGCCAATTGCGAGGTTTGCATCAGAGAGGACAAGAATGAGTTCGTCATCCCAATGAATTGGGTCGTGGGGAGGGAAAATCCCGGGGACAAACGCTTTGTAGCCAGCAGGCTGCTGGATGAAATCTCCGATTTTGCTCATTTTGTTATCCCGTACTATGAAAAATTATAATTCGACATAGCCATTATATCCCGAACTATCGAAATATACAAGTGCGGCTTAAAGTCACGTGGAAACCTACGGGATTTCCACATGGCTCTATAAGATCAACAGGTGCCCTTATATATCGAGAAGATATCTCCAGTTTTTCCCTGACGCATCAATGCCAATGTACTCAACAACTCTTTCCGATATACTTTCTCCCCCAACCGGGCATATAACGGGCACGGAGCTGTATTACGCGGCATGCTGCAAAGCTTGACGCGCATCGTAGAGGTCACAAGCCACTTGAAGATTCATCCAGAACTCGGGGGAATTCCCAAAAACTCGCGAAAGAAGCAGTGCCGTCTCGGCGGTCATGTCACGCTTGCCGTTGATGAGAGTTAGATTGAACGCGGAGATGAATCAAATTGTGGCAGGAGTATCGATATCGAGATTAATGGAACACTGAGAGAGGAATGGCTTCCGGCAGCGAGTGACCAGATACAGCTACTTGGCCGCCCAGTTCTCAATGCGAAGAGAAGCAACTCTTTGAAATTCACGGACATTGTTTGTAACAAGGATCAGTTCGTGGCTCAAGGCCTGAGCAGCGATCAGCAAGTCCATCGCACCAATGGGCGCTCCTTGCCTCTCAAGATCAGCTCTTACTTTGCCGTAAGCTACTGCATCCTCTTCACTGAAATGCAGTGCAATCAATGGCTGCAGGAGCTTCTGGATTGAGATTATATTCTTGTCAACCTGCGAGCTCTTCTCAGCGCCGTAGTAGAACTCAGCTGCCGTTATGCTTGATATAGCCACGTCTCCCGGCCGCTCTTTCGAAAACCGTTGCTGTACTGCCGGAGGATTATTCTTGATGATGTAGATGCAGATGTTTGTATCCAGCAGGTATTTCATTTGAACAGTTCTGTCCTCTTCTCCAGGGGAGGCTGAACCCGTTCATTTCCCGTGTCCGGGATCTCCGACATGAAATCATCGGAGAATTCCTTCAGGCTTTCGAAAAGAGAATCCCATTTTTTCTTTCGGGGAAGAAGGATCACGGCGTCTCCAACCTTGGTTATGCTTACTTCTTTGCCTTTCATCCTGTAAGCCTTGGGCAGCCGGACAGCCTGGCTTCTTCCGTTCTCGAACAATTTTGCGGTGTCCACGGTTGGCTCCTTGATATATACCACTTAATATATATCGCTGCGGAATTACACGCAAATCTCTACCTGCAAATCGGACATGGTTCAATAACAGTCGATCTCCCTCCAGCGGGAAGACACCGTTCGTATTCAAGAGAGAGGGGAGTGAACGCTCAAATCTTTTCCGACATTCTCTCGTTTCTATCGGAAAAAGAAACGTTCATCGGAAACAGGTATAAGTTTTCCGCGCAGAGAGTATTCGTTCAAAAGGATACAGCTTCAGCGGCAGTTGTCGTAGAGGAAAGTGAAAAGAATATTTCGCTCACACTCCGGCTGAATTTTCACGGAGAGAATTTCAAACCAGGCACAGAGATAATTCCCGTCCTCGACGTACCGCTTTGGGTGATGGCTGAGGATAAGATTTTCAGGGTGGAGAACTTGACGTACGACCAGTTTCTCACCTTTGACCGGGAACCTTCAGCTATTTTGATCCCAAAAGAATACATGGGTTTCTTCGAGGAGAACGTCCTGCCGCAGCTGTTGTCCGATGTTCCCGTAGAATCGAGCGTGTATTCTGTGGAGAAGATCGCGGCAACACCCAGGAAGAGGATGTTTCTGGACGAAGACGCCTCCACATTGCGGATGACTTTGAAATTCCATTACGGCGGCTATGATGTACCGTACGACAAAACGCAATCAACGGCAGCCATTGTCGCGGGGAAAACAATAGTCCAGATTGCGCGCGACAGAGATTACGAAGATACGGCGAGGAGCGAGATAACGAGCCTCTATGTGAAGGAGGTGGCGCCGGGAGTTTTTGCACCTCGAAATAACCCTGTGGCATTTCTGATTGCCGCAATCCCAAAGCTGAAGGAAGCAGGCTTCGACGTTTTCGGGGAAGCCAACCTGAAGAAGTTCAAAGTCAATTTATCGAGCCCTTCTTTCTCGTTTGCAGTGACATCAGACATCGATTGGTTTGACGTCACTTCCAGGATCAGCTTCGACGGCACCCCGCTTCCACTCGGCGCGCTCCTCGAAGCCATAAAGCACAAGAAGGAGTACGTCCAGCTTGCAGACGGTTCGACCGGCATTCTACCTGTTAAATGGCTGAACAAATTCAAACGGGCGATGGCTTTTGCACAAATGACCGAAGATGGGCTGCGCTTTTCAAAAGTCCGGACGAATGCGATCGACATGCTGGTACAGGAATCCGAAGAATTCGCGGCAGACGGTGAGTTCAGGACACATCTGGAGAATTTGAATTCGTTCGAACGGATAACCGCGGAGGAAGTACCCGCCGGTTTCGCGGGGAGCCTTCGCCCGTATCAGAAGTTCGGTTATGACTGGCTATGTTTCCTGAATAAATTTCGTTTCGGCGGAATCCTTGCCGACGACATGGGATTGGGGAAGACTATCCAGACGCTCGCCTTTCTCTGCCGTGAGAAAGAGGCACATTTGACCCGCCGGAAGGACGGAGAAACGTTTCCCAATCTCATCGTCGCCCCCACGTCGGTGGTATTCAACTGGATCAGCGAAGCTTCCCGCTTCTCTCCCGAATTGAAGGTGCTGAACCATACCGGCATTGACCGGACAAAAGACAGGAATACCTTCCTTGATTTCGATATCGTTCTGACGAACTACGCGATCCTGCTCCGTGATGCGAATCTCTTTTCCGAATCGAAGTTCAATTACTTGATCCTCGACGAGTCGCAAAAAATAAAAAAACCTATGGCAAAGTCTTCAAAGTTTGTCCGGACTCTGAAAGCCGAGCACAGGCTCTGCCTTACCGGCACACCCGTGGAGAATAATCTTGACGAGCTCTGGTCGCAGATGACATTTCTGAATCCTGGAATGCTCGGCTCGCTGACAAAATTTCAGGAGACATTTGTGAAGCCGGTTATCCGAAAGGAAGACAGCGCGGCAGAATTCCTGCGCAGGACGGTCTATCCATTCATTCTGAGGCGGACCAAGGAAGTCGTCGCGAAGGAACTCCCTGAGAAGACTGAGATAATCCAGTACTGCGAGATGGAACCGGAGCAGAAAAAGATCTACGACGTGTGGCGGAACTCGATCAGGAGAGAAATAATGACGGAGATCGCAGCGAAAGGAATACGGAGATCAGGGTTCAAAGTCATCGAAGGGCTTTTGAGGCTGCGGCAGATTTGCAATCACCCCACTCTTGTCAAGAAGGCATATGTAAATAAATCTGGAAAGTTCGAGGAGTTCAAGGAGCAGCTTGAGGAAGTCCTCGAAGAAAACCACAAAGTACTCGTGTTCTCCCAATTCGTGAAGATGCTGGAGGTAATGAGAAAACATCTCGAAAAAGAAAAGATATCTTATGAATATCTGGATGGACAGACGCACGAGAGGGAGAACCATGTGAAGAACTTTCAGGAGAATGAAAACGTCAAGGTGTTTCTTATAAGTTTGAAGGCGGGAGGATTCGGACTCAATTTGACTGCCGCAGATTATGTGTTCCACTATGATCCATGGTGGAACCCTGCCGTCGAGTCACAGGCGACAGACAGGGCGCACCGCATCGGGCAGGATAAGAATGTCTTCGTCTATAAATTCATAACAAAAAACAGCGTCGAAGAGAAGATACTTCAGCTGCAGGCGCGGAAAAGACAGCTTGTCGAGAACATCATTTCGGCCGAAAAGGGTATTGTGAAAGATCTGACGAAAGAAGATGTAGAAATGCTCCTTGGGTAGAGCCGCGCAACCGGGTAACCTGTTTTGTCAGCGAGGTGCTGCTTTTTGGCGAGTCGCCTTTCCGTTCATTTCCCTTGAACACCGTGTACGCTTTCATTCTCAATTCCATGCTCTGTCGGACACCTTCGCCTCGCATCAGGCCATGAAGGGCGTCAGCCTGTATTTCATCCAGAAGATCCTGGGCCATGCGTCGATCGAGACTACGACCCGGACTTACGCACACCTGCAGCCGGATCCGCTCGCTCATGCGGTGAAGGAACTGGATTACTGACCTTTGTTGCCCGAAAACCACCAAGGAATCCGGACGTTATTTGCTTTTTCCATAATATAGCAATGGCTCATTCGCAGCGCAGGTGCCGGTGATATACTCCGCATCCAAGGTATGGCCCTGCGACTTCTTCAAGCCTGAGAAGAGAAAGAAGGGCAATCAAAGACTGATGGCTTTCCACCAATAGAAAAATGCCGCCGGATTCGATTTCTTCAGCTTGTTAAGCTTAGTGTTATGAGGAGCCGCAATTACCCCCTCAGCGATTTGTCCAACGCCTGAGAATGTTTCAATATTCTTTTCATGCCCGGGAATCAAACGACAAAGATAAGCTATCTTAGCCGCATCCAGAATCGCCCTCTCAATATGGTAATTCTCCGAGAACACAAAGCTGCTGACTCTCTCAATGCCATGCTGCAACTCAATAAAGTTTCCTTTTCCATCGGCGCCACGAAGAGCAAGGCACAAAGACGTTTGATATGCATCTTCCAGGACATCCGCTGGCGTGGTTCCCTTTAAGCCACGGTATCCAATTTCCGTCTCCGCTGTTTTGTAGAATGTGCTTCGAATCGTTTCCAGGTCAGTTGAAACGTCGAAAAGGGTCCCGATGTCATAGAGCTGCTTCATGATCTCCATGCTCATACTCTTCCCACTCTTGAAGTACGGGACACCTGTCGTGCCTGGTGCAAAGGCGGTGAGTTTGTCACCCAGAAGGTTTTCAGGTGACGGAACACTGACAAGGACAACTTCAGGAGAAGTGTTCAGGAATTTCGACTCTATCTTACGCTGCAAAATACCCCGGTAACTATGTGATTCGAAAAGGACATCAAGTAGTATGTCTACGTCAATAGACAGTCGCCTCACGTTATCCAACAGCAGCATCAACGAGGTTCCGCCCTTGAAGATGAACGACAAGCCTGATTTTGCGAGCTCTTCAACCAACAGCATTGCCCGGATTACTTTTTCGACGAGTATTTTGTCCACCCTGCGGTTGTCTCTTGACACCGTTGCGATCCATTCTTCTGTCAAGGTCTCTTTGTTAATCACAGCGCATCAGAAGCCGGTTGATAACTAATTCCATAGGAGGATTTCTCAAGCTTTTTCAGGAAGTCGTTGATGCTTTTTCTCTTTCTCCTCCTGTCGGCATAGCGAAGGAATCGATTGTGGTTTATGATATACCTGCTGAACGCTTCCTCGAAAATGTGTTCCATCTCGGATCCCTGCTGTGCGGTGAAGATTACATCGTCGCTAAAGATGTCCACCAACAGCTTTTCAATTGTAATTGCGAGCACGCCATCAATGTTCTGCAGGGGAGCTTCCGACACGAGGGATTTTATAATAATCACATCTTTTTGTCCAATCGCATACCTGCTCAGGATGTCAGCGGTAGGATCGACGAAGACCGCGGAATGTTTCTCTTTGAGAAAGAAGAATACAGCATCCATCGACTCCTTCTCGACTTCGACAATTGTGTAGAACCTGCCGGGTTGATGGAGCATGAACTCGTTCAGCAGTGAAGTGTTCCATACGCTGATCCGCGTATAAGGGAATTGCTTGCGTAAGCTCCCATACATCTTCTTTACTTGCGGAGAGATTTGCGGTTTGAATTGCCTGGCCTCCCCTAATACAAATCTCCCCCTTCCGGTTCTCGAGAGGACACCATAATGCACCAATGAATGGATCCGCCAGCTCACCGTCGTGCGCTTAATATTCGGTTCCGCTTTCCTGAAGAATTCAAGAATGTCGCCGGTCGTGAATTCTCTCCGTTTCTTGAAATGAGCTTTCAGCGGGTCAATATTTAGTTTCTTGCTTGCGATCTCGACATCTCCACGAGCAAAATATACAAAATCTATAAAACGGCAGCAAATGGCGTTTGCTGCCGACACTTAGAATAGAAAATAGCTGCGTTTTCTCACTGACATCATGGTACGATGCCGTGACTCTCCTGGCGAAATGATGACGGAGAGATTATCGGAGATCCCCGTGCACTGCGGTTATCGAGTAGGGGAATTGAAGGAAAAGTCGAGAAACTATGTGGCATATTTGTGGCATTTTACTTTTTCACTCGGAGGGCAAAGAGGTAGGGACACAAAAAATCCCGCAATCCAAAATGTTTTGCGGGAATTTATGGCGGGGTCGACGAGGCTCTCCCGAAGGGACTCCTTTGGAGGAACTCGCGACCTCCTGCGTGACAGGCGTGACATGGCACGCAGCACGAAGTGAAATCGCCGATTTTATTCCGCTTTTAGGGATTTGGTGATACCTAAAAATCCTTTTTGATATACTTCTCTCCCCGCGACCGGGCATATAACGGGCATGGAAGTGTACCATGATGCGGTTCTATTCCTCCGCACTTAAGCAATAGGTGCGGTGGTTTTGAACCTGGCATTGACTGCCGGCAACGGCTCTCAGATACTTGGGAGATGCCTGGAGGCCTTCTTGATTCTTATTTCGTCACCGACAATATTACCTATCGAAATCGATAAGTATAGGTAATTTTGTCATGACATCAACCAGAGAAAAAATGACCCCATCAAAGGAAAAAGCCGTTCTGGCCTTCAAGAAGAATGGCGGTATCCTTCGAACAGCCGAAGCAATACGGCTGGGAATACACCGGGAGACTCTCTATTCACTGCTGAAAGAAGGAAAGCTCGAAAAGCTCAGTCGGGGAGTGTTTAGGATTGCCGATGGCCATCCGCTTAGTAATCCGGATCTCGTTAAGGTGGCTACCAGGATCCCTTCAGGAGTAATATGCCTTCTCTCAGCGCTCTCGTTTCATGATCTGACTACTCACATTCCGCACGAAGTCGATATAGCGCTGCCGGCCGGAGCCGAAGAACCGCGACTGGAACATCCACCCTTCAGGGCATACCGCTTCAAAGGTAAGGCGTTTACGGAGGGGATCGAAACTCACAGCATAGATCGGGTACAAGTCAAAGTATATTCTGTCGAAAAGACCCTCGCAGATTGCTTCAAGTTCAGGAACAGAATCGGAACGGATACCGCTGTAGAAGCGCTCCGTCTCTACCGAGAGCGAAAGAAGACTAAGCCAGACGATCTGGTGAAGTTCGCAGCGATATGTCGAGTGAAAGACGTTATGCGGCCATATCTTGAAGCGATCTTCTAGATGGCAAAGGATATTACAAACCTCCCAGCATCAGTTCATCAGAAGCTCCTGAACAAGGCGACAGAAAACGGACGTCCGTTCAACGAGCTGCTTCAGTACTTTGCGATGGAGCGGTTTCTCTACAGGCTGTCGAAAACGCCCCATGCCAGCAAATTCATACTCAAGGGAGCGTTGATGTTCACGGTCTGGGGAGCGCCAGCATCGAGACCAACAAAGGACATAGATCTGCTGGGAAGAACCGGCAACGATGTCGACGAAATCGTCAAAGTCATGAAGGACGCTTGCAAAGTTGCAGTAGAACCGGACGGGATGTCGTTCGATGACGATAGTGTCGTTGGCGGACCAATCGCAGAGGATGCG
Organism: Bacteroidota bacterium; assembly: GCA_021825585.1. Classification (GTDB taxonomy): domain Bacteria; phylum Bacteroidota; class Ignavibacteria; order Kryptoniales; family JAKASW01; genus JAKASW01. The sequence goes on along the minus strand of JAKAGT010000038.1, from coordinate 2,743 downwards.
GACTATCAGGGGGTGAGGGTAACGTTGCGTGGTGCGCTGGGAAACGCTCGAGTGAGTGTGCAGATTGATATCGGGTTTGGAGATGTGATCAGCCCACGTCCAACAAGGATCTCCTACCCAACGATCCTCGATTTCCCAGCTCCTAAGTTCTCCGGTTACAGTAAAGAGTCAGCCATCGCGGAAAAGTTTCAGGCGATGGTTAAGCTTGGGATGTTCAACAGCAGGATGAAGGATTTCTATGACATCTGGCTTATGTCACGAATGTTTGATTTCAAAGGACAGGATTTGGCGAAGGCGATTGAAAAGACCTTTAAGAACAGAGATACTGCAGTCACAGCAGCTCCCCAAGTCTTTGATAAAGATTTCTGCACGGATAAAAGCAAGCAAACACAGTGGAAGGCGTTCCTCAAGAGGACGACACTGACAAACGTTCCTGAGGATCTCTGTGAGGTTGTCGCCGATATCAGAATCTTTCTTGGGCCTATTCTGCAGGCGATTGTGGAAGGAGAAACACCCAAATCAAATTGGAGAGCCGCTGACCACCGGGCCTAAAGAGATATTCTGGAAGTTCTCATAAGAGAACTCAATTGACGACGTGCCCGCCCTTACAGTGGGGAATTTCCAGATCGCTTTTTGGCGCAGTCATCGTATGTCTTTCGCAACGGTTTTCAATCTCTTGACCTTCTGCGTGACAGGCAGGGTATTTCTTCGTTTTTGAACCAATTTCGACGATTTTTGGCTCCCAACTGTACACTTTACTGTACAGTCCGATCCCTGATGGTTGCTCTTAACTATAAGGAGCAACGTCATGTTCTTATTCAAACGTCATGAAGTTTATTACATCGAATACTTCGATAAGAAAACTGGAACGAAAAGGAGAGTATCGACCGGAGAGAAGAATGAAGCGGAAGCAGTTAAAGTCATGGAACACCTCGCGAAGAAACTTCACATCGCGGTTGAGGAGGCGGTCACTCCAAAGCCGGATGTACAGAGCTGTACCATCGCGGAGTTTCAGCAGAGGTACGAAGAGTATGTTGCGTCCGTCTTCTCGAAGGCGTATCTCCAGATTGTCCGGGATGCTTTCAAGATGATGAAGAGGGAAGTGGGAGTTGAACTCCTGAGTGAGCTGACTGCGAAATTGGCAGAGAGATTTATCATCACTACTTTTTCCAGGGCCCCATACGCGGCGAGTCAATACTTGAGGACACTCAAAGCAGCGTTTACAAGAGCTGAAGGGTGGGGAGATATTTCTCAGAATCCCTTCGCCAAAGTGAAGATTCCGCGGCTCCCGAGGCTCCTGCCTGTATTTATCAGCCAGGCAGAGTTCCAGAAGATTCTGGACCACACGGAGACGCAGGATTTCAAGGATATCTTCACAACAGCATTCCACACGGGGATGCGCCGCGGGGAATTGTTGAACCTAAGATGGGAAGCAATAGACTTGAACGCTTGTACCTTACGAGTGGAAAGCACGCAGAGCTTTTCAACCAAATGGAAGAAGGAAAGGCTTATACCATTGAACCAAACGATCGTTGATCTTTTCAAAAGGCGCATGTCTGTATGTGGACCAGAACCTTCCGGGCTGGCGTTCCCGACAGACAAGGGTCTTCCATACAATGGAGAATTTATCGGTAAGAAATTCAAGAAGGCAGTAAGAGAGGCTGGTGTGAATCCAAAGGTTCACTTCCACACTCTGAGGCACTCATTTGCCTCCAACCTGGTGCAGAAGGACGTGCCTATCCTGGTGGTGATGGAACTACTCGGGCATGAGAAGCTGAGTACGACGCAGATCTACTCCCATGTCAAGCACGATAATCTGGCGGAGGCGGTAAAGAAGCTGGATGCGAATACTTAGCTGTGCTGGCGAACCGATAACGTCAAATGGAATTTCGGTGCGATGCCTTATTGAAACTGCTGCTTCCCGACGTGGTGAAACCGCGGCGGGATGTGGCAATATCGCTGCGATTGGCTCTTATCCGACGTAGGAGGATAGGAGCCGCAGCGATATCAGGCATTCCCGCGAAGCGCGTGATCTTCGACGTGACAGAAAAATAGAACGGGCCAGCCCTTCCTCTTGGAGTTGTTTCCGTGGGCGAGATGCCCGCAGCGCGTCCCGCTGGCGTGGGATTCTCATTGATAAGGGAGTGGAGGAAAAGGCACGACGATTGAGTTCGAGCTCCGTTCACGACACGAAAGAGTCGTGATGCCTGTAAGACAGCGCAGCTGTCTTTTCCCGAAGGGACTCATTCGAGCTGGCAAGGAGCGAGCGATAAAGACGTTGCGAAGTCTCGATCTAATCGAGACGAAGCTATGTCTTTATCTTAATCGGTGTGTCTGAACTCTCAATAGTAACATTTTTTGATCGGGAATTTCTCGGTGACTGGCACAGGTCAAGTGAGTCGGTTGCGGTGTTGTGCGAAATGGGATTTGGTGGGAGGCTTCGATCTGGAGGTTGAGTTGTTGACGTGTTTCCGCGAGAACCGTCTGATCAAACAATCATTTTGGAGTGAAGAAGATGTGGTTTTGTTTCAGATCAGGTCCCGGAGCCACTCCCATCCCTTGATTATTGACGAAGTTCTGCCGATAATATCAGAGGATATAATGAGGAAAAAGAATCCGGAGGAAGTCGTGGCGAGGAATGAGCACTCTGCAACGGGGGAGATTTACAAGAGTGTTCCGGTCGTCCAGTTCCCAATGAACAAACAAAAGGCGTTAGCCGCCGCCGAGTACCTCCTGAACAAGC
>JAKAGT010000072.1 GCA_021825585.1 Bacteroidota bacterium | reverse complement strand
ATGCGTTTGTGACATTGAAGATCTACGACGTGCTTGGAAGAGTCGTTTGCACTTTGGTTAGCTCGCGCCAGACTGCGGGAAGCCATTCAGTCACATTCAACGCGGACGGGTTGCCGAGCGGCCTTTATCTCTACAGGCTTGAAGCTGGAAGTCACAGTATAACAAAGAAGCTCACGATTCTTAAATGACTTGGCAACTGCAACAAACACGCGGGACAAAGACGCTCATCATTTGTGTAAATGGAGTTCGCTTCATGGCACGCACATTATATAAAGAAGGAGCGTGCCACGACTTTGTCCCACCATACGTTATATGAAATTGCCTTGCTGCTTTTTGACAAGGAGGCTTTATGACGAGTATGATAAATAAAGGGACCTTGAGTGGACATGTCGATATGCTTAAGAAGAACTTTGAATCCTTCTCCGTTTCCTTTCCTAACACGTACTTGGCCGCCGAATACCTCAATGATCTTTTTGATCAGCTATTCAGTTCGCAAGTGTCAGTCCACCAAGGACGCCTTTGGGAGGATGAGTCGATCAAGATGCTTTTTGGTTCTTTTATTAGTTGGATTCAAGCCTTCTTGATGACAAGTACTGGGCTTGGCGATCTTGGCTTGATGGCGTTGAGGAGATCAATTGAGTATGCGTGTTACATTGCCAAGATCAAAGATTCCGACGATCGTGCAACCTTGTGGTTGACACGCAACGATAGCCAAGAAACTCGCAAGAAATTCAATGGTCAATTCGGCGTCCCGAGAACTTTCTTTGATGACAAATATGATCACCTCAGGTATCTACTTGTGTGGCATGAGCATGCTTCAGACTTTGGTGTTCACGGTAACTTTGCAAACCTTGTAGCCAAGATTAGAGACGAGGTGAAGTCTCCTTCGATTGTCATGTCTCTTCAGGACGATCCAAAACATGTGCCTCTTTCCACTGGCACCGCACTATTGGCTGGCTATTTTATCGTCGAAGCAATTACCAAGGATTTGCACGACTTGATGAACAAGCCAGACGAATTCTCTGGTCACCTTGAGGTCTTCATGAATATGTTGCGGGATTCAAGACATGAGGTCGCTCAGTACGATCTGCAAGGTGCTGTGCCGCTTGAAGTCCGAAAGGTCATCAACTCGGGTGACTTTTCAGGGCTTAATGTGCTTTATGAAGAATTGAAACATGCCTACGAACGCTAGCTGCCACGCAAGGCAACTTCATATAACAACGGCAATCACGACGCTCGATTATCGTATATCATGGATCTCGCTTCACGCCGCGCACACACAGGCCGAAAGGAGCGCGGCGCGAACGTGATGCGGCAGGACGTTAGTTGCAATTGCCCGCTCAACTTCTGAAGGGAGGTAGTACTATGAAACTCCAGTACGTATCATTACTTGCTGCAATCTCGTTCTCTTTTGCGGTGCCCCCGCTCTCGGCACAATGGGTAGAAACGAACGGACCTTTCAACCCCTTTACAGCCGGAAGATGTACTGTTACAGGGCTCGCGTCCGACAGTGCAGGTCTGTTCGCGGCGACCGTGGGAGTTTATTGCACGACAGACAGCGGTATTTTGTGGCAGCGAGCCAGTGCCGGGTTAACGACTAACGCCATTGAATCGGTCGCCTCGGATGGCCACTACTTATTTGCGGGGGCTGCTGGCGGTATGGGCGTATTCAGATCCTCGGACAACGGTGCTTCCTGGGCAAGAGTGGACTCAGGTTTTACCCTGGGTGATGTTGGACCATTCGCCTTTCTGGATTCCGCCACCTTTTTCGGAAGCAATGGAGTTTACAAGTCAACCGACCATGGCGTGACGTGGAGTCGCGCTGGTTTGTCGAACTATGGAGTATACGCTCTTGCTGTGAAAGGGACAGAACTCTTTGCCGGAACGTATGATTCAGTGTATCGTTCCACGGATCAAGGCTTAAGCTGGACAGGGCTCAATATGGATTTATACGGCTACCAGATTCCCTATTTTGGCAAACCAGCGCTTGCGGTCTCGGGCCAGAACATATTCGCGGGTTCACCCCTCGGCGTTCATCTCTCGACAGACGACGGCAATACCTGGTCGGTCGTCGTGAACAGTTATCGTTAATGGATTGCACAATCATTTGCAGTTTATGATACAAACATTTTTGTGGTGGCAGATAGCCAAATCTTTTTGCTTTCCAACGACGGCACTCACTTGGACACAGTAAGCAATAACTTGAAGCTCAGATTCAATGTACTTGCCATTTATGGGACTAACCTTTATGCAGGGACGTTGGATAGCGGTGTTTGGCGCCGCCCGCTCTCCGAGTTAATCACTTCCGTGAGAACTAATGCCAACCCGCTTCCAGCGGGATTTTCTCTATCGCAGAATTATCCTAATCCTTTTAATCCCTCTACGAGGATTACTTACCAACTCCCAGTCTCCTCCCGCGTGACATTGAAGGTGTACGATGCACTTGGAAGGCTAGTGGAACAGTTGGTCGACGAACGAGAGAGTGTCGGAGTTCATTCGGTGATGTTTGATGCTTCCCAATTGGCGAGCGGAGTTTACTTCTATGAACTTGAGGCAGGTCAGTACCATGACACAAAGAAACTGTTGTTGCTAAAATGACGGAGCGGGCAACTCCAACTAACAAGCGGCAAAAGGACACTCCACATTTTTATATATGGTGGTCGCTTCATCCCGATTCGGCACCATGGCCGGAGCTTCGCACATTTAAAGTGCCGAATCGGGGCGACTTTTTGCCGCAGTACGTTAGGCGGCATGCCCAATCAGACTTAAGAGGCAAGCGATGACAAACGACAGATTGAATGCATTTGTGATCATGGCCTTCGATCCAGAATTCGAGGCAATCTATTCCGATCTAATTCGGCCATCTCTGGAACAGGTGGGATACGACGTATCAAGAGCGGATAGTCTCATGAACCAGCAAAACATTCTGAAGGACATTGTAAGGCAAATTGATAGGTCCGATCTCATTATAGCAGAGTTGACTGCACTCAATGCGAACGTTTTCTACGAACTTGGCATCGCTCATGCCCTGCGGAAGCGCACGATCTTACTCACTCAATCTGTAGAGGATCTTCCGTTCGATCTCCGCTCCTATCGGGTCGTCGTTTACTCAACTAGATTCGATGAGATCGGCAAGCTCGCGGAATCGATAGTGTCAATTGCAGAGAAAGCCAAGACAAACTCGATCGATTTCGGCAACCCTGTCATAGATTTCCTCCCGACCCAAATTGACACAGTCGCGACTCAAAGCACTGAAGAATCGATTGAAGATCGGCAGCTCGTCCCTCAGGTCGAACTCGACGAAGAAAAAGGTCTGTGGGATTTTGTGATGGAGGGTGAAAACTCCATGCTGAAAGTATCCGAGGTCATCGGACGGATGGCGGAGGCATCTCAAGATATCACAAAGCGCATGACCTCGAGGACGGACGAAATTCTGAAAATTCAGTCAAGCGGAGTTGCAGGCAGTGCAGCTAGAATGTATCACTTGGTTGAGGCTGCGGCTACCGAGATTGCATCCTTTGCCGACAAAATCGAAAATGATATCCCGGAATTGCATGCTGCTTGGGAAACATTTTCGGAAAGTGTTACCGGAATGCTTAGGACACAAAGAATCAGGACTCCGGAAGACGTAGCTGGCGCACAACAGTTTAGAGAGCAGATGATAACCCTATCCTCTCAATTGTCCGAGGGCCTGTCGAACACCAGAACGTTCAGAGATTCACAAGCTCAACTCCGTGGTATTAGCAGGTCGATGAACAGATCATCCCGAAAAGCGACTCTTGCACTAGACAGACTGATTTCGGAATTCGAGCAATCTCTCTCGTACACAACAAAGGTCACTGGAATGCTTGACGACATGCTAAAGGCAGCAGACGATGGGCACGCCGCCTAACACGCGCAAGAAAGACGCTCATCATGAATAATATTTCGAGTTCGCTTCATTGCGTTCGCCCGCGTTCTGGATGCTTCGCAGCTTCTGTAGCGGGCGACCGCAACGACTTCTTCCCGATGGACGTTAGTTGCAATTGCCCGTCGGATTTCTTAAAGGAGTTTAGAATGAGAAATATTCTTGGAATGTTGACAGTAGCGTTTCCCCTGTTGGTTAGAGCGATTTCGTCAAATGCTCAATGGATTCGGACAATGGCTAAGATGAAACCGTTGCAGATGATCTTGGTTGCAGTCGCGATTTGTCTGTCCGCTTCTCAAACTGCGACCTGTCAGTGGGAACATCTTGGAACATCCATCAACCAATCAAATGCCATTTTGGTAAATGGGAACAACGTAATTGGAGGAGGGCCAGAGGGCATAGTTGTTTCCACTGATGATGGAAAAAACTGGACGCTCAGGAATGATGGGCTGACGAATCTGAAAGTAATCTCGCTTGCGGCGAACGGATCGGATCTGTTTGCGGGGACTCAGGATGGTGCCTTTTTTTCCACGGACAATGGTGAGAACTGGTCGGCAATTGGAATGTCGGGCGTTCAGATCAATTGTCTCGCAGCAAATTCAACAGTCATCTTAGCCGGGACAGACGCAGGTCTTTATCGTTCCCGTGACAATGGGCAGTCATGGTCCCACGTAGCAGATGGGTTTGTGCACGCAATCATCCTGAAAGGCTCGTCATTTTTTGCTGGGAGTTATGACTACGGCGTTCTCTTATCGGAAGATGGCGGGATCAATTGGCACCAGGTTAATACGGGCTTCCCATTCTTGCTCGGATCGGTAAACGCCCCTGTCGGCGCGTTGGCTGTTTTTGGCGACAACATTCTTGCCGGGACATGGGGAAAGGGGGCCTTTGTGTCGACAAATAACGGAGCCAGTTGGAATCCAAGCAACAATGGATTATTGGATACAACCATTACATGCCTTGCGGCTCAAGGTCCAATGGTATTTGCCGGGACATTCAGCAACGGCATTTTTCTGTCGACCAATGGTGGAATTGACTGGGTGCCGGTCAATAATGGGATCACCGGAAACAATGTCACTGTTCTTGCGGCGAATGACAGAAGCGTATATGCAGGAACAAATGGTGGCGTTTTCGTCTCCTCCGATAGTGGTGCCACCTGGGCATCGGTCGCGAAGGATGTGCCAGGGTCTGGGCCAGTACTCTCGATCGCCGAGGGTGAGGCGGGTCTCTTTATCACAGACGGATCGAAGATCTTCGTTTCTGCAGACAGTGGAGCGAGTTGGTTTTCCGCAGACTTGGGAATTCCCTATGGAATCATAACTTCCATTGAGACGGCCGAGGGAAAAGTATTCGCCGCCACCAATATTTGGGGAATCTTCATTTCTGCGGACTCCGGCAGAACATGGAATGCGACAGATTCGGAACTCCCTGGGGGGTGCCTCCTAGCAACTCGGACAAGCATCCTACTCGGGACCCAAGGAAACGGCGTCTTTCGATCCACCGACAATGGAGAATCATGGCTTACGGCTGATAGTGGCATGACTAGCCTCTATAGCCGCTGGATCTATTCATTTGCGAACGATGGATCCACCTCGTTTGCCGGTACACTCGACGGTGTATATATCTCGACCGACGATGGAGCTAGTTGGGCTTCCACTGGGGTCAAGGATGTGATTAACTCTCTTGCAGCAGGTGATGGCATAACCGTCGCGGCCAGCGGCGATGGCAGTGTTTTCCTATCAGTTGATAATGGAAAAAATTGGACCACCTTCCAAGACGGTGCTCCAGACGGGGCGATCCCTGCAATCACACTTGCCGGAACCAATGCCTTCGTTGGCTTTTCTGGATATGGAAATGGAATCTGGCAGTGGCATCCTGGCCGAACGGACTGGAGAAACGTGGGTCTGTCGGGTTGTGCGGTGCTTGCCCTGAAAACCTCAGGAAGCTACTTGTTTGTGGGGGCTGGAAACGGGATTTGGCGAGGCACTCTTTCTGAAATTACTTCAATCCACGAGAACCATCCTCCAGTGAGCCGGACCGTTAATCTATACCAGAATTATCCCAATCCTTTTAACCCGTCCACAGTTATTACCTACGAAGTACCATACAAGTCCACGGTGGTCTTGAAGGTCTTTGATGTTCTCGGAAGAGAAGTCAAAACGCTTGTCAACGAACCTCAAACCGCAGGAAGCCATTCGGTTACCTTCTATGCAGGTGGTCTACCGAGCGGAGTATACTTCTACAGACTTGAAGCTGGAACGTACCATGATACAAAGAAACTGTTACTCTTGAAATGAGACGGGCATCTGCAACTAACAAGCAGGAAGAAGACGCTCAGTTATTATATAGCATGGCGTTCGCTTCATTGCTTTCGCCCGTTGACTCGATGCTACTCAGCTCTTATAGCGAGCGAAAGCAACGACTTCTTCCTGCAGGACGTTATGCGAAATGCGCCGCGAAGGTCAAATCAGATGGTCGAGATTTCGGGAAGCATGAACAACGCGGTGTACCTCAACCGTATGACCGCGAACGATGTAGAACACCAAATATGACTCAACGATGAATACACGGTAGCCGTACTCTCGAAGTTTCTCGTGGCGGGGTATCCGCCCCAGCAATGGGTTGTCTTCCAGTAGCCCGACGACCTCATCGAGTTTCTCCACAAACCCCAATGCCCGATTCTGACTATCTTCAGCTATGTGGTCAAAGACGGAAATAAGATCATCCTGTGCAACAGGAAGATACCGGAGCTTGTATCTATTTGGCATTCGCCCG
>JAKAGT010000071.1 GCA_021825585.1 Bacteroidota bacterium | reverse complement strand
GAGAGAAATCCATCGGACGGTCCGAGATAATGACCACAATGAACTATACGATAGTCAGACTGGATGTACTGAAGAAGGCAGCGCTGATTCTGGAGAATGGAAACTTACCGGTAACAAAATGGCACATCGAAGCTGCGAGGAAGAATAATGAAGATGGCGCCCGCGACAAAGACCTTGAAATCCAATCAGGTTACTGTGCCCGGGATCAAGACCAACGTCGGGACACGTCATTCTACCCCTTGGCTGCTGTCTAATTCTGATTTGGTACCCGGGATCCCGACCAACGTCGGGACACGTCCTTCTACCCCTTGGCTGCTGTCTAATTCTGATTTGGTGCCTGGGATCCCGACTGACGTCGGGACACGTCCTTCTACCCCTTGGCTACTGTCTAATTCTGATTTGGTGCCCGGGACAGGACTTGAACCTGCACGGCCTTGCGGTCACTAGACCCTGAATCATTCCAGCAACGGTTTACAAAGGAAAAGAGTGCAATTCCAAAGGGTTTTGAGCACTTTTGTTTCCCGGCTGCCGTAGTGATCGCAATTTTTTTTCGAACACTGGTAAGGTTTTGGTTAGGCGAGTATAGGGTGGTACAGAGAGGTATTGGACATGGTTATGAAATGGTGAGGCGACCACAAGCTTCACCTCGGAGGAAAGTCAATACATGAATATATCGCGGTCCGAATTGGTGGCAACGGGGGAGAGTTTCCGAAGAATTCTAGCGCAAAGGTCGGCAGTTGCGCTGCCGACCTTGTGTTGAAAGTACTGGAAGCTCTATTTAAGCAAAATCATCTTCATTGTCCGCACGTAATCCGGCGTTGACAGGCGATAGAAGTAAACACCGCTTGCGAGGCCCGAACCGCTGAACTGGACCGAATGAATACCGGCAGGCTGAATGGTGTTGACAAGCGTCGCGACTTCATCACCGAGAATATCGTACACTTTCAGGATAACACGGGTGACCGCCGGAAGCTGATAGCTGATAACTGTTGTGGGATTAAAAGGGTTCGGGTAATTCTGGCGCAAAGAAAAAGTTGTCGGTGTACCACTATGATCTTTAACTGCCGTTGTCTTCTCCGTCGCTCCGACGAATGCAAATGCAGAATACGCATCGGATGTTGTGAAAGACACAGTGCTGCTATCAATGGAAGCACCCTGAATGCTCACCCAGTTCGAGCCGTTCCAGGCCATTACTCCTGTCGGATGAAAATGACGGTACATGGAATCCGCCGCGACGCTATCCCAATAAAGGTGGCACGCGATACCCTTCCCGAACTGCATCATGTTAGTGCTCCCCATCCTGGAAAAACTCATGAGGTTGAAGTTCAAAGAATCTTTTCCGATTTGCGCACGATACCACCCGATGAAAGTGGAATCATGCGACAGACCGAGACTATCCATCGGCATCTCATCGATCCGACAGTAAATGGAATCCGGCATATTCATCATCATCCCTGCCATTGCGCCGGGGGCAAACATCATAGTGGTGGACGAATCGTTCCAGCATTTTACCACTGTTGTGTCCGTCGAGTTCCGCTGAACCCAGTTGCTGTAATTCATTTGTGCGAAGGCCGATAGCGGAAGAATTAAAAGTGCGACCGCCAACATTCCTATATGATTTCCTGTGCTACAAGTTCTATATGAATGCTTCATTTGACCCTTCTCCTAATTTCTATTTTAAATTCGAATCGTGCTCGGGATCCCTGTCGTTCGTAATGAAGGGGACTCGGCGATCAGGCGTATGCCGTCACGTTCCGGCGTATCTCCTTTTAAGCTTTCAAGCCTCATGCCGATATCAAGGAAGACAAAACCCGACAATTGGAACGAAGAGGGGGAAATTCAACGTGCGAGCCCTTGCGTTTGAGGGATGGTTTTTTGACGCGTGAGGCATTACAGGACGACACGACAGCCAGATGGGTATCTTGAAGAAGAGTCTGCGAACTCTGAAGGCAAACGAACACCAGGCTGTCAGGCTGCGTCGCGTCAGGACACACACACTGACGCGACACATCAACATTGAAATCAGAACAGGTATTCCAGTTTCACCGCTGTAACATCAAAGTCAGACGCCGAAATAGACCTTGGGTTGGGTGCACCAGCAACAACGTATGCTCCGTACTGCGCAGCACCGATGTTGTATGTCGAGAAGAATGTCCTCTCAATTTTCAAGTTGACATTCTCCCAGGGAAAGCAACCAACACCGATGACCGCTCCACTGACATTCATGTCCTTGAGGTGACTGGATGTCTGATAGAGATATTTAACGTAGGTGCCGATCAGGCTATTGTAATAATAATCAGCCTTCACCCCGAAGCCCTGTCTCGAAACCGGAGCGCCATCACCCGGAAGTCCCGTAAATCCGTCGACACCGTAGAAGGCGCCATCGCGCTGGGATTGGAGCAGCCCAAAGAGCTCTATGAGATTGTTGTTGCCGATGTATTGGGCCTGGAAGTCTAATCCCAAATTGTAGTAGTTATCGATATAATCCGGAATTGCCAGCGCTGCAGCCGGAGCGGCGGTCATACTCAGCTTTCCAAAATAACCGAATCCTCCGATCTCAGTATAGGTGTTCTTGCCGATTGGAGGAAGATAGTACGAGACTCTGACATAGCTGTTCACACCGTTTACGCCATCGAATGTACCCGAGCCTGAAATGGTGCCTTGTACGTAACCGTTCGCCGTCTGATTTGCCGTCGGTCTGTAAACTCCGACACTTGCGTACAGCCCGCCTCCGTCGAAATCGCCGAGCATTCCGAAAAGCTCTCCGCCTTCCATGAAAGCCGTGCCCGGATCGAAGAGAGTATTATGTGTGCTGAGTCCCATAAGACTTGCCGTCAAGCCCCAGGTTCCAATTGTGTTTGAAGGATCGCCGGCACCCAGAGCATCCTCTGCCCTTATCCCGTAAACAAAGTTCTGGCCTGCGACAGTCTCATCCGGAGACACGAGAGCTACATCGAACATCCCGAGCCCGACAGTGCCGCCTTCGTCATCGGGTCCGCTGAACTCAATGAAGCTTCCGAGTCGCGGGGTGATCTCACCCGCTATGTAAATGCTCGACCCGGCAAGGTAATCGAGCAGATCTTTATCTCCATAACCATCGGGACTGGAGATGAAACCCTGTCCGGCGGACACAACTCCATGGGGAACGACCCCGTTGCCTATTCCCTGCTGGTAGTTCCACCTTGAAGAAATCCTGGCAGAAACCATCGGTGTGGCTGGGAATTCGAAGATTGTCCTTCCCTGACTAGTGGTGTCGCTTGTGGCGGCGTGGTCACTTATGAGCTGAGTATTGTTGCTGACATAGCCGTGAAGTTTGAAGTCCCTGCCGAACGGTGTTAGATGCGGAAAAACGGTATGACAGGTTGCGCAGCTCAGTCCTGTCTGACGGGAATAGCTCGGGATTGCTTTTGCTGTTCGCGGAACAGCGAGCGCCAACGCAACGGCAAAGGACGTCAAAAGCGCCACTCGCCGGACAATGGGATTGTCAAAGGTATACATGATCTTTATCCTTCCATGATTTCTTATTTTCCATCAAAAGTGTTAATCGCGTGCATTAGATTTTCGGACTTCAAGTCCGGAATCCGTACACTTCATTAAATGACGGGGAAATCGAAGAGCGGATTAAATGCGGAGGTTACAGTTGAGGATGTGTAATCCTTGTGGAGGAGAGGCAGCATTGTTGGTAGCAATCAGCGGATTGCCGATTGCCGATTGATCACCATTGAGAGCTGGAATAGAAGCAAGAACCGTCACAAAATGGCCAATCAGTTTGGCTGAATCCGTAAAACTGCTTACCACACTTTTCTTAGAAGTAACAACTTTGATACAATTATTCTCGACCAACTGCAGTCCGTATTGCGGTAGTGCAATTCTATGAGTGCAGTTGGAGAGGTCTTCGCACGAACGAGCTTTGGAGTCCATGGTCATCGCGGGAGCGCTCACCGGCCTCTGCATCATGGTGCAAAAATATGAAGAACAGGCATACTGAACCTGTCCGACGAGGAAGGCAGGTATCATAACCAGATTTAAATATTTCGTTTTCATTTATGGGAACGTTGAACCTTCAGCATTTAAGAATGAAGCGGCAGTTAAATTTCACTTGACAATCAGGAACCCTCCGCTGCCGCCTCTAATTGTTTCGGCGGGCACTTCACGTCCGCATACGAACAAAACACGCAACAGTCGCCAGGCTTCGGTTTCATGACAACATTGCACGCTTTGCATCTATAGAAATGCTGGCAGGCGTTTGTGGGCATCTCAATGGTCTCCTTGTAGCCGCAATGCGGACACGTGAGCGTGGCCGATGTGATGATTTCAGGTTTCATAAATCTCCGTTCTTGTTGACCTTGTCGAGTTGCACAGTTATAAGCTCCAACGGAATCCCCCCGCTATGCCAAATGAAGGCGCCGTATCCGTGAGCCCCTTCGAGACGAGTAAGGTCCATATTAGATCAGACCTTGTTTTGCAGTTCAGACCGAGTGATGCTTGATTCGGCGGTGGATAACCTGAAAGGATCGTTGTGTATCCCTGATACATGAGTGCAATGGAGAAGTCACCTTCGCCGAAGAATCTTCCTATTCCGCCTCCGTAGGAGAATGGGTCCCTAAAATCAACTCCCGCCGGCTTGCCCAAAACCAGGTACCCGGCATTGGCCATTACGACGTAAGCACCGAATAATTGCCTGTAATTGAGCGAGCCTCCGAAGTCAAATTTGCCTGTCCCGAAGTTGTCTGCCGTACTTGCAGTGGGAACTTTCATCTGAACGTCTATGCCGAGCGTCGGGGAGTTTCCCTCCGGTCCGAAACTTCCTGTCGACTGGCCCAAGTCCGGGCGAATGATCTCATACTCTCCGGTCAGGAATAAATCGCCTAACCCGACTACGTCTGACATACTTCCCATCGAAGAGCTGCCGGGACCATCCATCATGCCGCCGCCTCCGGAGGACATGCTCATATTCGATCCCCCATGCGGCAGCAGCATTCCGCCGGCCGCAGTAACGAGATTGTTGTTCTGAGAAACAATCGGAATGATCGCCGACGCGCTCCAGCCGATCGCTTCGTACCTCAGCCCGGGCACCAGATAAAACGTTGAGGTATTGCTACCGAAAATATAGTTACCCTGGGAGTACTGTAGGTAGCCGGTGGCATACCAGTTGCCTTGGGCTTGTGCCGGACTTGATATGAACACAGTGACAACAGCTAAGACTGCAAGAGCGATTCGCCGGTCCGGCACACCCACCCAGGCAGGGTTGCAAGTCGCTGAAATGTTTTGATTTTTTGCCATCGTAATCCTCAAAGAATTATTCATGTTGCTGGTGACCGCCACCTGTATGCTTCTGCTAAGCCGGTGACGGCCACGTCGCAGCTATTTGCCTGTTCCCTTCTGTTGTTTCTTCAGGTTCTCCATCATCTGATGGTAATCATTGACCATCGAGCTTGCGTGCATTTGCATCTGCATCATGTGGTCTTTCATCTGGGGATCCTCCATCATGGCTTTGTCGTTCATCGTCTTGTCCATCTGCCCAAGAAGGGATTCCATGCTCATCCCGAGATTCTTCATGTGCTGCATCATGGGCATCTGGCTACCCATTCCCTTCATGCCGTCCATCCCCTTCATACTGTTCATCTGTTTCATCATATCCGAAAGCTCACCGGTCATTACGTGCATATGTTGCATCATGTCAGACATGGAGGCCATGTTCTGCATGTTATTCATGTTTTGCATGTGCTGCATGTTTCCCATGCTCTGCGAGCTGCCTCCCATCATCCCCTGCGCATAGGATGGCGACACATGAGTAATCAGAAAGGCTGTTATGAATAGCGGCAATGTTCTTAATGCGGTTTTCATTGTGACTCTCCTTTTGTTGGTTGGTTGTGTTTGTTTTCATTCTACAATTATTTTCCCGTGCAGCATTCCCATTCCACATTGAAAACCGAACTCCCCTTTCTTGTCGGGGGTAAACTCGACCGGGACAGTTTTGAATGCCGTCAATGTGGCTTGCTTGTTGAAGTCAGGAAACAGCACCTGCTCCGAGCAAAGAGCGGTCTCTTCGCGGTGAAAATTCAACCTGACTGGCTTTCCTGCCTGTACCACAATGACATCAGGAGTATAACCTCCTTTGACGGTGATAAAAGCCTCTTGGATTCCCGATGCTGCTGTTCCGAGAACCGTTGCCTTTTTCTCCGAAAACCAGAAGTACCAAGCAATCAAAGCTATGAGTGCGAGCCCGGCAATCGTTACGATGATTTGTGTTACAAACATTTTGTAATCTCCTTTACTTATGCGATGGTGAAAACCTTCTAAGTCGATTTGCATTGGTCACTACTGTTACTGAGCTGAACGCCATTGCTGCACCTGCAATTATCGGCGATAGGAGAATTCCGAAAAACGGGTAAAGAAGTCCGGCAGCAATCGGAATGCCTATCGTGTTATAGAAGAACGCTCCGAACAGATTCTGCTTGATGTTCTTCATGGTGGCACGCGAAAGCTCGACGGCAGTGACTACTCCCCTCAAGTTCCCTTTGATGAGAGTTATGTCCGAGGCTTCTATGGCGACATCCGTGCCGGTGCCGATGGCGAGTCCAATGTCTGCCTGGGCGAGCGCAGGAGCGTCGTTGATTCCGTCTCCGACCATCGCGACTAACTTCCCCTCCTGCTGAAGCTTCTGCACGTTAAAAGCCTTTTGGTCGGGAAGGACTTCTGCCAACACTCTCTCAACGCCGACCTGTCTACCAATCGCTTCGGCGGTTCGTCTATTGTCCCCGGTTATCATAACGACTTCAAGTCCAAGCGACTTCAGATGTGCGATCGCTTCCTTAGAGTCCTCTTTAACTGTGTCTGCGACTGCGATTATGCCGGCAAGCT
>JAKAGT010000070.1 GCA_021825585.1 Bacteroidota bacterium | reverse complement strand
GATTTTCCCGTCCTCGCAAGGAGCGTCGGCCTCTTCCTGATAGCGCCTTTCATACTCGGCTACATAATCCAGAAGGCGGTAATTAAATCAAGGGGAAGAGAATACTTCTTCGGCCCGTTCAAGAAAGTAAACGTCGAGTTCAAGCTCTGGGCTTTGGTTCTCGTTATCCTCAGCATGTTTGTGTCGCAGCCGTCGATAACATTTTCCGATGCGGGACGAGTGGGGCTTCTTATACTTTTCCTGATCCTATTCTTCCTCGTGCTGTTCATACTTGCGCTTTTTAGCGGAAAGCTTTTCAGGCTTGGTTATGCCGACACGGTTACGATGTCCTTCACGACAACGGCGCGTAATTCGGAAGCAATAATCGGAGTTGCAGTGGCGGCGTTTCCCGGGCATCCGCTCGTTTATCTCGCGATAATCTTAGGCCCTATCGTAGAACTGCCGATGCTTCTGTTGTTGTCGCGATTATTACTTGGACTCAAGGGTCGTTTCTGGGAGCACACATCTTCGGTCAAAGCAGTGGATTCATTATGACTCCCAAATGCGGCACTCAATTTTCCAGTTTAAACACATCTAAACAAATTCGAAAAAGGAATAGAAATGAAAAACGATTCCCAGCAAGAAGCGAATCAAGCAGCAGCTATAAAAGAAGAAGTGAAAGAAAAATATGCCGAAATAGCCAAGGGAAACCTCAATGCGATAAAGACCAACTCGAAATCGTGCAACTGTGAATCAGAAGGCAAAGTCGCTGACCTATTCCCGCAATACGATAGCGAAGACAAAACGGCAATCCCGGAAGGTGCTGACTTAGGACTCGGCTGCGGCACACCGGCGGCTTTCGCGGACATCGAAAAAGGAATGACCGTGCTCGACCTCGGCTCGGGAACGGGCATAGATTGCTTCGTTGCTTCGAGGCGTGTCGGTGAGAACGGAAAAGTCATAGGAGTTGACATGACGGAAGAGATGGTCGCGAACGCAAATGAGAACAAACGGAAGGTGAGTGCCGTGAATATTGACTTTCGTCTCGGCGAGATCGAATCCCTCCCCGTGGATAGTGGTACAGCCCATCGGGTGATCAGTAACTGTGTTCTTAACCTTGTGCCGGACAAAAACAAGGCGTTCTCGGAAATATTCCGCGTGCTGAAGCCGGGCGGCAGGTTTACGGTCTCCGATATTGTCACAGACGGGCCCGTCACCGACGAAGAACGCCGTGACGCTTCACTCTGGGCCGGATGCGTAGCAGGTGCGCTCGATCAGAAAGATTATCTTGCCGTCATAACCAGAGCGGGATTCGGTGATGTACGAGTCATCTCTCTCAAGAAACATGCGTACCGGTTCGCAAGCGGCGCGGCACTCTACTCGATGACCGTTACAGGAACAAAATCCGGCGATTTTTTGAACAAATAGATTAGTCTGGAGATGAATCGAGCTGATACTCAGTCGGTTGTCAGGGGGACGTCTGCTGGTACTCATTTTTCCCCTTGACATGGCATCTCTCGCTTTTTATATTATTTCGACGATTGGCGAAACAACGAAGAAACTGCTACGCCAGCCGTGAAAAAGGAACTCTTTAGAATTCTTAACACGAGGTGACAGATGGGCTGCTCTTGCAGTACTCCGAAGGCTTTCAAGGTCGAAATCGACGGCAAGGAAACAATCCTTTACGGTCTCGACCAAGTGGTGTTTACCACGATCCTGTCGTTCCCTGAAACCGACGAACAGGCGGCAGATGAACTCTGGCAGGGACTCCTTCTTTTTAACGACAAGGTAAATCCGGAAGAAGAGACGTCAATTAAGAAAGCTCTGATGGAGATTTATGCAGCGACAAAAAAGGAATACGGCTATCCCGACAAAGCCCCGGAAGCTAAGGTAAAGGATTAAACGCAAAGGTCGCGAAGTATGTGCAGAGGGCACAAACGAAAGAATTATTAGATATCCTTTGCGAGCGTTGCGCCTCCTTTGTGCACTCAGTTGTTCTTTTCAGGCAGGGCTTCGACGAGATTAAAACAGTCAAACTGATAAATCAAAAGGTCGAAAAATGAAAAAGGCAATTATGATATGCTCATGCAGTTTTGCATGTCCAAGTATGAAAGACATAAACTTCGGAGAGTTGTCCGAACGAATCAGGATGGAAATCCCCCACGACTATATGCTCGTCCATCCGCGTCTCTGCGAAGAGAACGGGGAGAATCTTATGGCGGACCTGTTGAAAGACGGAGTCGCGTACGTCACTCCTGCCTGTGGCATCGAGAAACAAAAGAAGCTCCTCCGTGACGCATTCGAGCGTGCAAAAGTACCCATGGACGACAGGTGGAAACCAGTCTCCATCTCCTTCAAGACGACCGAACAAGCCTTCAACGATACACTCAAGGCCGTGGAGGAGGTCCAATAATGTCCGGTGGAACTTATCAGAACATGCCTAGAAAGGAAATTCCCTGGTATCCGACGATCAACACAGACCTCTGCCTCAACGATAATGTCTGCATAGATTTTTGCAGTAACGACGTCTTCAAGGTCGACGACATACACACAGTCGTCGCCAATCCGTACAACTGTGTGGTCGGTTGTTCATCCTGCGGGACACAGTGCCCATCGGGCGCAATTACGTTCCCTGAGAAGCGCGACCTCGTCGAGAAGCTGAGGGAGCTGAGAGCTAAGTATGCACCTCAGAAAACCGCCGCATCGGCCTCACGCTGACTTGCCTGGGCCGCACCACCCGACTTCGGAGTGCGGCCTATGACACTGCACTTGATAGGCATTAAATATGATTACAGAAGATGAAGTTAGATCGGCATTAGCCACGGTCATCGACCCTGAGATAGGGGCGAATCTTATCGAACTCAACATGATCAAGCGCATTAATATTTCCGAAGACCGCGTTGTGGTCGATCTGGTACTGACTGCGCCAGGCTGCCCGCTGGCAAACTATATCGTGGAGGGCGCACGAATGGCCGTTGCCGCTGTCCCTGGTATCAAAAGTGCGGAAGTGAACGTGCTCGACGAGCCGTGGACTCCTCCCGATAGCGCCGATGGTGCATGGTGATGTGAAAAGTCAAAACCTTGTGAGAACATCATGTTGAACTTAACCAACATAGAACTGACGATAAACGGCAAGAAGATACTTCACGATCTTAACCTCGAAGTACGAAAGGGTGAGATACACAGTATCCTGGGCGCCAACGGCACCGGTAAATCTACCCTCTCATCCGTGATCATGGGGCTGAACGGATACCAGGTAAAAGGCGGCCAAATATTATTGGACGGTGAGGACATCACCAATTTACCTATCCATGAACGCGCGAAGCGCGGCATAACTCTCGGTTGGCAGGAACCCGCTCGCTTTGAGGGACTCACCGTTGGAGAGTATCTCAAGATAAGCAAGAAGTTCTCGGGAGATGGTTTCCTTAGCCCGCGCGAGTGTCTCCTAAAGGTTGGACTCGCTCCCGAGCTATACATCAGCCGTGCGGTCGATGGAACACTTAGCGGCGGGGAGCGAAAACGCATCGAGCTGGCATCGGTACTCGCCATGAAACCCAAATTGGCAATCCTCGACGAGCCTGACTCCGGCATCGATTCACTCTCAATCGACCACATCGTCGACGTCATTAAAACATTCTCCAGAACCGGCAGCGCAGTACTTCTGATTACCCACCATGAGGAGGTTGCTACAATCGCAGACAGGGCTTCCTCTCTCTGCGACGGAACAGTCGTTAAAACAGGCGAGCCCGCGGCAGTCGCCAAGTTCTTCCGCAACCATTGCGAAGAATGTCCGCATGTAAACCAGCCCGCTGAGGAGGTTATTCACAATGGTTGATTACTCCAAGGAATTCGAGGCTATCGCAAAAGCCTACGGAGCGAGCGGAGGCAATCCAAATGACCTGTTCGACAAAAAGACCGCCAGTCTCGTGGTGAGCCATCATAAGATTTTATTTCAGAACAGCATACCCGGTGTCAACATCTCAGGAGAAGAAATCGAAAACGGTGTGAAGGCGAAGATCGTCGTCAAGCCGGGAAAGATGGTAAAAGATCCTGTGCACCTCTGCTTCGGTGTTATCCCGGCAGAAGGAGTTCAGGAAATCGTTTCAGAATTCGAGATCGGTGAAGGTGCTAAGGTCAACTTCATCGCGCATTGCTCGTTTCCCAACGCCATTAAGCTCAGGCATATCATGGATTCGAAGATCCGCGTCGGCAGGAACGCCGAGATGAATTATGCGGAGACTCACTATCATGGCAAGGACGGCGGGATTGAAGTGTTGCCGGTGACTAAAGCCGTCGTGGAAGAGGGAGGGAAGCTGCGCAGCGAGTTCAAGCTCATAAAGGGCGCGGTTGGGAAGTTAGACCTTGATTACGAAGGGACGCTTGAAAAAGACGCCGTGTGCGAGTTCGACACGAAGGTTTATGGCAAAGGCGATGACAAGGTGCTCGTGAAAGAGTCGCTATTCCTGAACGGAGAGAATTCCCGTGGGCTCGCGAAGAGCCGCATCGTTGCCACGGACCGGTGTGTCAGCGAAGTTATCGGCGAAGCTGTCGGCAATGCGCCCAACGCGAGAGGGCATGTCGATTGCGTGGAAATTATAAAAGGGAAGGAAGCGCGTGTGAGCGCGGTACCCAAACTCCTTGTCGTTGACGATCGCGCGAAGCTTACGCATGAAGCTGCAATCGGAAGTGTCGATAAGAAGCAGGTCGAAACCCTGATGGCCCGCGGACTCGACGAAGACGAGGCCGTCGATGTCGTGGTGAAGGGGATGCTGAGATGACTCAGGAAATTGACAAACAGACCCGTGCTCAAGAGATTCTGAGAACAAAGAAGACCTTCGCTTTAATCGGCGCTACTCAGGACATGCTCAAGTACAGCTATGAGCTAATGTTTACAATGCTGGATGCCGGGTACAAAGTCTATCCGATAAACCCGAAGTACGATAAAATTGAAGATCAGAAATGCTATTCCTCACTTACAGAGCTGCCGGAGAAACCGGACGTCGTGCTGGTCGTGCTGTCGCCGCAGAATGCCGAACAAATGATTGGGGAGATCTTGAACCAACACCCGAATCTTGTCTGGCTTCCTCCGGGATCGTGGTCCAAAGCAACAATTGAAAAGGCGGAGTCGTTGGGCATGGAAGCACTCTACGACATTTGTCCAGTAGGCACTCTACGAAAGATGGAACAGCACCAATAGTCAAGCTGCTACCGGAATCAAGGCACATACTATTGTAACGGAGAACAAATATGACTGTTGCAGAAGAACAATCCGATTTAATGAAAAACATCCTCGGACTTTCGCACGAACCGGTGGGTGTAACATTTCATAAAGATTTACCTGCGGAGATAGAACAGGCTGGACTTCAGCACAAGTATTCTTCAAGCGGTCTGTGCAGATGCGATTGTCCTTCCTCATCTATCGCAAAGAATTAACATGAGTTACGGCTGTTACGGCTGCAGAGATGCTACCGATGTTCGAGCGGGCGAAGCGGTACTTGGTTTTCCCGGCACCATGCTCGATATGGTTGTCGCGAACCTTCAATATCTTGATCGTCAGGCCATTCACCGTTCGAGAGCGAAGAATGTTTTCAAAGCATATTCGAAGAGGGCGGTAAGACTCGATGATGCCGTTAAAAGTGCCACGGCTAAACAACCGGGACCGTGAGTCGATATGACGAAAAAGGCGGTCGGGAGTTCTCGCGTTTCATGGTCTTTCCAGATTTAAGAAGAGTAAATATATATAATGTTATCAGTGACCCTTCCTCAGGGCAAGGTATGCAACTCTAAATTCACAAGAGAAGGAGAAACACCATGACTGAACAATTAACACGTAAACAATTTCTCACGAAGTCTGCGAAGTATGCGGCAGGAATCGCCGTCGGCGGTGCGGGCATCAACCTGCTCCTGCGTAACAAGGGCGTTGCCAGCCCTGCCGATGCAACGTGGCCTTGGCCGTACAAACAGCTCGATGTTGAGCATGTCAGAATCCTCGGCCACGATCTTTTCTACGACAGTACAAACGGAGGCGGCTGTGGTTACGGTGCGTTCGGCGCTATAGTGCAGACTCTCAAAGAGGCGGTCGGAGATCCATACACCTCCATTCCGCCACAGCTGATGTACTTCGGACATGGCGGCGGGGCAGAATGGGGAACACTCTGCGGGGCGCCTAACGGTGCTTCCGCTGCCATATCTCTGGTTTGCGACAAGCCCACGACAGACACTCTCGTTTCTGAGCTCATAGGCTGGTATACACAGACGAAACTCCCGACTGACATCAGTAACTATTACGGGATAGAGAAAAAGTACGGCGTCAACAAGATAAGTGCCTCGCTTGCTCAAAACGCAAGCGGCTCCCCATTGTGCCACGTTTCCGTAAGCCTGTGGTCTGCCGCTTCAGGTTTCGCAGTAGGTGACCCTAACCGCGCGGAGAGATGCGCGCGTCTGGTCGGAGATACAGCAGCCTATGCTGTTCAGATATTGAACGACCACTACAATAACAGGTTCATGGCGCTCTATGTCCCGCCAGCCGATATTGCCGCCTGCGAGTACTGCCACACTCAGTCGTCGGCGGACAAACCGAGCACCAAAGGGAAAATGGAATGCCGTCAATGTCATGAGACAACGCATCAGGAGACCTCGGTAGCGCAGACAGGCGGATTGCCCTCCAATTACAAGCTTGACCAAAATTATCCGAACCCATTCAATCCGTCAACAAATATTCAATTCTCTATGCCGAGCCAGCAGACGGTCAGTCTTTCGATATACGATGTGCACGGCAGACTCGTCTCGACACTCGTCAACGGACAGACTTATTCGCCAGGCAACTATCGGGTAAACTGGGATGGTGTCAACAACCTGGGTGAAAAAGTCGCCAGCGGCGTCTACTTCGCGAGGATACAGGCAGGCACCTTTGCGAAGACTATTAAGATGAGCCTCGTCAAATAGGATGGACTGCTTACCTCCCGAACGACGGGACATCCCGAAGAAGTAAACCTAACGAAGCTGTGAGTCGGGCCGCCAGTATAACGGCGGCCCAACTCTAACTTGCACGAACAAACCTTTAC
>JAKAGT010000001.1 GCA_021825585.1 Bacteroidota bacterium | reverse complement strand
CCGGAGGAAGTCGTGGCGAGGAATGAGCACTCTGCAACGGGGGAGATTTACAAGAGTGTTCCGGTCGTCCAGTTCCCAATGAACAAACAAAAGGCGTTAGCCGCCGCCGAGTACCTCCTGAACAAGCGAGGTGGCAAAGAGAACTACATGAAGTTACTGAAGCTGCTCTTCTTTGCGGATCGGTATCACGTTCGGACTTATCTGCGGCCTGTTACAACTGACGACTACTTCGCAATGCCACAGGGACCAGTAGCATCGTATCTTTACGATGTGTTCAAGGGCCAGGACCCGGGGGAGAGCGAAATCGTCCGTGACGAGAAGGATCAGTATTCTGTGAAGCTCACGAAGAAGGAACCTGACCTCTCCATTCTTTCTGAGACGGACATCGAAGCTCTGGAATTCTCGCTGAAGCACTTTGGGAAATTCAACGAGATGCAGCTCGCGGACATAGCTCATGCCTACCCGGAGTGGAAACGGTTCGAAGCCGCCCTGAATCTGGGACAAACCCGGCGGGAAGAAATATACCTGGCGGACTTTCTTAAGAACGCCGATCCTAAAGATCCAATGTTTTCAAAGCATCATCTAAAGGATCCATTTCCTCCGATAGCCGAAGAGGAGCAAACGGAACTACGCGAGGAGCTCCTCGAGATTGCCTCCCAGCTCGCGTGACCTCAAAGTAGGGGATATTTTTCTATACAAGAATCCTCGTGCACCGGAAGATGTAGAGGCACATCCGCACATAGTCGTTGCACGACGGGGGATCAACCTAGCCTGTGTGAGCACATCATCGAGAATTGAAAAACTAAAAGCTCGATGCCAACGTGCGGAGCACATCAAGTCAAGTCAGTTGCCCAACACTTTCGTCAGCATCTCACCATTAGATTGCGACGTGGACAAAGAGTGTGCGGTGGATTGCAACTTTGCATTCGTAACAGAGATTTTCAAAATCATCAACAATCCGTCCTTTAGGCTGCTCGCTTCAAGTGGGATCAATTCTGAGTACATCGACAAAATCATATTTGGAATACAGTGCAGCCGAATGATTGGGGAAGAGATCCGCAAGTACCTGAGATAAGGATCGAGTAGTGATACCATACCCACCGAAGATTGTGGCCAAGTGCTCCATGGGCATTCAACGGAAGGCGGAAACGTTGTGCTTGGAAGGATTTTGATTTGCCGGTTGTTCTGAGTAAGTGCTTCGGCAAAATGTGTGGTGGGCGGGGTGGGGATAGAAATTTGGGCAGGCCTGATCCCGCTTGGAATGAATCGCGGGACAAGTTTTTCCCAAAGGGATCTTCGACTGGCGCGAGGCCTGATTGAGACTGCCTCTTCCCAACACGGTGAAACCGCGACGGGATGTGGCAGTATCGCTGCGCTTGGCTCTTATCCGACGAAGGAGGATAGGAGCCGCAGCGATGTCAGGCATTCCCGCGAAGCGCGGGATCTTCGACGTGACAGAAATCCTTCCTGGCGTCAGGACAGGTTCCAAACGGGGCGCCTTACCTTTCGGAATCTTGAGTGTCGGGGGCCACGACAATATGAAGAACCACAAAACAGATTAGGAATTACAAAACTCTATATGGGGTGAACTCCGACCTTATCGGGAGGGAGCATTCGTTTCTCGGCGAGCACTCAGCGAGAGAGCAAGGTGCGGGTAGGTGGCATTCTTCTCCCTGTTCCTTCAAACATGTGTATCCAAGGTACGCGGATGAATCTACTTCGCCTTGATGTTTTTCACAATTGCTTCGGTTTCATCCAAAACAAACGGCCAGAAATCATCAGGATCGCGTTTGCCTTCATCCACTAGTTTCATGAACTTATCGTGGAGTCTGGTGATAAACGGATCACGATCATATATGGCTCTGTTGTCCATTCGTAAATTCAAAGCAGCATCGGTCAATTTCACGAAAGTGAATCTAGCACTGCATCTTATGTCTTTCTTGTAAAGGCGTATGACATCTCCGTCCTCGGTTCCGACATTTGATAACAGTGGAGCTTGTTCGACTTCCATCTTGGAACTGCTTCTATACTTAGCAAAAAGTGAGATGACTCTGTTATCAAAAAACAAATTTTCAAAGGCATTCAGATACTGAATGCCATTGAGAGTATCTACATCTAATTGGTTGTCGATTTGCACCGGTCGATTATGACCGCCTCCGACCTGATATATACCACTATCATAAAGGAATAAGCCTGCATATGGAGTGAATGGCAGATAGAGTTGCAGACCCTTGGCTGAGTAACCTGTGTTGCTGCCATAAGTTTTCTTCTCTTCGAAGAATTGGTTGTAGAGCGCTACCGGATGATCCGAAAGGAGAAATGGTTTTTTTCCAACTCTATTCAACAGAAGTTTGCATTTCAAATCCATGAGGATCGGATGCATCATGGTCGCATTCTTCAACGAAAGCAGAACAGGGTCGTTTACTTTGACATTAACCTTATCGGCGATGTCCTTGAACTGTGGAACATTTAGCATCAATTGTCTATTGAATTTCTCGATCATTTGTTGCATTTCGTCGGCCATTGCAATGGTACGCGAATGGGACATCAATAAGAACAAGATCAAGATTGAGAATTCTTCACTGTTCCATTTTGGAATCCGTTTTTGAGAAAGAATCCGCGATAGAATTTTCGCTGTCTTATCTTCCAAGTCCTGAAGCACGTTTTCTATCTTCAGGTTCGATCCGTACAAATAATCTTCGTAAGCCTAGCGTGCTAACTTGCCTTCTGAAACGAACGATTCAGAGTCGAGATTAAATACTCCTATTTGCTTCCCCTCACCGTCAACGGAAAAGTTCTTCAATAGAAACTTGGGGACATAATGTTGGCGCTTATGATCAGGCATTTTCCTTTGTTAACGGTTACTTTTGTGAATTTCTTAAGATGATTTCTCTGGTGGCTTCAAGTCGAGTTCCGACAGTCGTCCAAAATGAATGCAACGTAAATCCAAGCAAACTGGCAGCTGATTGATTTCCCCCCTGAGCTGCGGACTCCAGTTCTTTTCGAATGTCCGTGATATGTTGGTCTTGAAAAAACGTTTTCAGTTTGCCGACTGTGTCGATCCCAACATCAACAAGGTATCGACATTCATCAACAGCATCGTCCAGCTTAATAGACTCTCCAAACCTATCATGTACAATTTTCTGCAGAGACAGGGGAGATAATGAATCGGCATCTCCCAAATCAACTGAGAGTTTAACGACCTCATCTTGCAGAGAAGAAACCCTTTCATCGACAATCCGAAGATGCTCAGCGACTTGAAGAAACTCCTTTTTCCATTCGTCGGAATATGGGCGATTTGAGTTGTAACTCCACGCCCGAGAAATTGAATCGAACGCATGTTGGAGCGCCGCTCGTAACTGCACTTCAACTCGAGCATCATAGACAGATCTCAGATAGCGTCCATCTGCCTTTACGACTATGTGCCTTGCGAAATAACCATCATCTCGGGCAATAATTTCATCTGAGACAATACTAATATCATCAGACACCTGCATCCTTGATAAGAACCTAGCAATTTGTTCAGTCTCAGATTTTGTTCCGACCACTACGCGTAGACCTGCCAAATCTGTTAACTCTTCAATTGGTATATTCTTTCTTTGAGATTTCCTCAATGCGGATTTAAAAGTTTTCATTCGATGTTCTATCGCAAACAGATTGATTTCACCAATATCCTCGATATGAAATTCCAAGTCGAGAAGTAATTGGCGTAAAAGTCGTTGATGAGGTCTAATGATTCCGTTATACTGTTTGATGTCCATCTAGAATTCCTTTCGCGACCCTTTTGTCACTTCCCGCCACAATGTCGATCTAAACGTAATTATCCGGATCACGATCATCTTCCTCAAATCTTAATGGGTCGAATTCCCAAGGGAATAAATCTGATTTCCGTGTGTTGCAATCCACACAAGCTGGCACCCAGTTGTATGGCTGGTCCGGCCCACCACGTGACAATGGAATGAAGTGATCGATCTCCCACGCTGCATGCGCCCCTACAATTCCATAATTTTTGAATGAAAGTCTGATGCCGCAATAGAAGCAATGGCCATCGGCCCTGTCATGAGCCCAGTTAATGTCTTCATCAGAATAAGCCATGTGGACTCACAATCACAGAGACTGTCACTTTGCCATATATTCTTGAATGAGAATTCTCGCATAGTGTTGTCCGAATGAAAGTATGACCTTTTTCGAGAAGATTAGAACAAGCAAGTAGACAAAGCCGAGAACCATGGTAATTACGATCGCATTCGTGTTGTAAGATAGAAGCCCAAAAACTCCGACGTTTATAATAGAAAAAGATAGTGACGCCACTGAACCTCCCACGAGGTTGCGGACAAAACCATACTCTGCATTGTGTTGTTCGGTGAGGCGTCCCGCAACGACCTTGCTACGGATTTGTCCAACGGCTTCTGAGATGATCTTCCGGGCCTTCAATTCGTCTTTTGCTTCTTCGGCTTTTGCCAGGATTTCAATGCCAAAGTCAGTTTTTATTTTTGAGTGCAGTTTAGTTTTGAATTCATCAGAGAAAGACTGATCTCTGTTAAGTAGACAATTTGTTGTAGGCAAGTAAAGGCCATCAGAGAAAATCTTCTTTTCGAACAATTGTTTGGAAAGAAATCGGTTCAGTTGACTGAAGCCGTAGAGAAGTGCTAACGAAATCGTAATATCAGATGCCACCTGGAGGCTGAAAAGACCGCTTAGGAAATTCTCAAGTGAAGGGTTCAAGGAGAAAAAGTAAAGGACAAATAAGGGGATCGATGTGAGAAGGGCAGGAAACAACCTTGCTATGATGGTGTAGTTGTCAAATTTCATTTTATGCTCCCTTTGTTTGAAGGATACCAGAGTCGATGGACAACAGCGCGTACCCTGAGTTCTTATACAATTTCCGAAATAGGTAGACACCATAGGCTCGGTCACCTTCGACGCTTCCCGCAATTAACAAAATATTTTTTGAGGGTGGCACAGGACCATTTATCAAGACTTGAGACATTCCCGCAATATCAGTATTGCTCGGAAGTGGACTTGATTCAGGATGCGTGTGCCACATTCCTATATAACCAACCGAGTGTCTTGTCTGCTTCAATCGAGTATTGTGTTCTTCTTCTGTACCATCTTTGCCGCAAATGAACTCATCCGCTTTATGTTTACTATCTCGAGGTGGACCGGAGGCATCTGTTATCCAAACAGTCTCAGAAACTTCATCAATTTGGCCCCATAACAAACCACCAGTCTCAACGTCTTTGCCTCGCTTTCTTTGGTTTCGTTTTATCCAAACTTCGATCTCATTAAGCGCAAGTTCACTGATTCGTACTTGGTATTCGGTAAGCCGTATTGACTTTTCTGGGCAAAGTTCAATCCGCTTGCTCCCTTGATCAACTGCCTTTCCAGCAGTATAAGAACCTAATAGTAGTGAGGTGACTGCATGGTCCGCCTTTAGGCTCCGAAGCTCTTCAGCGACAAGATTTAGCCCAATAGCCGAAAGTCCCGCAAGGTCAGCGGCGGAGCCAATGAATGTCGGTTCGGAACACCCTGGTTCTGGCTGAAAGATCTTTAACTTTTGTTCGGATGGGAAGAAAGCGTCCGCAAAAGTTTTCAGTCTAGAATCTTGAACCACTTCTATTTTTGTCTTTCGAAATACATCCCATGGTCCACCTGAAAAGTTATCGCCGACAATACCGGCGATAAGTAGCTTTGCAGAATGGTCGATCATCATTGAAACGACAGGTATTTTTGGCCTGGTATCTCGCTGCCAATGCATTTCGATTGTTCTCCTGACAATATCAGAAGCAGTTGCATCAAATATTAAGTCAACACCCTCTGCTGACTCCCAGCCCGTAGTCTCAAAACTCTCGACGATATCAAACTTTGATGTATCAACTTCAAAGTCAGATCCCGGGCGGATCTCTTTCAAGCGTTTGGCTAGAGCCTCAACCTTCGGTCGTCCAATGTCATCATTTTTGAACGGCTGGCGAACGAGGATTCCAGGAGTAACCGTCCCGCTGTCGACCAGATGAAGTTCTCGAATGCCGGCGCGACAGAGATAAAGTGCAACATGTGCACCGATAGCACCACACCCCCAGATAGCAACGGACTTATTTCTAAAATATGCGACTGGAGAATATTTGTCTCTTCGTATGGTTACCTCTGGGCGAGCTTCTAAGACGCGACACCAAGCTATGTGGGATTCTCCGATGGACGTTTTCATAAGGTCCTTGAGTTTATCTCTAACCGTCGAAATCTCGGTCGAGTCGGATTCGCGTTTGATTGACAATCTTACAGAGTCAGCGACGCCTGGTGGAATTGCCCATACACTCAGGTGTTGCTTACGTATCCCGCCCGCGATTCCTCTCATCGGTGAGCCAAATATCAGATAGATAGGGTTGCCTGGCTGAGTTGCACGGGAAGAAGCTTGTAGCAACAAATACAGTAGTTCTTCTGAAACTCCCTGCCTTTCGCACTGCGCAAAGAACTCCGAAGCTTTCGAAGGATATTCCCATGGCATGACGTCAGCAAACAGAATGGCAACTGCAAACTCACCCTGTTCAGGGATGTGTTCCAGGTCGTACCAGCCAACGATATCTGTACGACCAGGATGATTTCCAATTTGCGCGAGGCCAAGCCAAAATGAACCAGCCACGACAGGGGTATCTTGGATGGGAACGAATAGCTTGCCCAATTCAACATCAGCGTAAACGGCTGGGGGGTGCAACGGTTGCCCTTCAGGGTCGAGTTGATTCAAAGCGCCCTGCCTCAGCCACTTTTCAAGGCGCTCCAATAATCCGAACATTCCGTCCCCAGCGTTCCATTCAGTTTGGCTTTGATAGAGGCAAAGGTAGTGTACCCATTGAACATGTGGGTAGCATGCAAACCTATCATGGCCGACCCGCACTTCAGGTTTTACGAGAGGAAACATCGGGGGAATGAATAGGAGAAATGTTTCGCGCTCGCGTAAGGGTAGTCCATCTTTACTAGTAGGAATCCGACCGAGGTATAAATTGAGTTTAACCATCAGGTACGGTTTTTGTTCCGTCGGCTCTGCGTATTCTTCAATCTCTAAAGCATGCCTGTCTGCACTTTCGACTTGATAGAGCTGCCAAAGAGCAAGTGACTGTCCTTTTGTCATCTCTATTTGCCGAACCCAACTTGTTCATGTGGAGGAGCGTCACTTCCTCGAGCGGTAGCAACAGCAGCTGCGAGCGAGGATTTCTTGTTCTCGTCAGCGCCCTTTTTTCCAGAAAGAGAAAATGATCCATCGACCATCTTGAATTCAATTGGCTCGGGGTTTTTCTTATCTGGATACTCAGCGGTATATAAAAAGTGTCCAGAGACGGTAATTTTTTCGTATTGCTTTCTTGCTTTGGTATGCGGAGGATCGTCACCCTTTTCATCCGTGAAATCGGATTGTGAACTTGCAATAATGTACGCATCATCTTGCTCGTTGCTTTCAAAGCTGTCCATCATGTCCTTCTTGAGTGTATCTTCATCATTTTCGTCTTTTACGTACATCACTTTCTTTGAACAATGATGAGGAGCGAGGAAAACATCCCATGATAGATTCTCTTTTTCGCTTCTATCGAAGATTCTTCTGATAGTGGGATAGGCTAGGTCACCGAGTAGAAGTACGCGGAATTTGTTATCAGCGGACTTGAGAACTACCTGCATTCCTAAGCTGGTATCGTTTCGGTCGCCATCGGCATCGTCCTTGAAGGGCGACTGAATGAAAGCACTAAACGCTGAGGCTTTTGAAGATCCATTGATTACATCGATAGTATTCCCTGGAATGGTCAGCAAATCCTTCGGGAGGTCCTTATAGTCATCTTCTTTGAGAAGATCATCATAGCCTATGACTCTTATCCGATCGCCATCGTTTACTTTTCCTTTATTCTTTATGACAACCTTCAGTCGACGTTTTGCCTCGGTTTGAAGTGCCTTTGCATCGTCGCTAAGGTCTTTCTTATACTCGCTGAACACCCGCGGTGTAAACCACAATTCATTGATAGTCACTTTCTTAAGTAGTTCAGAAAACCCACGACAATGATCTTGATCAGGATGAGTAAGGACAAAGACGGACAGATATGATTTGTCATCTGACTTTGGCAGAAGCTTCTTCAGCTCATCAAGCACTGGGTAACGCGGATCGTCCTTGTCATCTGCCTTTTCAAGGTGATTGAGGTCTACTTGAATCACTGTCCTCTTATCAACGCAAATGGTGGTACTATCACCATTGCCGACCGGCCAGAAGATGATTCCTTGGTCTGGAAGTGTTGAAATCATTTTATTCTCCTTGTCCTTTTATCCTTAAATAAGCTTGTAACTGCAAATGTAAATGAGCATGGTGCAGCTTAATGGACTAGACATCGTGGATCATCACAATTGAAAAAGTTCCTCCTGAAGGGATTCATTTGGCGCCGTATCGGGTAACAAGACCCTGGCTCTGTGCTTAATGGGGTAATCCAAAGTATCTTTCTCAATTTCGCCTAAAACAGTTTCGTTCTTAACTCGCATCATTAGCCAACGCTTGATCCAATACTGGGATATCTTCTTGCTTACTTCCTTTGATTTTTTTTGTGGCAAAATATATTTGGGCCTTTCAGCTTTATTAAGCAGCACTTGTCGGAAATTCTTTGCTAGAACCAGAGCATAGACTATTCTCTTGCTGCCATGGAGCAGAAGGTCAGCCGAGGGGAGCCCTGCCAACGTTAAACCTGCTCTGATCTTCCTCAGACGTGGACTAACACCTTCGCCAAATATGCTATTGACTTTTCTAAAATCGTGGCTCTGAGCCTGCAGTTCGTTTAGCGCTTCAACTGTCTGCTTGCTGAAATGGAACGACCCATATCCTTCCGTTCTTTCATCAAATTCGAGAAACTCTAGCATGTCCTCGCCATTTCCAGTAATTTCTCTCACGGGAATCTTCAGCCTGTTGTATTGGCTCGATGCAACTCCGTAGAGACTCGTGGTTTCAAGTAATACCAATCTCGGCCTGCGGATCACTGGTCGTCCAGACATCGCAGAGGCTATTACACTTTCAGCTTTATCGTACTTTCTTTTGCATTCCTCAATAACTTCAGAACTGGCCATCATCATAGCAACCAGTTTTCCACCTAAGAGTGCATTGTAGGGCGCGACAGAGCCGCAGACATTTATCGCCATCATGTCGATTCCAATGTGGCTCGCTTTAACCTCTCTGAGTATAATGGAGAGAGCTTTTTTCATTGAGATAGTCTTCAGCAGTTTGAGCCGCTCATCTTCAGAAGTATTCTTGAAATTCAATCTATTCAATGTTAATCGAGCTTCTAACAGGCGGCAAAGTTGAGAGGCTCTCTTTGAAGCAAAGAGAGGCATTTCGGCTCTCTCTCTCCAGAATTGCTTTGGAGCAATTGTGGCTGACCGTCTTTCCTGCTCCTCTATCCTTTGTGGATAAAGGTAGTGATTCTTTTTTGACTTTTCAGAAAATTCAGTGAGCCGGGAAATTGCTTCCTGGGTGGGAAACTTGATTTCCTTTCGCGCAATTATCTTGTTCTGCAGAAAATCTTTTACATAGATAGATCTCAATAATTCATCCAGGGAATTCAATACCCATTTTGCTTCTTGGTCCGAGAAGTGACTATCCAGTTTCTGGAAGTACGCAGTCGGTGTCCATCCGATCCAATTATCTCTAACCGTCTGTTGTGCCACCGCACTGGAAAGCGCAGCTATTCCAATAATTGGATGGTTCGCAGCTGCTGAATCACGTATCAGTATTTGAATTGTCCGCCCAGGTGTAGATTTATATACGCTTGACCATGTATACCTGAAGTATCTCCAAATGTCGACGAGACGTAATCCGGTAAACTCACAGTTAGATTCTGGGTCAACAAATTGTATGTAGGGAGAGATAACCGCGTCGAACTTCGTGATTGAATAACGGTCGGATTGCCCATCTACGATCTGCTTGATCTTACTTGAAAGTGAGTGACCATCCCGCATAAGACTAAAGATGGAGACCCACTTGTCTCGATACCAACGCTGTTTTTCCATATCAAGGATAAAGTTGCGAACATTGTCACTGCGGAGTTCCATCTCCTTCTCGATCAGTAGGCCTCTTCTCACTCGTTCTTTCTCTCGAACAGAAGAAGCAGCATCAGGTAAAGGCCTCATCAAAAAGACTGAGCGACCTTCGATCGTGATCCTCCAGTCTTGTGCTCTGAGGTCGCAGAGGGCTGAAACAATTGCCTTGAGAACAATCGCATCTTTGCTATTCAAAAAGTCTGTCGCTCGATTTAAGTTCTCCTTTCTTATGGACTCGATTGAATCCACCCACCTACCAATCTCATCGCATACTTCTAAGCTAGAGAGACGACGGGCAACATCTTTGAAAAGTAGATATGCCTTGCTTCGCTTATCGAAATTGGGGTTTATCTCAATCAATTCATTATTGGTTGCGTCCGGGATTTTCATCGATTCTCTCTCAGATACGCTTCAAGGAGATTTCCCCATTGTTTGCGCATTTCTTCATAATGGTTTCTCTTTTGCTTTGGCTGGCTCAATTCCACTCGTGCGATCGAAAGGAGAAGTAACTGGACCATCTTCAACACCTGACGGCTCGACACTTGGTCAAATTCTTCGAGCACCCGATAGAATCTAGAATAAAAACCGTGATTCGAATTGATGATTGTTCCACCATACTTTGAAAATCGGTGTGGAACGTAAAATGCTGGATCATAGATGGAATCAATTTTGATCAGATCTTCCATTTGCTGGTTGATAGATGATTCGAAAATAGAATGTAGAGGAGTCAAAAATCTCTCTGCCTCATGAATAGCGCGCGAAGCAGAAATAACATTGTTCTTCAGCGACTCGTGAATTGTTCTGACTTCCCTGTTGAGTGACCTCGCGATGGCGCTCATATCTGGAATGAGAATCTTATTCATAATAATCGAAGGGTTTACGTCTTGCTTTGTATGCGTCAATCCAAACAATTCGTCTAGGTCAGGCGAGTATCGAATTTCACACCTCCACCAGTCGTCATAATTTTCTTTCCTTTTTGATCCCATGAAAAACCAGCCGAAGTCAATTTCTCTGCCAGCTCGCACAATTGAGACTCCACCTCCGCGGGTTATGCCAAGCCGTCTCTTCTCTTCATTAGGCAGGCTGTGCCACTCCTTTACAGGAAGCAATGAAAATGAGACTTCTACAGTTGACCTAGTCTTTTTATCGAGAGATAGATCGGGGTCAACAGAATATGTTAGCTTCTCACCGTAGACTGCTGCACCCGGCTCCAGTGGACAATCCCTAATCATAAGTGGATCGATAGGCAGAACTGGTCCATCATTTATGATTATTCTCTTCCCATTCCATAGGAAGTATCTAAATATCCTCCCAAGGGTTTGTTTCAAATGCATCAGCAATCGAGGCGTGGGAGATTGCAGGCGATCACAATTCGACCATACGATTAACGTTCCACTTTTTGTAGGAATAGGTTGAAAAGGACCCGGGATATTTCCTGGTTGCACAGATGGCAGGTTGGTTTTGCCCTTGACGAGTACATCATCAATGTCAAAATAGGTGTGAAGAATCGAACCGCTATTTTGCCAACTGTACACGTCCACGCGCCTCGCATGGCTTAAACAAGAATTTGGCAATCCCATCCCGTACCGGCCTAAGCCACCTCGATTCCCAAATTTTGAAGACCATCCAAAGGACAAAGCACGACCAAGAGTTTGTCTCGACATTCCATGGCCATCATCTGCAATCAGCAATATTGTTTTGCCATTGGTATCGGCTAACAACTTTATCGTTATAGTCGAAGCTTGAGCATCCAACGAGTTGTCGACTATCTCCGCAACAGCGTGGGCCAGACTCTTATAACCGGAATCCCGCATAGCAAGCACAAAGGTGGATAGTTGTACTGGCTCGATCCGCATTAACCAATCACCTCCGTAAAGAAAAACGGATGAGAGCCCGGCGGATTTAACGCGGGCTCTGCATTCATTGAATTGAAGTTGTTACTCTGCACTTGGTGATGGGTCTTCTGGTTTTAGTGCCGTTGCGGAGGTTTCCATTTCGTTCGCGGCTTCCTCGTCGTCGTCGCGATTGTTCCATTTATCGAGACTATCAAGTGCAGTACTCAACCTTTTGGACCATTCATCTCTCTCTGATTCATACAATCTTCGGATATCGCCCTTTGCACTCAATTCAGAATTCGCTAAAACAAACAGAAGTATTTCAATGATGTCTTGGGAATTGCGCCGGATACCACGTGAACCATAAATGTGGCTAAAGAATGGGTGAGCAGTATTTAGATGCACTACCAACTGACCTCCCAACTGTTCGGGACGGTAAAATGGCCCACCGGGGATGGCCTCGAAGGCTATTTTGTAAGGCCTTGATTTAGTCTCTAACTCTAGCTCTTTCTGCACCAGTTTGGAGTCTCTCCCTTCTTCCTCGGCTTTCTGACCGGCTTTAAATTTCAGCCGTGTATCGCCCTCTTTGAGTCGATCTTCGTTGGGTTCGAATGGCCTGCGGAATTTATCAGCGTCTTCCATGGCTTGTTCCGAAAGACGCTTCTCTTGAGCGACGGCCTTGGCAGCAAGTTCTTCTCGATGCCGTTTTGATTTTATTCGCATCTCATTGAAAGCATTGAATACTCCAGCATTTTTCAGAAGATCCCACATACGCTCCGAGATAGTTATTTGCTGCTTGCTGGTGGTAATTGAAAACTCTTCGTCAAGGGTCGCAGGGAAATCAATTTCAACCTTTAAGTAAGCATCATTGTTCTGGAGAGTTGTAATCTCATGTGGAGGCCTTACAACATCAATCTGGCGGCCTGTACGCAATACTATAAAGCCGTTATTCTCCTTAAGTATTTGCCACCGTACATTCGCGGACCCCCTAACCTGTAACTTGTTCTCAGGTATTCTCGCAAAAGTCGGGGGCAGATAGGAATAGCGAACCTTTACAGTACCTATTGGCTTGCCGGTTGTCTTATCTTTCACGTCGAATTCGCAAGGCGGAAGTGGTTCCGCTCTGTCAGGATCTATTATGGTTTCTTCCTTGCCATCCCGCCTAAATGGGTAACGATCGTAAAATCTTGCTCCCGGAGTCAGGAATAGCGGGTCAATAGGTTCAACTTGAATCCCATCCACGAACAAGTTGAAATACCTGAGGTAGTTCCGGTAATACATTCCGAAATGACGAAGAAGATAATCCAAAAGTGTTTTCTTCGTGGAGTAGTAGACTTTATCCAGTTTGTCAATCACAACAACCGTTCCGTGGGAGAAATTGTCTACGAAGGTGGAGCTTTGCTTCTCGTGGTATACACGAACCCATTCAGGGAGGTCCGTGGGAATTGGCTCTGGGACTCTCATCTTATGATTTAGTCTGAATTCTTCAGCCATGACATCAATGTCCACAGAGACCGATTGCCACTGGCCTTTCTCGACCCGTGAGTAAACCGTGAACCTCCGCCCTTGGCTTACACAAGACGAAGGGAGACCAAATCCAAAGCGTCCAAATCCAGAGCGAGATTCCGCTCTGTGTGTGCCTCCCCAGACCACGGCAGCACGTATCATCTCCGGTATCATGCCATGTCCGTCATCGGCAATGGCGATCATGTCTGGTTTCTTCTGGCTGGTATTTTCCTTTTTGTATCCAAAAAAAACGTGAATGTTCTTGGCAGCAGCTTGTAGACTGTTGTCAATCTCTTCGTCGAGTGCCGTGCCAATACTCTTGTATCCTATATCCCGAATACTATTTATGAAAGTATCCGTGATCGCAAGGCTGAAATCGAAGCCACTCTGCTCCAAATTCTCGACGTACTTTTGTTGTTCCTGCAAATCCGTTTGAGAATCTGGAATAACCTGTTTATTAGTCTCTTCAGTAGACATTGTAAGTCCCTTTCTGAGGTCGACTGTTGCGACCCCGTTTGTTATTATTTATTATCATGGACACCAATATGACAAGAATGTATCTCTGTGGTAGCCTAATCTGTAACATATGACCTGAGATTTGCTAATCTTGCCTTGCCAAGTTGATAAACACTGTTCATTATCTGGGAGGCGCGTTGTTTGCTGATTCCCATCGAATATGCAGCTTGTGTTAAGCTGACCTCATCGAAGTAGACAAGACTTATCAACCTCATTTGAGACTTGGTGAGGGATGGAAATAATGTCTCTTCGACCTGTGATACTATATAAGGTCTGTCTATTCTGGCATCGTACCGATCGTTTGATTCAGAGATACTTTCCGAGGGCAGGTTTTTAACGGGGTTTTCATCTTGTGCGACCCTGACGTAGTCCACTTCTTCTGTACCAGTATTATTAGGTGAACTGGATTGCAAGTCCACAGCTTCAGTTAAATCGGATTCCTTGTTGTAATGAAGAGGCAAGCCTAAGCATCGTTTGATCTCGGAAAGTATATATAGCTTCGCATAAGATCCGAGGTTATTCATGGAATCGATTTTGAATTTAAATAGGGCTTGAATAAATCCAGCCTTGGCTGCGATCAAGATTTGGGAATCAGTCTTTTTGTTCCCGGAAAACTGTCTTGACATGCCCACAATAAGCGGCAGATACCGGGTGAGGAGGACTTGCCGTGCGGCAATACCCATACCCGATCTTTGAGTGGATAAAATGATTAATTGCGCTTCTGGTAGGTTTAGAAACGACCCACTTATTTTTTCCTGCATATGAACCTCTACATGTTTTGAATTTTCGGACTCATGTTTAAGAGGTTCATGTGCCGTACATCTGATTCGTCACTTCCCGTGCCCACTTTTCGAGCCACTGAGACGAACCTCTGTAGGTCCGTTTACTTATAAGTAAGCACCCCGGCAAATCTGTCAAGGGGCCTATTTACGTTTAACAGAAGTAAATTAGGTGCATCGTCTGAAAATTCCAAACCTTTCGGGCATATAAACTGCTCAATTCGTGGAATTTGCCACTTCAA
Source organism: Bacteroidota bacterium (assembly GCA_021825585.1). Lineage (GTDB taxonomy): Bacteria > Bacteroidota > Ignavibacteria > Kryptoniales > JAKASW01 > JAKASW01. Next base: position 334,459 of record JAKAGT010000001.1, on the reverse strand, counting down.
GAGAGTCGATTTTAGTCCGCCAATTGGGATCGGCACGCATAGACATGCCTGATGGACCGAAAGGGCTCTTTAATGTTGTGAGTATGCGAGAACTCGATTTATCGATTTCGAGAAGCAAAACCGTGTGAACCATATGCTGCGAAGTCAGCGGGCCTGCGACTTTATCCTGCTTCTTGGCGTGGCCAAGGAGAGAGATCGGAAACTCTTTGTACTTGGTTCGCGGCGAGAGGTGGGCGTTGAGGGTCCACATGAAGTGCGAAGTCGCACGTACTGTTGGGGTCGTATGCTCGATGGAGAATAACAAAACCGGCTTGCAAGGCCAGGGGTCTGAATAGTTAACGCTTAAGCGGAACCGTACTTGCCAGTGTTTCCAATTTCTCGCACGATTGTACGAAACTCAGAGAGTCTTAGCAAGTAGCTTGAACAATGAAAGGCGTCGCTAAGGAGTCAGCGAGTGCAACTCGAGGCTGGGGAAACTGGGACAGTTCAGCCCCCAGAATTCTTTCTTGGTTTGAGGGTAAAGAAGCTTCTGAAAATTCTGAACACCAGGTAGGCCAGGAATCCGAGCGATGACATAAGAATGTAGAATTCCTTGTTCGAGGCACCAATGGAAAGGATCTTGGACAGGGAGAAAATCGCAAGCCATAGTGCGTACAGCGGACCCATGTCCCGCGTTGCGGGATCTCACGAAGGAAAGGCTGGAGCGCGATTGAAATAATCGCGATCATTGGCTGAATTAACGATCTCACGGATAGCGGCGCCGTCCAAGAATCCCTTTGTTGCCGCGGTATGAAGGAAGGTCTTCATTTGAAACGGATTGCCCTGGCTCACTTTCGAACCTTCTGCCAGAAGAGCAGGGGATTAGGTTAATTCTTCTTTGTTGCGTGTAGGAAATTAAGTTGACACTGTACAGCAGATGTACAGCTCAGACTCATGTCCATAGAAACCTGAGATCCGGGCACTAGGTTCTCGCGATTCGCACCGACCGCCGAAAAGTACTCTCAGTTCTGGCTCGAAGGCGCCGGCAAATTACGAATATGATGCGAATTGGGAAAATAAGCCTGCCCACGCTGTCTCTTAGCCCGTTCTATTCCGAGGTCTTCAATCGCGGGAGGAGTGGCCGCAGCAAAAAGACGGGTTATCGAAAGGTATCACTTTTTGCAGAAAGTGATACACAATTTGTATCACTCCTACGCCAGTCTTATATTCCAAAAAAAGGGATCGACATGGAACGCCAGAAACTTTATGAGGTTCTCTTCGACCAGCAAAAGGAATTTGTAACTCCCGCCGACCTGGTGCAAAGGGACGCCGAAGACGACTTGGAGACGCTCCTCAAAGCAAAGATGCCCATATTGATCACAGGCGTGAGGCGGTGCGGCAAGTCGACGCTGCTCAAACTGTTGAAAATGAGATTGAAACTAAGGAATACCGAAGCGATGTACGTGAACTTCAATGATGAAAGGCTGGTCGGTTTCTCGACAGATAATTTCCAGATGATAAATGACTATTTGCAGGAGCAGAAGTACGATAGCAGAGCCATTCTATTCATGGATGAAATCCAAGAAACCACGAACTGGGAAAAATGGGTCGACAGAATAAAAGACAAGCGGCGGGTAATCATAACCGGATCAAATTCCAAATTGCTGAGTTCTGAACTTTCAACAATAATGACCGGTAGGGCGCTAACCCTGAGACTCTACCCGTTCAGCTTCAAGGAGTTTCTCAGAGCAAGAAACGTGGACGCGAGCCAAATCGACATCGACAGGGAAAGACAGAACGATGTGAGATCGGCGCTTAAAGAGTATTTGGAATTCGGAGGGTTTCCTAAAAGGACGCTGACCAATGAGAACGTGATATTGGCTGAATTATATGAGAGTATTCTCTACAAAGACATAGTTTCGAAGTTTGGTCCAAGACAGGTTAGAAGCATAAAGGAGATGGTACACTACGTCATATCGAATATCTCGAAACAATTAAGCACAAGGACACTCTCGGAGGTATCGGCAATAAAAAACCTTGGAACAATAAAAAGGATCCTTGAAAGACTCGAAGAGGCATTCTTGGTAATGACCGTCCCGAAATATGATTACTCACTGAGAAAACAGATACAGAACCCGAAGAAGGCATATTGTGTAGATAATGGTATAGTCACGACAAGCGGGTTCAGATTCTCGGATAATAAAGGCCAACTGCTTGAAAATGCCGTGTTCGTGGAATTGAAGCATCGTGGCCACGAGATCTACTATCATTCTGGCAAGAAGGAGTGTGACTTCGTAACGAAAGCCGGAACAAGGATAACTGAAGCAATGCAGGTATCATATGAGTTGACCGACGAAAACAAAGACAGGGAGATAAAAGGATTGGTGGAGGCGTTGGATAAATACAAACTCAGTCAGGGAACAATAATCACATTCGATCAGGAAGAGATTATATCAACTGGCAGGAAGAAAGTTAATGTGGTACCTGCTTGGAAGTGGTTGATTAAGTAGCCCCTCATGTAGAGCCAAGAAGCTTACTGCATCTTCCGGAAATCAGATCGATATATGCTTCTTGCGATATCTGCGAAAGAACACTTCGCCTGATAAACTCTTCGAAGTCTTTCTGTATCTTCCTTAGACCTTCATAAACATTCACTATCGCTGCCTTCTCAATCGAAAGGCGGCTGGCTAGCTCATTGAAGTCTTTTGTCATCAGATTGGATTTCTTGCCGTTTATTGGCAGTGCCATCTCTTCCTTATCCTCGGGAATCAAAAGCTTGGTTGCGACGAGGTCGTAAGCCGGGGCTAGTGTGACGACATCCTCGCCGTTTCGAAGTTTGCTATTGATAAGCGAAAAGTTCTTCAGGTGCATGTCTGCATTACCAGTCAGGTAAGAGAATACAACAAGCTCGAAATAATTGACCGCGTCCAATCCCGGGTTCGAGGAATATTTTAATATCGTTTTACCCACCTGCTCCATAGATCCGCGATATTTGTCTTCGGTCAGCCTTTCGGTAAGCTGACACATGTCTTCCATGTGGATTTTCTTTCCACTTTTGCCCATTCTGTCAATCCTTCTGCTTATGTAAGCCAGTTCACCGGACTTGAACCGGATAAGACTGTGCGGGACCGTCTTGATCCCTGCAATCTCAGCTAAGTGCATTGTAAGGTCCTCGATCTCCGGCAATTCCGGATAATCTTCGGTAGGTGGCTTGAAGATGTATTCGCCCCACAGTCCTACAATAGTGAACTTCGCGCCAGGGATTCCTATTTGCATGCCGGCCCCTGGAACCGATCGAGCTCTTTCGAGATGAAGAGAAAGTTTGGGTTGCACCCCTGGGACCGAAACCTGGCTCCGAACAACTTGCTCCGCAAGATTCCTGACTTCGTCTACGGAATAGCCGAGTTCCGGAGGGGATGTTTGACCAAAGAATTTCTTACTGCACTCAGGATGATAATCTCCTGATTGTTCATTAATGTCACGATAACAAAACAGGCACTTTGCAGGTTTGATACGGTCAGTCATTTTCTGTAACCTCTGATTCAACGCGAACTACACTAATGGCACCGATGCAGTCCCGGCAACAGGCCAGAAGTAATCCCATTCTATCCCTCGGGTCAAGCTTCCAGTTCTTTTCGGCAATGTCGAGGAGCCACCCTTCGGGGATCAATCCGTCAAAAAAAGGTATCATGGTACGGCTCCTGTATGGAGTCTTGCTGATGGGGAGCGTGAGGCTAACCGGTTTGGCTTCACTGGAAGAGAGATAGTCCGCATTGTATGTGAACACGTAGCCTTCGTCCGTTTCCTCAATTGCTCCGGCAACCTTATCGCGGTAGTAGACAATTCCTTTTCTAAGACTCATTCTCTACCTTCTTTCTCCCTCGACGTGCTGTGCTCTTCATCTGCCGGAGCTCTTTTCACCGGTCCGACTTCATATCCGAACAGCTTCAAAATTTGATTGGCTTTATCCACTCTTATCCCTCGTCTTCCCTGTTCAAGGTCCCTGACGAGTCTGAGTCCGACCCCTGCCTTCTTTGCAAGCATAACTTGTGTCAGACCGAGGGCTTTTCGCTTTTCCTTGACAAACTTAGCCAGTATGCTACTGCTCATTTTTATACCTACTTTGATATAGTTTTCATCACGAGAATAAATTTATACCTAAATAGGTATAATTACAAGTGGTAATCCATAATTTATACCGAAATAGGTATAGAATTAGCTGCTATTGATGAAACTATACCCTTTTCGGTATAACGATAAGTGAGCTTTTGGGGCTATCTCTCGATTTCCCCGTCCTAAGCTTATCGCCTTATATGCCCTCGGTGGCTAGCCCCCTGCGTACTGAAGACCACCTCTGAACGACCTTTGCAACGCTGACCTGAATACAATTAGCTCCAGGGGTTGAATGATTTCCTCCGGCCGACAAAGGTCTGCTTGCCTTGGCGAAATTTCCGGGATTTTGTTCAACATGCCGAACGTAATAGACGAATATCGTTTTACAAAGAAGAGTAGAACGCATCGCTCGCACCTCGCCTCAGAAGTCGCGCCCGTTGAAGCCGAGTCCGAGTTCTATTCCGAATCATGCCCTTTCATACGAGGCGGCGAACGAACCTGGCTATCCCGCTTTTCAATCAAGACGATGAGAGACCGTCGTTTGATTGATGCTCGGAAGAACAGGGGGCCACGATATCAATAATCATCCGGTACGGTTCGAAAACTGTTCCTGGAAATTCGGAACACACAATCAGACACGAAGACAGAAAGTGCTTGCATGTACCGCCTTCTTACTGTATTCAAACAGCATCTAATCTTCTTCGGTCTTCAAATCACTCAGTGTCGGTCCGCCCGAAACCGGCGGAGCATTACGCCCAAAACCAATAGGAGGAATCACACGGCATCTTCATAAAACATCACTTTCGGAATCTACTCGAAACGTGTCTTCTGATTCACGAAAACTAATCATCTTAACCACATGACGACAATAACGGAGGTATCATGGCACAGCCAAGTTCTTACCGAAGAACTCATACTCGCAAAATCAAAACAAAGTCGGGCGTGAAGTTCATTCGCGTCAAGCACACGAAAATCACCAGACAAAGGAAGAGAAAGAGTTAATACCCTACGCTCAAGCAACAGGCGGGCGGAAGTCAGTCACTGCTTCCGCCTTTCAGCCTCCATCTTCTCTCTAACCTGAATCTTCTCCTTCACGTTTTTCAACCGTATGCCATTGCGCTGGCAATTGGGACGGTTCGATTATAACAAGTAGCCGAATTCATGTGTCAAAGGCACATAACTACCGTCGATTAGTCAACCAACGAAAGGACAATACTTATGTCAAAGTATTACAAAGCTAAACGCGTCCGAAATCTGTACGATCCACTTTCCAGGAAGCCTTACGCAATTAGTAGAGCCGGTATTGAACTGTTTCAGAAGTGTCCGAGGTGTTTTTACCTAAACAAGAGGCTCGGAACTGCGACACCGCCCGCGTATCCTTACAGTCTTAATACTGCGGTCGACATACTGCTCAAAAAGGAGTTTGACCTTTTCCGCCGGCTCGCTGTGCCTCACCCCACCGCGACTTACTTCGGCATCAACTGTATTCCATTCGCACATAAAGATCTGGAGACCTGGAGGAATGCATTAAGAGGCGGAATCAAACATCTGCACGGTCCGACAAACCTGATTATAAAGGGTGCGGTTGACGACATCTGGATCGATGCGAAAGATCAACTGCATATTGTCGACTACAAATCCACCTCAAAAACCGGAGAGGTAAACATCGATGCGGATTGGCAGGCTTCGTACAGGCATCAGGTGGAAGTGTATCAATGGCTTTTCAGGCGCAACGGTTTCATGGTGTCAGATGTCGCATACTTCGTGTATGCAAACGCCGACCCCGGCAAACCAGCTTTTGAATCCAAGCTGGAGTTCAACACTAAGATCATCGCATACGAAGGAGACGATAGCTGGGTTGAAGATACTATTATCCAACTTCACAAATGTCTCCTTGCGCCTGACCTGCCTGAACCGGCGCATGACTGTGACTACTGCGCATACTTCAATCAGAGGTCGATCCACGAGAGCAGCTTTCGGCGCTCTAGGATTCCGAGGTACAGTCGTTCGAGAGACAGGCGAGCTTAACGGCATTTCACAAGGTCGATCTGCTCTTCGAGTAAACGACGCGTCAAGTTGAATAAGCCCATGATCAACCATGGAGCCGGTGTCGTCAACTGCAGCAGGTCGCTTCGATTGGATGATGGTACGCGAGACCGGTCAACGCATTTTGGCAAACTGATAGTTAGTTCGTACCTTCCGCGGTATGCTGCGGATAGGGAGATTGATGTATCATGGTGCGTGTGCTCGGGCAACACAGTTTTGTGGATTCCATATTCCTGTGTAATATTAATGTAGGAATAGGTGGCCGAGACAGGCATTAGAGCCAGGGGGCAAATCAGGGGAGTCCAAGTAGAACTGGGTAACACTCCGATCAACTTTTCCTGAATGTCTACGGGATTTTCCGAACAACAAGTCGATCTCTCGTCATAGGAGACGAAGAGGTAGAAGTACTGCCTGAAGCACATCGTTCCGGAAAGGACAGTAAAAAGTGTGGGTTGTTTTCAACAGCGCGGAATAAACCGCCGAGGGAATCACCAAAAGTTTGCTGGAAAAACCAGCAGAGTCCCACTACGCCCATTGCGTTGGGACGATTATTCAACCAAATCCATTCAAAATCCAAAAGGAGGATAACAAGATGGATGATCATCAAACGTCAAATTATGCAAAGAAAACCGGCTCGAAAAGGCCGATCGAAGTATTCACCACTGAGGAAGTAAACATCCTCATAAATACCGCAGAGACGGTGAGGATCGATTTCGGGAAGATCTATGAGCTTTGTCTCTTGTTGGGGCTGAGACTCAGCGAAGCTGTCAGGCTTCAATTTTCTGACGTCGACTTTGAAGGCAGAGTCATTACGGTGCCGGCAAGCGCCAGTAAGACTTATTGTGCGAGAATAGTGCCGATAGGCGAAAGATGCCTCCAATTGCTTTGTTACATGAGAGAACATTATGAGAGACCCGTCCCATACGGGGACCTTGTCGTCCAACGAAACTTCGTTGAAGTTCGAAGGCAGACCGGAATTCGCGGAAGCTTCCACACTCTGAGAAGGACTTCGTTTTCCTGGTACAGCCAGAATCCGTCGCTGTCTGCTCTTCACTGCAGATCGGTGTTCGGGGCTGACCGCTCTTTCGCTCAGGGGATACTGGAGGATTGGTCAAAGGATTCATCAGCTCACGATAGGCTCAGAGCGGCACAAGACAAACTCGCTTCCCTGATCCGCCATGAATCATCAATCTGAAGCGTCTGTTAAAAAGAACATCCACACATATCCGCTGAATCGGATGTTGACAACACAATTTGCTTTGGGACCATAATTCGGATGGCGGGGAGCTGCCAAGGGTACGGGGGCGTCCTATCCGCATCAGGCTGGGGGGCAAATCAGAACTTTATATGGATTCACAATAACTCTTATGATCGGTTAAACATCAGAGTTAGGTCTCCGCGCAATGACCTGTGCGGAGGTCTCTGAACCGTATCGCCAGCTTAAAGCGAATACGGTCGAAAGAAGAACAGATATGATACTTTTAGACAAACTAAGCAGCCGCAATATAGCAAAGCATCTTCATCCTAGAGGGAAGAAAAGGATTCTCTGGCTAGATGTCATGATTGACGGAGATCGCATCCGTGAAAGCATGAAAACCAACGACAAGCGCGAAGCAACACTGCGCGCAACGGAATATCTCAGACGAAGGCGAGAAAACCAGTTGCGTGGTATGACGCTGTCCGAGCTTGGAGTTAAATTCCACGATTACAATGAGTCAAAGAACTCAAGCGGATATACTGTAAACTCAGATACGGTCTTTAGACGATTGATAGACCTGGTCGGGGACGTTGAACTTGACGATGTGGATCGACCGATGGTGGAGAGATTCCGTATCCATTCGAGTAAAACATCTAGTCGTTACGGCCGCCCGCTTTCAGGCAGCACGATAAACACTTATATGATCCTGATGAGATCCGCCTTCTCTTACGCAGTCTACAACAACTGGGTTTCAACTAACCCGTTCAGCCGTTTTATTCGTTCAACGGCTGAGGAACATGCGCCGAATATCTTCAAGCCCGAGCTTATGAGGAAAATCCTTCTCGTGTCAGGCCGGACGGCCGAGGATTTCGACAAATTGATTGAGCTGTATTTGATGACCGGCATGCGACGCGGCGAGTTAGTCAAGCTCGAGTGGAGCAACGTGGATTATGAAAACAGAGTGATCTCACTCCGCGTCGCGACGACAAAGAAAAAGCGCGACAGGACAATCCCCCTCAACAAAAGGTCTATACAAATTTTGAATTATCTTCAGACTGGATATGACAGACCCTGCCCATATTCAGGCGACCAGATCGAATACCTCTTTAGCAAAGTCAGAAAGGAGGTAGGTTTCAATGGAAAGCTCAATGATTTACGGAAGACCTGCAATAGCTGGCTTAAAGCGTACGCGAAGCTTCCCGACAGTTATTGTGAATTAATTCTCGGACACAGGAATCCTCACAACACGAATTTCACCTTTTATACTGGCTATATCGAAGACGCCGTTTACGAGGCGCTTGAAAAATTGACGGAGGTCCTTTATCCACCGGTAAACACCGGAGATGTCCGGGAGTGGAATAGCCAGGCGGAGGATTCCTATGGTAGCCAAGAAGTCGTTTGCAAATCTACAACAGAGCCGGAGCGATCAGCAGCCTGATAGAATCGGCGCCCGCGTGACAGATATTATGACGAAATTTGTGACAAACGTACCTCAAAAGGCCCTGTTTTTTCCACCCTAACCACCCCCAAAGCTTCGAGTCCATTCTAATTTGACGGTTGTGAACCTTCACGGATGTATTCCAGTTTATCGAAGCGGAAGTGGACAAATGGATCGAGGCGCATCGACACGAAAGCGAGTTCGATGCCAGAAGATTTGCTGAAGGAAAACTTCGTCGTCGTAGGAAATAAGTCGCGCGCCGACTAATGACGAGCCTCGAAAGCAGAAAATTATCTTGCCATGTTCGTGATAGAAACAATTCATCTCCGATCTCATCAACACAAAATCACTTCGAACAAAACGAAAAGGAAAGATAATGGATACTTTAGGATCACGAGTAAAAAAGCTGCAAGAGAATCTGGGACTCTCACAAGCTGAGCTGGCCAAAGCCGCTCACATGACCCAAGCGACCATTTCGCGACTCCTCTCGAGCAAGTTGCGCCAGCTTAAATCTGACCGCTTGAAATCCTTGGCCGACGCTCTGAACGTCACCGCCGATTTCCTGCTCGGTGAAAACGAAACTCATCGAGTTGAGGACATTATATCACGCGATTCCCAGGCCCGCGACCTGGTGTCTATCTACTCTGAAATGAATTCCGAAAAGCGGCGACAACTGCTAGACTTCGTAAAATTCCTAACTGCGAAGTGAATGTGACGCGGGGCGGCTTCGGGACGCTGCCCCCCGTTTCACCTACACCACATCAAGTGGGCCTCTATAATCCTTGAACGTTTTGCTCTTCCAGGAAAAATAGGCTCGTCAGTGATCGGCCACTTCTCCTCGTCTATGGTCGGCCAAGAAAATCCCAATCAAAGAGGCCGGTGGTCGGTGCCGTTAGGGTCGACATGACACCCGTCGACTTGTGAAGATGCTCAGGTGAGACATGAGCATATTTCTCCGTCACGGTAATCCGCGAATGTCCCATCAGCTCCTGAATGTCGCGTAGCGGAACATTATTCTGACAGAGAAGTGATCCAAAGCTATGCCTCAGTGAGTGGAAATGGTACTTTTTGTTAAGTCCTGTCTCCCTGATGTATTTCCTGAATTTTTTCGTTAGCCGGTCAGGTCTAATATGCTTCCCGTGTTCGTCAGCAAAGAGAAACTCGGTGCCTTCAACTCTCAAACGCTCCATGATAATCTGTAGCGCCACGTCATTGACCGTAACATTCCTAACTTTCCCAAACTTGACTCGATAGTTCGCAGTTGAATGAACGTGTAACACTCTGTTCACCCGGTCAAAATCAGTCTTCCGAAGGTTCGTTATTTCGCCGCGCCTCAGACCCGTCTGCATCGCGAATAGGACTATTTTTCCAAACCACGGCTCTGTCTGCGTTGCACGAAGGAATCCTTTCGCATCCTCCTCTGTCAAATATAGGGGCGATTGTTCGACCTCGTGTATTGCCTTTACTTTCTCGGCCGGATTCCTCCTAATCAGTTCGAGATCGAAAGCCTTCCGAAAGCAGCTTTTTATTGCCCTCATGTTGATGTTGACAGTTGAATCCGTCACCTCCTTCTTTCTCTTTGTCTTGAAGGTTTCCAGGTCAATTGGCTTCATCTTCTCGACATTTTTGTCGCCGATATGCTTTATCAAGGCGTCAAATGAGTTCTTGTACCACTCTGCTGTTTTGCGGGAGAAGTTGGTTTCTCCATATTCGATCGCCCACCCGCGGAATTCTGATAATTTCATAATGTTACCCTTATGAATTTGTGATTCGAAATTGGGTTGCATACCCCAAAGAGGTTTCCACCCGTTAATTAACCCCCGTTGCGACTTACCCCGGGGCAACTGCCTAGCAGCTGTATTACTAATAAGGTAAATATTCCGGACTTCACCAAACTGTATTGACCGACACCGAGGACCCCGCAGTAATTGAAATCTTAACGCGTTGCCGTTTCAGCAGATAAGGAAGTGTCGTGGCGGGATTGCAGACCATGTGGGTATCGCAGATCCGGGAGTCTTTTTTGATATACTTTTCTCCTCGCGACCGGGCATATAACGGGCATGGAGCTGTACTACGCAGCGTGCTGCAAAGCTTGCCGTGCATCGTAGAGATCACAAGCCACCTGAAGGTTCATCCCCCAAAGGGGTCTTTCGACAAAACTCAGGGGAATTCCCAAAGACGCCGGAAAGAAGAAGCGCTGTTTCGGCGGTCATATCACGCTTACCGTTGATGAGAGTGAGATTGAACGCGGAGATGAATCAAATTGTGGCAGGAGTATCGATATCGAGATTAATGGAACACTGAGAGAGGAATGGCTTCCGGCAGCGAGTGACCAGATACAGCTACTTGGCCGCCCAGTTCTCAATGCGAAGAGAAGCAACTCTTTGAAATTCACGGACATTGTTTGTAACAAGGATCAGTTCGTGGCTCAAGGCCTGAGCAGCGATCAGCAAGTCCATCGCACCAATGGGCGCTCCTTGCCTCTCAAGATCAGCTCTTACTTTGCCGTAAGCTACTGCATCCTCTTCACTGAAATGCAGTGCAATCAATGGCTGCAGGAGCTTCTGGATTGAGATTATATTCTTGTCAACCTGCGAGCTCTTCTCAGCGCCGTAGTAGAACTCAGCTGCCGTTATGCTTGATATAGCCACGTCTCCCGGCCGCTCTTTCGAAAACCGTTGCTGTACTGCCGGAGGATTATTCTTGATGATGTAGATGCAGATGTTTGTATCCAGCAGGTATTTCATTTGAACAGTTCTGTCCTCTTCTCCAGGGGAGGCTGAACCCGTTCATTTCCCGTGTCCGGGATCTCCGACATGAAATCATCGGAGAATTCCTTCAGGCTTTCGAAAAGAGAATCCCATTTTTTCTTTCGGGGAAGAAGGATCACGGCGTCTCCAACCTTGGTTATGCTTACTTCTTTGCCTTTCATCCTGTAAGCCTTGGGCAGCCGGACAGCCTGGCTTCTTCCGTTCTCGAACAATTTTGCGGTGTCCACGGTTGGCTCCTTGATATATACCACTTAATATATATCGCTGCGGAATTACACGCAAATCTCTATAAGGAAATTCTATTAAGGGGTACCCCCAATTACCGGTTTTGTACCATCGGAGAACGCTGCCAAACGGCCTGTAAATTACAGTCTGGTCACTCTATTTACTTTGGTACACAAACATGTACTTTTGTACATGAAGAGCGAAGCCTTTCCACTATCCGGAGAAATGGACCCCTTCCTTGAAACCAGCATCAGTGCTTCTGCAACTTGTTCATATCCCTTTCGACCCTCTCTTTCCCCAGCCCTTCGATACCTCCACAGGAGAGGCTTGTAGAACTATTCAGCGCCAGTTTTTCCATGAGCAAGTTAGCTCTCAGAGCTGATCCTTAGTGCAAATGCCGGTGATGAATGTCAGGGTAGTGCGGATGAGTATGTGTGATGGGTTCATGTGTGTGTTCATGAGAATGAGGTTCGTTTGGATCAACATCCGCAATATGCTCGTGCTGGTGGTGCTGATCATGAACATGCTGGTGATTATGTGTGATCGGTTCATGCGTATGTTCATGCGAGTGCCGTTCCGTGAGATGGAGCCACACTCCTGTCCCCATGAACAACGCGGCGATAAGTAACGAAGCGCGGGGAGATTCGTGCAAAAGAAATATCGATAGCGCGGTGCCTATGAAGGGAGCGAGTGAGAAGTAGGCACTGGTACGTGCCGTTCCGACGCGCCGAAGCGCAGACACGAACAGCACGAGGCTGATGCCATAGCAGAAGAAACCGACAAGCATCGAGGCCGCCGCGGTCATTATCGGGGGGAGCGTTGCGCCGAGAATCATCGCAATAATAAAATTCGCGCTACCCGCCGCGATTCCCTTGATGGCGGCTATCTGAACAGGGTCGCTTGCGGATACTTTCTGCGTGAGGTTGTTGTCAATTCCCCAGCAAAGACACGCCGCGATGACGGCAAGGGAACCGCCCGAAAGCGAGATTCCATTTGTGCCGCGAAATGAAAGCATGATTCCGCCTGCCAGAATGAATACCATCCCGATTGCGATGCGACGGTCAAAATTCTCACGGAAGATAAACCAGGCAATAATCACCGTGAAGACCGATTCCATGTTGAGCAGGAGTGACGCGCTGGAAGCGGGCGTTGTGCTGAGACCCACCATCAGAAGCACAGGACCAAGGACACCACCGAAGAACAATGCTCCGGCAAGCCATGGGATATCTCTTCTCGCTATAGGTGCTTCCCCGGTGGAATGTCCTGGACGGAGGATATATAGAAGGGTCAGACCGATTCCTGATCCAAGATAAAAAAGTGCTGCAAGCAGCACGGGTGACACGTCGCCGAGCAAAAGCTTGGCAAACGGGGTGCTCACGCCAAAGAGCAGCGCGGCAAATAGAGCTGAGCCTACACCAAGCGGCACAAACGGTTTTTGAGACGAATTATCTGTCAAAGTCATTGCGTTCTAAGGTCGAAATTCTGCTTCTCGCGCACAACATGCGGGTATCGTAATTTTCAGAGAAAGACAGGTCATGCTTCCTTTACTTCAGCGCGAACACCTTCGCAAGAACATCGGTACTCTTCACCAGCGATTTCTCTCTGTGGAAGAACTCGTCATCATCATTGAATTGAACGAATCCGAACCACTTGAGGAATCTACTGAAGACGCGGAGGGTGTAACAATCCGTGCATTGCCTTCGTGCCGGACCAAAAGGGTCGTCCTTGAAGCGCATAAGGATCGTGGGAAAGGCTTTCATATATTTGTCCGCATAGAAGCCTGCGGTTCTGTCGGTCTCTCCAAATTTCAGAATAAGGAAGACCGTGTAACCCCACCCCAGCTGCCCGGCTTCAGATACCGGGTAGCGGTCGTTGTACTCCCAGGCGAATTTGCCGGTAAACGTCTGCAGGACAAGTCTGAACATTTCTTCCCGATGATTCTGTTCAACGAACTTCCGGCCGCGGTTCGTGAGAGTGAACCTGCCGTCCTTTTTAGAAGCCAGTCCACCGAGGCTGGCTACGATGGATAACGTAGTTAACACCACAGAATCAGACTCCCTCATGAGTTTCACATAGCCCTTTTCTATGGATTCTTCCTTGAGAAAACCGAAGCCGTAGAGTTCATGGAGGATCTTCCGCGGCAAGGCGCCCTTTGGAGTGAGCTTTATGAATTCCTCGCGCTTTACAATTCTGACAAACTCCTCTACGAGGCGGAAGAACGGGATGGAGTCAAGTGTTCCGTCGGATATACTCTCTCGCAGACATACCGGCGACCCTACGCTGTCGAGTGGGTGATAAAGGAGATGATGCATCTGATCAGGCGAGAGCCCAGAGAAATCTTCAAGAGGCGCTGCGTTGCTTCTTCTTACTAAAGAATCCAGGTACTTTTGAATATCGAAGAAGTGTTCGCCGTCGCCGTTGTCAGGTCTTGAATCCGAAGTAGTCATTGTTTGTGAAGTGATTTTACAAAATCGGCAGGGGAATAACAAAGGCACGGCGAATGTGAATTTGGGACTCAATTAACCGATCTATGCTCTGACAATATTACCTATCGAAATCAATAAGTGTAGGTGATTTTATCGTGTCATCGATAAGCGAAAAAGCGGCATCACCAAAGGAAAGAGCCATCCTGACGTTCAAGAAGCGTGGAGGAATTCTACGTACGGCTGAGGCAATTCGTGCCGGAATACACCCGGAAACACTCTATTCCCTCCTAAAAGATGGGAGGCTCGAAAGGCTGAGTCGAGGAGTGTTCAGAATTGCCGATGGCCATCCTCTTAGTAACCCCGATCTCGTTAAGGTTGCCACCAGGATCCCAACCGGGGTTATATGCCTGCTGTCCGCACTCTCCTTTCACGATCTGACAACGCACGTTCCGCACGAGGTGGATATCGCACTCCCTGCGGGTGCTGAGCAACCACGTATGGAGCATCCTCCGTTCAGAGCTTACCGGTTCAAAGGGAAGTCGTTTACCGAGGGGATCGAGACCCACAGGATAGACGGGGTACAAGTCCGGATATACTCTGCCGAAAAAACCCTTGTAGATTGTTTCAAGTGCAGGAACAAGATTGGAATTGACACTGGAGTCGAAGCTCTGCGTATGTACCTTCAGCGAAGAAAGATAAAGTCAGATGAACTAATGAAGTTCGCGGCAATCTGCCGGGTCGAGAACGTTATGAGACCATACATTGAGGCAATCTTCTAGGTGAAAAGTAACTATGGATACAAGCATCTCCGAACCAGCTAGGCTTCGACCAGCTCCTTCTTGATCTCGGGATGTTTCTTGAGCACCTTGACAAGCAGCATTACAGGCTCGGGCACAAGGCTTCGTCCGATCTCCCAGCCCTGAAGTGTCCTGACGCTTACGTGTATGGCCTGCGCAAGCTCAGCCTGAGACATTTTGAGTTCTTTCGATCTCAGCGTTCGGAGTGCTGCCGCTCTACTCTTCCGCAAGTCATCGATACCCGTGTAGGAAAGGGTCCTCTCACCGGTCTTTCTATTGACGGTCCAGGTGCGGAGCTTAACCCGGCCAGCTTTGAAATTCTCCCACCCCTTCAAAATGTCGTCCCCTTTATTGTTATTCTTCATAGTTTGATCCCTTTATTTCATCAATGACCGTAGCAATCTGCTTCTTTTCTTTTGCTGTTAATTCTGCTGCAACGCTCTTTGCATAGGCTTTGATAAGCCAGATAACGCTCTCTTCATCCTGCCAGTAGTAGATGACACGTGCACCTCCGCTCTTGCCCCGTCCTGGCCTACGCATTCTGACTTTCCGCGCGCCTCCTGTCCCTTTGACAAGATCACCTTTCTCAGGGTTTTCTCAAAGCTCCAGCTGCAATTCAAGTAGCTCCTCGTCAGTAGCTATATCAGAGAACGTATTTGTGAAAGAGGGAAGTTCGCAGAATTCTATCAGGTCCACGAATGAATATACGTAGATTGCGTATAGAGCGCAAGTGCAATTGGTTCTCCGTGTTCTTTCTCGAATGCCGTCCCGCCTTGAATTGAATTATCGAAGGTGAGACGGCAATTCCCCGGCTGGAGTGGCTCCAACTATGCGGGAACAATTCTTACAACGAGGAACGGGGTCTGGTGAATGATGATGCCTGTCTTCTTGGCAACCCGCAATTGCTCCTCAAGGTCTTTGATCTTCTGGAAACCTTCGGTGTCGTAGTCGCGTTGCGGGCGGTAGGAGACATAGACGTCGGCTGTGATGTCGTTGGCGACAAAGCGGCCGGATGTTGTGTGCGCTACGCCGGTAATGTAATCAGACGCATCATCCTTGACCAACCGTTCTTCTGCTTCGAGGGGCGTCTTCTGATGCTTGGTTTCAACATCCGTCAAATGGCGGGCAGATGGAATTCTTCTTTGGACAGAGTTTCGCTCTCCTCCAGGCACCTGCCTTGCGTCTCCGCTAGTGGTAAGCCCGTTATCTTCAATCCCACGAAAGTGGGTTAGCATGCCCCAAAACCACCCCCCGCCAAGACAGAACCATGAAGTCATAATCTTCGGAACGGAACGATAAGAAGCTCAGACGAAAGCGGATTCAATGGTTGCACTATGTGTTGTCCAAGTGGTCGTGGAGTTCTCAGGTGATTGGAGCTGGCTTCGAGTTACTTCAACTTAACGTGCGGATGAGGGGATCGAGCATTGCGGAGTCGATTCGTTGTTGGTAGATTGGACGCAATAACTCGGGAGTCCATCTAAAAATGAAATCAAGCATTGACAATCACCGGCAGGAACCGCAGTCTGGACTCACTGCAGATTTGGAGGGCAAGATTGCGAAACCGGCAGTCATCGGAGATCGGAAATTTTTACTGTACACTCGACTGTACAGTTCATTTCAAGTCGGAGAGTCGAAAAGTCGGGAGGGGCATTCGAAAATGGAGGAAAAAAGCGGGGTCGACGAGGCTCGAACTCGCGACCTCCTGCGTGACAGGCAGGCGCTCTAACCAAACTGAGCTACGACCCCAACAATGTCAACAAAAAGAACACAAAGATTCCGGGGTGCACTCTAGCCAAATTGAGTCACGAACGAAGTTCGGGACGAAATCCCGCCCTTAGGCGGGACTGAGCTACGACCCCAACAATGTCAACAAAAAGAACACAAAGATTCCGGGGTGCACTCTAGCCAAATTGAGTCACGAACGAAGTTCGGGACGAAATCCCGCCCTTAGGCAGGACTGAGCTACGGCCCCGGCAATTTCAATGATCAATGCGTCAAAACTGCAATGAACAATCGCATACTTTTTACGATGTTCAATTTAACTCACCGGACGCGCATTATCAAGTACATCTAAAGCCGTCTGCCGCCTCATCCGGCTCAAATCCGACGGCCGGCCCTATTTCATCACCAGCATCTTCCTCGTCGCTACGTGATCTCCCGCGACAATCCTGTAGAAATACACGCCGCTGGACAGCCTGCTCGCGTCGAAATTGACCGTGTAAATTCCGGCATTCTGCCGGCCGTTTACCAGCGCGGCAACTTCTCTGCCGAGAACGTCGAAAATCTTCAATGTCACCTGACTGACCGCTGAAAGCCGATAGCTGATGACTGTCGTGGGGTTGAACGGGTTCGGGAAATTCTGTTCGAGTCGGAATTCCTTCGGCAGCTGCGTGTCCAAAGGCCCGCCCGCCTTTGTCACTTCCTTCACGAGTGAGAATTGAATGGCATCCGCCCTCAGCACCACGTTGGACGTATTCTCGCCTGAATCCATGATCTTCAGCTCGATCGGCACTCCCGCAGGGAGATACGACCGGCCGATTGTCACCCAGCCCCCGCTGCCGGCGTTCTGGTCGACGTAGATGGAATCCACCGGCACATTATCGACGCTCATTATGTAAAGCGCCCGTTTGCAGGCGTTGACCGTCGTCGGTACCGTCTGCATGATATCGTAAATGCCGCCGCGGTTCAGCGTCGCACCGTATGTCGCGCTCGCAGGAGGGGACTGGTTGAGGTAAGCGTACCGGCTTGTCCCTTCGAAGCCCGCAGCGTTGCTGAAGGCCCATGCGCCTGCTTCAGTGTAGCTGGAGCTGTCGCTGTTGTCTACCACCTTGAAGTAAGAGCGTACGACGGTCATGAAGGGCACCGCATAAACCGAGTTCAAAGAATCGTTGCTGTAAACATAGATCGTGTCCTGTACTTTTCCCGTCTCAGCCGGGTGGAGGACCAGCGGGACCGTCACACTTCCCATCGGCGGGACCGAAACGGGGAAGACGGTGGTCGTCGTGATCCTGTAACCCGGTGAGGTGATGCCGCTTACCGTCAACGGCTTCACTCCGGAATTCTGCAGCTCGAGATCGTATGATGTCGAATCGTCCTGGCTGACCATCCCGAAATCTATCGGGCTCTGCGGTACGGATAACCTGCGGTCGGTGATGAGCGGGGTGATTTTTATTACATCCGCCGCAACCGTTCCCCCGGTTCCGCTTCCCGTGTATGCGGCCATCTCGACTCTGTTCACGCTCCCGGAGTCGAGCCTCTCGGTGCCGAGATATATCCATTCATTGTCGGGGAGCGGCGCGTCGAAGGAAACCGAATCGATCTCCCTGCCAGTGGAGTATATTCGAAACGTGGTGTGGCTCACAGGGCTGGTTACTTTCGGCACCTGCGCGAATAGGCTGTAATAGCGCGACTGGCCGACAGCCGGAGTCCACGATACCACGGCGGTGTCGTTTGTGCCGAGCGAGGCCTGTCTCGAATCCATACCCCAGGCAGCATTTGAGGAAGTTGACCAGGTTCCCTTTGTCTCCGTGTAACCGCTGTCGGTGTTGTCCATATAAATGTCGTCCGGGACGAACTTGACGAATGCGGTCGAGAGGTTTCCGACGGTGTCGGTGACAGCCACTCCCGCCTTAGCAAGCGAATTGATGTCGAAAGACTCATCGGACTTCCATGCGTTCGTGCCCGTCGAATGGCAGTGGACGATGGAGTAGTTGCCGCTCATATCCTTCACGGCAAGGAACGGTGCGGCCTGGAATATCGGCTTGTTCGTCGTTATTACGAAATCGATCTTGCCCCCGTTCTGCTCGTATTGGAAATTGATCTCGGGTTTCGGGAGCCCGGCTGCCTTCATCCACCTCTGCATCGCCTCGACGGCTGTGCAGTAACGGAACTTCACGTCAGGGAATTTCGCCGCTGTCTGGTGAAGTATCTGGTTTATCCTCGTAACGTTGTCGAGGTAATTGTTCTCCGGGAGATGCGCCCACATGCAGACCACTTGGTCGATTCCCTTCTGCGCCTGCGAAAAGACGTGGGCCATGAGTGTCGTATCCATTGAGGCCATGTAAATCGACCGGTTGTCCCAGCCTTTCCCGTCGCCGGGGAGCTGGTAATTCGCGGTAGAAGGGTGGAAGGGGACGAATTCGCTCGAAGACTTCGACCAATCATATATGTTATCAAGAGGCTCGACCGTATCGGCGCGGACGTTCGGGTAATCGTCATGCAGGCTGAAGGGGATGAGCGTGTTTATGTAATTTTGCCAATCGTTGTTCATGTAATGCCAGCCGCTGCGGAACGATACCGGGTAGACGTTTTCCTCGAGCAGGTATTGTGCCAGTACAAGGACGAAGTCCTCCTTGAATTCGGAGAACTTCGTCGACTGGTTCCAGTAATACTTCCCATCGCCGTTGAAGTCGGACCAGATCCAGTCATGGTAGTGAAGCGTGACCTCGTCCCCCCATTTCGCGATCGCATCGCCGTGATATTTCAACATGAGGTGAAGCACCATCGTATTGTCGATCGGTACGTCGTTGTTCGTTGCGTAGCGGAATGTATTCCCGCCCATTATCCACCAGATCAGCCTGACTGTCTGGCCGTACGAATCCGTAAGCTGATTCCTGAATGCGGGGTCCATGACCTTGTACCCGTTCATTTTCGGGTCAGTATACAGGTCGAACCCATAGTGGTCATGGTAAGTGTCGACGTTCAGCCCGTCCCAGATCCCGGTATCGGAGCCGAGAACGATGTAGACTTTGCCCTGTGCGAAGGAATATCCTGTCGGGATTAGGAATGAGACTAGCAGAAGAACCCTGAGAATGGTTTTCATGGCACGACCGTTCTTTTGTTTCTCAATGGAGGAATAACTGTCCCTGACTGATGATAATATTACAAAGATCGGTGGTTTTTCCAAGGCTGCGGGCAGAAGAGTCCCGTGTCACTCCAAGCCGCGAGGGAGTTCGGTTCCCGAATGCCGGTAATGAATCCTGACTTAGAGGCACAGAGGAGACTTAATTATCTCCCTGTGCCTCAGCGTCTCTTACGGTTTAACTACCTTGAGAAGCCAGCCCTTATTTCATTCCGCCCCTGAACCACAACGGCCGGCCCGAATCGTCGCGCAGGGTAATTGTTTTTCCGCCGGTCACAATCTTCGCCGCCATGATGACGTCGTTGCCGCGGAACTGCATCCTGGCGCCGGTGACAACAGCCGCATCGCCTTCCTTAAACGATATCTTCTGCTCGTCCAGGTATGTGCTAGGGCCGACATTAACCGTAACCGTCCCGCTCGAATCTTTCACTACCAGCTGAACCATGTGAAAGTTGCCCATGCGGCCGGACATCGTCTCGACCTTCTGGATAGTGCCGGAGATCGTCACGACGGCAGACTGGTCATACATCGGACGACGCTGCCCCTGCCCGCCCTGCATCCCCTGAGCAAGAACCGATCCGGCAATCAACAGCACTGCTGCGAAAGCCAACAGATTCTTCATGTCTCGTACTCCTTTTTTGTTTTTAGTGCTAAAAGAAAATCTTCTCGCCAATCTCGGGAACTCCGCAAACGGCCCGTGAATGAGCGCCGCGGGGGAGAGACGGAATGTAATCCAATGTCACGCCTCATTTGTCCGCGGTTGGGTACTTCTCTCATCGGATTCCTGGCCGGATCTGCGGGTTCCCTTGATCACTCTGGTTTAGATGCCTCAAGCCGGCAAAAAGTTCAATCCTTCCAGAATTCAACGAGTTCATTCGCCGTGACGAGCGGCATGAGGCTTCTCATGGTATCGAGAGACCGCGCGTGTCCCTCCTTGCTCATCGATGACACGGCATCGGTCACTACGATGGGAAAATATCCCCTGTTGCCTGCCTCTCTTGCGCTCGATTCGACCCCGAGCTCGGTTGCAATTCCCGTAAACACTATGGTCGAGATCCCGGCATTCCTCATCATGAGATCGAAATTTGTTCCCACGAAAATGCTGGCCGTGTTCTTGTTCAGCACGATGTCGCCGGGTTCCGGCTTGATTGCCAGTTCGAGCCCGTCCGGCGTCATATTAAGCGGCCGCGGTCGCTTGCTCATCATGTAACGCCTTCCCGCAGACTGAAACCTGTCGGGTAGAGGGGTGATCTTCGTGAGGAAAACCGGTACGCCTTTCGCCCTCGCAGAAGAAGCAAGCGCCTGCACATTTTTCAGAAACTCGTCCTTGTTGAAAATGTTGTCCACTAACATTTTTTGAAGGTCCCAGAGAACCAGGACTGACTTCTCCGGTACCAGAAACTCGCTGATCTCATCGATGTTGGCCATATTGTTATTCACCTCTATTTTGGTTGTGTTTTCGTAAATAGACGAACGCCGCAATATGATGTCAGATTAGCACAGCCCGGGAAAAGCCGTTCCAAATTGCGGCAATCGGGCATGAACAATAATTAATTTACGACAAGGAACCCCCCTTCTTCGCGTGCGTTTTCGATATCGTGGAGGTCAGAACATGGTCAAAAAAAATCTATATCCCCTTGTTGTTACCGTCGGCCTTTCCCTTATCGTTCCGCTTACCGGCAACGCACGTCCTATTCTCACTCGAAAAGAGTACCTGAAATCACAACTGCTGTCCCTCGGAGAGCCTGAACCCGGCGATAACGCTCTTACGCTTACGGCTGGAAACCGGCACGTGAAGCTGAGCCCGCCTACTATCGGAATATTCGGCGGCGATAACGTTGAGCTGAGTGTCTTCGGCAATTTCGGAAACAACATACTGCACAGTTTCACTGGGCGTAATCTCAAGTATCAGCTCGCCGCGGTACTGGTAACGCCTCCGATAGTCAGCTCGGACCTTGACTACAAGGTGGAACACTTCTTCAACACTCACCCGTCGTACGGCAGGTTTGCGCTCCCGGTTCCATACACGGGCGAGCTTCTTCCGTTCATAGCGGGCGGATCGCTTCTCGCGTATGCCGGGATCGCGCATAACGACGAGGTCCTCGGCGCCTCGTTCGCGGTGATACAGGCAAGCATCATCGAACTGATGGATAACATCGCGCTGAAGACAATAACCGGCAGGCCCGCTCCCAACTGGAGACGCCATTCGAACATGGATGCGCTTAGCGAGGAATTCAGATTCGGTTTCCTGCGCGGCGGTATATTCAACGGGTGGCCTTCCGGACACACGGGTGCCACGATGGCGGTGGTTTCCGCCCTAATGGGTTACTACCCGAACAGCACGTGGCTTAAAGTTGCCGGCTATGGCCTGGTCGCATATACGATGTACGGAGTGTCCTCGGTAGACAGAGGGAGCATGCACTGGTTTTCGGACGCTGTCGCCGGCGCACTCATGGCGTATGCCATCGGCTCAACCGTCGGCAGGTATTACAGGTCCGTCTATTCATCCATAACCGGCTCTCGCTACAACCCATCCAGCACAGGCTTCTCGCTCGGTGTGACGCCATACGGATTCGGACTGAGGTACAGGTTCTGAATCTGACTGAGGTGAGTCTTCCGCTGGTGGCGTTGTAGCTTTTAGCATCGCGTCAGCCATCAGGAGTGAGCTGCCGTCCGTTGCGCGGCGGCTTCTTCGATCGTCGCTTGCTCCCGTTACCGGGTCCAGGCGGTGAACCGGGTTTTATGAGGAATTCTCGATCAAACCGCTTGACACGCGGTGAAATTTCGTCTATTTTAAAGAGTCGAAAGTCTCTTTGAAAACCTCATTCTTATCTAGAACGGCCGAGGGAACAGGCCCTGTGACGCCGTAGCAACCAGCTCGGGTCAAGTCGGATTTGATTTGACCCGGACGTTGAGGTGCTAATTCCTGCTCCGCCCTTGCGGAGAAAGATGAGAGGAAGACGCTGGTATCCTGCCTCTTCTGATCATCGGAAGAGGTTTTTTGTTTTAAGGGAATTCTAAGTCCGAAACACGGAACTCCGAAAGGCATTTGAAGTTGGGAAGCTGATCGTCTTCCGGGTCGAGTTCCGAGTCTTCAAAGGGTTTAGTGTTTAGAATTTGAAAAGGGAGGAGTACCAAATGCGTCTTCAGACAAAAACAGTCCACACAGGTGTGGATAAAGATTCCGCTTACAACAGCGTAACCACCCCAATCTACCAGACTTCAACATTCCGGTTCGAAGATGTCGGAACAACCAAGGGTTACGACTACACCCGGAGCGGCAACCCGACCCGCAGATCGCTCGAAGAGAACATAACTGCTCTCGAAGAGGGTGCGGGTGCAGCTGCTGTAGCAACCGGGATGGCAGCTGTCGCCCTCATGCTCCACTTCTTCAGGGCCGGTGACCACATCATTTGTACGCATGATTGTTACGGCGGCACCGAACGCCTTCTCAGGACCTATCGCGAACTGTTTGGCCTGCAAATTTCTTATGTGGACATGACCGATTTGACGGCGGTGGAGGAAGCCGTCAGAGCCGACACCAAGGCGTTTTGGATTGAGACTCCGAGCAACCCTCTCCTGAATATTGTCGACATCCGGAAACTGTCGGATATTGCCCACGCCCACGGAGCGCTGTCGATTGTCGACAACACATTCCTCTCGCCGGTCAATCAGAAGCCGTTCGAGCTCGGCGCAGATTTCATTATTCATTCGACGACGAAATACCTCAACGGGCACAGCGACGTAGTCGGAGGGGCAGTGGTTGCAAAGGACCGGAAAAATGCGGAGAGGCTTCAGTTTCTTGCCAACGCTGTCGGGCAGGGCGCTTCACCGTTCGACTGCTGGCTTGTGCTTCGCGGAATAAAGACGCTCGTGCCCCGAATGAAGGAACACGAAAAAAATGCCAGGGCCGTCGCCGAATTCCTTTCAAAGCATCCGAACGTCAGGAAGGTCTACTATCCCGGCCTTGAAACTCATCCGAATCATGAGCTGGCAGCGAAACAGCAGAAAGGGTTTGGAGGGATGGTCTCGTTCGAAGTAGACGGCGGAATCGAAGAGGTGAAACATGTTCTTCGTTCCACGAAACTATTCGCGCTTGCGGAATCCCTGGGTGGTGTCGAATCGCTGATCGAGCACCCGGCAACAATGAGCCACGCGTCGATGGCGCCCGAGCAGCGTGAGAAAGCGGGGATAAACGAGAGGGTAATCAGGCTGTCTGTTGGAATTGAAGCGGTTGAGGACCTGACGGAGGATCTCGGCAACGCACTGGCGTTTGTGCGGGACGCCGGCATGAGAAGACCGAAGCCGAAGGCAGGCGCGCTGTGCTGATGACCCGACACAGGAAAAAGCCAAACTCCGACAAAACCCGGAAATGCGCCCGGAATCGCACTAAATTATTTGTCAATTTAGAATTTTCCGGAACCATAAAACTTGACAAAATAATTAAGTATTAATAACTTTTATCAACGATGAACAAATTCACGCTGTTGCGAAAGCCCGGGATTCAAATGACATGCGCCTGTTGCTGTTGTATCTGTATGATGACCGCCTCGGTTTCGCGAAGGTGTGAATCTTTGGGTTGACCTAAGAATCGATAGACCAAAAATTTGAAGCCCTTCGTTGAAAACCGACGAAGGGCTTTTCTTATATACATTTTCCCGGCAGTTCGTGAAATAGCTCGAATGCCGGGAATTCAAATAGGAGGAGATGCTTTTGGAAACCAGAGCAGCGGCTGCGTCGATTGAAACGAGGGAGGCGTACGCCGCAGATATAAGGGAGATGCGCGAGAAGATAAGCGCTTATTTGTCGGGTGACATTTCCGATGAGGAGTTCAAAAAATTCAGGCTTCACCGGGGGATATACGGCCAGCGGGCCGACCAGAAGGGTTTCAATATGGTTCGCGTCAAGGTGCCGTACGGATTGTTGACGTCCGCGCAGTTTGCAGAGCTCGCCTGCATAGCGCGCGATTATTCAGATGGAATCGCCCATGTCACCACAAGGCAGGATATCCAACTCCACTGGGTAAAGCTCGAAACGGTTCCTGATGTTATGGAGAGACTTAACGCAGTCGGGCTCACAACGCGGGAAGCCTGCGGCAACAGCGTCCGCAACGTCGTCGGTTCGCCTGCTGCGGGCGTTTCCAGAAATGAATTGTTCGACGTTACACCCTACTCGCACCTCCTTGCCAAACACCTCCTGCGGAATTCTCTAAGTCAGACCCTGCCCCGGAAGTTCAAGATATCGTTTTCGGGGAGTTCGGATGAGAGTGACGGAATAATCCCGTGGATTCACGACATAGGATTCGTCGCTGAGATACGAGAAGTCGAAGGAGAACCCAGGCGGGGGTTCAGGGTTCTCGTCGGGGGCGGCCTCGGTGGCCAGCCGCGCGTGGCAGATATACTTGAAGAGTTCATGCCGGCTGAACTAATAGTCCCTACCGCGGAAGCGATCATCGCCATCTTCAATGAGACGGGGAACAGGGAGAACCGGAACAAGGCGAGAATGAAGTACGTCCTCTGGAAACTCGGCGCGGACGAGTTCAGACGGCGAGTGTTCGAGGGAAGACAGAAGATCGTGGAATCCGGGAGAAGATTCCCGGAACCTGAAACCGATCCCGAGGACTATTACACACCGGTCGATTCAACGGTTCCGAGCGAGGCAACAGGAGACGCCGACTTCGACAGGTGGCGGAGCTCGAATGTTTTCCCACAGAAGCAGGAAGGCTACAACATCGTCTATATCACCACGACGATAGGCGACCTTACCGTGGATCAGCTCCTGGCAATAAGCAGGATTGTCGACGAATACTCGAGAGGCGAGGCGAGAACGACGGCCCAGCAGGATATAGTTCTGAGATGGATTCGGTCTTCTGAAATTACACCGGTTTATCGTGAACTGAATGCGGCAGGTTTAGACCAGGCAGGCCCACTGGAGATCTCGAATGTCACATCCTGCCCGGGAGCGGATACCTGCAACCTTGGGATTACCCATTCCCGCGCGCTCGGAAGAGAGCTGACTCAAATGCTCCAGCGGCAGCCCGACTGGAGTGAATTGCTCGGCGGGCTCAGGATAAAGATAAGCGGCTGCCCGAATTCGTGCGGACAACATCACGTCGCTGCGATCGGCTTTCACGGAGCGACGAAGAAAGTCGACGGAGGCGAGATACCGTCATATATCATATCGATAGGCGGAGGCTTGAATTCCGGCAAACATACTTTTGGGGCAACTCTCGGAAGAGTGCCCGCAAGACACGCAGCCGAAGCGGCTTCCAGGTTACTGAAGAGATACCTCTCTCAGAAGCTCGGAGAGGAAAATTTCCGGGAATTTGCGGAACGCGTCGGCATTCGCTCATTTCGTGAGGACATCAAAGACTTGTCGGACCTGGCTCCCGCGAAACTTACAAAGGAGTTGTTTGTCGACATCGGCCAGGAAACTGCGTTCATCGCCGTAACGGGCGAAGGGGAATGTGCCGCATGAATTCGAAGAAAATTGCCGGACCCAAAGAACGCTCCGCTGCCAGATATCGCACCCGATTTATGCGTGAAAGCGATAGAAATGCGATTATCGACAGGATCGAGGAATTCCCATCCCTCACGATTTCATCACGCGGATGGTCTGACATCGAACGGCTTGCCGCAGGCGCGTGCCTGCCGTTCGAAGGATTTGCAGGTGAATTCGATTACAGAGACTTCCTGGCAGAGTCCCTGTTTTCCGGGAGCGTTTCATCGAGAGCTCTTCCTCTCCTCGCAGTCGAATGGGAAGATGCGGACGAAGTCGACATTCCGGATGACGTGATTCTGAGGGATACCGATGGAAAAAATATTGCCCTGCTGCATCTCAGAGAAAAATTTCGGATAAACGCAGACGATGTCGCCGTTGCGGGTGACATTGACATAATCAGGATTGAGAACGGAATCGGAGGCAGCATTCCTTCGACGAGAGTTTTTTCTGTCCCGGGCCTGCCGGCCGCGGAGGCCGAAGTGAGAGGTCAGGGATGAACAGCCTTTATCCTGCATTCCTGAAGCTTACGGACAAGCGAGCGCTTGTCGTCGGCGGAGGGAATGTCGCCGAAGAGAAGATAAAAAGCCTGCTCGGATGCGGCGCCGATGTGGTCGTTATTGCGCCTCAGGTTACGCCCTTGATTGCCGGCTTCTCTTCTAAGCGCGAGATTCTTCTTATCAGGCGCGAGTACCGCTATGGTGACATGGATGGTTGTTCAATCGTAATAGGTGCAACCGACGATCCCGTCGTTCAGGAGGAGATATATGCCGAGGCCTGTGAGCGGCGGATGCCGGTGAACGTGGTCGACAAGCCGGAACTGTGCTCGTTCTACCTTGGTTCGGTATTCCGGGAAGGAGAATTAAAAGTTGCCGTCTCGACAAACGGCAAGAGTCCGACAGTCGGAAAAATTATCCGCGATAAGATTGCCGCCGAATTCTCGGGAAACTACCCTTCGGTTATTGAGAGGATGGGCAGAATCAGGGACGACGTCCGAAGGAGTTTCAGTGACTATGAAAGCAGGAAGAAAATTCTGGAGCAATATGTAAAGGATGAACTTCGAATGGTAGAAGGTGAAACCGCCGGCAAGAAACAGAATTTCATGACGATTGACCAGGCAGAGACGGAGGGGCAGGCAGAGGGAGAAAGTGAAGGGAAAGTCTTCCTCGTTGGTGCGGGACCTGGTGACCCCGAACTCATCACACTCAAGGGCCTGAGAATTCTTCGCTCGGCCGGGGTTGTCCTTTACGACGCGCTTGTGAGCGCGGAGGTTCTTGCCGAAGCTCCTGTTGACTCGGAGAAGATATACGTCGGGAAAAGGGCGGGCGCTCACTGTATGAAACAGGAAGAGATCAACCGGCTCCTGGTCGAGAAGGCCTCTCAGGGAAAGCGCGTAGTGAGGCTGAAAGGCGGTGACCCGTTTATCTTCGGGCGCGGCGGCGAGGAAGTCGAAGCGCTGCGCGAGGCGGGAATAGAAGCGGAGGTCGTCCCCGGGATAACGGCGGGGATTGGGGTGCCCACTATGTTGGGTTTACCGCTGACTCACCGAAGGGAAGCATCGAGCGTGCTGTTCCTGACCGGCCATGAAGATCCCTCGAAGCACGCCGGACACGCCGACTGGGAATCGGCATCGCGCGTCGACACGGTCGTGATTTACATGGGAACACGGAATCTTGTTCCGACAGTGGAGAGACTGCTCGCCAACGGCGTTCCCTCCTCCAGACCCGTGGCCGTCATTTTCGGGGGGACCACCCGACATGAGAAGGTCTTTGTCGGGACGCTTGACGACATTTGCGAAAGGGCGGCCGAGATGCCGTCGGGTCTTCCGGGATTAATCGTTGTAGGCGAGACGGTCAGAAGTCTCGCGGGGAATGCATCGACGTTTTCACCGGAGAGAGTCTCGGTCTTCGGAGAGGAAAGGGTTTCATATGCAGAATAATTGCATTTGCAACATAGAAGGGTGTCCGGGACAAAGTGTGGCCCGCGGGCTTTGCTGGAAGCACTACATGCGCGTGAGGAGATATGGAAATGCCAGCTTCCAGAAGCGCCGTTATGGCAAGCCGCCGAAGTGCCGTTATTGTGGTACCCGGAGCCCGGACGCTTTCTATCATCAATACAAGAGCGTCTGCAAACGCTGCAAGAAATTAAAGGCCATAAGTCAAAGGATGAGCAGTCACGGCGAAGACACGCCCGCGACTTCCATTTAACTGGAAAGATAGAGATATGTCGACTTACAAATATGAGAGCGGATTGATGCCTGCTGAGCCGGGAATAGCGGAGCGAGGCGAGGGATACTGGCAGGGCGATCGGAATTCTATCCTGGCAACGATCGGCAATACTCCGCTTATCCGCATTGGGAAATTGCCGGGGGAAATCGGCGAAATGGAAATTTATGCCAAGGCAGAGTGGTTCAATCCGGGCGGCTCGGTAAAAGACCGCGCCGCATTGAATATGATCCTCGATGCCGAACACTCGGGCGCGCTGACGCGTGACAAGACGATCATAGATGCGACCAGCGGGAACACCGGGATCGCATATGCGATGATTGGGAGTGTCCTCGGGTACAGGGTTGTCCTTGCTCTTCCGTCAAACGCGAGTATCGAGAGGAAGGCGGCGCTCCGCGCGTACGGTGCGGAGATTATCATGACCGACCCGCTGAGCGGGACAGACGGCGCTCAGCAGAAGGTGAAGGAACTGGTTGCGGCGAAGCCGGACAAGTATTTCTACCCGGACCAGTACAATAATCCGGCGAACTGGAAGGCCCATTTCAACACAACCGCGGTTGAGATATGGGAACAGTCTGAGCATAGGGTAACTCACTTTGTGGCGGGGCTTGGAACGAGCGGGACTTTCATCGGAACATCGAGGCGGCTCAAGGAATTCAATCCTGGGATACGCTGCATTACGTTTCAGCCCGATTCACCGCTGCACGGCCTCGAAGGACTGAAGCACCTCGATACATCGATCGTTCCCGGGATATATGACAGGAAAGTTGAGGATGGGAGGCTGACTGTCTCCACCGAGGAGGCATATGAGATGGTCGACCGGCTTGCGCGCCAAGAGGGATTGTTTGTCGGAATTTCCAGCGGCGCGGCGATGGCGGCAAGCCTGAAGCTTGCGTCGAAGGTCGAGGGGGGAGTGATAGTCACGGTTTTCCCCGATAGCGGAGCAAGATATGCGTCTGAACATTTTCTTAAGGATGAGGCGCGGCCGGCCTCAGGCGGAGTGAGCAGGAGAAACGGAGGGAGATTCTGAATGGTTAGGACTTCGAGGGAACTGGCCCGGAGAATGGAAGAACACGGCCAGAAGACATATCCGGAAGAATGCTGCGGGATACTTCTCGGTTCGACCGATGGCGATGAAACGGTAATTCTGGACGTTGTCGAGATTGATAATTTGCAGGAAGACAATCGGCGCAGGAGATTTCTGATCACCCCGAAGCAGTATCTCCAGGCGGAGCGCGCAGCGTCGGAGAGGAACCTGCAACTGCTCGGTTTTTACCATTCGCATCCGGACCATCCCGCAATTCCTTCCGAGTTCGACAGAGAACACGCGCTCCCATGGTTTACATATATCGTTCTTTCGGTCGCATGTGGAGAGGCCAAGGTGATGACAGCCTGGTTCCTTTCCGAATCCAGGGACCGGTTTAACGAGACCCCTCTGTCGATCGAGACAACGAGGCCGGTCAAAATAGAAGAGGAGAGAGGAAGCGGGCGCTAGAAACGTCCGCGAGTTTCTAAATGAACCACAAGGAGAAAAAATGGCGATAAAAATATTCATACCGACACCGCTTCGCCCGTTTACCGACAGGCAGGACACGGTGGAGGTAGATGGTTCGACCGTAGGCGAGGTTCTCGGCAACCTCACCGCTAGGTATGGCCAGATAAAACAACATTTATATGCCGAAGACGGCAGCTTCAGAAGCTACGTTAACATTTATGTCAACGATGAGGATATAAGGTACCTCGAGAAGGATAAGACTGCTGTCAGGGGGACCGACACGGTAAGCATTATCCCGTCGATAGCCGGAGGGGTGGATGTCGATGTGCAGGATGTCGCCAGCGAGGTCCAGCTGTCGAATGACGAGGTGCTGCGATACAGCAGGCACCTGATCATTCCGGAGGTCGGTATGGAAGGGCAGAAGAAGCTGAAGGCGGGGAAAGTGCTGATGATCGGTGCGGGCGGACTCGGCTCGCCGCTTGGAATGTATCTCGCCGCGGCGGGGGTGGGGAAACTCGGCATCGTCGATTTTGACGTCGTCGACAAGACAAACCTCCAGCGGCAGATAATGCACTCGACGGTGGACATCGGGAGGTCCAAACTCGATTCCGCGCGCGAGACCCTCGAGGGCATCAACCCGCACATCGTGATAGAGACATACGAGACCCGCCTTTTATCCGAGAACGCCCTCGACCTGTTTGCCGGTTATGATGTCATCGTCGACGGCACGGACAACTTTCCCACGAGGTACCTCGTGAATGATGCCTGTGTTCTTCTGGGTAAACCGAATGTTTACGGGTCTATTTTGCGATTTGACGGTCAGGTAAGCGTCTTCGACGCGAAGCGCGGTCCGTGTTACAGGTGTCTGTATCCTGCTCCGCCTCCTCCGGGACTCGTCCCGAGCTGCGCAGAAGGCGGCGTGCTCGGAGTGCTTCCCGGAATAATCGGTACGCTCCAGGCTCTCGAAGTTATCAAGCTCCTGCTCGGCGAGGGCGAACCGCTCATCGGGAGGCTTGTCCTTTTCGACGCGCTCAAGTTCAAATTCCGCGAGATGAAGCTGAGGAAGGACCCGGACTGCCCGATATGCGGCGACGACCCGTCCATACATGCTCTTATCGACTACGAGCAGTTCTGCGGGATAGTGAAGCCGGCACCCGCCTCGGAAAAGGTCGACGAAAACACCGAGATAACCGTGGAACAGCTCAAGCTGCGCCTCGACCGGGGGGATGATCTCTTCATATTGGATGTCCGTGAGCCGCGGGAATATGAGATAGTCAATCTCGGAGCACCCCTCATACCTCTTTCTGAACTCGCGAAGAGATACGGCGAACTCGACCCGTCGAAGGAGATCGTGGTCCACTGCAAGATGGGTGGGAGAAGCGCGAAGGCGGCAACATTCCTGAGGCAGCACGGTTTCAAGAAAGTTAAGAACCTTCTAGGGGGGATTGACGCCTGGGTCGAGAAAGTAGATCCCGGTTTGCCCCGTTATTGATATTCTAAAGAAACAAGTGAGGGGAATAAAATGGGACTTTATGTGGTTAAGCACAAACATTCAAGCGAGACATGCCCGGCACGGAGCAAGGAAATGGGGGAGATGCTGCTTATGCATCTCTCCGACGAAAACGCCGGACGCAATGGACTGAAGATAAATGCCGAGGCCGTCGTGGACGGCGCGCACACGCTGTACCTTATTATCGAAGCCGACGATGAGAATAAAGTAAAGAAGTTCATGGAGCCTTTCACGATGGCGGGAAGTGTCGAGGTTATGCCTGCTTCGGTTTGCGAGGTAGTTGTCGAGCGCGGGGCCTGTTGACTGCCTGGCCGAAGAGCAGGCGACTCGCATTATTCGAAATTACGACTCCTTGTAGAAAAGGGTGTTCCATCTTGTCTTGAAAAGACTAGAGCGGGGTATTACCTTGGCTGGGCAATAAGGAGATAAGGGATGCTTTGGGATCGCCTACAATTCGCATTCACGGTAACCTACCATTATCTTTTTCCGCAGCTTACAATGGGACTGGCGCTCATCATAGTATTCATGAAGTGGCGCTATCTGAAGACGAACAACGACAGCTGGAACGCGGCGGCAAGGTTCTGGGCGCGGATATTTGCAATAAACTTTGCGGTCGGAGTCGTAACCGGAATTCCGCTTGAGTTTCAATTCGGCACTAACTGGGCCGGTTTTTCCAATTATGCCGGCGGTGTCATCGGGCAGACGCTTGCAATGGAAGGGGTCTTCGCATTCTTTCTCGAATCTTCGTTGCTCGGTCTTTTCCTGTTCGGAGAGAAGAAGCTCAGCCGGCGCGGCCATTTCGCCGTGGCCGCGGGCCTCTGCGCGGGGAGCTGGCTTTCAGGCTATTTCATAATCGCTACCAATGCATTCATGCAGCATCCCACGGGATACGCCGTCGGTCAAAACGGCACGCTTCAGCTGGCGAGTTTCTGGGAATTTGTTCTCAATCCATGGGCAATCTGGGAATACGCCCATAACATGAGTGCGTCGGTGGTTACCGCGGCAACCGTAGTGGCATCCGTGGGCGCGCTCTGGAAACTCCTCGGCAAGTACAATGAGGAGTCAGGCATGTTCCTTCGCGTCGGTATCATAACAGCGCTCGTTGCAAGCGTCCTCCAGATATTCCCGACGGGCGACCAGAACGGCAAGCTCGTCGCCGACTATCAGCCGGCATCGCTTGCGGCACTCGAAGGAGTGTTCAAGAGCGGGAGCAGGGCTCCCCTCGCGATCATTGGCCAGCCGAATGTTGATGAGCAGACACTCGAGAACCCGGTTGTCGTGCCAGGCATGTTGAGTTTCCTTGCTTACGGCTCATTTGGGGCGACGGTGAAGGGACTGGATGCGTTTCCCAAGACGGACTGGCCCGACAATATTCCCCTATTATACTACAGTTATCACATCATGGTGGGGCTTGGCACACTCATACTCGCACTGATGGCAATCGGCGCGCTGCTGTTGTGGCTACGACGGCTCGACAAATCTAGACCCGTACTGTGGCTCCTAATGCTCGCGTTTCCATTTCCGTATATCGCGACCATTGCAGGCTGGCTGACTGCCGAGCTCGGCAGGCAGCCCTGGATAGTGTACAACCTGTTCAGGACAACGGATGCCGCCTCGCCCATGGTGAATACCGGCGACGTTGTTTTCACCACGATCGGTTTCGTCGGCCTCTATTTCGTCATTGGCGTATGCTTCCTCTACCTGGTCGGCCGGGAGATCGCTCACGGCCCCGTGCACGCTGAAAGGAGGGGATGATAACATGCAGACACTATGGTACGCGCTGCTCTCGGCGATGCTTATTGTTTACGTGGTGCTGGACGGGTTTGACTTCGGCGCCGGCATCGTATACAGGTTCGTTGCCAGGACCGATGCGGAACGCCGCCAGCTTCTGTCGGCAATCGGTCCGGTGTGGGACGGCAACGAGGTTTGGCTTCTCGCGGCAGGCGGGACTCTCTTCTTCGCGTTTCCGAAGGCTTACGCCGCAGGGTTCAGCGGGCTGTACATGCCGCTGGTAATTCTTTTATGGCTTCTCATCCTGCGCGGGCTCGCGATCGAACTCCGGTCACACGAACCGTACAAGCTCTGGCACGATTTCTGGGACGGCACTCTGCAGTTTTCGTCCGTGCTCATAGCGGTAATCCTCGGCGCCGGCTTCGGCAATCTTGTCCGCGGGGTACCTTTGAACGATGCCGGCTACTTCTCGATACCGTTGTTCACGGACTTGCTTCCGAAACCCTGGATCGGCGTTCTCGATTATTACACTATTTCGGCCGGAATCTTCTGCCTGGCGATTCTTGGATTACACGGGGCGCTCTTCCTTGTATGGAAGACGGATGGATCGCTGCGCGCGCGCAGCATCCTCGTCGCGCGTCGGTTATGGTGGGCGGTTCTCGTGATGGCATTGATAACCATTGTCCTGACCATGTTTGTGCAGCCCGGCTTCTTTTCCCCGCTCGTCGATAGAGTGTGGCCGATTGTGCTCGTCATTGTGTCACTGGCAGGATTCTTCTATGTCCCGACAGCCCTCAAGGGGACCGCTGACCTGCGCCCCTTTCTCGGATCGGTCACGTTTATCGTCGGGTCGCTTGCCGCCATGGCTGGCACACTCTTCCCCAACCTTATCGTATCGACCCTCGATCCTTCGTACACCCTTACCGCTTATAGTGCGTCGACAGGCCCGTATGGTTTGCAGGTCGGACTCGTATGGTGGATCATCGGCATGATACTCGTGGTGTTCTACTTCGTCTTCGTCTATCGGAACCTGTCGGGGAAGGTGAGCGAAGAGGCGCCCAGGCAATAAGATGCTGCTTGCGTCGTGACGCTCTTCGAAACAACGGCGAATCCGGCCCGTTCAGACGGATATTGCAGGCCCGCAAATAAAGGTTGCATAACTATCCTTCCGCATTCACTATATTATACCAAGTAACAGAAACATCTTCTCCCCACCTGAATAGAAGAACGGGCGACGGTGTTCAGAAGCCGGGATTTGGTCTTCTTCTAAGGATACTTCTGATAGCAAAGGACCCGTACTCCTTCTCAGTAACTGATTCCCAATTACAATCATATATATAAGTGAAAGGTTTTAATGAAATCACAGTCATTTGTGCTGAGCGAAGAAATAACAAGATTGCTTGAAGCACAGGGAATAACGGTGGCGACGCCGGTCCAGGAGGAAATTATTCCGGCCATTGCAAACGGGCAGGATGTCCTCGCCCAGTCTGAGACAGGTTCGGGGAAGACGTTGAGCTTTGCGATACCTATAATTGAACAATTGAAGAAACGCGACGGGCTGAAGGCCCTCGTCCTGGTTCCGACAAGAGAGCTTGCCACCCAGGTCGCGGGGGAATTCGTAAAATTTTCTGCAGGTAAGCACCTGGGAATCGTGCCCGTCTACGGCGGAGTCTCGATAAACACCCAGGCCGCGAAGCTGAGGCAGGCGAATATAATCGTCGCGACGCCCGGCCGGCTGATTGATCTGATCAACAGGAACGCCGTCAGACTCAACTCGATAAGATATTTCGTCTGCGATGAGGCGGACCGTATGCTGGATATGGGATTCATACGCGACGTGGAGCGAATCGCCGCGCAGCTTCCGGCACAGCATCAGACTCTCCTCTTCAGCGCAACAGTCCCGAAGGAAATCGAAAAGCTGGCGGCAAAGTATCTTCACAATCCGAAGAACGTACGGTTCGCGTCGACGGTGAAGCCGATATTCCTCCGCCAGGTCTATTACCGGGTTACTCCGGAAGCGAAGCTCGATCTTCTCGCAGCCTTGCTGGGACAGGAAAGACAGCTGGCAATCATTTTTTGCAACAGGAAGCATATTACGGTGAAGGTCTCCAAGAAGCTGACGGAAATGGGGATACAGGCACGCGCGCTAAACGGGAACATGTCCCAGCCCCAGCGCGAGAAAGTAACGGATGATTTCCGGAGGGAGAAGTTCACCGTTCTAGTCGCGACCGATGTCGCAGCCCGCGGATTGCACATAGATGATGTCTCGCATGTTTACAATTACGAAATACCGAAGGACGTCGAGTCATACACCCACCGCGTCGGAAGGACGGCCCGCGCCGGACAAAAGGGCGAAGCGGTCTCTCTCGTTGCTACTGAAGAAGAGAGAAAGTTTTTCAAGCAGATTCTATTCAAGTACCAGGGAGAAATCACTCTCAAGGAATCGGGAGATGTGCTTGTACGGACACCCAGGCCGGCTCCTGCTCCGATGCAGGGGAAAGAGCAAAGAAGGGGCGGCGAAGTCCCAAAGGGCAGGCGTCATCGACGGTAGAATGAAGATTGTGTAACCGCTGTGAGTGAGACCGGGGAAGTTATGGCGAGAAAAGGAAGGATCCTCGTAATTAAAGACGGGGATTCTTCCCGAAAGTTTTCGGCTTCGGCGGTCCTCAAAGCCATCGGTGACATCCTGGACTCGAAAGGATGAAAACCCGAATCTGCCGATAGCCCGAAGTGGATATTAGATCGCCCGGGATTTGTCGTCCCGGCAAACTCCGGGCACGGGGATCAGCTTGTCGGTCAGTTCTGTTTCTTGCCCAGAGCCTTCAGAATCTCATCGACGAACGCCTCGTCGGGAAGCGCACCTTCGAAGTGGTGAGTCTCGTTAATCACGACTCTCGGCACGCCGCGGACGTTGTACTTCATCGACAGGTGGGGGAATTCCGTGGCTTCCACCATGTCGGCCCTGATGTTCTTGTTCAGAAAGGCGAGTTGGTGGCCGGTGTAGACAGCTCTGGGGCAGTAAGGACAGGTCGGCGTGACGAAGACCTGGATGTGAACGGGCTCGCTGATCATTTTCACCTGTTCGGCAACTTCGTCGCTCAGTTCATGGGTTTGAGTCGAGACCATCTCGATGCTCTCGAGCAGCGACGCGAATTCATATCCGGATGGAATCCCGTAATACCTTATCCCGTAATCGACATCCGGGGAGGCAATCACCGTCGCGGGGATCTTGTCGATATTGTATTTCTCGACCTGCTCTTTGTCACTGATGAAGTTGAGGACCTCCAGACTGAGTTTGTCGGAAAGAGCTGTCAGCTCTTCCAATATCTGCCTCGTCTCCCTGCAATACTGGCATTCCAGCGACTGTGTGAAGTTAATGATCTTAACGGGATTCACGAGGTTCGCGAATCTCTTCTTGATCTCGTTCTGGGCTTGTTGGTCTAGAAACATTATTGCTCCTAACGCGGCCGGGCCGCAATCTGAACTTTCTACTATGAAGCGCTCAAAACAGCTTCCGCCTCAAACTTGACTGCCCCGGAGTTTCGCCTCTCAGCTTGTTTCAATCCGAGGGCCGGCGGACATTGGGGTCCGACCCGATACGGATCGCGGTTTCTATGCCGTTTTTTGTTCTTGTTTACGGGTGGAAAATTTGAACGGCGCGTAAAGAGGGCAAAAACCGATCAAGGCTGTCGCAAGAGGAATCAAACCGATCCAGCCCCAGGCGGTACGTGGTCCCCAGAAATCCAGGCTTATCAGGAAAAGTCCGACAATTATCCTGATCCATTTGTCAGCCGATCCGATATTTTTGTCCATGATTTCCTCCAATTGTTTGTTCAGTCTATATGATGCAGGGGAGCGAAGAAGGTTTCCTCGTCTCTGCGGAAGAAAGATGCACAGCTTGTGTTGAAATTCCAAAGCGGCTGGATTCACGCGAGACTGAATTGAAACACCAATATTCGCGCTTTTCCCCGGTATTTTCGAATGCTTCGATGCGCCAAGAAATTCCTTTTCTAGAAAGGTCGGTTTTGCTAAATTATTAGAAATCAAGAGGAATGTTGCATGCTCAAGCCCAGAAAAAAGATTACCAAAAAGGAACTCAAGCAAGACAAGCTGGTCACCACCTATTTCAAGACGATGGATCTTCTTCGCAACAACAGGAAGATCGTAAGCGGTTTAATAACCGGACTGGTAATAGCCGTGGTGGTCGTGGTGGCATATCTGAACAATGTGGACGCCAACAACCGGAAGGCTGCGACGGACCTCTCCCAGGTTCTCAACTACTTCGATGGCGGCGCTTATCAGGTCGCGATTAACGGAGATCCTGCACACAACATTCCGGGATTGAAATCGATTGTCGACAACTACGGCAATTCTGAGACGGGCGAAGCGGCAAAGGTTTACCTCGCCGATTGTTATTACTACCTCGGTGATTACACCGATGCCATGAAGTATTTCAAGGACTACGACGGAAGTGACAAGTTTCTGAAAGCCAGTGCCGATGCAGGAGTCGCGGAAGTTTACGAGATTCAAGGCGATCACAAGAAGGCGGCGGAGTATTACGAGAGAGCGGCCTCCCGCGATTCGAAGAATTTCATGACGCCTCAGTACCTGGTCGGAGCCGCGAGAAACTACATCAAGGTCGGGAAAAAAGACAGGGCAATCGGCCTCCTCACGAGAGTGCAAAAGGACTTTCCAAATTCGCCGTATGCGGGTAATCTGGCTTACTACATGGCGCAGGCAAAAGTAGAGTAGCAGGAGCTACATCTTTTATTCAGAGCTTAGATCCGGTGAAAACCGGGTCCTGACACGGTCCGGCTGATTTCATGATTAATTATCACTCCATTATGGACGGAAATAGCAAGGCCGTGCATTGCTACCCGGAACGAAACTCTTCCGTTCGACGCCGTCAGGCGTCATCTTCGACCGGTGCCTCCCGCTGGAGTGCGGCCTTAATCTCGTTCTGAATATTCGTCTGAATCAGATTGACTGACTCCGTCACTTCCTGGGTGAGACCGGAAGAGTAGGAGAACTCCTTCCCGACTATCCCGTAGAAAATTACTCTCCTCGGCAGCAGTTTCAATGTGCGCGCGAGCTCCACAGCATGTGCGGAATCAAAAGCGTGCGTCGAGAAGGAGAAGAAATGTTCCGGCATGGGGTCCTCGCTCGCATCAACCCGGAAGATTGTGCCGGCGGCAGCGGACGACCTGACAGCATCTATTATTACCAATGCGTCGCTGGACCGCATTAACTCAAGGAGGCCGGACTGATCGCCCGCGAGTTCGGCCGTCCTCACATCCGCCGGCACTTTCTCTTTCAGCATTCTCACAGCCAGTATACCTGCACCGTCATCGCCCCTGAATTCATTCCCTACTCCGACGATAGTGATGTTTACGCTCTTCTCGTTTTTCAGGGGAGCGGTCGGAGCTTTTCGGGTCGGTGTGCTTTCACTCTTCATTTTATTCGCTGCGCCGGGCTAGGAGATTTCCAGTTTCAGAAAATGGGTGGCGCACGAGATACATGGATCGTAGTTCCGCACGACCTGTTCACATCTGAGCGTCAGCTCCTGCTTTGGCATTTCAATGTTGGCGGTGACAAAATTTCTCAGGTCTGTCTCGATCATTTTTTGATTCTGAGATGTGGGCGGCACAATCTTGGCGTCCCTTATGGCACCGTCCTCCCCGACCAGATACCGGTGGTAAAGGATACCTCGCGGTGCCTCTGTGCAGCCGAACCCAAAACCGGGGCGGACGGAGTAATCCACTGCCGCCTTTTCGGGCTGTTCATAGTTTTCAATTATGCGGATTGCCTCGTCGCAGGCATAAAGGGCTTCCACCGCGCGGGCTACTATGCTCTTGAACGGGTTTTTGATTGGCGGCACCGCATTCGCCTCTCTTGCAGCCTTCTGCGCAAGCGGCGAGAGCTTCTCGAAATTCAGATTAAACCTGGCCAACGGACCGACAAGGTAGGCTCCTTTTCCTTTCATCTCCGACTGAAGTGCGTTCGTGTAATACGCATGGGTTTCATGGAAGATCAGCTCATATTCGCGAATGTCGATGTTGAGGCCTTTATTCGAAATAAGCCTCCCTTCGTTGAACGGATACTCGCCGGGATGACTTAACGAGACAAACTCGTAGTCATATTCGAACTCAGGGAACGGCAGCGAGGCGGTCCAGAGCACGGTCTCGTAAGCTTCGTCCCGGGCGCGCTTCAACCGTTCGAGAATTTCAACGAAATCCTTCTTCGCGGGTAACTTATAGAACCCGCCTACCTTCACGTTGATCGGGTGAATTTCTCTGCCGGCGAGGATTGTCACCAGGTCATTGCCCGTTTTCTTGAGCCTGAGTCCTCGCTGCACCGCATCCGGATGGTCTTTTGCAAGCTGGATCGCATCCTCATATCCCAGAAAATCAGGTGCGTGAAGCATGTAGACGTGGAGCGCATGGCTCTCGATCCATTCGCCGCAGTAGATCAGTCGCCTCAACTCGCGGAGCTGTCCATCGACTCTGACTCCGAATGCGTTTTCCATGGCGTGAACCGAACTCATCTGGTATGCAATCGGGCAAATGCCGCAGATACGTGCGGTGATGTCCGGCGCTTCTGAGTATTTTCTGCCGCGAAGAAAAGCCTCGAAGAATCGGGGAGGCTCGAATATCCTGAATTTTACGTCATCGACCCGACCGTCCTTCATCTTCACTTTCAGAGCGCCTTCTCCCTCGACACGGGCAAGATAGTCGACCTTTATCGTTCTGGCCTGTTTATTTTTCATGAGCTTCACTTTCTCTTCTGAAGGCTTCGGCGTAGGCGTTGAATCCGCGGAAGGCGAGAGATATGTCGTGCCGGGTCTCGCCTAGCTCGGAGAATTGGCCCGCAAGTGCGGAGGTGTTCGGTGATTCCATCGGGCCATAGCAGCCATAGCAACCTCTGTTGAACGAGGGACAGATCGAACCGCACCCGGACTGGGTCACCGGACCGAGACAGGGAGTGCCGTGTGCGACCATGACGCAGACGTTTCCCTTCAGCTTGCAGTCGATGCAGACGCTGTGAGTATGTATGTTGGGCTTCCTCTTGTGAAGCAGCGCCCCGATCACCTCGATGAGCTGGTACTTATTAATCGGGCATCCGCGCAGCTCGAAATCGACGTGCACGAAGGAACCTATTGGGAGCGACCTGTCGAGCGTCGAAATATGTTCGGGGGAAGCATAGACGATGCGTACAAACTCCTTGATGTCCTTCCAATTCCTCAATGCCTGGATCCCCCCTGCCGTTGCACATGCACCTATCGTGATAAGCGATCCGCACGATTTGCGGATTTCCCTTATGTGCTCCACATCGTGAGGCGTCGTAATGCTCCCTTCGACAATTCCGATATCGTAGGGTCCCTTGAGCATTCTCCGCGTTGCCTCCGGGAAGAAAGCGATGTCGATTGCGTCGGCAACCGCCAGGAGTTCTTCTTCTGCATCGAGTAGCGAAAGCTGGCAGCCGTCGCACGACGCGAATTTGAAGACTGCCACCTTGGGCTTGCTCCCTTTGTTGCGGGCAGGCATGTTACAACTCCTTTTTCTCGGTAAGTTGATAAACTTCGTTCAGCCGGAAAACGGGACCGTCCTTACAGATGAACTTCGGTCCGAACTGGCAGTGCCCGCAAAGCCCGATTCCGCATTTCATATTTCGTTCCATCGAGACGAATATCCGTTCCTGGGAGAGTCCCCTGCGCTGAAGTTCCTCGACCGTATATTTCATCATCACCTCCGGCCCGCAAACCATCGCTATCGTAGATTCGGAATCAAGCTTGATGTACGAGAACAGGTTTGTCACTACACCTATATGTCCCTTCCATGTCGAATCACCGCGGTCGACGGTGACAATTACCTCCGTGTTGGGGAGTTTGTTCCACTGTTCCAGCTCGACCCTGTACAGAAGATCGAGCGGGCTTCTCGCTCCGTAGAGAATCACAATT
Organism: Bacteroidota bacterium; assembly: GCA_021825585.1. Classification (GTDB taxonomy): domain Bacteria; phylum Bacteroidota; class Ignavibacteria; order Kryptoniales; family JAKASW01; genus JAKASW01. The sequence goes on along the minus strand of JAKAGT010000001.1, from coordinate 293,189 downwards.
CTTCCGTACAATTCTCTCTTTCTGACGAGCGAGTAGATTATCGGTCTGAGAGGTGCGAGGCCGATTCCGCCCGCGGCTATGCAAATATCTTTTCCGACCGCCTCTTCAAGCGGCCAGGCGGACCCGAACGGGCCGCGGAGGCCGACGAGGCTGCCGCGCTTCAGCCTGGAAAGTGACGAGGTGACCGAACCGACGCGGTGAATTGTGTGCCCCAGCAGGCCGGGCTTCGCCGGATCTGAACTGATGGAGACTGCGGATTCGCCGGTACCGAAGGCGTAGATCATGTTGAACTGCCCCGGCATGAATGAATACGGGGAATCGTTCATTTGCGTCGTATCTAACAAGAGTGTAAACGTGTCGTCGGTCTCCCACACGATCCTGCGGACGGTTGCAAGGGAAGGGATCATGTAACCGTGCAGCAGTTCTTCGGTCTGTGGGGCAAATTCTGTCATTCTAAAGACTCCAAAGGATTACAGGGATGAAACTTGTCAATAGTTTTCGCCTCTTCCGCCCGGTGCGTTCCCGTACACGTCGAGGAGCTGTAAACGCGTGGCTTCGAGACGCCTCTCGAGAACTTCGGAAAACCGGCGCAGCATCTCGTACCCGAAGTGATAATCGGTCTCGCACTTCGTCCGGAGGCAGGTTGCGTCAATCGCAAATGCGTGCACGCGCTCCAGTGCGTATGCGTCGAAATGCCACCGATACGGGGAAATAATCCATGACCAGCCCAATACCTCGCCCGGACCGACGGTCTGGATTCTAATCATGCCCCTCTCCCCGCCGGGCAGTTCGAGTGCAATTCTCCCACTGCGAATCAGATAGAAAGTTTTTGCGTCCTCTCCCTCCTTGAACAGCCGTTCACCTTCGGGTAATACGATGTTCGAAGCGCACGAGGTGAGCGTCTTCAGGAGCTCTTCGTTCATGTTATTCAGGAAAGGATGCTTGTGTAGCGATTCCGTCAAGTCTTGCGGTTCCATGACTAATCTCCTTTTCGCTGTTGTGTCTCAGTACCTCTTATTGCCTGTACTTCTGCGGTCAGGTCGATCCCGACCGGGCACCATGTAATGCATCTGCCGCATCCGACACATCCGGAGACTCCGAATTGATCCACCCACGAAGAGAGCTTGTGCGTCAGCCATTGCCTGTAACGGGACTTGGTGGACATCCGGAAATTTCCGCCTGCGACCTTTGAAAAGTCTACGGTGAAGCACGAGTCCCACCTTCTGAACCTTTCGGCATTCTGGCCGGAAAGATCCGTTGTATCTTCGACAGTCGAACAAAAGCAGGTCGGACACACCATTGTGCAGTTTCCACAAGTAAGGCATCTCTTGGCGACATCGTCCCAGTGCGGGTGTTCAAGGTTCTCGGCTAGGAGTGCCGGAAGACCGTCTGTCTCCATCTTTTTGGTTATTCTGGACTCGGTTTGACGCATGATGGCGTCTGCCGTTGCCACCTCCTGCGGACTCGCTGCGCTTGTCTCAACGAGATCCATAACGGAAGCTCCAAGTTCAGTCCCTGCCTTTACTATGAAGAAATGCCGGCCATCGCGCAGCACCTCCGTCAACGATATATCAAAATTATTCTTCGCTTCTGGACCTGTCTTCATGGAGCTGCAAAAACAGGTGCCCCCCGCAGTAGTGCAGTTTACGGCGACGATGAACAGATTTCGTCTTGCCGCAGAGTATGCGTCGTCCCTGTATTTTCCGGCCTGGAAGACTTCATCCTGAATGAGAATAGCGCTGAGCTCGCATGGACGGACACCAACGAAAGCGTACTTCATATCGTCCGTATTCTCGTTTGATATCCCAAGGGACTTCCCGTCCTTCCTGATTGTGAACAGCTTTCGTACGGGAGGGTAGAGAAATCTTTTCCATGATTGCGGAGCGGCGTTGAAGTTGAAGTAGGATGCTCCGCTTTGTTTCGTGAGCCGGTAATTTGCGGGCGATTGTTCATCCGACCAGCCGACGGGGAGGTCGTTTACAGAATCTAATTTATCGTAAACGATGGCGTCGTCTCTCAGTATGGGACCGACCGTCGTGTAACCGCTCCGCTGGAGTGCAGTGAGGAGCTGTTGAAGGTTGCTCGCTTCTAATTTCGAAGTGTTATTCATGATATGAAGGAAATCGTTTTTGTCTCTCCAGACTCTGCAATGGCTGTGCCATATAATGTGCAGCGTCAAATCGCTCTGCAGGCACATCGCCTGTCTGCGGATGTGAGACTCATGTGGCACAAATAGACACCGGAGTCCGATAATGACTGCTTGCATTTTTGCCAGGGGAATGCGGCGGCTGTTTAATTCCTCTACACGCGAGTACATTGTGGACTAAAGAGGTCTTTTTGCGGAGGGACGGGACACGATCCGAAAAACCTTCATGTTGAACCACAGTTTCAATGCCTTTAATTGATGCCTATGATGAGGTCGAAGGGCATTGTGGTATTCGTCCTTTTTCTGACACTGTTTGTATGGCCGGTGTTCGAAATCTTCGACACGGAGGTGTTCGTACTGGGCGTGCCGCTTCCGATCGTCTATCTTTTCACGGTGTGGGGATTATCCGCGGTCGTCGCATATAGAGGGGGAAAGTAGGGGATTGACAGACTATCCATTTATCCTTCTGGCTGTTCTTCTGGTTTATCTGGGCATACTCTTCCTGATAGCTTATTGGGGCGAGAGACATGTCGAGTGGCTGAACCGGAATCGATGGCAGCTTCTCTACATCCTTTCAGCGCAGGTCTACTGCACGTCATGGACTTTCTACGGGAGCATAGGTTTTGCCTCGCATTATGGAATCGAATATCTGGCGGTCTATACCGGACCTGTCCTCATCCTCCTGCTGACTGAAGTTCTTCTGATGCCGATTTTGAGGCACGTGAAAAGGGAAGGGGTGACTACAGTTTCTGATTTCTTGAGCAGCAGATACGGCGGATCGAGATCCATTGCAGTCGTTACGTCCATGGTCCTTTTCATGAGTATAATTCCTTACATCGGGTTGCAGGTTCAGGCACTTTCAAATTCGTTTTCGACCCTGGCGAGCGGGGGCGGCCGGGCATACATCGAAGCCACTCTTATAGTTCTTATCTTCCTTGCAGTTGTGGCAATATTGTATGGGGGAAGATACATAGATTTCACAAGACCACAGTACGGGTTGATGTCCACTGTGGCCTTTCAGTCGTTGGACAAGCTCGTGTTCTTTCTCATTGCGAGCGTCTTCATAGTTTTTGTAATCAGCGGCGGCCCGCTCAATATCTTTCATCTTTCGGTAGCCAATCCGGATTTGAAACCCCTTATGTTCACCGGGTTTGCAGATCACCCTTACCTTATGTGGGCCTCCATCAATATCTCTTCCGCAATAGCGTACATTCTCCTGCCGCGACAGTTCCACACGATATTCGTACAGAACCGGGATGAGAAGGATCTGAAGACGCTTGCGTGGTTCAGCCCTCTATATCTTCTCATGATAAATCTGTTTGTAATCCCAATTGCGCTGTCGGGTAACTTGTTTGGTCTGCCAGTCGCAAAGGCAGACGACTTCATACTCACGATTCCCCTGAAGACCGGCTATAACATAATAGCATTGGTCGTGTTCCTCGGCGGATTTTCGGCAGCGGCGTCTATGATACTCGTTGAGAGCATAGCCGTGTCGAAGATGCTCGTAACTGATATCGGGGTCCCCGGCCTGATGTCAATATTCAGGCGGCGGGAGAAACAGGTTGACCTTTACAAGCTCGTTCTTTATTCCACAAGGATAGCAATCCCCCTCATCATACTGTTGGGATTCTTCTACAGCTATTTCATGTTGGTCGAAATCGGGCTGACGTCGTTTGTCGGGGTGGCACAGCTTGCCCCGTCTTTCCTTATCGGGCTGTTCTATAAGGACGGGAACAAAAAGGGGGCGCTGGCCGGAACAGTCACAGGAACCGTCGTATGGCTCTATACTATGATCATTCCGGCATTGTCGAAGGCTGAGATCCTCCCCGCGGGAATCGCCGCGAGAGGACCATTCGGCATTCGGCTTCTGAGTCCTTTGGATATGTTCGGCGTTTTCAATTCTGACCCGATAACGAACGCGCTGTTCTGGTCCCTGTTCTTGAATGTCATGGCATATCTTCTTGTGTCTGCGTTCACAAGGAGAGCCGGGAGTGAGAGCCACGCCGCTGCCAGGTTCTTCAATATCTCCGGTGAGCCCGAAGAGCCTTTGGCGGCAGAACTCGTGAAAATACAATCTGAACTCGGCAGATTGCTTACCCCGTCTGTCGGCCCTGCCACTGCAAAATCGATCGTAGCCGAAGCTTTCACATTAGACTCGTCAAAACTCTCCAGAATGCTCGAGGAGTTTGGGGCTGCCCTTGAGAAAGAGAAGAGGCTGGCATCGATAGGAGAATTGTCGGCGAGCATCGCACATGATCTTCGAAGTCCCATAGGCGCCATCAGGCTTTCAATGGGCACGCTCGAAGAGCTTGCAAAGGATAATCCTGAGGGGATGACGACGATAAACAACGCGAAGGCAGCGATGACACGGATCGAGAAGCTTGTCAACGATATCCTGTGGTATTCGAAGGCTGATGTGCTGAATAAAGTCCGAATTTGCGCGAAAGACGCCATCGACGACACGATCGAGTTGCTGCGAAAGGAAATCGAGATCAAGCGGATTTCCGTTCATGTCTATTGCGAAGATTCTGTCGTGTTTTGGGCCGACGCAACGAGGATAGGTGAGGTCCTCACGAATCTCATTTCGAATGCAATCGAGGCGGTCGAAGAGAAAGTGGGAAGCATCTCTGTCTCGGCAACGACCGACGATCAGAACCTCACGTTTGAAATTGCGGACAACGGGAAAGGAATAAATCCGCAGGCGCTCGGCAAAGTATTTACGCCGTTCTACACCACTAAATCGAGCGGAACAGGGCTGGGGCTCCCGATTGTGAAGAGACTCGTAAACGCACACGGAGGAGATGTAAGGATCGAATCCGATGAAGGAGCGGGAACGCGGGTGATATTGGTTTTCCCGCGGACGGATTTTTTCCGGCAGACCGTTGAACCTATATCCGGAGGGCTGGAGGATTGAAATGAATACCAATCTAAACATCTTAGTGATTGACGACGACCCTCAATTTGCGGAGGCGGTGAGAGGAGCGTTGACGAGAGCAGGGAGCAGCGTGACGGTCGCACTGAGCGGCGGCGAGGGCGGAAGTTTGTTTTCGACAGGCGAGTTCGATATAGTGATTGTGGATAAGGGCCTCCCCGATTATGACGGGATCAAGCTTGCTGCCGCACTGAAGGGGCAAAAGCCCAACACGATGATTATTGTAGTTACCGGACTTGGCAACGAAGATGATGCCATGGCTGCGGTCAAGGCTGGGTGCGACGACTATCTCTTCAAACCGTTCAGCAACGAATCTCTCCTCTTCAGCGTCAGGCGGCTTGTAGAGTTTCAATCCCTCAGACTGGAGAGGAAGCTGACCATAGAAAAGGGGAGGCAATCGGCCGACATCCTTTTCATCTCCGGAAAGAGCAGGCGAATGGAAGATGCACTTGAGAAAATCGCAAGAGTCAGGGACCTCGATGCGACGGTTGTCATACAGGGAGAGACGGGGACCGGGAAGGAGTTGGTCGCGAAGGCCATTCACTACAGCGGTAACCGGAGCAACAATCCGTTTGTCGAAGTCAACTGTTCGGCGCTGCCCGAGCAGCTTTTCGAGAGCGAGTTATTCGGGCACGTGAAGGGAGCTTATACCAACGCGACAAACGACAACAAGGGGTTCTTCATCGCAGCAGACGGCGGTACGCTTTTCCTTGACGAAATAGCAGACATGCCGATATCGGTTCAACCCAAGCTGTTGAAAGTGATCGAGGAGAAGAGAGTGACGAGACTCGGTGCGACGGCTCCAAAGGTTATCGACACGAGAATAGTAGCTGCGACTTCAAAGCCTCTGGAACGCGAAGTGGCGTCCGGCAGACTGCGAAGCGAGTTGTTTTATAGATTGAACACCGTCGTCATAAACTTGCCGCCGCTTCGTGAGAGGGTGGACGACATCTCTGACCTCGTCGCTTATTTTGCACGGCAGTCATCCAAGAAATGGGGTAACCCGAATGTGAGGTTTGCGAATGAAGCGTTGCGGCAGATGAAGAGCTACAGCTGGCCGGGCAATGTAAGGGAGCTGAGAAATGTAGTTGAAAGAAGCATAATAATGAGCAATTCGGACTTAATTGAACGAGTAGAACTCGGCATGGCTTCTCTCGAAGGGAGTTTAGATCTTAGCAGGCCATTTCAGGAGGTCAAGAAAGAAGTAATCGCCGGTTTCGAAATTCGCTACTTCAGCACTCTCCTGAAGGAGACAAAAGGAAACCTTACGGAAGCCTCAAACAGGGCGGGGATGAACATAAAAAACCTTTCCGAAAAACTGAAGCTGTATGGGATAAGCCTGAAAGAGTTCAAGGCTTAAATGTAATTTCCACATCAGTGAGCATCGGGTGTCCTTCGTCGTCCAAACGGACTATTGAGCTCATTCCCCAAAGCCACGGCAGCTCTTCCACCAGCTGGGAGATCCTTCCGAGGAATTCGACGCACTTCTCCGATTCGGGAATACCGACACTTTCCAGCATCGCCCTTGCGTCGCGGTCTGTCAACGGCGTGATCCTCTGAATGTCTTGTTTGCCGGGAATGCTAAGGACAATGAGCGGGCCAAAATGAGGATCCGATTTTATTCTGAGACGGCAATCGCCCGCCAGCTGTCCGGGATAGCCCGGGCTCCCAACCTTCAGGCCGAAGAAAGTAAGAAGTTCAGCAGACTTATTCGCCGTTACCTTTACGGATTCCTGTCCCGACGCGTCCCGCTCCAAATAATTTTTGAGTACTTCATCTAGACTTGAACGGGCAGAGCTGATATCGACATCTTCATACCACAGTAATCTGCCCTGTGCTTGCCTGCGATTCTCCGCATATTCGGTTACCCTTGCCAACGCGAGTGCAGCAGACTCGGGGAATCGGTAAGACGGGAAAACCGCCCGTCCCTGCAATTGCCTGTCGCCGCCTTCAGAGGATGCTGTCGACTGTGAATTCCCGTTTTGGAACGAGGCAGACGCCGCCGTTCGGACGGCCTTTGCAGTTCCCATCAGGCACAGAAGTACCGGTTTGTTCATCTGAGCGACTTTATCCGAGAAGATGACGCCTCTTCTTATGGCTCTGCCGATCGGATCGGGATCGCAGCCACCGATGCAGGCGAAAATCGCGATAAGCGAGTCAACATCTTCCCTCTTCAACAGCGCAGTTACGGAACGCTCATAATCTTCGGCAGTGGCGAGCGGGCCGAGGTTCACCGCATCAGCCTTTGCCACCGCAAGCCCGTTGGCTTCGCAGGCGTCGGCACATATTGTAAGGGCTCCGCCTGCATTGCTTATGATGGCCACCCGATCGCCCTTCGGCAGCGGCTGGTGGGCTAACAACATCGTTATGTCGAACATCTCCTCGAGGGTCTCGGCCCTGATTACCCCGGCCTGTTGAAAGAGCGCGTCCACATCGACATCGCTTTCAGCCGCTGTGCTCCGCACTTGTGCCGTCTCGCGGCCTGCTTTACTCCGGGCACTTTTGACACAGAGCACAGGCTTCTTGTAGGAAATCCTCCTGGCGACCCTTGCGAACCGGCGCGGGTTTCCGAAACTCTCGAGGTAGAGAAGGGCAATGTCTGTCGACGGATCTTCCTCCCAGTATTGCAGAAGGTCGTTGCCGGATACGTCTGCGCGATTCCCGCTCGAAACGAAAGTCGAAAAACCTATTCCGCGCTCGACGGCATAGTCGAGGATCACGACACCGAGCGCTTCGGTGTGAGAGTAAAACCCCACCTTGCCGTGAGGAGGCATTACTTCGGCAAGGCTCGCGTTTAATCCAATTCCGCTTTGAGTGTTGATGACGCCGAGACAATTGGGGCCGATGAGGCGCATGCCGTTTGACCTGACAATTTCCACAAGCTCCTTCTGAAGTCTGGTGCCCTCTTCTCCCTGGTCCGCAAAACCCGCACTTAATATAATGATACCCTTGGCCCCGACCTCTGCGGCTTCATTAACGACCTGCAGGACATTTGCCGCAGGCACTGCGACGACTACAAGATCCGGATGTTCCGGCAGCTTCAGAATGGATGGGTAAGCCCTGACTCCCTGGATCGATGCCGCTTGGTTGTTCACAGGGTAAACCGTGCCGGTGAAATTCGATTCGAGGATGTGCCTGAATACGAGGCTCCCCACCGCGCGGGTATCTCGCGATGCACCGACGACTGCAATCGTCGAAGGTTTCAGAAGAGGAGTAAGCGAATTTGCCGAGGCTATCCGGTCTCTAAGTTCCGCCCGGTCACGGACAGCTGCGTTCCCACCGACAGGGAACTCGATGTGGACTGTGCTTCCGCCGATCGCCTGGATTACCTCGAAGCCGGCATCTTTGAACACGGTCATCATTTTGTCGTTGGTCGACATCACTTCTGCCTCGAAACCGACGAAACCATTTGCGGCAGCAATTCCCGCAAGTCGTTCGAGGAATAGAGTCCCGATCCCTTTCCCCTGGTATTCGTCGTCTACGAGGAACGAGACTTCCGCGGCGTTCCTTACGGCCAGGCTGGTGTAGTTCCCGATGCCGATGACACGCTCAACCGATTCGCCACCCTGGACCGCCAGCATACTTGCCCGTTCACGCGGCTCGGTTGTGCACATATCGTCAATTGTCGATTTCGGGACGTAATTTACTCCGGCCATGAAGCGGAAATAGCGGCTCTCGGCGGATACTTTGAGTACGAGTTCCTCGACTGCGGCCGCGTCGTCGGTCGTCGCCAAACGCAGTGTTATTCCCGAGCCGTCACGCAGCAGCACATGCTCGTGATAATTCTCCCACTCTCGAATTATTCTGAACATTTCTTAGCCTCTTCTTGCAGGAATTTAATCGGTGAACCCTCATGTTAAAAGCGCCAAATGGCAGACTTCGCAATATGTGTGCGAAAGAGCCCGTCCCTCGTGCCTCTACACAAGTTCCGGGGCTCGAAATCATCTGCCCGGCCCAAGGCAAATCCAGTTCGACCAGAAGGATGTGCTGGTTTTGCGCTCATGTTTCTGACTACCGTAGTCTCCTCCGAGGTTGACCTCTGCGATTGGTGTGTGTCCGTCCTTTGGTATGTTCACCAAACTGTTTTGGTATTCAGACCAAGTCTTCTTGACGATATGCTCAGCGAAGACAATTCGTACGTCATTTACCCGGCATACTTTTCTCATATAGATGACGTCAGAAGGAAGTACGCTCTTTGAACACAGCCGGTTATTCGTCGTTCTAATTGCTTTTGTCGTGGTGTATTCACTATCCTTAGAGTCACTTTTGCGGCAGCCTCATGAAAACTTTATACGCCGCAAACGAGTTAGAGAATAGAGAAGTCTCCGGGAGATGAGGTCAGCTGCCACATTTGCCGGAAGAAAAGTCTTTTAAACCAATAAGTGTTTGAACAAGCATAAGGAGGCACAAACCATGGCGGACTCCAATACCCTTGAGGTTAGTGAAGCCCAGATTGCGGCTCATTGGAAAGAAGAGGAGTACTACTATCCTTCCGCAAAATTCATCTCACAGGCTAATCTGGTCGATTCGAATGTCGATGAGAGATTCAGCCTTGAAAAATTTCCCGAGAATTTCAAGGAATACGCCGATTTGCTCGATTGGTACAAGTACTGGCACACAACGCTTGATTCGAGCAATCCGCCGTTCTGGCGTTGGTTTGCCGGCGGGCAGCTGAACGTCAGCCATAATTGCATTGACAGGCACCTTGACAAGAAAAAGGGGAAAGCGGCGATAATCTTCGTACCCGAACTTGAGGAAGAGCCTCATGTTGCCATCACCTATCAGGAATTGTACGTCAGGGTAAACGAGACGGCAGCGCTTCTCCGGGATTTTGCCGGACTCAAGAAGGGGGACAGGGTGACTATTCACATGCCGATGGTCCCGGAACTGCCGGTTACTATGCTTGCGTGCGCTCGCCTCGGAGTAATCCACTCGGTTGTCTTCGGCGGGTTCAGCGGCATAGCTTGCGGCGACAGAATCGCGGATTCCGGAAGCCGGATACTGATCACAATGGACGGATATTACAGGAACGGTCAAATACAGAACCACAAAGAGAAAGCCGACACGGCCGTCGGCCGGGCGAAGGAACTTGGCGCAGATGTAGACAAGGTCCTTGTCTGGCGGCGGTACCAGGGGAAGTATGTCTCTGCCACCCAGATGGTAAAAGGGAGAGACTTCTTCATGGACGAGCTGCTGAAGGATTACAGAGGAAAAAGAGTCGCTCCGGTTCCTGTTGCAGCCGAAGATCCGCTGTTTCTCATGTACACGAGCGGCACTACCGGTAAGCCGAAGGGAATACAGCACAGCACCGGCGGATACCTGGCTTATGTGACAGGGACGGCAAAAAACATACTCGATATTCATCCTGAAGATATTTACTGGTGCATGGCTGATATAGGGTGGATAACGGGCCATTCATATATAGTCTATGGCCCACTGGCCCTCGGCACAACAAGCGTGATTTTTGAGGGCGTGCCTACTTACCCTGATGCCGGGCGGCCATGGCGGGTCGCGGAGCAGCTCGACGTAAACATTTTCCATACCGCTCCAACTTCAATTCGTCAGCTCAGGAAACTCGGCCCGGAGGAGCCCCGCAAGTACAACTACCACTTCAAGCTCATGGTCACAGTGGGCGAGCCGATCGAACCGGATGTGTGGAGATGGTACTATAATGAGGTCGGGAAGAAGGAGGCGGTTATCGTGGATACATGGTGGCAGACGGAAAACGGCGGGTTTCTCTGCAGCTCGAAGCCGGCTCTGAACCCGATGAAGCCAGGGAGCGCGGGACCCGGAGTACCCGGAATTCATCCGGTAATCTATGACGAAAACGGGAATGAGCTCCCCCCGGGAACACAAAGGGCAGGGAATATTTGCATCAGGAATCCATGGCCCGGCATAATGCAGACAATCTGGGGGGATCCCGAACGCTATGTTCAGACATACTATGCGAAGTACTGCAAGAACCGCCAGAGCAAGGACTGGAAAGACTGGCCCTACTTTGCGGGTGACGGAGCGCTATATGCCGCGGACAGATACATCAGAATCCTCGGCCGGGTAGACGATGTGATCAATGTCGCCGGCCACAGGCTCGGCACGAAAGAGCTGGAATCAGCCTGCCTTACGGTTCCGGAAGTGGCTGAAGCCGCGGTTGTACCCGTCGTCGATCAGGTTAAGGGAAGGGTCCCCGAAGTATACATTGCGCTGAAACCGGGAGTGTCGATGGACCATGGTGAAGTTCAGAGGAAAGTCGTCGGCGCGATAGAGAACATGATAGGGAAGATAGCAAGGCCATCCCACGTTTGGGTGGCGGAGGACATGCCCAAGACGAGATCCGGCAAAATCATGAGAAGAGTATTGGCTGCCGTCTCGAACAGCATGCCGGTCGGAGATGTCACGACGCTCGCCAATCCGGATGTGGTGGAACACATCAAGATAATGGTGCAGTCGCAAACGAAGCGCGCGCCGGCCGGCGATACCCCCGATGACATCAAGAAATTCGGACAAAACGAGTAGGTCTCTTGTGTGATGGCGATTATTAGAAACTGGCGAGGTTCATGAAGAAGAATTCCGGCGTTGCTGGTGGAACGGGCCTCGACTCCTTACTTCGGGAGGCTGCCCTGTAGCGATAGAAGCACATAATATTTCACGTCAGTCCCTCCCGTTCTTCCTGTCGCGCAGTCGGCGCGTGGGAGCGCGACAGCGCGGCAGGAAGTGGTTTGTGGTTATCTGGATCAATTGAAGATAAAGTCGTTGCCAAAATAGTGAGATTAACCGGGCTCGAGTCGGGCCCTTGATCGAAATAATTCGCTGGACAACAACTAAGCCAAAGGCCGGCAGGCCTGAGGCTCAAACCACAAAAAAGGAGCAACCCAAATGGATCAAGTGAAACTGTCCAACCCCGCTCCACTGGGGCTGATGGGATTCGGCTTTACCACTGTCCTGCTGAACCTGGCCAATGCCGGTCTCTTCCCGGTAAACGGCGCTATACTTGCGATGGGGGTCTTCTACGGCGGACTCGCTCAGGTGATCGCAGGCATAGCAGAGTTCAAGACCGGGAATACCTTTGGAATGACGGCCTTTACATCCTACGGCTTTTTCTGGCTAACCCTTGTTACAATAATCATAACTCCGAAGTTGGGGTGGATCGATCCGCCATCGGCGGCTTTCATGGGGTGGTACCTGTTAGGCTGGGGAATCTTCACTTTCATGATGTGGGTCGCGATCGTCGGCAAGGCCGGCAAGGGGCTGCAGTTTATTTTCCTTACACTCTGGATACTCTTCCTCCTGCTCGCCTTGCACGCTTGGAGCGGAATAGACGCAATCGGCAAGATTGCGGGCTGGGAAGGTTTGATATGCGGGCTGTCGGCTGTGTATGTTGCCATGGGAACAGTCATTAACGGGCAAAGGGCAAAAACTGTACTGCCACTTTAAACATTCATCTCAGAAAGGAGATAGCGATTATGAAGATCCATTTCGGATTTCTTATGGCTCTTGTCCTTGTGTTTGCGCCTGCGCTGTCCGCACAGAACGTCAAGGTCAACAATGGATCTCTTAGCGTCGGCGGGTTCATAAGCACGACATTTTATGCCCAGGACCAGTCCTTCGGCTTCGGCAATGGGCAGAATGCGGAGTTCCCCACCGGCTCGCAATTCCAGACCAGCAAGTGGTTCTACGACAACGATGTCAGAAACACAAGATTGTGGCTGAACTTCTCCGGTCCGGAAGTGGGTGACGGCTGGAAGGCAAACGCTTATATTGAAGCCGATTTCTTCGGGGGAAATAACGGCAACAGCTTCGCCAGTGCGGAACAGCTCATACCGAGGCTTCGTATGGCGTATGCAGACCTCGTCAGGAATTCACTGACGATCAGGATCGGACAATGGTGGTCGCCGCTGTTTGGATATGTGCCGGTATCAATGTCGCACATCGCTTTCCCTCTCGGTTACGGCTCGGCCGGATTTCCCGGATGGAGGTTCCCCGGCATATTCATCTATTACACTCTGACCCAGCCGGGGGCTTCAACTACTGCCCAGCTGCAATTTGCCGCGATGAAGCCGTCATGGTTCACGGCCCCCGGCGCCGGAAACACCGACCTCAATTCCGGTATGACCGCGGGGAATGCATCAGGCGTTCCTCAACTCGAAGCCCGTTTGAATCTGGACGGTAAGATAAGCAAGACCAGCGGGTGGGGGAGCTACATAGTGGTCCATTACGACAGGAAGAATCTTTCTGGTCTGAATGAGCGGGCCGGTACTACCTTAAACGGCTGGGCAGGAGAAATCGGCGCGAAGTACGATGTGGACGGCTTCTCGATAGCCGGCAATGGATATTATGGCGAGGCGATCGGACAGCAGTTCGGACTCCTCACTCAGAACGGCGATCTGAGAGGGGGAGGAGGCTGGGCCCAGGTCGGATACGACTTCAATCCTCATTGGGGAGCCTGCCTTTTCTACGGGATCGACCATCCCGAGAATAATTCCGCCCTGAGAAGTCTGGGCGCCGCTGCAAGGTGGCAGAACCAGATCGTGGACGGACTTGTCAGATATAAGATTGGACCGTACGCGCTCGGACTTGAATGGCTGCACGCCGCGTTGAAGTCCGGGCTTGCCGGGAGCACACAGTCGGAGACCAGATCGCACTTAGCATGCTATACCTCCTGTAATATGCGCCTGGAACCGGATCTCGTTTTGAGGATTCATCCGATTTGATTTCATGTTGAAAAGGAGAGGGTGAGAAATTTCAGGAACATTCCGGCTCTCACCCTCACGCTGTTTCTGTCCAGCAGAGAGAGGAAGGAGGCATTTGGCACGCAGTCCATTCATCAACCCGGCAGGCCCGTGTTGACAATCGCCGGCAGCGTTGATAAATTTGCACAGGGCTAAGATGGGAAAAACAGGATTAGATGGCTTGGTTGATTCCGCGAGAAGATTTCTCTACGGAATGACCGGATACGAATTCGAGCGCCAGCTTGTGGAAATGCGTTCCGATGTCGATATGGTCTTCATCTCTCTTTTATACGGTGATATGCTCGGTGTACCCATAATCCCGCCTTATTATTCTCTCCGCTTGCTCCCCTACGCTGTCCCGAATATCGCCTCATGGAAGAGGAGGGCAATGCGGGAAAAGGAATTCTCAGACTACGAAGAATTGGACCTGCACGGACTTTAAGAAAAACAGAAAGGAAGAAAAGATGAGCGAAGAAAAACGAGGGGCACCGAAAACCCCGCCCAAGGCGGGTTTTTTCGACAAAGTGAAGGAAGTACTCTACGGGATGGCTGCACACGATATGAGCCGCTATGCAGTGCGCACGCGGGCCAGCATGGAACACCTCTTCATCCTGATCACGATGGGAGACCTGATTGGCGTACCGATACTCCCGCCGTATTATTCACTGCGGCTTCTTCCATATGTCGTCCCGAACGTCGCTACCTGGAAGCGCCGAATGCTTCGTGAAAAGGATATCAGCGACGCCATGTTCTAAACGTCAACAATAGGAGATCCCATCGTGTCATTGAGAGATGTATTTGCCCAAAACCCCGATAGACGATATATCATGTTCGGCGGAAAGGGAGGTCTGGGAAAAACCACCTTCTCCGCCGCCACCGCATACTGGCTCGCCCGGCAGGGGAAGAAGACGCTCGTCTTCTCGGTAGACCCTCAAGCCAGCCTCAGCGACATATTTCAAAAAGACATCTTCGGCAAGGGACCGGTCAAGATCGTGGACAATCTCTGGGCTCAGGAAATCGATGCCGACAACCATATCAAGGAGTATCAAAAGGAGATTCGCCAGAAGATACTCGATATGTACGGGTTTGAAAAAGTGCCGGACGAAGTGGAGGACTACATAGCGTCTGCTTCGGCCGAGCCGGCAATGGAAGAATCGGCCATTTTCGATGCCGTCGTGGACATCGTGGTAAAAGGCGATTACGACTATTATATATATGATCTTGTTCCGCTCGGACACGCGCTGTATTACCTCTCGATGGCCAAGGTGTATGATGAATGGATAAACAAAATCACGAAGCTGCGGGAGGAAATGCGAGAGTATGAAACCATGGTGTCCAGGATCAAGCGGGAAAAGGAGACGGAGGAAGATCAGATCCTTACCGAGCTGCAGTACATCAAAGGGCGGATCAACACGTCCTCCGGTATTCTGACCAGCAAGACCAAGACGGCCTTTTTCTTTGTCATTGTGCCTGAAGAGATGATCATAATGGACACCGCGAAGGCAACCGGCCTGTTCTCGAAGTTCGATGTGCCAATCCTCGGATATGTTGTGAATCGGGTTCTGCCCGACAATCTCCTGACTCAGGGTGTGCCGGTCTATTTGCAGAACAGACTGACCATGCAGAAGAAGTACATTAATGAGATAAACGCCACGTTCGGATCGCGGGTTCTCGCGCAGGTGCCTGAGCTCGAGCGGGATGTCACGGGAATTCAGATGATCGCGAGGCTGTCGGAAATAATGTACGGATCCTGAGCATTCAGACCACAAGGAGATAATGAATGAGCAAAAGTATTGAGAAATCGATGAGCCAATATCTGCAGGAGCACCAGAACCTGAAGTACATCTTCTTCGGCGGAAAGGGCGGAGTCGGCAAGACTGTCCTCGCGGGTACCGCAGCTAAATGGTTTGCCGATCAGGGAAAACGCACAATGCTCGCTTCCACCAATCCGGTGCACAGCCTGTCCGGCCTTCTGGATCAGAATGTGTTCGGCCAATCGACCCAGGTCAAAGGCGTGCCGAATCTGTTCGGTTATGAGATAGACACGAAGGACACAATAGAGAGACTGAAGGTCGACATAAAGGAGAGGATTCAGTGGTTCCTGAAGTTTGCAGAAATATCCACGAAGGCTGACGAGTTCGTGGAGTCGGCAACGATGAATCCGGCGTTTGAGGAATCGGCGATGTTCGAGAACATGATAGACCTCATGTTCAAGAACGAGTATGATGTCTATGTGTTCGATACCGCGCCCACCGCAAACGCGCGCCGCCTCCTTGGAATGAGCAAGGTGTATTCGCTCTGGGTCAACAAGATGGTGAAATCACGCGAGGAGGCCCGGACGCTGAGGGAGATGCTGTCATTCTCGAAGAAGAAACAGGAAGACCCTTTGATGGATTACCTTGTCAATTTCCGCGACCGGATGGCGCACGCACAGCAGCTCCTGACCGACGAGCAACTGACCTCCTTCTTCTTCGTAACCCTGCCGGAGGCTCTTCCTATCGCGGTAATAAAGAGGTTTATGGGGTGGTTCCAGGACTTCGGGATACCTGTCGGAGGGGTATTGGTTAATATGCTCATACAGAAGGAACAGGTTACCGAATCCTCGCCGGAGTTCGTGCGGAACCGCGTCGCCATGCAAGACTCGTACATGAACCAGATCTGGAATGATTTTGATGGAAACGTCCGCTCCCTGATTCCTCTTTTTGACAACGAGGTTCGAGGTACCGAAGCACTACAGAGAGTGGCAGAACATGTTTTCTCAACTTAAACCAGGAGGTAGCACATGAAAACCAGCACGACAGTAGTACTCCTCTTTCTGATACCAATAGTGGTCTTCGGCGGGATCGTTGCTTTTGGCATCAAGATGAATACACTGATTGTGGTCCTTGCAGGTGCGGTCGAAACGTACCTTGCGTATCGGTTTTATGCAAAGACCCTGGACAGGGATGTCATCCAGACGGATGCGAAGAAGGCCACCCCCGCCAAGCTGTATATGGATGGGGTTGATTTCATGCCCACCAGCCGCGGCGTGCTCTACGGTTATCATTTCAAGTCGATAGCAGCCGCCGGCCCCATCGTCGGTGTCATAACTGCCGCAACGTTGTGGGGCTGGTTCCCGTCAATATTGTGGCTGGCACTGGGAGTCACGTTCATAGGCTGGGTCGCGGATTACAGCGCGATCGTCATCTCCATCCGGAACGATGGGAACTCGTTGAGTGCAATTGCCTATCGCCTGATAGCGCCCAGAACCCGGACGATTTTGTTCATATTTATTTTCTTTTATCTCCTCCTGATAGCGGGCGCTTTCGTCGGGATAATGACGGCCCTGATGGCGGCCCGTCCCGATGTCCCCCTCGGCATTCTGGTTCTCGCCATAATGGCGCTGATCGGAGGGCAAATGCTTTATCGCTGGAAACTCGATCTCATAGTCGTCACGGTCGTGACGGTCCTGATCACGATTGTCGCGATGTCCCTTGGACCCGTGGGTCAGAGCAGCGCAGGCCCCGGACCGATTCAAAAGGCAGTCGCCGGTTTCAACAAGGCAATAGATGGGATAACGGGCGGCAGAGCCGTGATGGAAGTGATCGATCCTACTTATGCAGACCCGCGCGTCCCGCCTCCGGGTCCGAATGGCATACGTCCGACTACAGCTATCTTCGACGCCGCTACCGGGGTTATAAAGACAATGCCGAACTACCTGTTCTGGGCATTATTCATTTTTGTCTTCAGCTACCTGGGTGCCACTCTGCCGATCTGGAGGTTCGCGCAGCCCGTGAACTACATCGGATTCTGGATCACGCTCATTGCGATCGGGCTATCGTCCCTGGGAGCCATATTAGCTCCGTTCATCTCGCCGGCAACGGCGGCATTTAATATGCCGGCAATCAAGATGCCGGACTTCGGCTTCAATCTTGCGGCCGGAAAACCATGGCAGCCTCTCTGGCCTATGCTGTTTGTGACCATCGCCTGTGGCTCGATCTCCGGCTGGCATTCGCTGGTGGGTTCAACAAATACATCGAGGCAGTTGGAATACGAAACCGACGCACTCCCCGTGGGCGGCGGCGGCATGTTCAGTGAAAACTGGCTGGCGCTGCTCTCACTGATAGCAGTTGCCATAGCGGGTGGAGCAGGCGCGGGAGCGTTCGCGGCCGGTATCGGAAAACTGCTCGGAGTTATTTTCGGGAAGGAATTCATAAGCTACGGAACCGCACTCGGGTTCGGAACTTTCATGGTAATAGTGCTTACGGTGACGCAGCTGGTCTTCCGCGTCATGAGGGTCACACTGACGGAGTGGGTTGGGGGAGCCGTGCCCGTGTTCAAGAATATGCATGTCACGAGCATCTTCTCCATGTTACTCACCGTGCTTCTCCTCCTGAGCGGTACGTGGGTGTACCTCTGGCAGCTGTTCGGAGCCTCGAACCAGCTGATGGCGGCGCTTTCCATGCTGCTTGTGACTGTCTGGCTCCGTTCTGTCGGAAAGAACACGAGCTTCATCGGAATACCGATGCTGTTCATGTTTATCACAACGATGTTCTCGATACTCGTGACGGCCCACAACCTTTACGTCTCGGTTCTGACCGCCCCGGCCTTTACCGGCAGGGGAATAGTGGAAGTCGGTGGCTGGGCGATGATACTTCTCTCTGCACTCCTCTTCATCGCAGCGCTCTTCATTGCCTGGGATGCGCTCAAAGCGTGGCAAAAATACGGCGCTGCTCCCGGACCGAGCGTGGCCACTGCGGCAACCCGATAAAAATTGTATCTTTGCGGGTAATTCTATAAGAAGCGAGGCATTTGCCTCGCTTCTTTCTTGGGCGCGGGATAAAAACTATCGGGAGGTCCCTGCGAGGCGGTCGGCCAATTGCTTAATCTCGGAAAAGAGCTCCTTTGCGGGGAGGGCGTTTACCCGGGAGAGCGGATACTGCAGCTCGAACGTTTGCCTGTCGCGCCGGACAGAAATTCCGACCACTTTTTTCACCTTTTTCGACGCCCTGTTGACCAGATCGGCGGCGGAGGTTACGCTGTCGCCACCAGGACAGTAAATCGATAGATGGTTTGGGGCTGGCCCTCCGGCAGTCTCCACGTGCTGCCAGCGGTTTTTTTTCACGCTCTTTTCAATGCCATCGGTAGACCACGCACCCGGCTCAAGCGCTTCGATTTCGAACTGTGGTTGAGATCTCAACTCTGAGCGGAAGATGAACAGGTCGCGGCGGCCTCTCATTCTTGCCCAACCCCAGAGGAGCACGACATCCCGCGGTTCGAAGACTATAAGCGTCTCGGCGCTCCGGAAAGGCTCGTTTGCCTTTTCGATATTGAGCTTGAGCACCGACGATCCCAGCCACTGCATCGTAGTACGCTCGCCGATGACGGGAAGTCCATCCTGAAGCCATTTCAACACCGAATCCCCTTTCCGGATATTCCACTGCGTCCCGATTGCGAACCACCCGAGTATCAGGACCACAGCCGCTATGAAGATTGTTAGTTCAGGAGTCAAATGCATGCCGACCTCCAGGTTATCAGTTCGACAAAACGCTATTGATTATTCAATCTGTCCCTTGGAGCATAAGAAACTTGTCGGGTAGGGAACATCTGGATATGAACGGCAATTCTCGCGTCGGAAAAAGTATGGACCGTGTGCCTCCCAATTCATTGCGTAATTAAACACAATATTGTTTCCATGTCAAGCGTGGTGCACGATGGGCAGCGACTCATTTTCAATTTACATTGTCACCCCGAACTTGTTTAGGGGTTTAATCGAAAGTTGCGTGGCACGGTGCCGGTATGACGACGGTCGGAAGATCCAGCAAAGAGGCCCTGCAAAACCCGATGCCGCCCAATGCGATTGAGGCTTACAAATCCCTTTCGGACTGGGTCTCTCATGCCGTGAGGCGATACAACGGCAAGGTCACCTTTCAAATCGTCGATGCGGTTTCAATCGAGGGTTTTCTGCTCTCACTCCGGTACGGCATCAGAAAGTACCCTGCCGTCATAATTGACTGGAACAAGCTGCAGCCTAAATCCGGTTTTGGGGAGCTCGATCACGCTATAAAGATGCGCTTGACTTCCAGCGTTTGAAAAACACTTCTCTTCTACCGGCAATTCCTTCCTCTCGCCGTATTCCCGATCTTGCCTGAATTTGAAGAATCGCCCGAAACGGGTGCTGCTATCTTGTCTTCCGGAATGTAAGTACAACTTCGCCTGCTACGAAGAATTGCCTGTCGTCGGAGGCGAAGCTCAGGACCTGGTAGGATTTATTGGAAGGTTTCAACTGAATCTTGCCGTTTACTAATTCATACAGCCTGACAATCAGTATACCGGCCGCGCTTCCGAGCACGAGTGAATTCTGTTCCGGTTCGAGGACCCTTCTGCACACTACGTAATCACCCTTGAACAATCCCATATAATTCATCGCGTCGTCCGAGACTCTGACGGCAAAGAGCTCTCCTTCAGGGAGGAGTTTCGCGTCGAAGTGAAGTACGTCGATTATGTTTGAGAATATTATCTCGCGCGATTCGATCCTGGAGACGACGGGAATCGTCCTGATAGAGGGAGGAATGTCGGGATTGGTGAGTTCGGCTTTGGGGAGGTTGATGCCGCGGGATCGGCCGGCCTCCCGCTCGATGTAGCCTTTCTTTTCCAGGGCCTTGAGGAGATCGCTGACGGCGCGGGTCGATTTGATTCCCATCTGTTCCCCGAGTTCACGGAAGGTCGGCGGCTTGGAGTGATCCTTCATGAAGCGTCTGATGAATTCAAGCGCCTCGCCTTGCCGTTTTGTAAGACCTCTAGCCATCGCGCAGTAAATTACGCAACACAAGTTTAGCGGTCAAGATGTCTGGGGCATTTTTCTCGACTCTGTTTAGCAAAAAGATTATAACGGCAGCAGATGTTGGAAGTAGCCTCAAATTTCACTGATTTTGCGGTATTTCGTCGGTGGGGAAAAAGGTAAAAATTAATGCTTGACTTTTGGGCGCCGTTGGTTAAATTTCCAACGTGGTGGGGAAAAGTGGGGAGCTTTCCAGCTTTTCCCGGTGTTTACTAAAAAATGTGGAAGTTTAGAGGAAGATGTCTTCATTTAAAGGACGGTACGAATACGTCTTAGACTCCAAGGGAAGGCTCAGCATTCCCGCGAAATTGCGCAAGAGCCTCTCTGCTGAAGCGAATGAAACGTTCGTTGTAACGCGCGGAGTCGAGAAGTGTCTCTACGTTTACCCCCTCGATGAATGGCGGCGGCTTGAAGAAAAGCTCCGCTCCCTCAACCAGTTTCTGGAGAAGCATAGATACTTCATCAGAACCCTCCTTATGTGGGCTTCCGAAGAATTTCCTCTGGACTCACAATCCCGTGTTACAATACCCAAAAATCTGCTTGAATTTGCGGAAATCGGAAAAGAGGTCGTTATAATCGGTGCACTCGAAAGAATCGAAATTTGGGACCCGAAGACCTTCAACGAATATCTGAATTCCCAGCCTGAAAGCTATGCTAGCGTTGTAGAACAAATTATGGCAATGAATGTCATTAAATAATGGCTGTTTACCACGAACCTGTTCTATTGAAGGAGAGCATTGATTTCTTGGTTACCGATGTAAACGGAACCTATGTAGATGCAACTTTCGGAGGAGGCGGGCACACCAGGGAGCTCCTTTCGAGGCTCGGCCGGGATGGGCGCGCAATAGGGTTTGATGTCGACGAGAATTCCCGGGGGATTGCCGAAGATCTCTCCGTTTCAGACAAACGCTTCTCGTTCCAGAACAGAAATTTCTCGGAAATCTCCGAATCTTTGGCCGGAATGAAAACGGGCCCCGTCAGCGGAGTCCTTTTTGATCTCGGCGTTTCATCTTTCCAGATCGACCACGAAGAGGGGTTCAGTTACAGGCGCGACGAGAAACTGGATATGAGGCTGGACAAGCGCCTCGAAATGTCGGCATATGAAGTTGTCAACTCATATAAAGCAGATCAACTTGCGGATGTCTTCTGGAAATACGGCGAGGAGTCGAGGTCGCGCGCCTTGGCGAGGGCGATTGTCAGGGAAAGGGATCGCGGACGGATAACGACGACCCTGCAGCTCGGCGAGGTCATCGGAACGGTTTGCGGGAATTCCCCCAAAGTCCTGTCAAGGATTTTTCAGGCCCTTCGTATCGAAGTGAACAAGGAACTTGACGCGCTGAGTGCCGGTCTCGATGCGGCAATTGATTCGACCGGACGTGGCGGAAGGGTGGCGGTTATATCCTACCATTCTCTCGAAGACAGAATCGTGAAGGAAAAGTTCAGGTACGAAGCCGCCACGTGCGTTTGTCCACCGAGGACGATAATCTGTACCTGCGGGAAGATCGCCAGGCTCAAGCAGGTAACTCGCAAGCCGATAGTGCCGGGGCAGGACGAGACCCGGCTCAACAGTCGGGCGCGGAGCGCCAAGCTGAGGGTTGCAGAGAAGATCGTATGAGTAAAGATCTGGACAGGCACCAACCAATTCCGGAACCCGAAAAGCAGGAGGAGGGCGAACAAAAACGCCGGAAGAAATCGTCGGTTCCCAGAGTTTCCAATTTCATCATGATATTGGCCGGGATCGTGGGAGTGCTTTTACTGATTGTGAATGACAGCGTCACAGTGGACAGGTTTGTGTCGGAGATAAGTTCTCTCGACTCGACGTACAGTGATTTGAAAATTGAAAACGACTCCCTCCAGGCCGAGTTAACCAGGCTCTCCAGTGCAGAGAGGATCACGCGGATAGCCTCGGAGAGACTGGGGTTCGTATACAGTTCACAGGCGCTGGAACAGATTCAGGTCGACAAGAGCAAGCTGGAGCAGGCTGAAAAGGAAGATGCAAGGGACAGCACGAAGTAATTCGACGGGTACACGCAGGCGTGTAAGCTACCAGGGCAGGATAAATTTCCTGCGCGTGGTGTTTTCACTGATGTTCGTCGCCGTCGTCGTGAAGCTTGCTTTCATTCAGGTCGTGAAAGGTGCATACTACCACCGGGTTGCCAAGGATCAGTACGAAAGCAGGGTCACCCTCCGTGCGGACAGGGGTTTTATATATGACAGGAACGGCAACCTCATAGTCTCGAATACTTACGGCTACTCATACGCAGCCGATCCCGAACTCCTTCACTCCCAGGAGAAGGCCAGAATTGCGAACAAGTTTGGCGCCGTTTTCGGAATGCCGGTCTCATTCTTCATGGACAAGCTGAGGACCGACTCGAAGTTCGTGTGGCTTGCCAGGGACATTACCCCGGACCAGGCCTCGGCGCTTCAGGATTTCAATATTTACGGCCTCATTCGCCTCCAGGACCAGCAGAGACTGTATCCCTACGGGTCCGCCGCCGGCCAGGTACTGGGGTTCACGAACGTCGACGGAAAAGGTGCCAGCGGGGTGGAGCTGGAGTTTGATCCTCTTCTAGCCGGCAAGAACGGCTACGAAATCATGCAGGTCGACGGCATCGGACGGAAGACCCCGTCGGTAGACTATCCCAAAGTAAATCCGATACCCGGATGCAACGTACAGCTGACGATCGACATGAATATTCAGCAGATCGTAGAGCAGGAGCTGGCAGCGGGGGTAGAGAAGGCGAAGGCCGCATCTGCTACGGCGGTATTCATGAATCCCTACACGGGTGAAATCCTTGCGATGGCAAACTACCCGCCCTTCGACCCGTCGAACTACGACAAGCTCCCGTACAACGATTCGCGCAACAGGGCGATAACGGACGTTTACGAGCCGGGTTCGACTTTCAAGGTCGTTACCGCGTCGGCGGCGCTCGAAGAGGGAATCGAAAGCCCGAACGACATGATCTTTGCCGATAACGGAAGTTATACGTACTACGGCACGGTAATCCGGGATTTCGAGCCGTCGGGCTGGATTTCATTCAGGCGGGCACTCGAGTTGTCGAGCAACGTGGCCTTCTCGAAGATCGGAAGGAAAATCGGGGCCGACAAGTTTTACAGATATGCGAGGGACTTCGGGTTCGGTGCCCCCACGGGTATCATGCTCCCCGGAGAAGTCCCGGGTGAACTGCCGAAACCTTACGAATGGTCGAAAGTTGCCCTGCCGTTTATGTCGTTCGGTTACGGAGTGATGGTGACGACGCTTCAGATGGCGCAGGCATACGCGGCCGTCGCGAACGGCGGCATCCTAATGAAGCCTTACATAGTGGATAAGATCACCGACGCGAACGGCAAGGTGATTTTTCAGAATAAGCCGATGGAAATAAGGCGGGTCGTGACTCCGGCCGTCGATCAGACGCTGAACGGGATGTTCGTAGACGTGGTGGAGCACGGAACCGGACGGGAAGCGCGGGTGCAAGACATGCTTATCGCCGGGAAGACCGGCACCGCACAGCTCCTGGTAGACGGCAAATACTCGAAGGAGTATTATCACGCTTCCTTCGTCGGTTACTTCCCGGTGCCTAACCCGGTGATTGTCGGTTACATCATGGTCGACTCCCCGATGAACGGTTACACGGGAGGGATCGTGTCCGCACCGATCTTCAAGAGGATCGCGAGCCGGATTTACGGCATCATGCAGCGCAGGGGCGTGAATATATCGAATGCGGATGAGAGGCTCGCTTACCAGACAAGCGGCGGCGCAAGTCCTTCATCACCTGCGGGGCAGAACGTTGAAGGGGAACGAAGGCCCGACAAAATTTTGGATCCGTCCGATATGGTCAGGGTTCCGGATGTGACCTACCTCGACCGCCGTTCCGCGATCGCCATACTGAAGGGAACCGACCTGACGGTTTCCGCGGCCGGCGACGACCGGTATATAGTACAGGCGGAAAAACCGTCAGCGGGTACGATGGTACAGAAGGGCACGACGGTCCTTCTCGGGCTTACAGATGCAAAAAAAATCTCCAGGATGCCGAATTTCATCGGTGCGAACGTCAGGAAGGCCGCGACGTTCTTCCTTTCCGCGGGCATCCCGTTCCACGTCGTAGGCAGCGGGAAGATTGTGGGCCAGGTTCCCGGTCCCGGGACTTTGATAGACAGGAAAATTACGGCAACCATTAATTGTGAAGATAAACAATTTGCCATCTCAGGGCTCTTCAAATGAAGCTCAGCGAACTGATCAGGAATATTTCCGTGACTGAATTAGTCGGCGAGGCGGAGACGGATATCGCCGACATTCAGTATGACTCCCGGAAAGTCACTCGGGGTTCGCTGTTCGTCGCGTTGAGGGGCACTCAATTCGACGGGCACCGTTTCATAGTGGATGCAATAGGTAGCGGCGCGAGCGCGGTCGCGGTCGAGGACAACGGTATCGTCAACGACGACTACTTCCTCTCTCACCACACCACCAAACTAGTTGTTCCCAATACGCGCCGCGCTCTGGCGCTTCTTTCCGCAAACCTATTCAACCATCCGGCTGATTGCCTCAAGATCGTAGGAATTACAGGAACTAATGGAAAGACGACCTGCACTTATCTTGTCAAGTCGGTAATGAAGTCGGCCGGTGAGAAAGTGCTCCTCATCGGCACCATCAATTACCTTCTGGACGATCAGCCGTTCGAAGAGGCAACGCACACTACTCCCGAGTCGCTCGATCTGAACCATATGATGGCGACGGCGCTCGAGCGAAAGGCAACCTGTGCAGTGATGGAGGTTTCTTCTCATTCCCTCGTCATGAACAGGGTATACGGCGTCCCGTTCAGGGTCGCGGTCTTCACAAATCTCACTCAGGACCACCTGGATTTCCACAAGACGATGGAAGAGTACTTCAGGGCAAAGAAGACACTTTTCGACGAGCTTCCGTCCAGTGCCTTTGCGGTGTCTAATTCAGACGACGAGTACGGCCGCAGGATCGTAGCGGACACGGTTGCCCGGAAGGTCTTCTACGGCTTCGACAAAAGCGCCGACTTCTGCATCGTGAAATCGAGCTTCGGTGATGGAGGGACCTCGGTCGTAATTAGCTATCAGGGAAAAGAATTCTCCATAAACTCCAGGCTGGTGGGGAAATTCAACGCATACAATCTTGCGGCTTCCTTCGCAGCCGCCGTGGTGATGGGATATGACACCGGAGAAGCTGCCGACGCTCTCGGCTCCGTCGAGATGGTGAAAGGAAGGTTCGAGCGCGTCGATTCGGGAAAAGGCTTCCTGGTAGTAGTGGATTATGCACACAGCCCGGATTCGCTCCAGAAAACGCTGCAGGCAGCGAAGGAAATCCTCAAGGAAACCGGAAAGAACGGGAGGCTCGTAACCGTCTTCGGGTGTGGCGGAAACCGGGACCGCGGAAAACGGCCGAAGATGGGAAAGATCGCGGAGGATTTAAGCGACCTCATCATCGTGACCTCGGACAATCCGCGGGATGAAGAGCCGGGTGCGATCGTCGACGAGATACTTGCCGGTATGTCGCAAAAGGACAACAAGGTCAGGCGTATTGTGGACAGGGGCGAGGCGATTCGTGAGAGTCTGAAACTTGCCCGCGAGAACGACATCGTCGTCGTGGCGGGAAAGGGACACGAACAGTACCAGGAAATAAAAGGAGTCAGGCATCATTTTGACGACAGGGAAGAAGTAGAAAAGGCGCTGGGGCTGAGAAAGTGATCGGAATGCAGGACATACGCGACTTGCCGAACGCAGAAGTACTGAATGTGAATTTCAGGGGAACGAGATCTGTCTCGACAGACTCGCGCATGGTTTCGGCCGGACAGGTCTTCTTCGCGTTGCGGGGGGAAAAATTCGACGGACATAATTTCGTTTCGGATGTCGTTAGAAAAGGGGCCACGTGCGCCGTCGTCGACAGGAAGTGGCTGCGGAAAAACAAACAGGTCGCCGGCAAGCTCCCACTTGTTGCAGTGGAAGATACGACTACCGCGTTAGGCGACCTGGCGAGGATTTACAGGCGCAAGTTCGATATGCCTGTAATAGCCGTCGGCGGCTCCAACGGAAAGACGACGACCAAGGAAATGATAGCCAGAGTTCTCGGAAGAAGATTCAGGGTCGCGAGAACGCCGGGAAATCACAACAATCAGGTCGGGGTTCCGCAGACAATTTTCGGTTTCAGGAAATCGCACGAGATCGCGGTCGTGGAGATTGGCACAAATCATTTTGGCGAGATCGAGAGACTCTGCACCATCCTCGAACCGACAGCGGGTCTCATCACAAATATCGGCAGCGAGCACCTGGAATTCTTCAAGAGCATAACCGGAGTCAGGAAGGAAGAAGGCGGGCTCTTCGAGTTCCTGCGGAGCACGAGTGGGCTTGCGTTTGCAAACCTTGACGACAAGAACTTGGCGCATCTCGCGAAAAAGTCGAGGCTGAAGTTTACTTACGGCTTCCTGAACGGCGCACGCCGGAATCTGCAGGCTCGTCTCTTCGGATTTGACCGGAGGGGCTGTGCCCTATTCGAGATGAACTACGGCGGCAGGACCGAGCTTGTACACCTGAACGTTCCAGGCGTTCATAACGCAATCAACGCCCTGGCGGCCGCTGCGGTCGGATTCCATTTCGGGGTCGACGGGGCGAGCATTAAGAGGGCTCTTGACTCGTACAGGTCATATGAAAAGCGGATGCAGATTGTAAAGGCCGGCGGAGTGACGATTCTAAACGACACATACAACTCCAATCCCGATTCGGCAATTGAAGCTCTCAGATGGCTGTCGATGGTTAAGACCAGCGGAAGGAGAATCGCCGTTCTCGCTGATATGCTGGAGTTGGGAGACACTTCGAGGCGGGAGCATCGGAGAGTCGGGAAACAGGCGGCGAAGGAAGGAATAGATTTTCTTTTCACTTACGGTAAGATGGCGCGTGATATAGCTGCGGCTGCCGGAGATCGGCTGAAGACCGAGTCGTTCGACTCGAAGAAGAAGCTTTCCGGACGACTTGCGGGAACGATCAGCGCGGGAGATGTCGTGCTCGTCAAAGGGTCCCGCGGCATGAAGATGGAAGAAATAGTAGCCGCACTCCAAAGCGAACTTCGGACGGGAGGCGTTCGTTAATGCTCTATTACTTATTCGATCTGCTGGAAAGACAATTTCATCCTCCGGGATTCGGCCTGTTCAGGTATATCACGTTTCGTTCCGCGCTTGCTGCCATAACGGCGCTGCTTATCAGCTTCGTCATCGGCCCGATGGTCATCAGGAAGCTCCACAAGCATCAGATAGGCGAGCAGGCAAAAGTCGAAGGTCCCAAGTCTCATCTTTCCAAGGCCGGAACACCGACGATGGGCGGGCTTATCATTTTAGGATCGGTCGTAATTCCACTCCTGCTCTGGGGAGATCTGGGAAATTCTTATGTGCTCCTCATACTTCTCATGACCATATGGCTCGGACTTCTCGGCTTCGCGGACGACTACCTTAAGGTCGTCAAGAAAAAGAAGAAGGGGCTAATAGCGCGATACAAGCTGATCGGCCAAATTACTATCGGACTCATAATCGGATCGATACTTTTCTTTTCTCCGCAGTTCGCGCCGTTCAACTCGTTGACGACGGTTCCGTTTTTCAAGAATCTCAATTTCGACTATTCGGTCTTTTATATACCGGTAGTCGTGTTCATAATCACCGCGACCTCGAATGCGGTAAACCTGACGGACGGCCTCGACGGTCTTGCCATCGGGACGGTCGGCATCACGGCGCTGACTCTGGCGTTGATGAGCTACGTTTCGGGCAATATCGATTTCAGCCGCTATCTTAACATTATATATCTCCGCGGCTCGGGCGAACTCACCGTTTATTGCTCCGCACTCGTCGGGGCTTCTCTTGGATTTTTGTGGTACAATGCTTACCCGGCACAGGTTTTCATGGGTGATACGGGTTCGCTTGCGCTTGGCGGCGCAATCGCGGGAGTCTCCCTCATGATCAAGAAGGAACTTGTCCTTCCGATTCTGGGGGGAATATTCCTCGCCGAGGCGCTGTCTGTGATTATTCAGCGGTTGTATTTCAAGTATACGAAGAAGAAATATGGAGAGGGCCGACGCGTCTTCAAGATGGCTCCTCTTCATCATCATTTCGAACTCGACGGCATCTCGGAGCCGAAGATCGTGACGAGATTCTACATAATCGGAATACTTCTGGCTATCCTGAGTCTAACAACTTTCAAGGTGAGATGATTTGAGCGCCCCTGTTAAGATACAGTCCGCGAGAGTGTCGGTGCTCGGCGCCGCCAGAAGCGGCATCGCAGTTGCCAGGCTCCTCAAGGCGCAGGGTGCAAGCGTGTTCGTCAGCGACCGGAAGCCGCGGGAAGAGGCGGGTGAGCAGATCCAGGCGCTCGAGAAGCTCGGAGTGCCCTTCGAGTTCGGAGCTCATTCGGACAGGGTGTTCGATGCGGATTTTATCGTGATAAGCCCCGGCGTACCGTCTAATACCAATCTGGTTCAACACGCGTTGAAAGTCGGATTGAACGTCTGCAGCGAAATTGAGGTCGCCTCCTGGTTCTGCCGTGCCCCGATAGTTGCCATAACCGGTTCGAACGGCAAGACGACCACTACTTCGCTGACCGGCAGGATATTCGAGAAAGCCGGGCGGAAGACCGTTGTGGCCGGCAATATCGGCCTGCCGATATCCGACTACGTGCTGGATGCGGGTGAGGATTCCGTTGTTGTGGCTGAAGTGTCGAGCTTCCAATTGGACAACGTCTCGACGTTCAAGCCGAAGACGGCGGTGCTTCTCAATATTACACCGGATCACCTCGACCGGTATGAAAATTACCAGGCTTACATGGACGCCAAGTTCAAATTGTTCATGAACCAGACGCCGGATGATTTTTCAATTTACAACCACGACGACGGCCCGGTGAGCAAGCACTGCGAAGGTCTGCCGTCGAAGCGTTTACCGTTCAGCGTCAGAGATAAGCTGACGAACGGCGCTTTTGTCGAAGACGGAAAAGTATATCTGGCAGAGGACGGGAAGCGGATTCCCCTGATAGACTCGAAAGAAATCAGGATCCGCGGCGTACACAATCTCTACAACTCAATCGCATCGGCTCTTGCCGCCCGGTCGATGGGAGTGACCATCGACGTCATCGCGGATACGCTTCGGGAGTTTCCGGGAGTCGAACACCGGCTTGAACCGGTGAGGGAACTGGACGGAGTTAAATACGTCAACGATTCGAAAGCCACCAATGTCGATGCGGTCTGGTACGCGCTGGGAAGCTTCGAGTCGCCGATAATCCTTATTGCAGGCGGGAAGGATAAGGGCAACGATTATTCCCCGTTGTTCGAACTCGTGAAGAACAAAGTGCGGGCGATTATTCTCATCGGACAGGCTGCTGTAAAAATGCAGAAGGAGTTTTCCGATAAGACGAAATGCATCATGGCGGCATCGATGGAAGACGCCGTAGCCAAAGCGCGCCGGGAAGCGGTGAAGGGCGATGTCGTCCTCCTCTCGCCGGCCTGTGCGAGCTTCGATATGTTTCAGGATTATGAGCATAGAGGAAGAGAGTTTAAAAGGCTGGTGAACGAACTGTGAGTCGGGCAGCGACGAACGAATCCGAAATCGTCTCCCGGGCATCGGGCTCCGAAAGGTCTCAGATGAAGCCGGCGGACAAAATGTTTCTGTTTGCGATACTCTCGCTCATGTTTATGAGCCTGGTCGTCGTTTACAGTGCCAGCGCTTTCTGGTCTGAGCTGAAGTTCCAGAATCCTGCCTATCTTCTCAGGAGTCATTTGTTCAAGGTTCTTACGGGAATTGTCCTGATCTTCGTGATCGCGAAAATCGACTATCACAAATACCAGAAATATGCGCTTCACCTGCTGGTGATTTCCGGATTTCTCCTCATCGTTGCGATGGGACAGAGAGTCATCATAAAGGGCGCTTCCCGCTGGATCCACCTCGGAATTTTCAGCTTCGAACCCTCCGAGATCGCCAGAATCGCAATCTTGTTCTTTGTTGCGGCATATCTTGCTGAGAATTTCGGCAAACTGGACGATTACAAGAGTCTCTTCCATCCGATTGCCGCCACCGGAATAATCACAATTTTGATCGTTTTGCAGCCTAACTTCAGCACTGCCTTAATGATACTCGCAGTTGTGGGAGTCCTGTTTGTGGCGGGCGGCGTAAGGAAAAGGCATCTGGCGGTTCTGGTACTGATCGCGGTCGTGATCGGCGGGGGAGTCATGATGCTCCAATCCTACCGCGTGGCTAGAGTTGAATCATGGCTTCACCACGGCTCCGGCAACTACCAGGTTCATCAGTCGATAATCGGTTTCGGCAACGGCGGCATACTCGGAGTAGGACCCGGAAACAGCAAGCAGAGAAATCTATTCCTGCCTGAATCGTACGGAGACTTCATTTACTCCATCATCGGTGAGGAATACGGCCTATGGGGGTCGGTTCTCGTGATGCTCATTTTCCTGTTCCTTGCTTTCCGGGGGACAGCCATCGCCAAACGGGCGCCCGACCGCTTCGGATTTCTCCTGACCACGGGGATTACGAGCGCGATTTGTCTCTATGCATTCATAAATGCGGGCGTAGCCATCGGGCTTTTCCCGGCAACCGGGCTCCCCATGCCGTTCATCAGCTACGGCGGAACTGCCATGATAGTGAATTCCATAGCGGTAGGAGTTCTCCTGAACGTGTCCAAGCAGATTCCCGATGCGGCAGAGAGCGAAGCTGCGGACCGGAAGGTGAAGGAAGTCCGCAAACCGGTTGTGAAGAACAACGATCCTGTCGTAGGGAGGATATACAGTTGATGACGAGGATCCTGTTTGCGGGCGGCGGTACCGGCGGACACCTGTTCCCCGCGGTTGCGATCGCGGAGAGGCTCGCTGAATCGAAAGATGTGGATATAATGTTCGTGGGGACCAGGAACAGGATCGAAGCGCGGGTTGTGCCGCAGCTCGGTTACAAGTTCCGCACAATATGGATCGGCGGCTTTTCGAGAAAGTTCAGGCTGTCGAACTTCCTTCTTCCCGTCAAAGTCGTTGTCTCAATTCTGCAGTCCCTGAAACTTCTCATGACTTACAAGCCGAAGGTTGTCGTTGGAACAGGCGGCTACGTGTCGGGCCCGGTATGTGCGGCGGCGGTGGTTGCAAGAGTGCCTATCGTACTCCAGGAGCATAACAGTTATCCGGGAGTCATGACAAGGATGTTCTCTCCATACGCGAGGGAGGTTCACATTGCATTTGAGTCTTCCAAAAAGTATTTTCGAGAGCGCCGTAACCTGCATCTGACGGGAAGTCCGCTCAGAAAAATGCCGAGGCTGAGTCAGGAGGAAGGACGAAGCCACTTCGGCCTGAGCTCCGGAAAGAAGACAGTCCTTGTCACGGGCGGCAGTCTTGGAGCCGTAGGACTTAACAGTGCAGTATTGAATGTCGTTGACGATTTAATAGGCCGCGATTACCAGTTGATATGGCAAACGGGCTCTGTTGATTTCGAGAGGATCAAGGAGAGCCAGAAGGATCATCCGGACTCAGTCCGCGTTGAGAAGTTTGTAGAGAAAATGGAATTCGCCTACGCGGCGGCCGATATCGCCGTCTGCAGAGGCGGGGCCACCACGGTTGCAGAACTCATCTACTTTAATCTCCCATCGCTTATAGTGCCGTTCCCTTACGCGGCAGCGAACCACCAGGTTGAAAACGCGCGCTCGCTCGTCGAGAGCGGCGCAGCTGTCATGGTACAGGAGTCCGAGATAAAGGAAAAGTTCAAGCGAACACTCATCGATCTGGTCGATAACATGCCGCGTCTTTCGGATATGCGGGATAAGATAAGGAGCCTGTCGCATCAGGATGCCGCCGATGTCATTGCGAAATCTGTTTTGAGGATTGCCGGAAATGCATAAGCACTTCAAACGGAGATTCGAATTCTATTATCAGTCGGTAGCCGTGTACGCGCTTGCCCTGCTGGTTTACGCGGTCATCAGAGGCACGTTCGCGGAAGGCGAATTCAGAATTGTCTTCAGGGATCCGATCGTCTATGCGTTTGTGATCGTGCTCCTTTATTCGGTCGTCATCCTGGTCTTCAATATGCTTCACCAGAGGGACGTAGTCGTAACCGACGATTCCATAATTCTCGGGAACCGGTTCGACATCAAGACGATCAAGCTGTCGGAAATAGAGGAAATCAGGGTTGGCCGGGCGAAGCGTATGAAGGTTCGCGGAAGTTTCAGAGTAATAAGGATCAAGCTGAAGGACCAGAGGAGGACCGTACGCATAAATCCCGTCCATTTCCACGAAGAAAAGGACATGATCGAGACGTTCAAGAGTTTAAGCCAGAGGGTGGGCTGATATGTTCAAGAGTGTAAGAAAAATCCATATGGTCGGAATCGGCGGAATCGGTATGAGCGGAATAGCAGAAATTCTGCTGGACCAGGGGTTCGAGGTCAGCGGTTCCGACAGACAGCACGGCGAAATAACCGAACGCCTCTCGAAACTGGGCGCGAGAGTCTACAAGGGCCATTCGGCGAAGAATCTCAACGAAGCGGACGTGGTTGTCTACTCTTCAGCTGTTCATCTGGATAATCCGGAGCTCGTCGCGGCGGCGGAAAGGAAGATCCCGGTCATTCGCAGGGCCGAAATGCTCGCCGAGCTAATGCGGATGAAATACGGTATCGCGATAGCCGGCACTCACGGCAAGACTACTACGACCAGCATGACGAGCCTCGTGCTGATGGACGGCGGGCTGGATCCGACGGTCATAGTCGGGGGAAAGCTCTCCAGCTTCGGCGGCACGAACGCGCGGCTCGGTCACGGCGAGTATATAGTCGTCGAGGCCGATGAGTTCGACAGGTCGTTCCTGCAGCTTGCTCCCGTAATAGCCGCAATCACGACGCTCGAGCGGGAGCATCTTGATATATACACCGATCTGGAGGACATAAAGCGGGCGTTCGTCGAATTCGCGAACAAGGTCCCGTTTTACGGATTTGTGATTCTATGCCTCGATGAGCCTTCGATACAGGAAATACTCCCGCTCATCAGGAAAAAGATCGTTACCTACGGTCTGAACGTGCAGTCGGATTTGCGCGCAGTCAACATTTCTTTTCAGGCAAACAGGAGCCGCTTCACTCTCCTCCGGCACGGCAAGGACCTCGGCGAGATTCAGCTGAACGTCCCGGGCTTGCACAACGTCAAGAACTCTCTCGCCTCTATCGGCATCGGGCTGGAGCTCGGAATAGACTTTGCGCAGATCAAGAGGGCCGTCGAGTCGTTTACCGGTGTCTACCGGAGACTCGAGACGAAGGCGGAAGTCGGCGGTGTGATGGTCATCGACGACTATGCACATCACCCGACCGAGGTGCAGGCTACGTTGTCCGCGTTGAAGTCCGGATGGCCCGAGAGGAGAGTCGTAGCCGTGTTTCAGCCGCACCTTTTCTCGAGGACGAGGGACTTCCATGACGAGTTCGGCCGAAGTTTTCTCAATGCGGACATTCTCGTCGTGACCGAAATCTATCCGGCACGTGAAGAGCCGATCCAGGGCATTACAGGCGAACTGATTGTAAACGATGCCAGGGCGTTCGGACACAAGGAAGCTTATTACGTGCCCGATAAGAAGGAGCTTCCTGAATTCCTGATGAAAATCAAGAAGCCCGGCGACATAGTCGTCACCCTCGGCGCCGGCGACATATCGAAATTCGGCGAAGAGTTCGTGAACATGTTGAAACCGTCGACCGTCAAGCACGGAGCAAAGAGGAAATCATGATTTCGGTAGAGCAACTGAAGAAATATTTCCGCGGTCATATCGGAATCGGAGAGCCGCTCGCCAATCTGACTACGTTCAGGCTCGGAGGCGCGGCGGATTTCTATTTCGAACCGATGGATTCGGGCGATCTTGCAGTCTTGATCAACATACTCATCGAGCACGGCTTTCCGTTCGACATAATCGGGAACGGGAGCAATGTGCTCGTCAACGACTACGGTTACCGGGGAGCGGCCATCAACCTTGAGCGGGGCCTTTGCGATATCGGATTCGGCGGCGATCTTCTGAAGGCCGGGGCCGGGACCAAGCTTGCAAGCCTGGTTGACTTCTGCATAAACAACGGCCTGCACGGAATGGAGATGCTCGCGGGCTTCCCGGGTACCCTGGGAGGCGCCCTCATAAAGAACACAGGTGCCTACGGCGGTTCGATTTCCGATTATCTCGTCGAAGTGGAGGTCATCCGCAGGGGTGAGCTGAAGATCTTTCCTCGGGAGGCGGCGGTGTTCGGATATCAGTTCAGTTCGCTTTCCGACGACATTATCGTGAGCGGAACATTCAGGTTCCCGGACGGCGACAAGACGGAAATGAAACGGGTGAGGCGGGAGCTTCTGCTGCGCAGAAGCGAATCACAGCCAACCGAATTGCCCAACGCAGGTTTGATTTTCAGGAATCCTGCCATGAATTCTGCCGGGAGGCTGATTGAGAACTGCGGTCTGAGGGGACTCAGAATCGGAAATGCTGAAATCTCCCCGAGACACGGCAACTTCATCGTTAATCTCGGAGGCGCTTCTTCGATCGACGTAATCAGGCTGATTAAGACCGCACGGGAAAAGGTGCAGGAGAAATTCGGCGTGACCCTCGAGCTGGAAGTGAAGCTGCTGGGGTTCTCGGAGGGATTAAGGGATGAAGCGGAAACCCTGGTGAGTTCGGTAGCGTGAAGAAGATTGAAAGGACATATTTGAACCTGGTGCTTGTGATTTCGGCTTTGGCCGCCCTCTATCTGGTTTCGCAGGGCTGGAAGAACCGCCTCTTGCTGGAAAATGTGAGTGTCTATGACACCCACATTCTCACCGATTCCCAGGTCAAGGAGCTCGCAAACGTCAGGGAAGGAAGTCCGCTTTACCAATTGAGCCTCTTGAGGATATCCGAGCGGCTTGAAAGGAACCCCTTTGTCAAGGAAGCAGTGGTTGTTCGCGCGCTGCCGTACGATCTGGCGATAACCATCCATGAGCGCAATCCGATTGCACTCGTCTCGACCGTCAATTCGATGCTTTCGGTCGACGACAGGGGCATAGTGCTTCCCGTGCCGCTGGAGCGCAAGAACGATCTGCCGGTCATCACTAATGTAAAAGCACAACTTCAGGTGGGCGATACGGTAAAAGGTAATCTCATGCAGGCCGTAAAATTCATAACCGACGCCGGCAAATACGGCCCGTCGCTGAGTGCGAGCATTGCGGAGGTTCGTCTGATGGAGGGCAATATTGTGGCGTATGCCACGTCGTCATCTCTTCCGATTATCATCGGGAAGGGCGACTTCGAAAGAAAACTCCTCTACCTGCACGAATTCCTGACAAAAGTTGCGGATACGGGGAGTTCGGATTACAGCTATGTGGATCTGAGATACGATGGTCAGATTGTTCTTGGCAACGCTGACGCCGAATCTTCCGGGTCGGGTTTTAGGTCGCCTTCTTCAGGAACTTCGGCTGAGGGCGTCTCTGAGAAAGTAAACTAAGGTGTGTATATGAACAACAACATAATCGTCGCGCTTGACATCGGAACGACCAAAGTATGTGCGATGGTGGTCGAGTCCGATCAGAACAGCAGATTGAACGTGCTCGGGATCGGGACGAGCAAATCGGGTGGAATGAGCCGGGGCGTCGTTGCAAACATCGACAGAACGGTGAAATCGATACAGGAGGCGATTCAGATTGCCGAATCCAAACCGGGCACAAAGATAAAGAGTGCCACCGTAGGAATTGCCGGCGAACATATCGACAGTTTCAAGACGAACAGCATCATCACGATCAGCAATCCGGACCATGAAATTACAGAAGCTGACATCGACCGCCTTATTGAGGACGCGAAGCGTGTTCATCTCTCGCGGGACAGGGAGATCATTCACATAATTCCGCAGGAATTCATAATCGACGGCCAGACTGTGACACATGACCCGATCGGCATGGCGGGTGTCCGCGTGGAGGCATCGATGCACGTGGTAACGGGGCTCGTTACCGCCGCGCAGAATATTCACAAGTGTGTTGAGAGAGCGGGCCTGAAGGTAGAGGAACTCGTCCTCCAGCCGCTTGCATCGAGCTATTCGGTCCTCACCGAGGACGAGAAGGAAGTCGGAGTCGCGCTTCTGGACATCGGCGGAGGGACGACGGACCTGGCAGTGTTCGAGGACCGTACGATTCGTCATACCGCAGTCATACCGATTGCCGGAGACCATATAACGACCGACATACGCAAGGGTCTGGGCATACTGCCTGAGCAGGCCGAAGACCTCAAAGTGCATCACGGTTATGCGATGGTGTCGGAAGTCGTCGAAGACGAGCCGATCATTATACCGGGAATCGGCGGGCGAAAGCCGATAGAGATAAACAAGAAACTTCTTGCACAAATAATCCAGCCACGGGTCGAGGAGCTGCTAGACATCGTGGCAATGGAGATCAAGCGGTCCGGATATTCACGGCACCTGTCGGCGGGAATCGTCCTGACGGGAGGCGGAGCACTGCTGAAGGGCATGCCGGAACTGGTGGAGTACGTCCTCGGCGTACCCGCGAAGATCGGCATACCGCAGACATTCGACGGCGGCTTTGCACGCGAGGTGGAAAACCCGATATATGCGACGGCGGTTGGCCTGATCCAGTACGGCCTGAAACGCGGCGCAGGAAAGTCCACGATCGAGTTTGTTGAACAAAAGGAAGAGACTCCGCCTGCAGAGCAGAAAGTGGTTCGCAAGCCCGAAAAGAGCTTTGTGGGAAAAGGAATACAGTTCTTGAAAAAGTTTATTAATAAGAATATCGACAATGTCTAAAAAGGAGGCATAACGTGTTCGAATTAGACACAGACAGGCAGGGCCCTCGAATAAGAGTGGTAGGAATCGGGGGCTGCGGCGGGAACGCCATTAACAGCATAGCCAAGAGAGGCATCCATGGCGTGGATTTGATATCGATGAACACAGACATGCAGGATCTGGAGCGGAGCGTCGCTCCGAACAAGATTCAGATTGGAAAGAACACAACCCGCGGACTTGGCGCGGGATCGAATCCCGACATCGGAAGACGGGCGGCGCTCGAAGCCAGGGACGAAATATTCCGTGTCTTGAAAGACAGCGACATGGTTTTCCTGACTGCCGGCATGGGCGGGGGGACGGGGACCGGTGCGGCGCCGGTTGTCGCGAGCATTTTGAAGGGAGCTGACCGCGACGACGTGAAAAACGACAGCCAGGAGGAGCATTCCCCGCTGGTAGTCGCCGTCGTGACAAGGCCCTTCATAAACGAGGCGAAGGAGAGAATGAGAAATGCCGACGGAGGAATCGATGAGCTTAAGAAATTCGTCGATGCGCTCATCGTGATTCCCAACGAGAAGCTTCTCGTCATCTCCGACAAGACGGCGGGATATCTCGCGTCGCTGCAGAGGATTTATGACGTCTTATACGATGCGATCCGCGGGATCTCGGAGATCATCACTAAGCCCGGATTCGTCAACGTGGACTTTGCGGACGTCAGGACGGTTCTTGCCTCGCGCGGCGACGCGATCATAGGGACAGGCGTTGCAAACGGCGAGCGACGCGCTGCGGAAGCGGCCTCGGCGGCCATATCCAATCCGCTGCTGGAAGAAGTGTCGCTCGAACGGGTGGAGGGCATCCTCGTCAGCATAACGGCCGGCAACAACTTCAGCCTGCATGAGTTCGACGAGATAGTCAAGACTGTGCGCGGTGTGGCGAAGAACGGAGACGATGAAAGCAAGGTCATAGTAGGCGTTTCCATAGACGAGAAACTTGAGAAGGAAGTAATTGTCACGGTTATCGCTGCAGGTCTCAACAAGCGTCCGGAACCGATGCAACCATCTACTCCGGATCCACGGAAGAGGCTTACCCTCAGAGATAAGGACAAGGTTAAGGAACAGACGTGGAGCGTAAAGGATTGGCGCTCCTTCGACGAGCCGACTTTTGAACGAAGCGGCATAAATATACATCTGAACAAACTCGAGGACGGCAATGGAGACGAGCAGCCGGAAACACCGAAACCCGGTGAGAGGCCCGCGTTCCTGCGAAAAGTGATGGACTAAAACCCACAATTGGAAAAATCATATGGAAGCCTTAAACTCTGTTACCGAGATAAGGAAGATGTTTGCGATGGAAAAGC
Source organism: Bacteroidota bacterium (assembly GCA_021825585.1). GTDB lineage: Bacteria > Bacteroidota > Ignavibacteria > Kryptoniales > JAKASW01 > JAKASW01. The sequence continues at coordinate 254,459 of JAKAGT010000001.1, read as the reverse complement.
GCGAATTGAACATAATGATGATCGAGGACGATCCCGACATTCCCAAACTTGCCCGTCTGTACCTTAAGCCGTACAAGGATGTGGAGTTTAACCTTGTATGGGTTGAGACCGGCGAAGATGCCATGAGATTCCTTCAGGACAGCCAGAATCTGGACGTGATCCTGGTCGACTATCAGCTTCCGGGAATGAACGGCCTTGAAACCACGCGCGCCATCAGGGAAAAGGAAATAAAAATCCCCGTGGTATTCCTTACCAATGCAATCGACTTCAAGCTTGCGATCGACGCGATGAAGCTGGACGTCGAGGATTATCTCCTGAAGGAGGAGGCGATAACATCGATCCTCCCGAGCATACTGCTGAATGTAGTTGAGCGCGTCAGGCTCCGCGAGAAACTCGCCGAGTCGGAAATGAACAAGGTTGCCCAGCGCGAGAGGATCGACGGAATAAAGAGCCTGATCGTGACGATCTCCCATGAGCTGAATAACCCGCTTGCCGCGCTTAAGCTCGCGATCAACGTCCTCCAGCGAAAGCAGATGTCTCCTGACGTCATGAGCTATCTTGCTATCATGAAGGAGAACGCCGAGCGAATCGAGGGGGTAGTCTCCAAACTTCGTGACCTGAAGGGCGACAAAGTAACGTCTTATATAGGAAACATAAAAATGATCGACCTTTCTGAATGAGGTAATGGCAGACACTATACAGGCACTCATCGTCGACGACGAAAAGAACGTAACTGATCTTTTAAAACTTCAGCTCGAGGAAACCGGTTTTGCCGTTGATATTGCAGGCGACGGCGCGGCTGGCATCAATAAAATCCAGGGGAAAAGATACGACCTGATTCTGCTCGATCTGAAGATGCCGCGGATAAACGGACTGGAAGTCCTGAAGTTTGCCAAGGAAAACCAACCTGATTCGCAGGTTATCATCCTGACCGGCTACGGCGACATAAAAACCGCCGTCGACACTATCAAGATCGGGGCGTTCGATTTTATCACGAAACCGTACAATTTCGACGAACTGATCGTCTCGATTAATAATGCGCTCGAGATGCGGCGGCTTATCATGGACAACAGGTTCATGAAGATGCAGCTTGCCGACAGGAAGTATGAAATCGTCGGGCATTCCGGCGCCCTTCAGAGCGTTGTCGACATTGCGTTGAAAGTTGCCCCGAGCGAAGCGTCCGTGCTGATCACTGGACCGAGCGGGTCGGGTAAGGAGCTCATAGCCCATCTGATCCACGAAAACAGTGAGCGGTCGAAGAAACCGTTCGTCGCCGTTAACTGCGCGTCCATCCCGGATACGCTGATAGAAAGTGAGCTGTTCGGCCACGAGAAAGGAGCTTTCACGGACGCTCATTCGCTGAAGCAGGGTCTTGCGGAAATCGCAGACGGCGGTACGCTCTTCCTGGACGAAGTAGGCGACATCAGTTACCTGGTCCAGCCGAAGCTTCTTAGGTTCATTGAAACCGGCACGTTCAGGAGAGTAGGCGGAACCGTCGAGATGAGCGTGAATGCGAGGATCGTCTCGGCTACCAACAAGGACATCGACCGCGAGGTCGAGGAAGGGAAATTCAGGGAGGATCTCCTCTACAGGCTTAACGTGGTACACGTGGAAGTACCTTCACTTCATCAGCGGAGGGAGGACATACCGCTTCTCGTCGAGCATTTCCTTACCAGGAAACAGCGCACACGCCGCGCTAAAAGGATCTCACAGGAGGCTTTAAAGCTCCTCATGGAATACGACTGGCCGGGAAATATACGCGAGCTCGAGAACGTGATCGAACGAGCAGCCATACTGGCGACGGGCGACGAGATAACGCCCGACTTCATAGCCTTAACGGGCAAGTCGAGGTCTCCGGACCTTCGCAGAATACCCACGCGCCTCTCACTGGCGGAGCTGGAAAAAATCCATATCGAAAATGTCCTCAAGGCAAACGGCTTCAATCGCACGAAGTCGGCGAAGGCGCTCGGAATCAGCCTCAAGACGCTCTACCTCAAGATAAAACACTACAGTATAGACACACCGATTGGAAAAGGATAGTCCGTCGGATAGGTCATCCGCGGCATCCCGCTCCTCCCGATATTGAAGAACCCCGCTGCATGCTTGCCTTGTTGGCAGCGATTGTCTGGCTGACTGTATAGCGGCATATACTGGTTTCCGGATTGCCTTCGGATAACTACGCAGGCCTCGGATAGTAATCGTTCCGCCGGAAACAAAAGGCGGAGCTACAGCCGCCGCCGCGCTCCGCCCCCGTGAATTTCCCACGCTTTGTTACTCGAGCAGGCTCTTTCCGTTATATGTGACCTCTTTCAACTTCGCGATATTCAGCTGTTGAATTTGCTTTGGAAGAGGAGCAAAGTCCAGGTCGGTCGAATACTTCTGTCCCTCCGTGACTACCCAGCGGATGAAATCTACTACTGACTTGCCCTGGTGGTAATTCGCCTGTTCTCTGTACACAATCAACCACGTCGCACTTGAAATCGGGTACGAATCCTTCCCGGGCGCATTCGTGATTGAGAATCTCAAATCCTCCGGGAGAGTCTTAGCTGCATTCGAAAGCGCCTCGGTAACCCCGGAAATCGAAGGGTGGACAAAGACGCCTGCGGGATTCTTCAAATCTGCAAAGGAGATGTTATTCTGAAGCGCATAAATCAATTCCACATACCCGATTGCGCCGGGCGTTCTCATGACCTGTCCCGATACTCCCTCGTTTCCCTTTGCCCCTATGCCCGCGGGCCAGTTAAGGCTGGTGGACTTGCCGACTTTGTCTCCCCATTCGGGGCTCACCTTGGAAAGGTAATCGGCTAATATGTAGGTTGTGCCGCTACCGTCCGCGCGATGAGCGACGATAATTCTTGTGCTCGGCAGCTTCACCTTCGGATTCAGGTCCTTGATTCTCCGGTCATTCCATGCGGTGATTTTTCCGAGAAAAATATCGGCGATGGTCGGGCCGTCGAATCTCAAAGTCTCATTGACGCCCGGGATATTGTACACGACAACCACGGCGCCGAGCGTCTCCGGCAGGTGAATGACATCTCCGTGAGCTTTTTTTGCGTCCGCGATTTGTTCATCGGTTAGGGGAGCATCGCTTGCCCCGAAGTTGACTGTGCCGGCCAGCAGCTGCCTGATTCCCCCTCCGCTGCCGATTGACTGGTAATTGATCTGAACATCCGGCTTCAGCTTATGATACTCGCTCGACCATTTTGAGATCAAGGGAAAAGGGAAGGTGGCCCCCGCTCCGTTGACGATTGTCTGTGCCTGTGTTCCCGAAGAAAAGGTGAAAAGAAGCGCAAGCGCAGCTGCGAAGTGTTTCAACATATTGTACCTCCTGACGTTTTGTGTTTATGAGTTATCCTGACCTTGCAAACGAGATGTTGCGCACGAATTGCCCTTATGCTCGAATGCAAGTTAACTGGGTATTATGACAAATAAATGATGCCCGTGTTAAGGAATTGTGAAGTCCTGTCAGGAAAGGGAGGAATTGGCGCGTCCTGCTGCGGAGAGATCCGGCGGGTGGGGAAACAAAAACGGGGCCGCAGCTTTCGCATTGGCCCCGTATCCTCTTGCCCCGAAAAGCATGAGGCGCTTTTTTCTTAGTAGAGACTCTTTCCCTTGTAGCTCACTTTACGGAGAAGATTGAGCTCCATCTTCTGGATTGGGCCGGGTATCGGAGCGTAATCGAGCTTCGGCTCCATCTTCTGTCCTTCGGTCAGGACCCAGTGCAGGAAGTCCACAACAATCTTGCCGACTTTGTAATTGTTCTGGTGGGTGTACACGATCAGCCAGGTCGCACTTGATATCGGGTATGAGGTCTTTCCGGGTGCGTTGGTTATCGAGAACCTGAGGTCGGCGGGGACGATCTTCGCCGCGTTCGCGGCGGCGGCGCTGACGCTGGAGATGGTCGGATGAATGAATTCACCGGCTGCATTCTCGACGGAGCCAAAAGGCACGTTGTTCTGAAGTGCGTAGATGAGGGTCACGTACCCAATCGTGTATGGAGTCTGTTCTACCTGTCCGGTGACTCCTTCGTTTCCTTTGGCACCTATGCCGACCGGCCAATCGACGCTCGTGCCTCTTCCGACTTTGCTGTTCCACTCGGGTGAGACTTTGCAGAGAAAGTCGACGAAGATGTACGTGTCGCCGCTGCCGTCGGAACGGTGAACTACAATGATGGGTCTGTTCGGAAGATCAACACCCGGGTTCAACGCCTTGATCGCAGGATCATCCCATTTCTTTATTTTGCCGAGGAAAATGTCGGCGATGGTCTTGCCCGTGAATTTCAGCGTGGCTTTCACTCCCGGCAGATGATACGTTACGGCCACTGCGCCCATGGCTTCGGGAAGGTGAACCACCGGACCGTGAGCCTTTTCTGCGGCTGCAATCTGCTCGTCATTCAAGGGTGCGTCGCTTGCGCCGATGTCCACTGTCCCGGCCAGAAGCTGGTTGATTCCGCCGCCGCTGCCTATCGACTGGTAGTTGATTTCGATGTCCGGGTGCATCTTGTGGTAGGTGTTCGACCATGTTGAAAACATCGGGTAGATGAATGTCGAACCTGCTGCGTTGATGATCGTCTGCGCCTGAACGAGGGCGGTCGACATAAGTACAGCGATCATGGCTATGAAAACTCTCTTAAGCATCCCTGTGCTCCTTTCTTCTTTTGATGATTGTGTGCACATATTGTACTGGTAATTAGAAACTGAAGTAATACGTGACTCTGTAAAGTACATCCGGCTTGGAATCGGCCACGCCGTAGGACGTGTATTCCACGTTCGGCATGAAGTGAACGTTGTTTCTGACGGCGAAATCGAGCGCGCCAAGGACGAAGCTCTGTGTACTGAACGGATAGGTGGTGTTCTTCAAAGCAGCATCCGTCGCGCCGACGTAATAGTCGTATCTGCCGACCAGGTGGATGTCTTTGGCGAGAGCAACCCAGCCGTTGAAGCTGATGCCGTTCCTGCTGAGCGTCGAGCCGTCCGGCTCGCCGTTCTTGACTGAGTTCACGAATCCCTGCGCGCCGAGGCTGAAATCTTTGTTGGTGTAGTTCACGATGACGTCGCCGGTCGTGATGTCCTGCTGCTTCGGCGCTCCGGAATATTGGCCGTCCAGAAGTATCGTGAATCCTTTAACCGGCACAAACTGCAGGAAAAGGTAACCGGTCTTGTACCTGTAAGCAAGATTCACGTTGGTTCCCAGGCCGTTCGCGTTGGAAGGGTAAAGGCCGCCGCTGTTGCCGCTGTTGTTCCCCACGAGAAGCCCCGCGGAAAACTGATCTGAAAATCTCTCTGTCAGCGAAATGCCAAGGTCTCTCGAAGCGCTGATGCCGTGCAGGTCCTGGATCGTCTTTTCAAGCGGGCGGTATCCGAAGATCCCCTCTGCCATGTTGATATTCCATGTGCCCTGCAGACCGATCACGAGGTCGCTGTTCCCGAGAGGATTCTTCCAGTCTATGAAGGCATCCTTAACCCACGTCGACAGCTTTCCGTTTCCCAGATTGGATCCGGTAGGATCCGATTCCAGGCGGAACCTTGCCCAGAAACCGTCGGCAATTGTATAGTCTGCAGTCAGATATATCCTTCTGTAGTCTATCGCCTGCATGTTTTTCTGTGTCTGATCGTGGTTCTGCGCTACGTAGTAATAGTCGCCGAACATCAAACCTGAGAATTTGGGCAGATTCTGTCCGAAGGAAGCTCCCTCGAATAGCAGAAGTGCCGCGAGAACGTAAATGGGTCGCATATATCCTCTCCACTCCTTTTTGTTTAAAAATACTCGGAGGGTGTAACCTGACTATTAAAGGAGTGTTAAGGATTTGTGAACCGGTTTTGAGGGGACTCGTCTTCGGGATGGTCGCCGGCGCCCGGATCGTTATCCGAGCTGGAGCAGGAAGGCTGACCACGGATGAAGTCAGCCTTCCGAAAAGCGGAGGGATTGCCCGGACGCTTCCAGCAGCGGCGAGCAGGATTGCCGGATCGGACTGGTCGCTCCTCCGACCCGGAATTTCGTGCCGTTTATATCTTGCTTACCGAGTCGAAGAACTTTGAAAAGGTCTTCACGCCGACGGTAAACTGGCCGAAGTCGAAATTCTCATTCGGCGCGTGGTAGCCGTGTTCCGAGAGGCTGAGTCCGATGAAAACGATCGGCGATTTCAGAATTTGCCTCATCGAAAGGACCGCGCCTATCGAGCCGCCTTCCCGAATGAACGACGGCCTCCTGCCGAACGCAAACTGAAGCGCGTCGGAGGCGGCGTCCGCAAACCGGCCTGAAAACTCTCCGAGGAAAGGCCCGAGCGAGCTCGCGGGAGCAATCTTCACATCGGGATTCAGCTTCTTCACGTAAGCGGCGAGGAGCCTGACGATCTTTTCGGGTTTCTGATTGGGAACGAGCCTCATGCTGATCTTCGCTTCAGCGCGCGGCGGGACGACCGTCTTTACGCCGGGTCCGGTGTATCCCCCCACAATTCCGTGTACTTCAAGCGTCGGCATCGCCCAGATTCTCTTCACGACCTCCGACAGGTCCCTGGTCCGCATTTTCTTGAGTCCGTGTATCTGCGCGAACTTAGCAACGCTGAATCCGCTGGACATGAAGTTCTCCAGCTCTTTCTTTGTCAACGGGACGACGTCGTCGTAAAAGCCGGGTATCTTGACCTTACCGGTCTTCGCGTCGTAGAGCTGCGATATCACCTGCGCGAGTTCACCGATCGGGTTCCTCGCAGCACCGCCGGTCACTCCGGAATGCGCGTCGTTCGTTCCGGTTTCAAGGTGTAGTGTGACGCCCTGCAGGCCCCTGAGACCGTAGGTGATGGCCGGTTTCGTCCTGTCGAGCCAGAGTGTATCAGAAATAACGATGACGTCCGACTTCAGCTCGTTTTTCTTCCTCCGGATCAGCATCTCGAAGTGGAGGCTCCCTATCTCTTCTTCGAATTCCCAGATGAAGTTGATATTCACCGGAATATCGTTCTTCCTCGCGTAGCGGGCGGCGAAAAGCGCAGTCATGGCCGGACCCTTGTCGTCCGTCGTGCCGCGGCCGTAGTATGTATTCTTCTGTGACTGGAATTTGAATGGCTCCCTCGTCCATTCCGGTTCGTTTGCGGGTTGGACGTCGAGGTGGTTGTAAATCGATATCGTGGGGCTTGAAGCGGAATGGTGAAACTTCGCGATAACGCCGCGGTTGCCGCCGGTTTCCACTATCTCTGCCTTCCCGCCCATCGACTCGACGAGCTGCTTCGCCTTCCTGGCTCCGCGAAGCATGTCGTCCTTGTGGGACGGAACCATCGAGATAGTCGGAATCTCAACGATTTCTTTCAGGACCTTCTCGAACTCTTTGCGTGAAGACTGGATGTAGCCTTGTAGATTTGACAGTCCATCGTTCATCGTGCTTCTCCTCGTTTGGTTCGTGCGTTACTCTTAATTGGAAAATAAGGAGGTGGACGGAAAGAATCGATTCTAATTTAATGTTGCAGGACGCGGGGAATATTGCTCTATGCTCTGTGCTCATTGTTCGGTTCATCCCCGCGCAACGGGGAACGCGTAAACTTTACATCGACGCGGGGAGTTGGTGGGAAAAATGCCGGATTGCCGAAATATCAGCCGGGTCCAATCAGCGACTCGACCGGTATCTTCAACTCTCTACGGAGGGCTCTGATCATTTTTAGGGTCAGGCGTCTCTTGCGGTTCATGATTTCGCTGGCCCGGTTCTGGCCACCAAGAAACTTCGCTAAATCCGCCTGCTTAAGTCCCATCTGCTCCATCCGAAATTCAATAGCCGAGCCAGGATCCGGCGGATGAATAGGAAAGTGCTCTTTTTCGTAAGCATCTACAAGTGTAGCCAGAACATCAAGCCCATCCTCTTCCACACTTCCAGGTTCAGCATTCCACAACTCTTCAACACGCTTGAGAGCCAGGTTGTAATCCGCCTCAGTCTTAATAGGTCTGATATTCATATCTGCTCCGCATCAATCTCATCAAATTGCCTGTGAGTACCGATGAAACGAACAATCAGCATCTTCTTTCTGTAATTTATGGCCGCAACAAGCCGATAATCATTACCTTTGACGTTAAAAACCACTCTGTTGTTCTTCAAAATGCTCGCGCTTCCGTATGTCGCTTTGACGTCGCTTGGACTTGTCCAGGAGGCTTTCGCTTCGGTAAACCACTCCTGTGGCGGGATCCGGGAATCCTGATATTGAGATTGCTCCCTGAACGTCCTAAGCGTCTTCCTCCTGCCTGTTATGTGAAGCGGCGGCAGGAATTATTTTGGTGTTTTCTTTGCTCTGCTCCCGTATTTTCCTCGTCTCTCACTCACAACCGACTTAACTTCAGTCTCCCGGGCCGGATAAATGAACTCCAAATTGGCTGAAGAGAACATATCATCGTTCTCCTTTCGCAAGCGATTCTCCGTCATCTTGCAGTATTCGGGATCAATTTCAATTCCAACACTATTCCTGCCCGTCTTCAACGCAGCCACCATAGTTGTCCCTGTTCCGCAGAATGGATCGACAACTGTATCGCCAACAAATGAAAACATCCTGACAAGCCTATATGCCAGTTCCAAAGGATAGGGAGCAGGGTGCTCGCGCGTCGATGCCCCGGTGATTTTCCAAAATTGCTGGAACCACTTATTATACTCTTCCTTGGAGATCATACTCAGTTTACGTTGACGCTCAGTCGGCTGACGGTACCCTCCAGACTTTCTTTGCATCAGAATGAATTCCATATCATTCTTTATGATCGCGTTTGGTTCGTATGGCTTACCGAGGAATTTCGATCCGTTATTTACCTCGTAACTGGCGTTTGCGATTTTGTGCCAGATGATCGGGTTGAGATTGTCGAATCCAACCTTGCGGCACGTCACAGCGATATCCGAGTGCAGTGGAAAAACGACGTGACGGCCAAAGTTCCTGCGCGACAGGCACACGTCTCCGACGACGCACACCAGCCGACCGCCTGGCACCAGGATACGATACATTTCCTTCCAGACTTTTGCCAGCTCACTCACAAACTCTTCGTAGTCGGCCACGTGTCCCAGTTGGTTTGGGTTCTCGTTGTACCGTTTGAGCGTCCAGTAAGGAGGCGAGGTGAGTACGAGGTGAACGGACTCGTTCTTGATGAAGGAGACGTTCCTTGCATCACCTTGAATCAGGCGGTGCGTAGTCCTGCGGCAAAAAGTCGTCCCGACTGCGCTCGTCGCAGTCGGGACGAAGTCCGCGACGAAGTAACGAGACGGGTCGAAGACGTCGTCGAACGAAGAGAGACGGGCGAGCTCAACATGGCGCATACCCATATAGAATAATTGAGCGCCATATACAAATGACAACCCGCCCCGATATGTTCTTAATCGGGGAGCATCTTTGTGCGGCTTGTTATGCGGCGGCGTCGCCGCCTTCGCCGGCAAGCAGCTTCTCAATCTTAGTCTTCAGCTGAGCCAGCTCATTTTCGATAATGAACCAGATGATGTCGAGGTCAACGTCGAAGTATTCATGAATAATTCTATTTCGCAAACCTACAATCTGCGGCCATTCAATCTCCCCATGGCCCTCGCGATATGAGGTCGGCAAGCTGTTCGCAGCCTCACCGATGATCTCGAGATTCCTGACGACAGCATCTATGGTCTTTCGGTCTTTCTCAAACGCCTCGTGGTCAAGTCCGTTGGTATATCTATCAATGTTCTTGACGCAGTCAAGAATATCCTGCAGCAGCAAAGAGGCATCGCGTTTAGACATAGACAAACTCTGGTTCAATCATCCGGAGCAGACGAGGCTTAATCGCTTTCTTTGAAACCAAGTCCACCTTGGTATTCAACAGACTCTCCAGGTCGTCAGCCAGGTCGACAAACCTAAGGCCAATTGGCCTATCGAATTCAACCATGATATCAACGTCACTGGATCGAGACTGCTCCCCCCTGGAGTAGGAGCCGAAGATTGCCATCCGTGAAACCCCGTATTCCTGCGCGTAAAAGGCTTTCCGCTTTGTCAGCGTCCGCTTGATTTTCTCCAAATCCAGCATGCCTTCACGTTCCATCTTCTAAACCTTTTAGAGAAAGATAATATTGTTTGTGAACTTTTGAAAGATGCCCCGGCGGCGATGCTGTATAGCGTGTGTCGAGAAAAACTCGTCCCGACTGCGCTCGTCGAAGTCGGAATGAAGTCCGCGACGAAGTAACGAGACGGGTCGAAGACGTCGTCGAACGAAGAGAGACGGGCGAGCTCAACATGGCGCATACCCATATAGAATAATTGAGCGCCATATACAAATGACAACCCGCCCCGAAAAGCGGTACGCGTATTCGGGGAGCGTCTTTGTCCGCAAGTTATCTGCCGTGGCCCGCAGAGCGGTTTTGGTTTTGTGCGATCACATAGTCCGCAAAGGATTTGTGAATGGTTTTAAGTGCACTTGTGAGGTGACGACCTTTTGGCAATGAGATTGTTGAAAGCAATGTTCCTGCTCATTTCTTACCCGCCATAATGACTAACGAAGACAGGGAACTTAATCATGACATGCACAAGAATTAACTCGCTGCAGGGAGTTAACTTGAATTTAGGGCGTAATTGAATTCCAACAACTCTGCTTGGTCCTTTTCATCCGAATCGTCAATAGCGTTTTTCTTTTGTGTTGCCGGGGGAGTCATAACAAAAAGCCTGTACATGGTAATCTCTGCCCATGTACGACTCGTCGAGTTTCTTGTCCATCCTGCCGAACAACCGGGATATTTTCTCACTGCTCCAGTACTTTTGATCGAGATAAAGGCGTATCGCGTATTCGGAATAATCCGGTTTATTCATAAAGTCTTATATAACAAAAGGCGGTGGCAGATGACGTCTTGCGGGACAAAGTTGCGGCGCGTTCCTTCTTCATGTAATGTGCACGCCGTGGAGCGAGCCTCCCTCTCAGCCTGTCCCGATGAGCGCTTTGCGCCATCCCGTCATATTTATAATGTGGACGGGACACCTCCTGATCGGGAAGCGTCGTTGATTCCCGTTGTCAGCCGGAGTTGGTTTGCTTTGTATCATGGCACAACAACCAAACAAGAATTAAGCGGGGTGTGCCGCGTGGCTCGCTTTCTCTACCAAGGAACTGAGCACAAATCCAATCCCGATTCCAAAGCCGAGCAAACCGCCGATTACAAGTGCGCGACCCAAGTACCAGGCCGCACCGATGTTTATTCGTTCGTACTGGAAACCAATGTGATAGAATCCGAACACGAAAATATTGAGGAATGTCATGACGAGGTAGACGAGCGCAAAACAACCGGTCCACATAGCAAGGCCGAGAATCGAAGAATTGCCCTTTATAGGATGATCAACGACTTTGCTCGTGAGGTAAGCACCCCCGGCAATGAATAGGAACCATAGAAGATTTCGTATCGTCACAGCCGCAGTGGAATTCCTGAACCAAAGGAAGAAGCTTGCGAGTACAACTATAGCTGCGACGAACATGGGTGTCTTTCGAGGCTCAAACAGCAAAGCGTTGAACATAAAGACAGCGCAGATGCCGAAGATAGTGAAAGTGAAATCGGTCGTGTGAGGATTCAATATCTGCGGCGTGAAGACCAGAGCGCCGAGTGCGAGAAAGCATATTACTTCCAGAACCACACTGGTCAAATATCGAGCCATCTTACGTTCCATTGTATTCTCCTTTCATTTAATGCGTCGCGGCGGTAACCGCAATAAAATTGTGTTAAGAATGGTCCTGCCGTTGGCGCAAGGTTGCGGCCTCCTCCAAAACTCCCAAATTAAGGATTCCATGTCTATTGGCCGAGTCTGTTTTGAGTGTTTTCTTCCTCAGTCCATAGCTCGTCGATCGGACTCGCGTCGCTGATCCATTCGCCCACTGAGAACCGGAGAAGGTAGCAATAGAAATAGAACGTCAGCAAGGGTAGAAAATGTAATCCGGTGTCAATAATAACGCTGCCAGTCGATAAGAAGGCAAAGGGAAGCGGAATGCCCACCATAATTGCAAAGGCAACGAGCCAGCCATGCTTCCGATTTTTATAAAGCACGTAGAGCATATATGGAGCGAAGACGATGGCGAGTAAGATCAAAGCAAGGAGTATTGGTACCGCCGGCAGGAAGAAACCACCGCCATAGATGAAGATGCTATAGCGGTTGTAGGAAAGCCAATAGTGAAGTCGCCGCATTTGGGCGAGGTCGATGTCGGGCTTTGGTCTGAAACTCGCGTTGCTGTTCATGGTTCTCCTCGTTCTAGTTCGTTTGTGTTGCGCAAATGGCAGATAACGTGTGCCAGAAAGAAGTCGCGCCGCGCATCCACGGCTCCCACGCGTTTCGCGTGGTTATTCCTATGAGCGCGGCGTGAAGCGAACTCTATATATACAATGATGAGCGTCTTCTTTCTGTTATCTGCTGTGCGCGCGAACAAGTTCACGCAAGGCTGCGAAAATGATTTATGTTCAAAGCATCTATTTGATCGTGGATAAGAGCGTTGTACAACTCCAAGTCGTCAGTCACAACGGGATATTTTGCTTTCACCAACTCATAGACACTTGAATCAGAGAGGCCGAACCTGAGATAGAACTTCGACGCAGTAAGGGCACGGCTTGGGAAGTAATGCTCTTCAAGTGAGAGGAATCTAGTTTGGGTGCCTTCAAAGAAGCGTGTCCGAACGTCATCGAGCATTGAGTCAGCAAGATTTGACACCTCGGTGAGAATGTTGGGTGTTGTGACTATGGCTGAAAAAGCATTGACGTACTTTTTTAGCGAAGCGAAATCATCGGTTGAGTATATCTTTGTTCTTTTAAATTTTGGGATTATAGAAACATCCTGTTCACCAACCAAGAGCAGCAACAGGACATTTGTATCCAAAAGAATCCCCGAGGTTCCGTACTTTGATACAATATATTCTGGATAAGTCACAGTTATTTCAGAGGACGTATCTTCATCGACATGACTTTACCGTCGTTGGTATTGATGCGGAAGACCTTGTACTGCTTCCCGCCAAAGCTATATGGATCCTCGCTGTAGCTCAGTGTGATAGTCCATTCTAGCTCGTTTTGCGAAAGCTCAACCTCCTCGATTCTTACGTTGTGCACTGTCCCCACTATCTGTGTGAGATAATCAGCGGCAGTTTTCGCAGCCTGCTTTGCGTCAATCATTTAATCTCCTTTTTATATAATTTAGCATTTTCAGGGCAATGAATATCGCGCGCATTGCAGATAACAGGAAAAACGTATTGCGTTTTTCCTGCCACGGTGGTACGAAATGCGTATTTCGTTTTTCCCAATTGTCGAAGTGCCTTCCGCATATGCAGCAAGAGCGTGCAATAATACAGACTCTGATTGTCCGGTCCCCCGGAACTACTGAATGCGCGAGTTGAGCCTGATTTTCTTTCCCTGACTATCGTTTTCACGCTGAAGCGAACAACATCTAACCTAACCCATTAGTATCGCTATCGCACTGTGGCAAAAGGTACCCTGATATGTTTGAAAAGTCAACTGCGAACCCCGGCGATCCGGATGATCGAAGGAGGATTGGTAAGATTTTGTCGAACTGTCCGTCCACATTACCCGCGAACAATCCGTAATCACTTCCGCCGGTTCGGCCCCCCGGGGAATTATCTACCGCGGAGATCGCGGCGAGGCAATTTGTTATCTCACAAAGGCATGAAGATAACGGATGCCTGTATCCTGCTCCGTGCCCATGTTACTTTTTCCCTTTTTCCCTTTGCGCTACTTCTTCGCCGGCGTCAACCAGCTTCCCGATCGATTTCACACGCAGCCTCTGTGTGAAGATTATGGCGAAGATGGTTCCCACGATTGTTATCGCGACATAGCTGAAGAGCTGTGTGAGCGTCGCGTAGGCAAGCGCCTCGACTTTCGGAACGCCTGAGATGACCACGAGAGCTTCGGAGACGAAAAGATGGTAGACCCCCGTGGCGCCGGGACTCGGGATAATCCAGGCGATCGTAGTGACGAGGATGAGGAGGAATGCATCGTAGAGCGTCAGGTGCAGCCTTGCTCCGAACCCGAAGGCGAAAAACGGTATGTACATGCTGTATATGTATGCGATCCAGATGAGCGCCGTGTAGAAGGCAATGAGGCCGAGACGCTTTCCCGACCGGAGAATCTTGAAGGACTCGAGGAAGGAGAGGATGATCGATTCCGCCTTGTGGGCGATCTTCCTGGGAAGGATCGATTCGACGATTTTCAGCAGAATGTTCTGGACCTTCTCGGATATCGACGCTATATACAATATTCCGCCGAGGATGATCGAACCTGCGACCAGGATAATGCCCGCGATGCGGAGAAACGGGAACGACGCCGTCAGGTCGCCGTGATACATGAAGAGCGCCAGCCCGAACAAAATCCCGGCCGAGAGCATGTCGAACAGCCTCTCCAGAACGATCGTGCCGATTACGCTGCTGACGCTGATCTTCTCCAGCCGGCCCGTCGTGTATGCGCGGACGATCTCCCCGAGCCGCGGTATGAAGTTGTTGACGAGATAGCCGACCATTATGCTCCCCCACGTATCGACGAGGGAGATGTCTCCCTTGACTTCCTGGAGTATGACGCGCCAGCGTAACGCGCGGAGGAAATGGCTGAAAAGAACGACGAGCGTGGCAATCGTGAGGATCAGGTAGTTAGCACGAAGCGCGTCGTGAAGAAGCGAGGAAAAGGATATTCCCCTGAAAGCGAAGAAGACGAAGAGCCCGGCTATAAGCAGCCCGGCGAGTGCACGCAGAATGCGGGATTGTCTCAAGTACCTACCTTGGAATGGGAGTAAATGACGGATGAACGAATCAATGCTGGCGTAAGTCGACTACTTGCGTGCCCTTGGGAGGAACGAATTCGAACTCGGTACCGGGCAAACCCGTATTTACCTTGAGATCGTTCACGGTATATGTATATTTCGTGTCGTTCATGTCGGAGACCACGGCGCTCTTCACGGTCCAGTCCGGGTTGATGACGATGGTTATGGAGCGGATGAAAGAGTTGTCGCTCTTCGGTGTAAGACGCAGCGTATAGCTGTTTCCATCTCGCCCTTTCTGTGTCGATAACAGCACCGCAAAGTAGTCCGACGGGACGTCGAGCAGGAATTTCTCGGGAGTTATCGTGTTCTTATCGTTCCGGAAGTTGTCTATTACGACCTGTTTCGAGCCGGGCATGTAAACCCACGAAGTCTTGCCGTCGGTGACTATAACCTTGTCCCCGGTTTCGATCCGGTACTTGTTACCCTTCGCGATGTAGAGGGTCCCCGAAATCGTCTTTGACAGCTTTGAGAGCGGATAGACGACAGTCTGGGTGAACTGAATGGTGGCGTCGCTGGTCCTGTCATAGTTCTCCTGGACGTTCTTTACTATCTGCGACGCCGTCGGCTCCGACGCAAAGGCGGTTGTCGCCGCGGCGAACAACAACAGCAATACAAGGGACGTGGCCGAAAACCGTCTGCGAGTGGGAATTAAACCACTGGAGACACAGAGACACGGAGGGAATAATCCTGATATTGAAACTCTGTGTCTCCGTGTCTCTGTGTTTGGACTCTTTTGCCGTACTTCTGGAGGTCGCATTCTTTTATTTATCCTGTTCTGTCTTCTGAAAACTTAAGGCCTGGAGACGAAAACAACAACTGACGAGATGGGTCTGCGGTAATGCCTCACTGAAAGGGTTATTTCTCTCGCAAAGGCGCCAAGAACGCAAAGAAATGTTGACGAGCGGTTCGCTTTGCGATCTTTACGGCTTGGCCAGAAACCATAAGTGAGGGGTTACGGTCTGCGACAAAAATATAAAACACATAGGCACATAGGGCACATTAGCGAATAAATCTATGTTTTCTAATGTGCCTATGTGGTTAATCTATTGCTTTTTACAAATTTGTCGCACACCCTGACGAGATTAGTAAGTTGCATTAAACCGTGGGCATCGTTATAATGTGGTATCGTAACCCGGCTTTGGTGGATACATTGTGGAAGCCGGGAGTGGGTTTAGATAGCGAAGGGCACAAAGTAACGGACAAATAAATGCTTCAGGGTAAAAGGGATGCAGTTGTGACAACGGATACGCACTTTGTGCGTCACAAGGGTGCCTCCCCAAAAGTACAACTATCTAAGGAGCGGGTGCAGAAACCAGGATCCAACAGGGAATAGTCCCGGCATCGGGTCAGGATTGTTTCATCCCTTGTTCCAGCACGTGCTCTAAACCAAACGGAGGGTAAAATGAAGTACGTTACAGGTAGGCAAGCAAGCAAGCAAGCAAGCAAGGAATATTCTTCTTAATTCTCAGCCTTGCGTTGCTCCAGTCATGCAGTCAGAAGCTCAGTGTTTCAGAGTCGCCGACGGCACCGAGCGCGTCGGCCAGGGCGGATTCAACATCCGCGGCCGGCACAGGTAAGCGCAAAGCGGTTTCCGGCGTCATTCCATTGATACCATCATATCAGCAAGGGGCAATTGCGTACGGAGGGACTGAGTGGTTTCTCGTGAACTGGGTGCCGGCAACGTCTCACAACGGCACGTATACTATGCTTGAAGCTGGAAGTTACACCTCGGACCAGCTTGCGGAATTGCATAACCATTACGGCTTTACGAGGATTATTTGTACACCTGGCAGCTGGGCGGACTACGTTAATGCCGGTTTTGCTCAGAATCAGATTATCCTGCTGATCGGATACCAGGGTCTCGATTTGAATTGGCAAGACGAGATATTAAACTATGGTCCTCCTGCCCCAGTGCGGTTTCTCGGGTTTATGGTCGATGAACCCTCCGGCTTTGTCACTGGGGCGACTATGCAAAAAGTGGCACAAGAAGTCCATTCTTACGGTGACCAACTCTGGTTGGATGATTACGATACGGGGGTAATTTCAGACGTACTCTATTTCGCTGCTCATAATTATCATCTTGCAGACGTACCGATGCTCGACAATGCTGATTACACAATGTGTGACGCCGACAATTCAGAAAATCTTGATGGGATGGCAGGAATTGGCTGTTATGTCGGACAAGACTACGATGAGTTTCTTAATTGGTTTTCTGGAACCCCTAAGTTTAACACGATATTCGTAATGCCGACATACTCTGAACGAAATGTTCAAACTGTGGTCGACTGGATCACCAATGGGCATATAGGGACTCCGATAACGAATTTTGCGCTTTACCTCCCAAGTGGATGGAGTTGGGCGGAAGTGGACGGTTTTGCACAGTATGCTTACCAGGCTGGCTTCTTAGGACAGTATCAATTACTCGAACAGGCCAAGTACGTGTGTCTGCAGAATAACGTTACGTTCGTGCCGACCTCATCTGACGTTGAGGGAACATATTACGGCGTGTTGAATAACGGAGTTTACACAGGCCCTGTTGACCCATCGACATCCGGTGCGACAGCTTGCTGGTCAATTCAAACCTGGGTGTCGCAGAATCAATACCAAACCGTCTATGCATATTGATTGCATATGCGGGCGGTAAATGGGAAATGGAGATTTCGTTTGATGTGTCTATGTCCCTGCTTTTCCAGGATGGTTCAAGCATTCTCGCTGAAAAACCACTGGAGACCATTTTCGTCAAGACATTCCAGCATTGCAGGTCTCTCCTTTGCGCCAATGCTCCGTGCAGAGGCCGGTTCTGGCTCGCAGCTTGATGTTTTGACGGGGGGATCTTTGCCCGCGACGAAATTCATACGAGGGCTTTCAGCCCTCGCATGAATTCAGGCAGGCGCTACGTAAAGATTGATTCTTCAAAACAACAATGTTCTGAAAGAAAGGTGATGCACAATGCAAAAGAAAGGATATTCAAAGATTCTTGTTGTTCTCCTGATGCTGATGTTGGTATCCGTACCCGCGAGAGCTCACCCGGCAAAGGAGGAAGACAGCCGTTTTTCGCGCAACGCGGTATATCTGGAGCTTCTGGGACCAGGAATGCTGTACTCGGTTAATTACGACCACCGGATTACGAAAGAGATAGGCTTCAGGGTTGGCTTCACAACATGGGCCTGGTTCACGGCGCTTCCTCTTACGGTGAATTACCTTGTCGGTGGACCGAACAACTTCATTGAAATAGGAATAGGTGTGGTTCCCGGTTACCTTACTCTACCGGGATCAACGCGTCCCACGCATTCCTTCTTTGCGGGTGGTCCGAGTAAGGGCGCGCTCTGGGGCACCGGCACACTCGCTTATAGGTACCAACCAGAAAACGGTGGCTTCTTATTCAGAATAGGTTTCACGCCTTTTTGGGCCTATGACAAGTTTCAACCGTATGGCGGGATCTCATTCGGGTATGCGTTTTGAATGAGGGAGAACTGATAGAATCTGGAACCGATATCCGAGAAGAACATCTTGCAGTCTTTTAGCAAAGATGGTGGTGCCTGCGGAACGAAATTGTGAGAAAGGAGTAATGAGCGTCCCCAAAAGAAGGTGATCAATGGCCAGACCCGTTATCCTCGTTGTGTTGCTCGCCTCGCTCACTGCGAGAGCTCAATCAACTGCGGACAAAACGGTACATTTCGAGCAGAACGCGGTATATGTCGAAGGCTTTGGTGTTGCAGGGTTGTATTAGATAAACTACGACCGCCGGATTACAAGGCAGTTGGGGTTCAGGGTCGGGTTCACGACATGGTCCTTAATTACCGGTTTTCCCGTGATGGCGAATCTTCTTCTCGGATCCAATCCTGATTATGTCGAAATAGGGTTCGGTGCTCTCATCGGATTCACCACGCCTGAAGGTAAGCCGTTCTTCTCAAGCTACGCGAATCCGGGTCCGGACATGTGGGTCGGCACGTTAGGTTTCAGATATCAGCCCGATTCCGGAGGCATCGTGTTCAGAGTTGATTTCACCCCCTTGTTCTGGAACGGCGGAGTTGTTGAGTGGGGAGGAGTCTCCATGGGAAGAACTTTTTGAGGGCGGAAGGCGGATTGAACTCATGACAGGTGAAAACGAAGGAGAATTACGAGTGAGAGACAGACTCGTTCTAATGATTGGTGTAATCGGTATTTTACTGGTTCCAATCGCTGCGCGCACACAGTCGGATACGACCCGCGTTGCGCCGGCGGATTCGAGCGGGTACAACCCCGACGCGATCGCGGAAGGGCAGGAGCAGATCGCGGATTATCTCGCAAACCACTTCGGATTCGATCTCTTCGCGACGGGTGAAGCGTATTCGCTTCACTTCAGGAGGGTCGGTTTCTTCTCCATGTCGGGTGCTGTCGGGCTCGGAACCGAGGTCCGGGTTGCTCCCGTGTTCATTGGGGGCATTATTGGAACATCCGGCAACGAGATACCGCGTCAGCCCTCTGTTTTCTACTACTCATCGCTATACGCAGGATTTATGATCGACGGCTACCGTATCGAATTCGGAAACGTCTATGGCGTGACCAACACCCTATTATCAACGCACCCGCCTCCGCTAGCGGCCTACAAGAGTTATTTCGCGGGGATCGGTAGGCGGTACGGCTCCGGCTTTTTCTTCGAACCGGAGATCAAGTTCATGTTCCCTGTCGTTGCTACATATTATTACCATGAAAACATACCCGGCTCATACGGCTATCCCGGCTACGATACCGCCGTTGGTACGGATAATTCCGGCCTGCGGGATCTGTTCTTCGCATTGAGCGTAAAAGTGGGAGTATGTTTGGTCTCCGATCATTGACGCTAAATCGCTAACAACAAGAGGATTACGTATGCGGAATCAAGCTGCAAATCGAAAGACTCACTTTTTGACGGTCATGGTTGCCCTTACATTGCTCGGCGGTACCGCGATGGCGCAGTCCGATTCGAGCCGCGTCGCAGCCGCAGATTCCAGCGGCTACAACCCGAACGCGATTGCGAAAGGGCAGAGGGCGTTTGCGAATTTTCTATGGAATAATGTCGGGGCCGATCTGTACCTCACCGGCGAGGCGTACACATTTCACTTTGGAAGAGTCGGCTTTCTCTCCCTGACGGGGGGCGGTGGGTATGGTGTAGAGGTGCGGTTCAAGCCGGTCTTCGCCGGTTATGTTTATACCTGGTCGAGCAATGAAATGCGCCCCAGACCACCGGGACCTTTTGTTTGTTCATCATTATACGCCGGTGTAATTACTGGTGGTTACCGTGCCGAAGCCGGAGAAATCTATGGCTATTTTCTTGGTACCGATATGGGTTCACCAGAAGTGACCTTCAAGACCTACTTCGCAGGTTTAAGCCGGCGGTACGGCACTAACGCCTTCATAGAACCCGAAGTGAGGTTGATGTTCCCGGTCGATGCGGGTTATTACACTGTCGGACCGCCGAGTTACAATGTCGTCAAGATCGAACATTACAGGGTGAGTGACCTGTTCATCTCTTTCAGCGTCAAAGTGGGTCTGGGACTTGGCTATTGTCGATGATAATCGAGACTGAAAAACATAAGACATCGCGGAGCGCGTTATTGTTGACTCTATCCGTCGTTTTTCCCTTGTGTGCGGGTAACGTGCGAGCACAATCAGACACGAGCCGCGTGGCACCCAAAGATTCCATAACCTACGGCTGGGAGCAAATCACCACAGGCTGGAACTGGATATCGAAACAGGTCGGAGGCGATTTGTTCATCACGTATGAGATATACGGATTCAATCTCAACACCTTCTCTCCGCCGACATCCGGCGGCGGGCCGGGTATTGAGATAAGGGTGCGGCCGGTGTTCGTTGGGAGTTATGTCGGGTTCTGCGGTAACGAGGGAATCCAGGGCCCCTGGGGGATGTTCTCCTTCGCCGCATTTTACGGCGGGGCGATCGTTCACGGTTATCGCCTGGAGGTTGGCGAGGTCCTTGGTGATAACACCGCTTGGACGGAAATGGAAGTGCCTCATCAGACCTACACAAGCGCTTTCATCGGCGTGAGCAGAAGGATCGGTTCTTATTTCTTTCTTGAGCCCGATGTGAAACTGATGCTCCCGATCGTCTCCCATTACTCGACCGGTAACACCCTGGAGGGATTCGTCCCGGGCGTCGGCCATTACCATCTGAGGGATCTGTTCTTCTCGATTGGTTTGAAATTGGGAATAGGAGCCAACTGATTCTCGTTAATCTGAAATTCAATTGGAGGCATGCGGGATGAGACTTTCGCGATTTTGTTTTCTCTTTATCGTCGCTTATCTGTTGTATAACGGGAGGGTGTTAGCCCGGTCGGACTCGATCCAGGTTGTAACTCTCGACTCCGTAACCTGCGGCGGTGTCTATCTCGCTGAAGGCTGGAATTATTTCGTGAGTCATGTCGGAGGTGACTTTTTTGCGCAGGGAGAAGCATATTCTCTTCACTTCAGCAAGGTCGGCCTCTTCTCCATGTCGGGAGGATTTGGGCTGGGAGCCGAGTTTCGGGTAGCCCCTGTTTTTATCGGGGGGATAATCGGTGAATCAGGAAACGAGATACCGCGTCCGCCATCCGAGTTTTATTTCTCATCGTTATACGCCGGATTCAACATCAGGGGGTACCGGATCGAATTAGGAAGGGTGTACGGCGAGACCAGCGATTGGGACCCTATCTCACCGCCGCTTTCGGTCTACAAGAGTTATTTCGCCGGGATTGGCAGGCGCTACGGCTCCGGATTCTTCTTCGAACCGGAGATCAAGTTCATGTTTCCTGTCGTTGCTACATATTATTACCATGAAAATATACCTGGCTCATACGGCTATCCCGGCTACGATACCACCGTTGCTACGGATAATTGCGGACTGCGGGATTTGTTCTTCGCACTAACCGCAAAAGTGGGAATGGGATTTGGCTCCAATCGTTAAGTTTCGGTTACTACTGAGTGGCATGGCGGCGGAGAAGGTAAGTCAGTGGTGACTCAATTCGAACATTTGCCCAAAGAAGGCCTCCTCGTTCGCCCCGCAAAGAGACACCCTGTGTCATTCCCGAATGCTCTTATCGGGAATCCATGTTGCGAAATGACCGGATTCCCGCTTGAAGCATGCGGGAATGACAGGTTGGGTTTGATGTTTTTCCCTTCTTGGACTTTTTCCCCGATCCAATGATGGACCCCGGCTAGAATACACGCCGTGCAGAGCGTAAGAGGGAGCATTGCATCGTGGAAATTGAAGCAGTTTACGCGCTCAAACATGAAATCGTTCTACATATTAGGCCGTCCAATTGACTGGATGTCAATCGCAGACCCTGCGGCTACATCATCCCCATTTCGGTGAGCCTTGCGTCGAGCTCGGCTTCGCTTTCCATCAGGACTTCGCGTCCCTTGCTCCCTTCAAACGGCCCGATGATTCCCGCCTCTTCGAGCTCGTCGATCACCCTCGCCGCCCTGCCGTAGCCGAGTTTGAGCCTTCTCTGCAGGAACGATGTCGAAGCCTGCTGGTGCCTGACGACGAGTCTCGCTGCCTCTTCGAACATCTCGTCGAACTCGGACGCCAGTCCGCCTCCGTTCTTCTTTCTGTTCAGGATCGACGGAAGCTGGTACGGCCTCGAGAAGCCCTGCTGGCTTGCTATGTGGTCGACCACCTTCTCCACTTCCTCGGTTGAGAGGAAGGAGTTCTGAATTCTCTCCGGCTTCGAGCTTCCCGCCGCCATGTAAAGCATGTCGCCGTTGCCGAGGAGCTGCTCGGCACCGTTCTGGTCGAGTATCGTCCGCGAATCTATCCGCGAGGCGACCTGGTAGGCGATCCGGGCCGGGAAGTTCGCCTTGATTAAACCCGTAATGACATCGACGGACGGCCGCTGTGTCGCGAGGACCAGGTGAATGCCTACAGCCCTGGCGAGCTGTGCCAGGCGCGTTATGGGATCCTCGACTTCGCGCGCGGCGGTCAGCATGAGGTCGGCAAGCTCGTCAATGAATATTACTATGTACGGCAGCCTAGTGAATTTCATTTCCTCGCTATCGGTAAGCCTGCCTTCGTTGAATTTCTTGTCGTAATCCTGAATGTTCCGGACGCCCGCCCTGGCGAGAATTGTGTATCTCTTGTCCATCTCCGCTTCGGCGCATTTGAGTGCGATGACGGCGTTTCCCGATTCGGTGATGATCTCCTCTTCCACATCCGGGGACACAGCGAGAAAGTGCTTGTTCAGCTTCTTGTAAAGCGACAGCTCGATCTTCTTCGGGTCGATGATGATGAATTTGATGTCCTTCGGATGGAGCTTGTAGATCATGCTCATCATTATCGTGTTTATGCCGACGCTCTTGCCGGAACCGGTGGCGCCGGCTATCAACAGATGAGGCATCTTGGACAGATCGTCGACGACCACCTCGCCGGTTGTCGTCTTCCCCATTGCGATGGGAAGGTTGAACCTCATGTCCTTGAATTTCGGCGAAGAGACTATGCTCCGGAACCTGACAACCTGCGGCTTCTTGTTGGGTATTTCGACTCCCACTGCGCCCTTGCCGGGGATCGGGGCGATAATTCTTATCCCGCGCGCCTGCAGCGCGAGTGCGAGGTCGTCCGCAAGGCTCGTGATGCGGCTGATCTTAACCCCCTGTGCCGGCACGAGCTCATACAACGTGACGACCGGTCCCGGAATCACGCTCACCGATTCGATCTGTATGTCGAAGACTTCGAGCTTCGAACGAAGCAGGTCCGCATTTGCACGAAGCTCCTCGTCCGACACCTTGTCCACTTCCATCGGTACTTCCAGCAGATCGTGCGGGGGGAATGCGTACTTTATCTCTTCATCGATGTTTTCAACGTCTGCCAGGTCGCCGGAGGGGGGTGCAACTTGTGCGGCTCGCCTGGGACGCGGCGGGGCCTCGAGCTCATCGCCGATTTCCGGCTCTTCCTCTTCAACCTGCTCGTCTTCCGGAAGCTCCGGTTTCGTCATCGCCCGCTTCACAAGCTCCTTCGCCTCGTCGATCAGCGCCGCATCCTGCCTCGGCTTCGCATCCTCACGGACGATCTTGACCGGCGCCGCACCTTCTTTGGATTTGCCGGCAGTTTCCTGCGGTCTCGAGATCTTCACAGCTGCTTCTCCGCTTTTTCCGGACAGGACCGAGCCGCCGAGATTCTTGATGGAATTAAAAATCCAGCTAAGAACGAAGCCGAAGGCACCTACAAGCTCCTTAGGCGAGATTTTCAACGTGAAGACCACCAGCGCAAAAAACAAGATGAAAATAAGTCCGCCGGCGCCGACCGCCCCGAAGGCGCGGACGAGCGCGAGAGCCGAAAATTGTCCTATTAACCCGTACCATTCCTTCCCGAATTGGTCCGTCCCGAAGAGCGTTTTCAGATACCCGGACAGGATTGAAATTCCCAGTGCGTAGAGAAGCACCATGGTGCTTGCACGTGCAGCTCCCTTGTATTCCCTCCTGAGAAGAGTGGTCCAGCTGAATATCAGAAGCACAATGGGGAAAGCTATGGAGAAATATCCAAGCGTGGAATTCACGAAGAAGTGTGCGACATATGCGCCGAAGATGCCGAGCCAGTTGTGAATCGTGTCCGCTTTTGCCCGTACGCTCTCGTCGCCCAGGAAGACCTTGAAGAAGTCGAAGAAACTTATCTCCGATCCTGCATCGTCGGCGGGCGAATAGGAGAAAATGCTGAGGCCGATCAGGATAGAAATAATGATCAGGGAAAAATTTACGACTTCCGACCGGAGGGACTTTGGCTGCTTCTTCCGCTTTCCGTTTGTCTCTTTGTTTTCTTTTGTCTCGGCCATCAATCGCTGATTTGTTTCGATGACTTTTCGCGAAGCTCGGCAGGGGAAGGCTTTAGCCTTAACGCAACGCCATCGGATACCGGTATTACCGGAACGCTGTCGACCTCCGCGCAGAATTTCAAGTCCTC
This sequence comes from Bacteroidota bacterium, assembly GCA_021825585.1. Taxonomy (GTDB): domain Bacteria; phylum Bacteroidota; class Ignavibacteria; order Kryptoniales; family JAKASW01; genus JAKASW01. The sequence goes on along the minus strand of JAKAGT010000001.1, from coordinate 229,795 downwards.
ATCGAATCCGATGGAGGCGAGGTACTTGCCGTGTTCGGCCTTCTTCAGCATGCCCAGAATGCTTCGCTTGTAATTTCTATACAGTATGACTGCCGTCATGCCGGCATCGTCCGTCTCGACATCGATGGTTTGCTGTACGCTGGATATTATCATTCCTGCACAAGTTGCATCCTCTACTGAGAAGGCTCCCTGTCTGCCCGAGCAGAGGATTGTCCATGTGCCGCCGACCTCCTTGATCATCTTAACTATAGAAGAGACGTTCACGAACGTTCCTACCAGCGCAAGGGCTGCATAACGGCATTTGTACATTGCGCCCGCGCCGTTTGTCGTGGTGAAAATAATCGTCTTGTTATGGACCCTCTCAGGCGTATACTCCAAAGGGGAATTTCCGAGATCGAATCCGTCGATGCGCTTCCCCTGCCTCTCGCCGCCGAGCAGGCGCGAATCGCTGCTGAGATTAGCCGAAATCTTCGTCGCGTTTTCTATATCGGGCACGGGGATGATTTCCCTGGCTCCGTTGCGGAGCGCCGTGCAAATTGTCGTAGATGCGCGCAGCACATCTATAATCACGACGTTCCTGCCGCGCATATTGAGCTCATCCACACCCGCGGGTGAAAAGAAAACTTCAATCTTCATTCACCACCTCAGTTTTTCTTTGCGACAAACGGAAGCTTCACGACGTGAGCACGAGCCTTCTTTCCCCTAACGTCGATGATTATTTCGCTGTTCTCCGTCGCATATGGAGTCTCAACGTAACCCATGCCTATTCCAACTTCGAGCGACGGCGAAAAGGTTCCGCTCGTGACGTTGCCTGCCTTGCCGTTCCGGGAATAGATCTCATAACCGTGGCGCGGTATTGAAGTTTCATCCATCTTGAACCCGACCAATTTACGGGTGACGGATTGCTTTGCTTTCAAAATTGAATCTCGTCCGACAAATTCGCCCTTATCAACCCTGGTGATCCATCCCAGGCCCGCTTCGATCGGGTTTGTCGTCTCATCGATATCATTCCCGTAGAGACAGTATCCCATCTCGAGTCGAAGAGTATCTCTCGCGCCGAGGCCGATCGGCAGAATTCCGAATTCCTTCCCCGCATCGAAGATCGAATGCCACATTTTCTCAGGCTTGCCGCCATTCGCATCGAAGAAGACTTCGAATCCGTACTCGCCCGTGTAGCCGGTCCTGGATATTATCGCATCGATTCCGGCCACCTTCCCCCTGATGAAATGATAATAGGGAATCGTATCAAGGTCGGTGCCGGTCAACTTCTTCATCGTTGCCCTGGATGAAGGCCCCTGGACGGACAATAAAGCCGTCGTGTCGCTGGCATCTTCCATCTGCACATTGCCTGAAATTCTCGACGAAAAGGACTTGAAGTCCTTCTCGATATTCGAGGCGTTGGCTACGATCATGAACTCGCCGTCCATTTTATACACTATGAGGTCGTCGAGTAGAAGCCCGCTCTCGTTCACCAGTGCCGTATATTGCGCCTTTCCGGGCGTCAGCTTGGTTACGTCGTTTATCGTGTTTCTCTGCAGGAAAACCTCGGCGTCCTTGCCGCGGACGTAAAACTCGCCCATGTGCGATACATCAAAAACTCCTACACTCTTGCGGACTGTCCTGTGCTCATTGACGATACCCGAATATTGCACCGGCATTTCGTATCCGGCAAACTCAACCATTTTGCCGCCGAGGGAACGGTGAATTTCATTGAACGGTGTCTTCTTCATTTTACGTTGGCTTTCTTCCAATCTGCCAAGAATCTCTCGAGACCCATATCGGTCAGCGGATGTTTGGCCAGTTGCTCGATAACCTTGAAAGGCATGGTTGCGATGTCTGCTCCCATCAGTGCCGCCTGGACGACGTGCATCGGATGCCTGACGCTCGCAACGAGCACCTCTGTATCATAACCGTAATTATGGTAAATGGCAATAATCTGTTCCACGAGCTCCATCCCGTCCTCGCTTATGTCATCAAGCCTTCCGACAAACGGACTGATATATGAAGCCCCCGCCTTTGCGGCAAGAAGGGCCTGTGTCGCCGAGAAACAGAGCGTGACATTCGTCTTGATCCCCTCTGACTTCAATTTCCTTACGGCCTTCAGTCCATCCTTCAACAGCGGAATCTTCACGACGACATTGTCGGCGATCTTCACAAGCTCGTGGGCTTCCCTCAGCATCCCATCCGTGTCGGTGGAGACGACCTCGGCGCTGACCGGGCCGGGCACCGTTCTGCATATTTCTGCGATTAGCTCTTTGAAGGTAATGTCATATTTCTCTTTTGCAACCAGACTCGGGTTGGTAGTGACCCCGTCGAGTACGCCGAGCTCGGCAGCTTCTTTAATTTCGTCAAGATTTGCGGTATCGATGAAGAACTTCATTTTTATATTCTCCTGGGCATATGCTTTTTACGCGATAGAAACGACCAGAACCGGTGATGCGGACTGCGTCTTTCGTCTCTTTTAGTGACTTTTAAAAAATTAGTAAACCCCCATGAAAGATGAAAGGTAGGAACGGAGAACAGAAGGCACAAAGCAGCGCATTTAGGCCCATCGCTCTGTGCCTTCGTCAGCCTGGCCCGCTTCCTTGAAAAGTGAGGACCTCCTGAACGGCTAGTCCTGCAGCTTGTGTTCCAGCGCCGCCTTCACAAACTCCCTGAACAGAGGATGTGCCTTGGTCGCGCGCGACTTCAGCTCAGGATGGAACTGACACCCGACAAACCAGGGATGATCGGGGAGCTCTGCCATTTCGACAAGCTCGCCATCCGGTGAAAGACCGCTGAACTTCATCCCCGCATCCGACAGGCGCCTCCTGAATTTATTATTCACCTCGAATCGGTGGCGGTGACGTTCGCTAATTACTTCTGTCGCGTAGGCCTCGTGCACTTTAGTGCCTTTTTGCAGCATGCAAATATAGGCGCCGACGCGCATGGTACCGCCCTTTTCTTTCACGTTTTTCTGGCCGGGCATAATGTCGATCACGTTGTGAGATGTCTTCTTGAATTCGGACGAGTTAGCATCTTTCCATCCGAGTACATGCCTTGCAAACTCTATTATTGCAGTTTGCATCCCAAGGCAGATGCCGAAATAAGGGAGTTTCTTTTCACGTGCATAACGAATTGCTTCTATCATTCCTTCAATGCCGCGTTCTCCAAAGCCGCCCGGCACCAGCAGACCGTCGATGTTGTCGAGATGGGTCTCAGGTCCGTCCTTCTCGACCTCCTCCGCCGAAATCCACTTCAACTCGATCCGGGCGTCGTTCTCCGCTCCGGCATGGATGAATGACTCGCGAATGCTCTTGTAAGCATCGAGAAGCTCGGTGTACTTGCCGCATATTCCTATCTTGAGTGTATGCTTGGGATTCTTCACCCGCTGGACCATCTCTTCCCAATCCGATAAATCGGGTTCTTTTGCCTGGAGATTCAATTTCTTGAGTACGATTTGATCCAGTCTCTGTTTTCGCAGGATAAGCGGCATCTCGTAAATAGTGTCGACATCGCGTCCCTCAATAACCGCGTCAGGTTCGATGTTCGTGAACATCGCGATCTTTTCCTTTATCTCACGGCTGATCCGTTTTGCCGTGCGGCAAATCAGGATCTCGGGTTGGACTCCGATTTCAAGCAGATTTTTCACGCTATGCTGCGTCGGCTTTGTCTTAATTTCACCGGCGGCCTCTATGTACGGAACAAGCGTGACGTGTATGTTAATCGCGTTCTTTTTGCCGATCTTGAGCATAAACTGTCTCATCGCCTCGAGGAACGGCAGGCCTTCAATGTCGCCTACGGTTCCGCCGATTTCGGTAATCACCACATCGTAATCTTTTCCCTCGTATGGCGCCGAAAAGCGTCTCTTGATTTCATCCGTGACGTGCGGAACTACCTGGACGCAAGCCCCAAGGTAATCGCCGCGTCTTTCCTTGGATATCACTTCATAGTAAACCTGCCCGGTGGTCGTGTTGCTCGACCGTGTGGTTGTGACGTCCAGGAAACGCTCGTAATGACCGAGGTCCAGGTCTGTCTCCGCGCCGTCGTCGGTGACATAGACCTCGCCGTGTTGAAACGGATTCATTGTCCCCGCATCCACGTTTATATACGGGTCGAATTTCTGCAGCGCGACGTTCAGCCCGCGGGCTTTCAGAAGCAGACCGAGCGATGCCGCCGCTATCCCCTTGCCGAGCGATGATACGACACCGCCCGTTACAAAAATATACTTTGTGTTATGTTTCGCCAATTCCTATTCCCTTACTTTTTTAGATTTAACTTCGCCAGATATGTCTCCACCGCATCTATATCCGACGGAACATCAACCGATATTGTATCGCCTTCAACCACGGCCACCTGAATGGAGTAGCCGTTTTCCAGAACCCTTAGCTGCTCGAGTTTCTCCGCTCTTTCCAGTGGGGTCTCTCTCATCTTCTTGAGCTTCTGGAGGAAACTGTTCCTGTAGACGTATATTCCGAGATGTTTGAGGAAGCCGAAACTTTCGAGATAATTATCACTGGACACCCCCCGCAGGAAGGGTATCGTAGATCTCGTGAAGTAAAGAGCTCTGCCTGTTTTGTCAATTACAACCTTTACCGCGTTTTCCGAAAAGAGGATAGCCGGATCATCAATCGGAACCGCCGCCGTCGACATGAGGCTGGCGCGGGATGATTTGAGGACAGACACGGCGGCATCGATCGTTTTTGGGGAGATTACCGGCTCGTCACCCTGCACGTTCACAACTATCTCCGCCCCGACCTTTCTCGCCGCTGCTGCACATCGATCCGTTCCGCTCTTCAGTTTTGACGATGTCATGATCGACTTCCCGCCGAATTCTTCCACCGCTTCGACGATTCTGCTGTCATCCGTTGCGACGTACACTTCGTCGATTTTTCCGGCGCGGGCGACGCGCTCGTACACATGCTGTATCATCGGTTTTCCCGCGATCAGAGCGAGCGGCTTTCCGGGAAAGCGCGTCGAGGCGTAACGGGCCGGAATTATTGCCACTATTTTAGGTTTGTTGGAAGTCAATTTCTATCTGTCGATCACCTTTGGGACTTTGAAGAACTGCTCGGTCTTCGCTGGCGCGTTCTTCAGCGCGTCCTGTGTGGGAAGGGAAGACCTCACTGAGTCCTCCCGGAACACATTCTGCAGCTCGATTACGTGAGACAGCGGCTCCACCTTCGAAGTATCCAGTTCGTTCAGCTTTTCCATGAAGACGAGTATCTCGTTGAACTCCTCGGTGAATTTCGATTTTTCTTCCTCGCTGAAGTCCAGCTTCGCGAGCTTTGCGATATGTTCCACGTCCTTTATGGTTACTGCCATTTACATCTCCTTTACGGCGTTCAGCAGCCGGCATTGATCGGCGACGGCCGGATGCCGACAGTTTTTACCGTCGTATAATTCTTCTCGATAATATCTCGTACCCGCCTCATCAGAGCGAACGCTCCCTGCCTCCCCTGGTATTCCGAAACGTCAATTGGTGAATCCACGATTAAGGTGATAGTTCCCCCATGAACACTGAGCCTTCCTTTTGGCATGATATCGTAACTCCCCACAATTGTCAGCGGGACGACGGGAGCGCCCGTCGCGATTGCAAGTGAGAAAGCGCCGCGCTTGAACGGAAGGAGTCTGCCGTCTTTTGTCCTCGTCCCTTCGGCAAACAGGATAAAGCTTTCGCCGAGTGATATCCTCCGCGCCGCCTCTTTCAGGCTTCGCGCGCCGTCGAGTCCGCTTCTCCTGTCAACCATAATATTCGCCCTCGAGACGGCCAGCCCAAAAATCGGTATCCTCTTGACTTCCTTCTTCGACACGAACCTTATGTCCCTGCTGATTCCAACCACAACTGCAATTATGTCGAAGAGGCTTGCATGGTTCGAAACATATACGTACGCCCTCGACAGGTCGATTTTTTCCCGGCCGACCGTCCTGACCTTTATTCCGGTCGCCGTGAAGACGGCCCTGGACCAGTAATAAGCAACGAAAGAAAACACCCTGTTTCGGCTGTCGAAGGGGAACGTAACCATGTACAGCGCCGCCAGAATAATCGTCATAATTGCCGCCGCCGCTGCGCCGAGGATGAATCTTGTCATGCTGCCTCCCCGAGCCCGTCGGGCAGAGCGGCCTTTATTCTTGCCCCGATGGACGGATGGCTGAAAAATATCTTCTCGATCCAGGCAGGCGGATTCTCGGGCGTGAGATTGAGCTCTCCGAGCTTTCTCATCGATTCGGCGAACTCTCTTCTCATCCCGGTAGTATCCAGCGCAAACATATCGGCCTCGTGCTCGATCTTCCGCGAGAAGAAATTTCCGAGCGGCATGACAAGGACTCCGAATACTGCCATCATAAATGCAAGGAATGGTATGGCGAACAGGTCGTATGCGGCGAGATGGTACCAGAGCCTGTAGCTCAGGTACACCTGTGCCATGATGAAGAAACCGACGAGACTCATTATAGCGCTGAGGATTATTCCCTTAATCATGTGGTGCTTCACCAGGTGGCCCAGCTCGTGAGCGAGCACGACCTCGATCTCCTCATTCGTGAAATTCTTGAGGAGCGTGTCGCTTATTATGATTTTGCGGGACTTCCCGAGTCCCGTAAGCGCGGCGTTGGCCTTCCGGGTCTCGCGGCTCAGGTCGAAAGAGAAGACGCCGCTCATCTTGTATCCGAACTTCTCAACCAGCGCACTCAGCCTGGATCGAAGTCCTTCGTCCGATATGGGTTTGAGCTTGTAGAACATTGGAAGTATCAGTGTCGGGAACAGTTGAGCAGTCAGCACCTGAAAAATGAAGAAAAAGGCCGCGAAGAGGAGCCACCACATCCTGTGGAAATTCATGAGCAGGAAGTAGAAAACGAGAAGGAGAACAATGCCGATTATTCCCCCGATGAGCGTTCCCTTCAACTTTCTGAAAACCCACTGCATGAAAGTCTGGTTGGACAGATTGAAGCGATGTTCGATCACATAGTCCGCATAAAAATCGAAAGAGAACCTGACGCCCGAGAGGACTAATTCAGCCAGAACGATGAATATCAGGAATTGCACGTAACTGTTGTGCGCCAGCCATGCCACTTTGATGAACGGGTCCTTGAAGTGTGTGAACGCCAGCCCCCCGAGATAGGCAAGCGTAATCGCCAGATTTATCAGCGAGAGAGATATTTTCTTCTTGAGATAGGCGTCGGGCGACGGGTTTTGGTCAAGAGACAGCGGGGGTGTAAAGCTGAAAAGTTCTCGTCTTGAGAATGATATTTCACTTTGCACTTGTTAAAATAAAGATGACGGGAATGAAAATCAAATCTCGGAACCGGTTCCGTGCCGAGCTTGACAGTCGCAGACTAAGGAATTACTTTTTGACGCGCTCCAGGACTGTTGCACAAAAGGGAAATGAATATTATGAAGGTAAAATTCGTCCACACGAATATTGTGGCGCGGGATTGGAAGTCCCTCGCCGATTTTTATGTGAAGGTCTTCGGCTGCAAGCCGAAACCGCCCATTAGAAATCTGAAAGGGGATTGGCTGGACAGCGCTACTTCAATCAAGGGTGCGGCCGTCCACGGAGTCCATCTGCTGTTGCCCGGCTACGGATCGGACGGGCCGACGCTGGAAATATTCGAGTACGAGAGGATAATCGGATGGAACGCCAAAACGATAAACCGGCCCGGTTTCGCACATATTGCCTTCGCTGTGAACAACGTCGCCAGGGCGCTCGAAAAAGTCCTGAGCCATGGCGGCGGCATGGCGGGGAAGGTGGTGCAGACTACGATCGAAGGAGCGGGGAAGATAGAGTTCGTCTACGCGCGCGATCCGGAAGGAAACATCATAGAACTGCAGAAGTGGAAGTGACCGGCCTCCGCTTCTCTTTGAAGCCGAAGATGGATGCGCTCGTGTGAGGGCGCGTGTTGTGGCAAGCCTGTGGTAACCTTTTTCCCTTTGAAGATAGCCTAACATGGTTTAGATTTCTTTTACAAAGGTTGTTTAGCTGAGCTCACCCACCCACAAAAGGAATTTTTAATGACCATCAAATTGGGAATCATAGGAGCGGGAATCGCGGCCAGGGATCTCCATCTCCCCGCGCTTGAGAAGCTGAAGAATGAATTTGAAATAGTCTGCGTATGCAATCACACGGAGAGGAAAGCGAAGGAGTTTGCGAAACTCGTCGGCGGCGTTCCGTATTATCTGAGTTATAAGGATTTGCTCGCAAATTCGGAAGTCGAAGCGGTGGATATCGTCCTGCCTATCCATCTTAATTTTGTCGTCACCAAGGACTCGCTCGATGCGGGCAAGCATGTTATAGTGGAGAAGCCGATCGCTTCAAACGTATTCGATGCCGAACTCATGACTTCGTTCGAAGACCGGTATGAAAGGGTCATGATGGTCGCCGAGAATTACAGGTACAATCCGGTCTTCAAGAGAGTTAAAACACTGGTCGGCGAATCGAAGATCGGGAAGCCCTACGCGGTCTTCTGGGATAATTTCAACATGATGGACTCGACCAACAAGTACGCGAAAACACAATGGAGGCTGGGGCACCAGTATCCAGGCGGGTTCATAACCGACGGCGGAGTGCATCAAATTGCCGCACTTCGCGATATTTTCGGTGAGATCGGATCGGGGGTTGCATATACAAGAAGCGTAAATCCGCACATAGGAAAAGTCGATTCGATGACTTTCCAGTTCACAATCGGAGACGGCGTGAACGGAGTCCTGAACATATACTACAGTGCAAACGGGTTCAACGGGAATCGGCTCACCATCCTGGGTGATAAAGGGGCGATACAGGTCGAGGGGAGCAGAATACTCCTGAAACCCGGCGGCAAACCCGACATCGAGGAAAAGATGGAAACCGATTGGGGATATCGCGCAGAGTTCGAAGATTTTTACGATGCTATCGTGAATGATAAAGAGCCGGTGAGTACCTTCTATAAGGCGTACAGAGATTTTCAGACGATGGTCTCCGCCTTGAATTCGGCAAAAAAATGGCCGGAACTCGCGCTGGAAGGATAATCGGTCGTCTGATTCCAGGCAATAAGAAGACTGCAGGAAATAAAGGAGAAAATCAAATGAGGTCCAGTGGAAGCCCAGGACGATATGCGATTTCGGTGGGTGTGATTGTGATGTCTTTGCTGCTCGGCATCACTCGAGTTTTTGCCCAGGAGCCCGCGATCGGGGCTCAGAACGGCGAAACGTGGAGGAGTCTTGTGATAGGGACGCAAGCCGAGACGGTGACGCGGAAGACTTTCTATGTCGATGGATTGTACAACATGTGCGTGTTCTGGTCACAGCACAGTTCACTCGGACCGGGTGCGGTCAATTATAATGATGCTTTCATCGGGCTGAACGTCGGCGAGATCCGTGACGGACTTGACTCGTTTTATGCCGATGACAAGAACCTGCAAGTTCCCATCGTCGATGCGGTGCTCATCATCAGACTGCAGAATGCCCAGATCAGGAAATCGAAGGTCGAGGAAATTGTCCGGGAGCTTCGGAAAGCAACCATAAACGGGATCAATCCTGAATCTGAAAACAGAATCTGGAAGAGCGCACTCCCACTCCTGAGGTGATCTTTCGGAGCAAGGTAAGGTGTCTATGGAGTTAACAGCTCAGAAGCAAAACCTGGTGAAGGCGTGCCGGAAACTGGCGGAACGCGGTTTCGTCGCCGCTACTGACGGTAATGTCAGTCTCAGGCTTGACGACGGCACGATTCTGGTCACTCCGAGCGGCAGGAGCAAGGCCGATATCGATGAGGACGAATTGATCGTCGTCGGTCTGGACGGCCGCGTCGTCGGAGGGATCGGCAGGCCGTCGACGGAATTCGGAATGCACACCCTCATCTACCGAAAACGCCCGGACGTAAGGGCAATTGTTCATGCCCATCCCGTGCACGCGACCGCGTTTGCGGCCGCAAGGCTCGCACTCGATAAGCTGATCTTTCCGGAGGTGATTGTCACTCTGGGGAGAATACCGTTGGCAGATTACTCCACTCCTTCCACGGCCGAGGTCGCCGCAGCCATCGAACCCCTCGTCGTGGATTTCGATGCGATTCTCCTTGCCAATCATGGCGTGGTGACGTGCGGTCCGGATCTGGACGACGCATACAACAAGATGGAGAAGGTGGAGCACACGGCAGCCGTGAATTTCATCGCGATGCAGCTGGGAGGTGCTAAGGAGCTGACCGTGGATGAAGTACAGCGGCTTGCGTCGGTCAGCGAGAGGAGCTACGGAAAGAAAGTGGATCTCAACAAGATCTATCGCTGAAGTCATCTGTTTTGTGGGCTCTTTCGGCCTGACAATTCCGCGTCTGATGCCGGCCGACCCGGGATGTCTGCCTTCTTCACCGCCGGCGAACTGAACCTCCGGTCATCATGTGAGAACGGCCGCGCGGGAACACTCCATGATGGCGGAGGAAACGGGTCTTCTCCGCATGCTTTCGAAGTTCTTTCGCAATTGAAAATTTATCGAGTTTACCATAAACTCAACTAGAATAAACGCAGTGCCTGCAATGAAAAACAAATTCACGCCGCCTAAGAATTTTACGATCGGAATTCTGGGAAACGTCGAGAAAATCTCGACGTGCGAGACCGCGTTGGAACTCATCAGGATTCTTGAGGAACGCGGGATTAATTTCTATGTACAGAAGGAAATCTCGGAACAAATGAGGATCAGGTGCGGGCTCAACGCCGGGAAATCGTCTGTGCAGGCCTCCGATGTTCCCGGGAAATCTGACGTGATAGTCTCGCTCGGTGGTGATGGTACGATCCTGCGAACCGCGAAAACCGTGGGCGAATCGGGTAAACCGATTCTCGGTGTCAACCTGGGAAAACTTGGCTTTCTAGCCGAACTAAATTTCGATGAACTCAGGAAGAGCATTGACGGACTTCTGAAGGGGGAATTCAACCTTGAGGAAAGGACGGTTCTGAAGGCCTCGTTCGGACGTGGAAAGAAGGCCTCTTCGGTCTTCGCATTAAACGATGTTGTAATCGACAAGGCAGGCTCTCCCCGCATGATCGACCTCGAGACATATGTCGATTCGGAATATCTCATCACTTATCGTGCAGACGGAATCGTGATAAGTACACCTACGGGCTCGACCGGATATTGCCTGTCGACAGGCGGACCGATTATCACCATGGAGACCCGGGTAATCGCGATCAGTCCGATCTCACCTCACACGCTTTCGGCGCGTCCGGTCATCGTACCCGACAGCTCGGAGATCCGAATCGTCGTTCGTTCGGCTTACAAACACGTTATGCTTGCTGCCGACGGCCAGGTTTCGAGCGTGCAGGCGCCCCCTGCCGAGTTTGCCGTCTCGCTTGCCCCGCACAGGATTACACTCCTGAGAAAAAGCACGAACGGATTCTTCGGCCTGTTGAGATCGAAATTGATGTGGGGCGTCGACATCAGGTCGTCCGAAGAATACAGAACCGGAGAAGAGAAGGAATGAAACTGTCATTTTTGTTCTTAGCCATCGCCTTGTTGGGCTCGCAGGCACGGGCGCAGAACGTTGCAATCGATTCGATATCGCATGAGCGGGTTTTGATCGGACCGGTAGAGTTGTCCGCGTTCCAGGATTCGTCCTGGTTCAGGAGCAATTATTCTCTTTACAATCCCGAGGCGGAGCTGATTCATCAAATTGATTCTCTGAGCCCTGGCGACTCTGTCTCCGTTGTGTTCGGCTCATGGTGCCCGGACAGCCACATGTGGGTTCCGATGTTCCTCAGCATCATGGACAGGACGTCGCTGGCCCACAAGATCGGTTACATTGCAGTGCCGGAATCGTCCGGCTGGAGAGATGAACTGACTCCCGGTCTGCACATCAAACGGGTTCCTACGTTTATTTTCTACCATAACGGAACGGAAATAGGAAGGATTATCGAGGAACCCAAGGGGGACATAGGAAAGAATATCGTCGATATACTGAAGGCCGGCGCAAGATGATTGCCTGCCGCAGAGGCACTTTAGTCTTACTCGATTCGTTAGAATGAAAAAACCGACAATTGAATGCCTGTTAAAGAAAAGACCTGGACAGTCCTAGACATAATCAAATGGGGAACGACCTATCTCTCGGAAAAGGGTTTTGATGAAGCGCGACTGACGACGGAGCTCCTCCTCGGCGCCGCGCTGGACAAGAAGCGGTTTGACCTCTATGTGAAACACGACCAGCCTCTGAAGAAGAACGAACTGGAGAAGTTCAAAGTCCTTCTGAAAAGACGGCTGGCTCACGAACCGGTGCAGTACATCATCGGGAAGACCAATTTCTACTCAATCGAGCTTAAGATCGATCCGCGGGCGCTCATCCCGAGGCCCGAGACCGAGATCCTCGCGGAAAACGTGATCGGATATTGCAGATCCTTCCTTTCACAGAAGGACGAGGTTCGCATCCTCGACGTGGGTACCGGGTCGGGGTGCATAGCAATCGCGGTTGCGAAGTTCGTCAAGAATTCCGTAGTCGTGGCCGTCGACCAGAGCCAGGATGCGCTCGATCTCGCCGGGGAAAATGCCGGGTCCGCCCTGCCCGACAAGAAGATTACATTTGCGAGGGCCGACATCCTCAGGCTCGACAAGAACATCTTCGATAAGGGATTTGACATAATTGTCTCTAATCCTCCTTATGTCTCGGTTTCCGAGTTTGCGTCTCTTGCGCCGGAAATAAGAAAGTTCGAGCCGGCCGCTGCCGTCACCGACAATTCCGACGGCCTGACCTTCTTCAAACGGCTTGCGGAAATAGCGCCGGTTTTTCTCCGCGACGGCGGGTGGGTGTTTGTCGAGACGGGCTTTGGTCAGGCGAGACAGGTGGAGAAGCTTTTCCTGGAGCACGGCGGGTGCGAGTTGTCCGTCAAGAAAGATCTATCGGGCATCGATAGGGTAGTAAGAGTGCGGTTCTTCAAATGAAAGCCGTCGTCCAGCGAGTTAAGCGGAGCGCCGTGAGGATCGGCGGTGAGACGAACGGTGAAATCGGGATTGGAATGCTGATACTGCTCGGAGTCCACGAGGAGGATAACGAAAGCGACTCGGACCTTCTGGCCGATAAATGTGCCGCTCTTCGCATTTTCGACGATGAGAACGGAAAGATGAACCTCTCCGTTAAGGACATATCCGGCTCGGCTTTGGTAGTCTCGCAGTTCACATTGTACGGCGACGCGCGACGGGGAAACAGGCCCAATTACATGCAGGCTGCAAAACCCGAGCCCGCCGGGAAGCTGTATCGCCGCTTCGTCGAACGGCTTGAAGTGAGTCTCGGAAAAGACAGAGTAGCCACCGGCGTCTTCAGGGAGGAGATGGAAGTCGAGCTGGTGAATGACGGACCGGTGACAATCATAATTGACACGAGGGAACATGATTAAACTGTTCTTGCTCTTTGCGCTGTTCCAGATGCCGGTGCATTACGTCTCCGACGCGCATCTAGTGGTTTACCATCCTGCGAGTATCGACACGACTACCGCCCACGATTATCTCACTCTTCTGAGCGGCATGTATTCTGCCGATGCCGATAAATTCGGCCTTGAAACCGTGGGCAGGCTCGGCGTGAGGTTGTGCCGCAGCGCCTACGATTTCTCGAACCTGACCGGTGCGGATTCGAGCCTTTCACCACTCTGGAGGAACAAAGAGTTGTATGTAATTGCCCGGGGCAGTCCGGACGACCCGGAATTCAGAGCCGCGCTTGAGGCCGGAATTCTACACGGGATCCTGGATCAACTCCGCATCAACGGAGCGCCCCGGTGGCTTATCTACGCTGCTGCAGTTTACGAAAGCGGAGAGTACGAGGAGTACACGGCACCGCCGGTGGAATCCGTCAAATATTTTTCTGATTTGGACGAGAAGATCCAGGAGGCGAACACACCGGACAATCTTGCCGATCTGTATTTCTATCTCGGCAACACGGGAAAATTCTTCGACTTGAAGTTCGGCGTGGGCGCTTTCGTGAAGCTGGTGAAGGAATTTAGAAGAGAAACCAGCTTCGACGCGGCAGTGAAAAATCTCTTTCATATGACGGGCAGCCAGGTAGAGAGGGAGTGGCGCGAATTTCTCGCCAGACAGATCAAAAGCGAATGAAACTCAGGACTCCAGAGAGCCGGACGGGCAGCCGGCATATTCGCGGGCTGCATGATGGTCAATCAACATCGTGGTGCGGCATTGCCTAGAAGCCCGACCAAGGGCGGCAGTTCAGCCGGTGCTGATATTCTGAGACGCCGGAGAAATCACTTCCTGTTCCTTTTCCTGGACGGCGTCGGTATCGGTAAGGGCGATCCCGACATAAACCCATTTTTCTCCGTCGACCTGTCGTACTTCCGCAGAATCTTCGGCGGCATTCCGTCAAGTGAGCGAAGCGTCATTGAAAACGCCTCTTCGTCAGTGCAACCGAGCGACGCGTTGCTCGGCGTGGAGGGACTGCCTCAAAGCGGGACCGGTCAGACTTCCTTATTTACCGGAGAGAACGCCGCCCGGCTCATCGGCATGCACTTCGGTCCGTATCCGCATTCTCAAATAAGGCCGCTCCTGGAAGAGAAAAATATTTTCAGAGTGCTGAAGACACTCGGCGCGGATGTCCACTTCGCAAACGCATTTCCCAAACAGTTCTTTGAGTATGTCGAAGGAGGCCACCGGAAACTGAGCGCGACGACGATGTCCTGCATGATGACCGGGATACCCATCTGCAACGACGACTCATTGAGGAACGGCGACGGAATTTCTGCCGACATTACGGCAGAAAGGTGGAGGTCGGACCTTGGCTACACGGATATCGAGCCGCTGAGTCCCTTCGATGCGGGGAAGAGGCTGAAGAACATAGCGCTGAAACATGACTTCACCATGTTCGAGTATTTCCTGACGGACAAGGCCGGACATGACAGGAACAAGGAACTTGCCGAAAGCGTGCTGAAGAATCTTGACGGGCTGCTGGCAGGTCTGACGGCGGAAGGGATAGATAACCTTACCTTACTCATCTCCAGCGATCACGGAAATGTCGAAGACCTCTCGGTAAAGACACACACACTAAACCCTTCACTCACCGCGGTTGCCGGTGAACACGCGGAGTTCTTCAGGGGAAAACTGAAGTCAATTCTCGACGTCACCCCGACTATCATTAATCTCTTCAGGGAAAAGTTCGAGCTGTCCTAGGCGTATCCTTATCATATGCGTTCGCTTCGTCAGGTCTCCTTGCCAATCCCGCGGGAAGCGCCTCGATTCGCCCCAATTCCCGGAATTCTCCGTTTTTGCTTGACATTGAGATATTAAAATGATATCATGACGCTATCAAAAGGAGGATGTCATGGATCAAATATCTGAACGCAAAACGTGGCGTGTCAGCGGTTTCCTGATGTTTGTTGTCGAGCTGGCATTGCTGGCTCTTTCGGCTTATTTCGTGTATGCTGCAGTAAGGTCGAATGGCTCGGCCACAGATCTCGTAGCGGTAGTTGTCCTTCTTCTGCTGTTCGGTCTATTTGTGAATGGGTTCTATGTCGTACAGCCAAACGAAGCGCGGGTGCTAACTTTCTTCGGCACTTATGTCGGGAGCCTCAGGTCCCCCGGCTTCTGGTGGTCTAATCCGCTCACCATCAGGAAGCATGTACTTCTCAGGATTAGGAACTTCAACAGCGATAAGCTGAAGGTGAACGACTCACAGGGTAATCCGATAGAGATTGCGGCCGTTGTAGTGTGGCGGGTGGTTGATTCAGCGCGGGCGCTCTTCGACGTCGAGAGCTACGAGACGTTTGTTGCGATACAGAGCGAAACTGCGATCAGGGCACTTGCCACGGCATATCCGTATGATTCACACGATGAGGCGGGGACATCGCTGCGCGGAAGTCCGGACGAAATTGCCGACAAACTTCGTCAGGAAGTGCAGAACCGGCTTCAGGTCGCGGGTGTGGAGGTGATGGAAGCCCGGATCAACCATCTCGCTTACGCGCCAGAGATCGCCCAGGCGATGTTGAGGCGCCAGCAGGCGCAAGCCGTGATCGCTGCAAGACAGAAGATTGTCGAAGGCGCCGTCGGCATGGTGGACATGGCAATCAAGATGCTGGCCGATCAGAAGGTAATTGACCTCGATGAGGAAAGAAAAGCGACCATGGTCAACAACCTCCTCGTGGCGCTGGTCTCTGAGCAGGAAGTCAGTCCGGTGATAAACACCGGATCGCTCTATACCTGATGTCATGGCGGAGAAAAAGAAATTCCTGCTGAGAATCAGCGGGGAGCTTTATGCAGCACTTGAGAAGTGGGCTGCCGACGACTTGCGCAGCGTCAATGCGCAGGTCGAATATATCCTCACCGATGCGGCAAGAAAAGCAGGACGGCTCAAGAAGGCTGCCGGGAACGACAATAATGCCGCGGAGAAGCAGGACGATGATGATTGAAGATGGATGCTGACGACCGAAGGTCTCTCTGGTTGGACGTGGGAAAACGACAGGGCAGAGAGAGCCGGATGAAAGGGAAGTACCGTCCGACGGCACAGACCCGCAGACCGGGCGATGGATACGTCAGTTTAGAGGTTGATCTGCCGTCAGCCCGGCGCTAAGCGTGGAGACTAGTTCCGTGACTACTTTCTCGTCGGCCAGCATGTCCTTGAGCGTGATTCTGCTGAGGACTATGTCCACGGCGTTTTGTACTGCACGCCATAACGACCGCATCGAGCAGTCGATTATGTGATTGCATACCGAGCTCACGCCTGAATGCGAGTCGCAGAATGTCGGGTTGTAGATCCTTCCTCCCAGAACCGCAAGCACTTCGCCGATGACTATCTGGTCCGTCGGCTTGGCGAGCTTGTAACCGCCGGAGCGGCCGCGGGCGCTCTCAATGAACCCGCCCAGGCGCAGTATCCGCAGGAGTTTCGCGACGTTTGCCGGGGTAAGCCCTTCCATCTGACTTATGTCGGGTATCGTCAGACCTTCGGGCAGATTGGAACTTCCTATGCGCAAGAGACAGCGCATGCCATATTCTTCCTGTGCACCGATCTTCATTCTACATGAACCCTAATTCTAGTTTCGCTTCCTGAGACATCATTTCCGGCGTCCATGGCGGCTCCCATACGACTTCCACCTGCACGTCCTTGATTTCCTGTATTTGCGCAACTCGCTCGTGAACTTCGATAGGCAGCGATCTCGCCGCGGGACAGCCTGGCGCAGTAAGCGTCATCTTGACGTGAACAACCGGATCGTCGTCGACGCTTATCTCGTAGATCAAACCCAGCTCCCAGATGTTGACCGGGATTTCCGGGTCGTAGCACTCTTTTATGGCGTCGATCACTTTATCTTCAATAAGCTTCTTGTCCATCACTTCCATCTTACCCTCTCAGGTTTAGAATAAAACAACAGGCCAGGGACAACCCCTGCCATACGGGGCGAATAAGGGCGAGAAAGCCTCATTTCCCGCTTGTGTCATCATTGTCGCCAATCCTTGCTGCTATTGAATGGACTGCGGTTCATTCGAATCGTCCTGTCTCGCGTCATTTTAGAGGGGCCAGAAATCTTTCCGACAGGTCATTCTCTAATTGGGTACGTACTTCTTCTTCCTTGATGTCTTTTAAAACATCACTGGCAAATGCATAGATCAAAATCAGCTTCGCCTGTTCTTCGCTTATCCCGCGCGACCTCAGGTAAAACATCGATTCGCGGTTGAGCTGTCCGACCGTGGCACCGTGCGAACACTTCACGTCGTCTGCGAAAATCTCCAATTGCGGCTTGGTGTCTACCTTCGCTTCGCTGGAGAGAATGATGTTCCTGTTTTCCTGGTACGAATTGGTCTGCTGTGCGCCTTTGCGCACCATTATCTTGCCGTTAAACACACCGTGCGATTTTCCGTCGAGTACTCCTTTGTAGTGCTCCTGGCTGGTGCAATGCGGCGATACATGATCGATCATCGAGTGAGTATCGGAGAGCTGGTTGCCGGAGAGGAGATACAGCCCTTCGAGCGTCGCGTCGCTTCCCTCGCCTTTAAGTCCCACGTTCAGATCGTGGCGGTTTATGCTGGCGCCGAATGAAAGACTGTGCGATACGAAGCTGGCATTGCCGCTGAGAGAAGCATCGGTAGTGGCGATGTGATAAGCATTCAGGCTCTCGGACTGAATCTTTACCAGGTTGACGCTGGAGTTTTCTCCTGCGTGAATTTGTGTCACCGCATTTGTGAAATAAGTGCCTCCGTCGAGACTCACATAATGTTCGACAATCCTGACCCTGGAGTTCGTCCCCGCAATAATGATATTCCTGGGTTGTGAAATGAATTCGCCCGGCCCTGTTGATATGAAAAGAAGATGCAAAGGCTCTTCGATCTCGGTGCCGTCGGGAATATATACAAAAGCTCCGTCGGCGGTGAACGCGAGATTGAGGGCCGTGAACGCATTTTCCCCGACGGACGCATCATTGGAGATGTGTCCGCTCACGGCGTCGTTCCGGTTCTTCAAGGCATCGGCGAGACTCCCGATGACGGCCCCTTCAGGCAGGGGAAGCTGGATGGAAAGCTCGGGGAGATATGATCCGTTTACGAAAGTCACAAGCCTGCTTTTCATGCCGTTGAATTGGAACCTGGAGAGTTGACCTTTTGTCTGTATGGCGGTCGCTTCTTTGTCGGCGCGCGAGAATGTATGTCTCAGAATCGGGCTGATGTCGGTGAACCGCCAATCCTCCTGGTGTGTGTCGGGAAAATCTATCTGGGCGAATCTGTCTATTGCCTGCTTCCTTACACTGTGGAAAGAGGAAGACTTTTCACCGTTCAAATGATTTTCGAAATCCTTGAAGAGCGAGAGATACCAGCCTTTTATTTGAGAGGTGTCAGCCATTGTGCCCTCGTTAGGTGTGGTCATTAGTCAGTCTTGTGATTGGGATGTTGTTCGTCTTATTGAATTGCGGAGGCCGCTTCCTCTTTTTCTTTGATCGAGTCGTAACCCTTCTCTTCGAGTTCCATTGCAAGATCCTTGCCGCCCGATCTGACGATTTTCCCGTTGTATAGCACGTGAACAAAATCGGGGACTATATAGTTGAGCAGGCGCTGATAATGAGTGACGAGTATGACTGCGTTGTCTTTTGAGCGCAGCTTGTTGACGCCGTTCGCCACGATACGCAGCGCGTCGATGTCGAGCCCGGAGTCGGTCTCGTCGAGTATTGCCAGCCTGGGTTCGAGGACGGCCATCTGGAGTATCTCGTTTCTTTTCTTCTCGCCGCCGGAGAAGCCCTCGTTGACGGCACGGCTTAACAGTGTGTCTGCCATCTCGACGAGCTGCATTCTCTTCTTGAGCAGCGCCAGAAAGGCTCCCGCGCTCATCTCGGGCTGTCCCCTGTATTTGCGTGCCTCGTTCAGGGCGGTACGCAGAAAAGTCGTGTTGTTGACGCCGGGAAGCTCCACGGGGTACTGAAAAGCGAGGAAAACGCCCTCCCTTGCCCTTATTTCGGGTGCCATCGCCAGCAGGTTCTTTCCCTCATAAAGCGCCTCGCCGCTGGTCACTCGGTACTCGGGCCGTCCGGCCAGTACGTTTGCGAGAGTGCTCTTGCCGGAACCGTTCGGTCCCATTATGGCGTGTACTTCGCCCGCGTTTACCTTGAGGTCGATTCCCTTCAGAATCTCTTTTTCTTCAACTGATGCATGTAAATTCTTGATTTCTAACATTTGGCTTTCCAGAATTTTGTGGTTCACACTTGTGCACAGAGCGCATGGTGCATGACGCACCCCAGTCTATTTCCATCAATCCACTAATCCAATATTCCATCATTCCCGTCTTATCCTACGCTTCCTTCCAGGCTCATGCTCAGGAGCCTGGTCGCTTCGACCGCGAATTCCATCGGGAGCTGCCTGAAGACTTCCTTGCAGTAGCCGTTGACGATCAGTCTCACCGCGTCCTCCGTGGATATACCTCTCTGATTCAGGTAGAAGATCTGATCGGCGCCGATCTTTGAGGTTGTTGCCTCATGTTCCACCTGTGCGGTCGGATTGTTCGTCTCAAGATAGGGGAAGGTGTGAGCGCCGCATTTATCGCCGATGAGGAGGGAATCGCACTGGGAATAGTTTCGGGCGTTCTCGGCTTTACTGGTGATTCTTACCTGACCACGATAACTGTTGTTGCTCCTTCCGGCGGAGATGCCTTTCGAGATAATCGTGCTTCTGGTGTTCTTCCCGATATGGATCATCTTTGTGCCGGTGTCGGCTTGCTGCAAATTGTTTGTCATCGCGACAGAATAAAATTCTCCGACAGAATTGTCACCTTGCAGAATGCAGCTGGGATATTTCCAGGTGATAGCCGATCCGGTTTCGACCTGCGTCCATGAAATTTTCGAGTTGACACCGCGGCAGGCGCCACGCTTCGTGACGAAGTTGTAAATCCCGCCTTTGCCGTCCTTGTCGCCGGGATACCAGTTCTGAACAGTCGAGTATTTTATTTCAGCGTTATCTAGCGCAACAAGTTCAACGACGGCCGCATGAAGCTGGTTCGTGTCGCGGATTGGAGCCGTGCAGCCTTCCAGGTAGCTGACATATGCACCCTCTTCCGCCACAATCAACGTTCGCTCAAATTGTCCAGTCTCGGATGCGTTTATCCGGAAGTAAGTGGAGAGCTCCATCGGGCAGCGAACACCCTTCGGTACATACGCAAATGAACCGTCGCTGAATACCGCGGAGTTTAGTGACGCGAAAAAATTGTCCGTGTATGGAACAACTGTACCCAAGTACTTTCTTACAAGCTCCGGATGATTCTGCAGCGCTTCGGACATCGAGCAAAAAATGATTCCAAGCTCGCTGAGTTTCTCCTTGAAAGTTGTCGCGACAGAGACGCTGTCGAACACTGCGTCGACCGCAACTCCGGCCAGCCTCTTCTGTTCCTCGATTGGGATGCCGAGCTTCTCAAATGCTTTGACAAGCTCCGGGTCGGCTTCGTTCAAATTGTTGAGCTTCGGCTTTTTCTTCGGGGCGGCATAATAGATGATGTCCTGGTAGTCGATGGGACCGTACTTCACGTTCGACCAGTGCGGCTCGTTCATCGTCAGCCAGTGGCGGTATGCCTTCAGCCGCCAGTCGGTCATCCATCCAGGCTCATTCTTCTTTTCCGAAATGAGTTTAATTACATCTTCATTGAGACCCTTCGGTAGTTTGTCGGTCTCGATGTCGGTCACAAAGCCGTACTTGTACTCTTCGCTAGCTAATTTCTCAACCGTTAAGTCGGAATTACTCATTTAGAACTCCAGGAACTTTCGCCTATTGACTGACTCTTTATTAAAGACGCTAATAGTTTAGCTAATCTGGATTTTAAAGTCAAGATTGACCGGGGGTTCGTGAAGGTCTCCTTTTCGGTGATTCTGGGAGCCTGTTTCCTACGGAAAGGAAATGTCGCACGGATCATTGATGGGAACTGCCGTCCAAATTCGACAGTCGATCCGGAGGCTTCGGGCGCGACGCTAACAACAAAGAGCCCCCTCCTCGTCCTGAGATATTTTCGGGGGGCTGCGCCGCGCCGCTTGTAGCCGATGACGAGTCGCGCAAATGGATCTACACCTCCGAAGTTGCGTGGGGAATTATTCTTGGCAGGAGTTAAATTAGACCAGTAATTCGCTGGTGGCATGTTCAGGTTTCATATCTCATTCGCGATCCCGCCTTCGTCGGGACAAAACACTAAAGGAGCTCAAGATGCGAAAGGTCATTGTCCTGTTCACGGTTGCGGTATGCTTGCTTCCGTTCATTGGTATTGCACAGCAAAGGCATCCTATCACTGTCGAGGACATGTGGAAAGTTGGGAGAGTGTCCGACCCGCAGGTCTCACCGGACGGGAGGACGATTGCCTACCAGGTTACTTTCTACAGCATGGAACAGAACAGAGGATGGAGCACGATTTACCTTGTCTCCATCGACGGCAAGGACGTGCGTGAATTCATTACGGGAATGAAGTCGAGCAGCGAACCGGTATGGTCGCCCGACGGCAGACGGATTGCCTTCATTGCCGACGACAAGGAGGGCACGCCGC
The DNA here is from genome assembly GCA_021825585.1 of Bacteroidota bacterium. Lineage (GTDB taxonomy): Bacteria > Bacteroidota > Ignavibacteria > Kryptoniales > JAKASW01 > JAKASW01. Next base: position 207,887 of record JAKAGT010000001.1, on the reverse strand, counting down.
AAGTGTATGTGGAAGACGCTGCAGGCGGAACGGCGAGAAGGCTGACGAGTATCTCCCTTGGCGCAAGCGGTCTATTGTGGTCCCCGGACGGGAGGCATATCGCGTTCGTGTCGGACGTGTTTCCGCAATGTGCATCGGATTCCTGTAATGCCGCTCGCGAAAACGAGCTCGAGAACGGAAAAGTTAAGGCGAAGTTTTTCACTAACCTTCCGTACAGGGTCTGGAACTACTGGAAAGACGGGAAAAGGAGCCACCTTTTTGTCGTCAGCGCGGATGGCGGAAAGCCGGTCGACCTCACGCCAGGAGATTACGACACTCCTCCGATCGATCTCGGTGGAAAAATGGATTATGCGTTCTCGCCCGACAGCAAGGAAGTCTGCTACGTGAAGAACACCGACAAGATGGTCGCCGTCAGCACGAACAACGACCTGTTTACCGTCAGTGTAAACGGCGGTGAATCGAAGAGGATCACGACCAACCTGTCCAATGACAATCAGCCGCTCTATTCTCCGGACGGCCGTTACATCGCTTACCGGGCACAGATGATTCCAGGATTTGAATCCGACCGTTCAAGACTGATGCTTTACGATAGAAAAGAGGGACGGTTCGTGGATCTGACGGAGAACTACGACCGTTCTGTCGACGAAGTCGTTTGGTCTCCGGACTCCAGGACGCTTTATTTCAACGCCGACGACGAGGGCTATCACAATATTTTTGAAGTAAGCACCGCCTCGGGGAAAGTCGAGCAGATCACCCGCCATTCGACGAATGAAGACTTGACGACAACCCCCGATGGGAAGTATCTCGTATTCCTTCGACAGTCTGTGACTCATCCGAACGACATCTACAAGATGGATATAGCCACTCATGAGGTTACACAGCTCACCCATACTAATGGTTCACTCCTGGCGCAGCTCGACATGAGCCCGTGGGAACCGTTCTGGTTCAAAGGCGCGGACGGAGCGATGGTTGAAGGTTTCATAGTCAAACCGCCGAATTTCGATCCTCACAAGAAATATCCGATGGTGTATCTGGTCCATGGCGGTCCGCAGGGACAGTGGCTGGATGAATTTCATTACAGGTGGAATGCGGAAATGTTTGCGGCTCCTGGCTACGTTGCGGTGATGGTGAATCCGCGGGGCTCGACTGGCTACGGGCAGAAGTTCACTGACGAGATAAGCGGAGACTGGGGCGGCAAGGTGTATGTCGATCTGATGGACGGGGTGAAGTATGTGACCTCTCATTACTCCTACATCGATAAGAACCGGATTGCCGCCGCAGGCGCCTCGTTCGGAGGTTATATGATGAATTGGATGGAGGGGCATAATAACGAGGGGATTTTCAAGTGCCTCGTGAGCCACGACGGGGTTTACGATGCAGTCAGCATGTTCGGCTCCACGGAGGAGCTCTGGTTCCCGATCTGGGAATTCAAAGGAACGCCGTGGACGAATCCGGCTCTCTATCACAAATGGTCTCCGAGTTCCTATGTGAAGAATTTCAAGACGCCCATGCTTGTGATACACGGCCAGCAGGATTTCAGGCTCGATGTCAGTCAGGGGTACCAGCTGTTTACTGCTCTTCAGATGATGCACGTTCCTTCGGAGATGCTTTACTTCCCGAACGAATTTCATTTTGTGGTGAAACCGCAGGATGCACGCTTATGGTGGAATACGGTGCTGGGCTGGATTGGAAAATATGTAGGAGACTGAGTCTGTGGTTTAGTCTCCCGAAGGTCTCAGACCTTCGGGATATTATTTTGGCGGGTTAGCTTGACTCTCTCAGCATTCGTCCGAGGTTCGCCAAAAGCTCGATTGTGAGTCATACCATGGCGATAATCGATGGGTTGTGGTCCCAGTGAAGCCGAGAAGGAGGCAAAGAAAGATCGAAATATTCGTTCTTCCTTCCCACGTCCCGCAAATTTGCCGGAAAATTGCGCCGTGACTGAGCCTCCGCAAACTGTGCCCGCCGCCTGTCCACGGATATCCCCACATTCATTATATTATTACCAGCATTGTGAAGGAGAACCAACACGAAATGGGCTTTTGAGTATGTTTCTACTAGATCAAACTATCGATGCGTCAAAACTAATTCAGCTTATGCTTTCGCCCGCAGTCATGATCAGCGCGTGCGGACTGCTACTGCTAGGGGCTAACAATAAATACTCCAGCGTTGTGAATCGAATTCGGCTGATAAACGACGAGAAGCGTCGACTTGTCATGAAAACAAGCGAGAGAGAGTTCACCCCGGAAGAAAACCTCCGGCTGGAAAGCACCGCGAGGCAGTTGAAGCATCTGCGGATTCGGGCGAAACTGGTGAGGAATTCGGTTCTGAGTTACACCACTGCTGCAGCATTGTTCGTCCTGAGTTCGCTCCTTATAGGCGCGGCATTGTTCCAGGGGCTCGTCGGACTTCATTATCTCTCGACTGCCGCTTTTCTCGCCGGTATGGTGATGGTATTTGCGGGCGTCGTCTTCGGCGTTCTCGAATCGAGAAAGGGTTTTAACATTGTTGAACTGGAAATCGACGCGGAAGATTAATCGTGCGTTTCATTGGCTGTATCTCATCTCAACTCACAAAAAGTCAGGAGGCAGGAAATGGCGGCGGTTGTTTTTGACATCGAGACTTCAGGCATTCCGCCTGAGCTCTTCGACAAGGCGCAGATTGATTACCTGATGAAAAATGCCGAGAAGGAGGAAAGTGAAGAGAAGCGACAACAAGTAAGAGATGAGCTTATCAAACAGTTGAATCTCTGGCCGCTGACGGCTCAGGTCGTGGCGATCGCTCTCCTGAACGTCGATTCGGGAAACGGCATATCTTTGTACTGCGCGGATGAAGAGTCGGAAATGGAGAAGAAGGAAGGTGACAAGACATATCTCTTCATAAGCGGCGACGAGAAGAGGGTACTCGAGAAATTCTGGGAATATATCGTGAAGTTCGACGATTTCGTCACGTTTAACGGGCGAAGTTTCGACTGCCCTTTTGTAATGCTCCGCTCTGCTATACTCGGCATACGGCCGTCGCGCGACCTGATGGCGGGGACAAGATACCAGTCGCCCCATCATGTCGACCTGCTCGAGGAGCTGACTTATCACGGGACCACGCGGAAATTCAATCTTGATTTCTACTGCAAATCGTTCGGCATCGAGAGCCCGAAGTCGCACGGCATCACGGGATACGACATTAACGATTATTTCAGGGCAAAGCGTTATACCGAGATAGCGGATTATTGTATGGGCGATGTCGTCGCGACGGCGCAGCTTTACAGAAAATGGAAGGAACTCCTCTCCGGAATAAAATGGCAGGGTTGACCGAACAGCAGAAGAAGGCCCTCGCGCTCGACAAACACATCTCCGTAACGGCTAGCGCGGGTTCCGGAAAGACCAGGGTGCTTGTGGAGCGGTATGTTGAGTCTGTCAGGAGCGGCGCCGGTGTCGACCGGATCCTGTGTCTGACTTTTACGGAGAAAGCCGCACTCGAACTGCGCCAGAAGATCGTCCAGCGGATCAACTCCGAACTCTCTCCTGCAGGAAATACGGGCCCCGAAGTCCTCATGTCCCTGAGAAATGCAAAAAAGCAGATGCTCGATGCGAACATCAGCACCATCCATTCATTTTGCTCCCAGGTACTGCGTGAGTTTCCGGTCGAAGCGGAGATAGATGCGAACTTCAAGGTGCTCGAGGATTTCGACGCGTCTTCCTTGAAGGAAGAGGCTTGTGACGAGGCCATAAGAGAGTCTCTTGCGGATGAGCGGCCCGGATCTGCCGGGACTGGATTGCCGGCAGGTGGGATGAAGAGAGTGAACGATCTCCTGGTCAGAATCGGCTACAGGAAAACGCTCGGTATACTGGTGAGGCTGCTGGACGACCGCGAGAAGATCGAGCATATTAAACTGAGCGGCAGAGGACTCGTCATCGACGAGGAATCCGTGAGAGAGCATTGGGTTAGTTTAGCCCGGGCCGTAGCGGCAGCTGTACAGGAGAATGTCAAATTCAGGAAGGCCGATATCAGTAGTGATCTTGAGACTTTGAAGGACGCAGCTGCGGATGACAGGGTGAAGCCTGATGATCTTCTTGAAATACTCAGTGGTCTCCTCCAGAGGATACTCACGCAGGATGGGACACCCCGGAAGAGGGAAGTCTCGGTCGAAGATGGCGCGTCGCGGTCTGCGGCCGAAACCTTGTCCGTCCTGCGCGCTGTCTCCACCGTGGTCAAAGACTCGAAGGAGAACGGGGCTGCTCTCAGTGATTACGTCGACCTGCTGAAGACTCTTCTGGCTCTCTACGAACTAAGCGACCACAACTATGCGAGGAAGAAATATTCAGTCGGCGCGGTCGACTTCGACGACCTTCAGATACTCACGCTCCGCCTCCTGCGGGAAAAGGAGTCTGTGAGAAACACACTCCGTTCACGGTTCACTCATGTCATGGTAGACGAGTTCCAGGACACGAACTTCCTGCAGTACGATATATTCACGAGCCTTCTCGGTAATTTTGCCGGGGACGCCAGGCTGTTCGTCGTAGGCGACCCGAAACAGTCGATCTACCGGTTCAGGAACGCACAGGTTGAGGTATCGAAAAAGGCTGAGGAAGATCTTCTGAAGCTTGCCAGCGGAGCTTCGGTATCGCTCCTGGAAAGTTTCCGCATGAACTCCGACATAGCGGGGTTTGTGAACGCGGTCTTCGAAAAGGCCATGTCCGGTGACAACATATTTGGGGCGATCGACCTCCCCGTTACAAGCCAGACTGCGTACAAACCGCTAATCCCGCACAGGCCTGGAGGAGCGGCGGATTCGATTGAGATCTTCATTTCGCAAAAATCAGGGCGGTCTGAATCTGAAGCCGAAGAGGAAGCGAGCGCGGATGAAGGCGGCCTAAGTGCAAACGAGCTCCAGGCAGTCTTTACGGCATCGAGAATCCGCGCTATGATCGACTCCGGGGAAACAGTGAAGACCGTCAAAACGAACGAACAGCCGCGTCCGGTCGCATACGGCGACATAGCGATACTACTCAGAACGCGCTCGAGACTTCCACTGCTTGAAGAGGCCCTATCGAAGTACGGCGTGCCGTACGTCGTGTCATCGGGAATAGGTTTCTATTCCTCACAAGAGATATTCGACCTGACAAACTACCTGAAGTTCCTCCTCGATAATGATTCCGATATATCGCTGCTGACGGTTCTGCGTTCGCCTTTCTTCGGAATATCGGAAAACGAGCTGTACAGGATGTCGCTGTCCGAAGGGGCAACACTTTTTAGGAGACTGCTCAGCCTCTCTGAATCGCACGACGCCGGCGACAGCGTCAGGTATGCGGCGAACATTCTCAGCGAAGAGATCCAGCTCGCGCAGAGATTGACTATACCTCAGCTGATAAACAGGATCCTGGAGAGAACCGGCTGGCTCGGCGCTTATCGTCTCTCACCGACAGCTAATCAGCGAATCGCTAATCTCAGGAAACTACTCGGCATTGCCCGGGAATTCGAAGGGCGAGGTTTCAACAATCTTTTCGATTTTGTCGAACGGATCAAATATTTGAAGGAAACTGCGCGTGAAGGACAGGCGCCGGTGGAAGAGGCAGTCGACGCAGTGAAGATTATGACCGTGCACACGGCGAAGGGTCTCGAGTTTCCCGTGGTATTCGTGCCGTTCTGCGATGCGACATCCAACAGAAGCAGACAGATGGTTATAAACGATGCCGTCGGGATCCTGCCTTTCGTAAGAAGCGAAGTGCCCCCTTCTCTCTCTCTTTACAAAAGACTGGAGAGCATGAACGAACAGGCGGAGATTACGAGGCTGTTTTATGTCGCGTGCACGAGGGCGATGGATAAACTCATCCTGACAACATCGTCTAAGAAACCCGGAAGCATCTCCGGTATCAACTCATTCACCGATGTATTGAGCAGGACGTTCGATCTCTCTATGCCTCCCGCATCAGGCTACCTCGAATTCCCATCAGGGAAGATTCTGATGCGCCGCGGCGTTCCGGTAGTGCCGGTTCGGGCGGTTGAGGAGGCTGACAGGAAACGGGAAGTGGGCGAAGTGTTGCTGACACAGATACCTGCCGGCACGGGGGGAGAATTCTACTCCGCCACTCTGTTACAGACTTTCAAGCTCTGTCCGACAAAATATTTCCTGAGGTACCGGCTCGGTATGCCATCAATCGAGATGGAAAGTGTCCCGAAGGGGCATTCCGGGGGAAATCATGGGACAGAAGAAGGAACTCCGGGTCGCGATCTCAGATCTTCGGGATCCGATTTCAAGTCGGAGGAGTATGACGACACAATTCTCTCGACCGCGAAGGGCAGTCTCGTGCATTCCGTACTCGAGCGGATTTTAGCGGTTGGCCGTAGCGACGAGGGAGCGGTGGCGGATGCAGTGAAACTGGCAATGTCTGCCGGATTTGGACGGCATCTCTCCGAAGCGGATGCCGTTGCTCTTAAGGCGGAGATATTCGAGGACGTCGGCAATGCGCTAAAGACGCTCGAAGCAGTCGGGGCAGATGGAAAGAAGTATCTTGAGCAGACTATAACCCGCAGATTCGGGCAGGACTTTCTAACGGGCACGCTCGACCTTCTCGTCGAGGACGAAAAAGGATTTCATGTTTTCGATTACAAGACGAATCGACTGGACAAGCCCCGAGAGGAAATCTATGCCGGTTATGAAATACAGATGAAGCTGTACGCGCTTCTCTGCCGCGATCTAAAGCCCGGGCAGAATGAATTCGACGTGACGATAATATTCACCCGCGAACCCGGTAACTATCTTCGAAAGGTCTACTCGGGAGGGGACTTGTCGGATTTCGAGGAAGAACTCCGGTTGATGGTACAGGGGATAAAGTCCGCGGAAGTTGAGGCAGGAACCCTGCCGGATAAGTCGCTTCATTGCGGTGAGTGTGAGTACTTCGCAGGAAACGGGACGAGGGAATGTCTTATGAAGAACAGGAGCAGGAAATGAGAGACAATGTCGGCTGGTCAATCGCCGAATTCCAGCTTCCGGCCTCGCCTTTTACTCGCAGCAGCTCTTCTTGCTCTTCTTCCTGACGGCTCTCCAAAGAACCGCCCCCGCGACGATCGCCAGCGATGCCATGAATACCAATTGTCCAATCATAACAAGACTCCGATATGGTACACAATAAAGGCAACTCCCCACGCCGCGACGAAACTGTACGCGAGGAAAAGGAATGCAAACTTTTTCCCTCCCTCTCGTGCTATCACGGCGACGGTTGCCAGACACGAAGTATATAACAACAGAAATATCATGAATGACAGGGCCGACGCCGGCGTGAAGCTCGACCGGATTACGTTCCGCAGGCCCTGGTCTCCCTCGGTCGTCTGCATCGTCTCGATCCTCGGGGTGAGAAGCGACATGAAGCTCTCTTTGGTCGCTTGACCCAGCCCTTCCACCTGCTGCTCCAGAGCGGGCAGGAAATGGAATTCGGTGTTTTTCTGCTGAACGTCCACCGAATAGATTGTCCCCATCGAACTCAGGACGATTTCTCTGGCAAGAAATGCCGGGATGAGCGACGTGGAGATTCTCCAATCGTTTATCCCTATCGGTGCCAGGATCGGCGTTATCGCCTTTCCGATGTAAGCGGCGACGCTGTCCGATTGGCTCTTTATGTTAGGCGGAGTGTTGAGCAGGATCCAGATCACGACGGAAGCCGCAAAAATCACGGTCCCGGCCCTGTAAAGGAAACTCTTGATCTGTACCCAGACGATCTGAAGGACAGTCCTGATTCTCGGTGCCCTGTAAGGCGGCAGCTCCATCACGAAGTGAGACAGTTTTCCTCTGTAAGCCGTCTTTCTCAGGAAGAATGCGGTCAGGAGTCCGATCGCGATTCCGAGAAAGTAGAGGCCGAATATCACCACCGCCGGGTGCGCGAAAAAGAGAATCGCGAAGAATGAAAAGACGACGAGCCTGGCAGGGCAGCTCATGAACGGTATCATCGCCATCACGAGGAGCTTGTCTCGTTTATTCTCCAGCGTCCTTGTCGCCATCACCGCGGGAACGTTGCATCCGAAACCTAGAAGCAGCGGGATCATTCCTTTGCCGTGCAAGCCAAGTTTGTGCATGAACCGGTCCATGATGAACGCGATCCTCGGCATGTAGCCGGACATTTCGAGCAGGGCGAGGAAGAAATAAATCAACGCGATTAGCGGAACGAAGGTAATTACGAAGCCCACCCCTCCGACGATTGCCTGCGAGAAAAATTCCGGAAGCCACTTCCCGGCACCGACATGCGACAAAAGCGAAAGTGCGAGCGGCGAAAGGAAATCGGTCATGAAGCCCTCCGTCCAGTTCATGAACGGCATCGAAAAATCGAATGATATTTTGAACAGGAGGAATATGACGAGAAGGAAGACGAAAAAGCCCAATACGGGATGCAGGGCGACTTTGTCGATCTTATCAGTGATATCCCGGTTGGTGAGCCTCCTTTTCCTGAAGACCTCCTTGTAGAATCCGTGGGCGAACGCGTAACGTTCGTTCTTTATGATGTCGCCCATGTTCTTCTTGTACGACCTTTCAAGCCTGACCTTCTCCTCGAATCGGCCGTCGCTGTCGGTCAGGAGTTTGAGCAGAGCCCGCTTGTTGCTCGTCCACGGGGATGCCTCCGCCGGATTTCCGTTCGTCGGAACGTTCGGTGTCTTCGGATTTTCCTCCCGGACTTTCTCCAGCAGTTGTTCGATCTCCGTGCTGTACGTGGGTGCTTTGGGCGTATGCGGAGCTTTCGCGGTTTCTATGATGGAATCGAGAAGCTCCTGTACCCCCTCGCCGTTACGTCCGTTGGTTTCTACGACCCGAACGTCGAGGAGCTCGATGGTATGTCTTATGTCTACTTCGATTCCGAGCCTGCGGGCCTCATCGGACATATTAAGTGCAATTATCATCGGCCGCCCGAATTCCAGCAGCTCCGTTGTAAGAAGGAGGTCCCGCTCCGCGTTGGTCGTCTCGATTACGTTGACGATTACGTCCGGTTCCTCCTCAACGATGAACTTATATGCGATCCATTCGTCTTCCGAAAGCGGCTCGAGCGTATATATTCCCGGGAGATCTATGAAATGGATATCGCAGCCTTTGTAATTGAGAAATCCCTCTTTCTTCTCGACGGTCACGCCCGCCCAGTTGCCGACCTTGAGGTTAGTCTTCGCGGCCTGGTTCAGCAACGTGGTCTTCCCGACGTTCGGATTCCCCGCGATGGCTACCTTGATGCTCTTCGTCATTTTACCTCTATGTCCTTCGCCACATCGGACGTGATCACGATCCTCGAATTGCTGGTTTTTACGACGATGCCCCGTCCCATCTTCTGCATGATCGTGATTTTCTTGCCGCGTCTCAGACCCATCGCTTCGATCTTCCGGACGGCATCGTTCTCTTTGAGGAAATCCACAATTTGTGCCGAGTCACCGACTAGTAGGTCCTTCAAGGTTTTTGTCTGAGCGGCGGATCGTGACGCGGTCCCGTCAGGTGTGTCAGTCATCTTTTTTTCTCCGGAGTAATCTCTGAAAGTCGTCATTTTGAAATCGGAACCCTCCGCTACTCTACGTTCTTACAGTCCGGGCACAATCCGAAAATCTGGTGAGAGTGGCTGATGAGCGTGAACTTGAACCTCTTCGCAATCGCCTGTTGTGCCTGTTCGATCCCATCATCCACGAACTCGACAATCTTCCCGCACTTAACGCACACAAGGTGGTCGTGGTGTGACCGGCCGAACGCCTTCTCGAATCTTGAGCCGTGGTCCTTCAGCCGGGTCTTGAACACCAGCTCGCATTCTTCAAGGATGTCGAGCGTATTGTAGACCGTGGCCCTTGAGACCTTGCTCCCGGTCTTTTTCAATGTCAGGAAGAGCTCGTCGGCATCGAAATGCCCGCTCGTGGCCATGACCGCATCCAGAACCTCAAATCGTTCAGGAGTGACGCGATAGTTTTCCTCGCGCAGGTAGTCCTCGAACTTCTGCCTTGCCGTTTCCATGGTTTTCGTGTTGTTTAAACTAAGTCTAAATAAGTTAGACTTCCGGCGGCTGTGATTCAAGTCGACGGCAATTTCAACGCTGCCCGCATCCGGTTTGCTTTTGGGCGGCATGCCATTCTTCGGCTCGGGTAACTCGGTTTTCATAGTTCAAAATCGATATTTATGCGGAAATTTAAGGCATTCGAGTTCCTTGAGACCCCAAACGTCACGCCGGAAGCGATGTCGAACCAGGGGGTCGCTACGGATATTGTCGGACCTATGCCGGTACCACTCAAGTCTTCGTCGGCTGCCTCATCTGCATCGCTTAGCGTCATGAAGGTCTCAACTCCGGCTCTCAAACCCTTCACTATTTCATAACTGGCGCCCGCGCTGAATTCAGGTGCGAAGTCGCTTCTCCCTCCGAACTCGAACTCCGCAATGCCGTTGATGGTGCCGTTCAGACGTCCGAAATCCCTTGAGAGGATCAGCTTAGCCTCTCCATGATTCGGTGTTTTGAAATTCCACCCCCGCTCATATTCCAGATAGATCATTGGGTCCACTATCCATCTATCCTTCGCTGCAAGCTTGTAGAGAGCTTCCACCATAAACGACTCTGCCGATAATTCGCCGGATGGATAATCACGGCTGAATACCTGGTAAAATCCCAGCTGGAATCTGTCGGTGACTCCATACTCAAGTTCAAACTGCTGGACGAGTGTGTGATTGTTACTTGAGAGGGAAGGTGTAAGGAAGCATGAATTGCTTTCGAGTTCGAATTCGTTTGCCTCAGTGGTCTGGTAAGGGTACGTCCAGACATAGTATTTGTCCTGGGCAGATGCAATTGAGAGGGAAGAAACGGTGAAGAAAGGCAATAGCAATATGAAACTCTTCATTCTAACTCCGCAACATTTTCAGTAATTAAGACACGCATTGCACTTCGCTTATCGTTATTAAGACCACGTCTAAATTACTGCTATCCGAACGGAATGTCAAGGAGTAAATTGAGAAAATTTGCAGGTGGTTTTGGCAGGCGAGTTCAGTAAATTCTGTTAGATATGAGCGAAAACGCACTGAGGTTGTTGACCCCCAAATTCATTTCCGAGCTTTCGAATATGGAGCTCCGCGCGAGGCTGATTGTCGAAGGCTTCATGGTGGGAATGCACAGGAGTCCGTACCACGGGTTCAGCGTGGAGTTCGCCGAGCACAGGCAGTATTTCCCCGGCGACGACATCGGCAACATCGACTGGAAGGTTTACGGTCGGAGCGACCGGCTCTATATCAAGCAATACGAGGAAGAGACGAACCTCAAGGCTTACATCCTGATCGACGCGAGCAGGTCGATGGGTTTCAAGCGGAGCGGGACGGTCTCCAAGCTGGAATATGCCGCGTATCTCGCTGCCGGCCTCACATACCTGATGACAAAACAGCAGGACGCGACTGGCCTCGCGATTTATGACGAATCGGTCAGAAAATTCTACGAGCCTCATCTCACTTATTCATATATGAAGCTGCTTCTCACCGAGCTGTCCAACCTTCAACCGGATTCGAAGACGTCGACTGCCAGCGCGCTCTCGACTCTTGCGGAGCGGATAAAGAGGCGCGGTCTCATTATCGTGATAAGCGATTTTCTCGATGATACGAAGAGCGTCATAACTGCACTGAAACATTTCAGGCACAGGAAAAATGAGGTGATCGCCTTTCAGGTCCTGGACGACTCCGAGATAGACCTCGATTTTCCGGGAGATTCGGTCTTCGCAGACCTCGAAACGGGCGAGCGGATCTCCACACAGGCCTCCGCGTTGAAGTCCGCCTACAAGAAGAGGGTGGAGAGCTTCATTCACGATTTGAAAAGCAGGTGTTTTGAAAACGACATCGATTATTCACTTCTCAGCACCTCGACTCCGTTCGACAAGGGGCTGACGGCGTATCTCATGAGAAGGAAGAAGATGTTTTGAAAAAGTTCAGGGTGGCAAAGGCACAAAGCGCTGGGGGCATCGGTTCTGTTTTCTATAGTCGCGCCTGAGCTCTTCTGAGCCGGCGCTGTTGCCCGACTTTGTCCCTTTGGACCTTTCTGCCTTCGTCCCTCTAAATTAAGTTACGCTGAAATCATCGAGGAAAGACCGACTAATGGAATTGGTTACATTAATAATAATTGCCGCTATTCTCGTCGTGATTGTCCTTCTTTTCGTGCAATTCAAGAGCTTATCTTTCAGACAGCATTTGTCCTCCGACCAGACTATGCAGCTCTTCACGGTGTTCAAGTCGGACGTCGAGTCGGCAGTGAAGTCGGTTGCCGACACGACCCGCTCCAACAGCGAATCGCTGGCGAGTACCCTTCAGCTTGTCAGCAATTCTCTTTCCAAGGGGATGGATGAGAATCGTGCCGGTACGAACTCGCAGGTGAACCAGCTTGCCGGCCAGATGTCCCAGCTGACGACCATTGTGGGGAAACAGGTTGAACAGCTTACGACTTCCGTCGACCAGCGGCTCGGCCAGTCGATGGCGGCGACAGATAAGCAGATAAGCCAGCTTGCCCAGCAGATTTCCGAGCTCTCGCGGATTGTCGGCGGACAGGTCGAGGAGCTTCGCGGTTCGGTCGAGAAGCGCCTGTCGAGTTTCGAAGGGCAGCTGGGCGGACAGCTTTCCGAGGCGAATAAACTCTTCTCATCGCTCAAACAGGATTTCGGCGAATTGAAGGAGTCGAGCAACAACATGCTGCAGATCGGAAAGCAGATAAACGAGCTTCAGAATATTCTGAGTTCGCCGAAGCTGCGCGGCAATCTCGGTGAGACGCTGCTGGAAGAACTGATCAAGCAGGTTATCCCGCAGGGTTTCTACGAGTTTCAATACACATTCAAGGACGGTTCGAAAGTCGATGCCATCATAAGAACCTCGGAGAGGATTATCCCTATCGACTCCAAGTTTCCGAAGGATGAGTTCGAGCGATACGTCAATGCCGAGACAGAGGCAGAGAAGAACGGTGCGCTGGCGAGGTTTTCAAAGGTCGTCAAGACCCAGATTGACGACATCGCGGAGAAGTACATCAGGCCTGCCGAGAACACGTTCGACTTCGCGATAATGTTCATCCCTTCCGAGAGCATGTATTACGAGCTTCTGATGCAGGACAACGACGAGAACGGCGCGTACAGGCACGCGATGAAGAAGCACGTCGTACCGGCATCGCCGAACAGTTTCTATGCATACATACAGGCGATTGCGATAGGACTCAAGGGAATGCAGATCGAGAAGAATGCGGAGCGTGTCCGTGACCAGCTTGCACAGCTGGAGAACTCGCTCGTCAAGTTCAGCGATCACTTCGACACGCTCGGGACGCATTTGCGGAATGCTGCCAACAAATACGGCGACTCCCATGAGGCGCTCGGCAGATTCAAAGAGAGGCTCCAGGGGATTGCAAAAATCGACGATGAACAACCGAAAATAGAGTAATGGCGGTTATTCTATCAAAGAACTACCAGGGAACCGTAGAGGAAGACTTCGCCGCTTCCATTCGTGCGGCAGTCGCGGCGAACTCGCGTACCGGAAATTACAACTTCGTCTATATCGTGCCGACGCGCCGGCGAGTCCGGGAGCTGCAGCGTGAACTGGTCGACGACCTGGTCTTCGGAAAGCTTCCCGTCTACACTCTCGAGCTGTATGCCCACGAGATCTTTTCCCGCCTGAATGACGGCAAGCGAATAATTTCTCCCTCGATGCAGGGAATGTTCGTGAGCGAGGTGATTTCGGGAGGCGAGTTCAGATTTTTCAAATACGCCTCGTTTCGTGCCGGCGCCCGCAAAGGCGTCGCACCTATCGGGACGATAAAGAGGATCGTCGATCAGATAGATTATCTGAAAGAGAACGGCATAACGCCGGAAGATTATAAGTACCTCGTCTCGGCATCAGACGAGTCCGAGCGTCCCAAGCTGGAAGAGTTCGTGAAGATTTATTCGGACTATGAGAACAGTCTCGGCCGCGAGTTCATCGACAGTGCGGGGGTGATGTCGCATCTCAATTCGCGACTTGCAGCCTCGAACGAAGTCCTTGGAGAGATTCACCGGGAGAAATGTGCTTTTTACGTCGAAGGATTTTACAGCTTCAAGAAACCGGAACTCGAATTTCTGCGGCACTTGTCGTCACGAAAAGACTTCTCTTTTCTCGTAAAACTCGACAGCAGCGACAGGAACGAAAATATATTCAGGACAATGCTGTCGACATCCGGCGAGCTGGTCAGCCGTGGATTCAGACGCCAAAAGGGAGAATCCGACAGCGACCGCGATGTTCCATTGGCAATCAGAGACTACCTGGCTTTGAACCTCTTCTCCGAGGAGAACCCGAAAAGCAGACTCGACCTCAGGGACAAAGTGTACCTCGTAAGCACGCGAGACAACCTCCGCGAAGCGGAGTTCGTGGCAAAGAAGATAAAGGAAATTCTGAAGAAGGATCCGGGGCAGAACCTGGACAGGATCTGCGTCGCGTCCTATCTGCCGCAAAACTATTCGAGCATCTTCAGGGAAGTCTTTCCAAAATACGGGATCCCGGCAAACATCACCGACAGGTATACGCTGGAAACAAATACGGTGGTCAACGCCGTCCTTTCTTTCATAGATATCAAGATAACCGATTACGAGCGCGTTGCTCTTCTCAGGGCAGTGACAAACAGAGTCCTGACGATAGGGGGGAACACCGATGCCCGCGAAGCGGGAAGCGTGATGTACGCGGCCGCCGCGCTTTGCAGGTTTGAGCGCGGATTGAAGAACTTCAAAGAATCCATAGACGCACGGCTAAGTATGCTAAGGGGACTGAGTCAGGAGGAAACCGACGAAAACTCCGGACAAATTGCCCACGACATCGCAATACTGTCAAAAGCACGTCGACTGATCGACTCTATTGAACGTCTGCTGTCGCCTTTCAATCGTAATCTGTCACCGGATGAATTTAGAGAAGCCGTCGGCCTGCTGATCTCCAATTTGAGAGCCTATGAGAATGTCGCAAGGCTTAATGTCGGCGGCCTCGCGGCGGAGATTGTGGAGAGGGATGCCCGCGCGCTGACTTCGTTACTGGAGGTGCTCGATGAGGTTGTGGAAGTCGAGACCGTGAAAGGGAGCGGTCTGCTTCCGGTAACAATTTGGATGGAGAACCTCCGGGCCGCACTTTCACTGACGCGGTACAATATCAGGCAGAAATACGGTTACGGCGTCTATGTGACGGCGCTCGAAGAAATACGCGGACTGGAGTTCGATCATCTGTTTATCGTAGGTCTTACCGAAGGCGAGCTGCCGACCAAATATGTGCCGGAAATATTTCTGCCGCTGACTGTACAGAAAGAAAACCGCGAGATGCAGCCGTATCTTCAGAGACATCTGTTTTACCAGGCCGTTAGTTCGTTCACTAAGTCGCTTTACCTGGTTTACCCTGTCCAGCGTGACGAAGTTCGATTGATCAGGTCGTCTTTCATTGATGCTTTTGAAGATGCCGCCGAGGTGTCTCACCTCGACGCGGCATCGGCCGAAGGACATGCCGTCGACATTTATAACGTGCAGGACCTCATAGAGGCGGAGTCACTTTGTCCGGATTTTCACGAAAAATTTTCGGGAGTGGAAGCGTCAAGACTCCTCCCGCCGAATCTGGCGAAATGCAAGTCTGCCGAATCTGCAAGGTATAAGGGGGCGAAAGACAGCGAATTTGCGGGAAAGCTGACGGAAAAGGAGCTTATCGACAGAATTGGCGCCGGTATGGGTGCGAGGACTTTCTCGGCGGCGCAAATAGAATCTCTGACAAGGTGCGGTTTCCAATACTTCGTCCGGAGGATTTTGCAGATTGCGGAAGTAGCTGACATCGAGACTTCTATGAGTGCAATCGAGCGCGGGGCAGTGCTCCACAAGATTCTTTATAAGTTTTACGATGAACTCGCGAGACAGGGAAAGCTCGACAGGAGCAAAGACGAGATTGCGCTCCTGCTCGACATCGGCCGCCGGGTTTTGGACGAACTCGGCATCAAGCACGATCTCTTCGAGGTCGAAAGGAACGCGATACTTGGCACGGAATCGGTCCCAGGCACTCTGACGCTTTTCCTTTCTAAAGTTCAGACCAAACTTTCGGAATACGGCTTCATGCCTGAGAAATTCGAATTCGGATTCGGAATGCGGAGCGGAAGCGGCGAAGAGGCGGTCGGCCCGGTAAAGATCGGTGAAGTCTCGCTCCGGGGAAAAATAGATCGCATCGATTCCAATTCCAACGGCCTGACGATCTTCGATTACAAGACATCCTACCTGAATCCCTATCATCAGGATGTGATACGCGAGAAGATAAATCCTCAGCTGCTCCTTTATCTCAGGGCATTTGACGAAGTGATGAAGACAGGCGGAGAGAACAGAATTGTAGCGGGAGCGGCGTTCGTCTCGTTGAACAGAGACAGGTTGATCAGTGCCGGGGACGGAAGGGATTTAATCGACTTCATCGTGCGCGACGATAACGGAGAGCTGCGGTATAACAGGAGCTTCGAGAGCGACAGGAAGACCCCGAGCACATCTGAGTATCCGAAGACGATGCCCGGGCTCCTTGGGGAAACTGAATCGTTCGTAAACGAAGAAGTCCGCGAGGCCAGGTCGGGCAGGTTCAATCTCACCACGTACCCGCGCGAGAAGGTCTGCGTCTTCTGTCCTTATAAAGAGGCTTGCAGGATAGCCCTGACAGGAGAGAGCCTGGAGCAGCCTGAATCAGCTTAGGTTTACAGCCACTATCTCGTTCGAATTCCTGACGTAAAGCAGTATGTTGTCAACGACGAAATAGAAGTCCTGCAAAGTGGTGTAAACCCCTCTGTCGGTAGTATCTTCGAAGTGAACTTTCCCGCCCCTGTCGATGATCTTTATGTGAGATTCGTATACGTGGACGCCCTTTTCATCGGTTCCGGCGTCCAGATGATAACCGATAATGCGCCGGTCGGCTCCTGTTTCGATTAAGGACGGCGTTTTTGCTTCTGACGGGAATGCCTCGACCCGAACGGGGGGAGTTGCAGAAAGGGGGTTATCCTCCAGCTCTTCGAGAGAAACGGGCAGCATATACTCTTCCCGGGTGAGCGCCACGTTTATCTCCTGGGTTCGCGGGTCATCGGCAGAGAAAGTGACCGCGGATTCTCCGGTTCTCCAATTTACCCCGACAATTTCCTCTGAAGTGAATGTGCTTCGAAGTCCATAAACCAGGTCATCGACGACATTCACAAGAGCGAGTTCATCGTTTTGCCAGAGGACTTTTCCGGTCATGGCGTCGACTGCAAAGATTTTACCCGGAGTCGGCATGTCGGGTTTGACAAATTGTTGGAGCAACAGAACGTCGCGGTGGAACTTGTTTACGGTTATCCACCACCTCTCCTCGAATTGCAGATTCTGCCAGAGGGGGGAGCCGGTTGTGATGTCGAGTGCGGCAAATTCGGTCTCCTTGTTGTCCGTGTCACGTAGTTCAACGGCGAGAACGCCCTGACCGGGCAGGAGACGCCAGATTTTCTTTCCGCTCTTGAAGGTCCATGCAGGTTTTATGTGCTTCCTGAAAAGTTGCATGGTCACAAGATAACCTGCGGCAGTTTAATTAACACCAACGGCCGCCGGCTGCTGGGCGGCGGCCGCAGTGAAATTTACTTCAACAGCTCCATCTTCCTGGTCTCAACGAGATTCCCCGCCGTCAACCTGTAGAAGTACACGCCGCTCGGCAGCCCTTTCGCGTCAAAGGTCGCAAGGTGCGCGCCGGCACTCTGCTGTCCGTCCACGAGCGTCGCTACCTCGCGTCCGAGTATGTCATAGACCTTCAGCGTAACGTGACTGACATCGGGCAGTTGATAGCTGATAACGGTAGTCGGGTTGAACGGGTTGGGGTAGTTTTGATTTACGGTGAACGTCATCGGCACCTTCACGGGCGTCGCAATTCCCGTCACTTCGCTTACCTGCCAGGCTCCTCTCCCGTGTGTACCAACCAGAAGAGCATGAGATGAATATTGAATTGCGATTCCATCGACTACCGCGTTCGGCAGACCGTCACCGTAGATTGCCCATGTAGCGCCGCCGTCTGTTGACCTGTACACTCCTTCATATGTCCCGGCATATATGTAGCCGGATACAGAGTCCACGCAAACCAGTTTGGTGGGAACGTTGGCAAATCCGTTGGTTGTAGAAGCGATACCCGACCATGTGTTGCCGTAGTCGGTAGTCCTCAGGACGTGTGAGGTGGAGGCTCCCTGGCCTCCGACGAGAACGGCAAGATAAGCGACCCCCATCTGGGTCGGATCCGCGGTTACCTGGCAGAAATTCGTGCCCGCGGGGAGATTCGCGGTCACTTCTGTCCATGTTGTTCCGGCGTTTCTCGACACGAACAGGTGGTCGTCGCTCGGAACATGCCCGCCACGGTAGCCGCTTATACCGGCATAAATGACGCTGTCCTCGACCGGTGACATCGACATGGTTGTGACGAGATCGCCGGCCGGGTCCAGATCTCCGCTTACGGCATGCCAGGTTGACCCGCCGTTGTTGGATTTATAGATCTTGCTTGTTGCGGTGTAGAGTATGTTGTCGTTTGTCGGGTCGAGGAGATAGGGCGTCAGCCAATACCCGGTCTCGTTGAATATTTGGCTCCAATTACTTCCCCCGTCCGTAGACTTCTGGATAGCGCCATTCACGTATTCGGTATAAATAATCTGCGTATTCTTGGGGTCTATCAGGACTTCGCCTCCGTCTCCGCCGTAAACTTCATTCCATGTCAAAGACGGCTGGGTATTCATCTCCGTACCATTATCCTGTGAGCCTCCGACTGCTATTGCCGGGTTCGCCTGGTCGGCGGATATATCGTAGAACTGAATCGTTTGCAAATTCGTATTGCAGTTAGTGAAAAGGGTCCCGCCGTCGGTGGTTTTCCAGACGCCGCCGTCGTTGCCGATATAGAATGTGGAGCTGCTTCCCCCTGCAAAGGCAATTGCGTGCTGGTCGACATGGATATTCTTGCCGTTGGAGGGGCCATAACCGTTGGTGAGGTTCGTCCATGTCTGGCCGCCGTTCGACGATTTCCAGAGGTCTATTCCGCCGAGATAAACTGTGTTGGGGTTATTCGGGTCGACGGCGATGACGTTGTTGTACCACCCCTGACCTCCTCCGAAGTCGGTAGTGTCGGACACGGAAGGAAGCACCGTCCATGTGGAGCCGGCGTCGGTGGTTTTGTAAACCCGGTTTGTATCAACTGTGCTGCTGCCCGGCTTGTTGCCGTTTATTGCCGCATACAGGACTTTGTCGTTGCCCGGGGCTATCGCGAGTGAGATCCGGGTTACCTGGGAATCAGGGGGAAGGCCATTGGTCAGCCAGGTCCAGGTGGTGCCACCGTTTGTCGATTTGTAAATCCCATAATTGGTGCTGTCTCCCGAAAAGCCGGAGCCGTATGATGCATAAACCACATCGGCGTTTGACGGATCGACCGCAATATCATCGACAGCGCCGTTGGTGAGGTCGAGCTCGGTCCATGTCTGGCCGCCGTCTGTCGACCTGTACGCGTCAAAATATCCCGATGCATAAACGACGCTGCTGTTGCTCGGCGCAACTGTGATCTTAGACGTGTAATACAATCCCCCTCCCGGCGGGAGATTCTCGGTTGCCCATGTAACTCCGCCGTCAGTGGATTTATACAGGACGCCGGTCCCGGGGTAACCGTCGATGTTGAAGTTGAGTTCTCCGGTGCCGTAATATATCGTCGTTGGGTTATTCGGGTCGACGGCCACCGATCCCGAAGCAAGTCTTGGGAAATTGTCCGTCAATGGCGTCCAGGAGGACCCACCGTCCACAGATTTCCATAATCCTCCTCCCGCAGCGGCAGCATAGACTATGTTTGAATCTGTCGGGTCCACAGCCAGAGAAACGACTCTCCCTGAAACGCTCCCGTAATGGTTCGAATAAAAAGAATAACTGCTGTTGACCGGCGCGGGGCCGAGCGTGGTCCACACCAGCGACTGGGTTGTGATGGTTTTTGCGAGCGGCTGATGAGACTGTATCGTGTTCATCTCCCATTTGTACGGTTTGTTCAGCCTGATCGCTCCGCGATCCTGCGCTTGTGCCAGTCCAACCACCGCCGCAAGTAATAGTAATGTACTTCTCATCTCTTCACTCCAAGGGGCTTTTGTAATCGTTCCGTTCCTTCAACATCTATAATGAAATGTCTCTTGTGAATTCTTCTGGTGTAACTCTCCAGGCTGAGAAGATGCCGCGTTGACCCGACTTTCAGTTTCGCATCGAACGTGATGATGTACCATCTCCCGGCCAGTCCGAGGACCTTT
This sequence comes from Bacteroidota bacterium, assembly GCA_021825585.1. Lineage (GTDB taxonomy): Bacteria > Bacteroidota > Ignavibacteria > Kryptoniales > JAKASW01 > JAKASW01. The sequence goes on along the minus strand of JAKAGT010000001.1, from coordinate 187,644 downwards.
CTCAAGGAGGCATCCGGCAAGCACATCCGGACAGCATTCGAATCTACGGTTGCATCGAATAGCTCATAAGGCGACTTGATAAGCAGTCTGAATGTCGCGCTGCCCGTATTAGGACACTCGATTATACCGAGCTTCACGATATATTTCCCGTTATAGTAATAAGCCTCCGGCCCTTTGGGGGATGAAAACAGAACAAGAACAGCGATCAGAAGATTCATTATAATTGCGTCCGGCTTTAGTTCGTCCAGTAATATTCCAATGGGGAGTTGGAAATACAAATGGATTCTGCTGTCCTAAAGTTCCAGAGGCTGTGATGGGTGGGAGAAGGGAAAATGAGCCGACGAAAAATGACTTGCTTTTTCCCCTGAGGTGGTGTTATTTACTCGGCACAAATGAGAAACTGTGGGCCCCAAAAGGCCCAATTAGGATTTTTTGGAAGGATTCTTAGTAAATGACGAAGGTTGAACTGCAGGAAACACTCGAGAAATTAAGGTATTTGGACGTTCCAATTTGCGAATTACAGCCTAAAATAAACGGTGCTTTCTCAAAACTAATAAGACAAGTCGAAGCTGAAGTATCACACAAGCACATCAGGTTCAGGCCCGAATACTATTTCGGTACCGGTTGGGGATGCGTCAACAAGAGCATTTCCATAGAGATTCCGTTTTGGTTTCAAAACGAGACATTGATGGGGATCGAAGATGAGATGGCATACGATGGCGTGGAAGACGAAGGCGAGATAAAGATGGGTCTGCGCCACGAGTTCGGCCACGCGATCAATTACGCCTACAAGTTGTATCTGGAACCCGAGTGGAGAAGGCTCTTCGGGGATTTCGACAGGAAGTACAGGGAAAACTACCGTTTCAATCCGTGGAGCAAACGGCACGTGAAGCACTTGCCCGACTATTACGCGCAGAAGCATCCCGACGAAGACTGGGCCGAGACATTTGCCGTGTGGCTGACCCCGGGAAGTAATTGGCGGCGCGTTTACGCGAAGACACCCGCGCTCGAGAAACTTCTTTACGTGGATAAGAAGATGAAGGGCATCGGACGCGAATCCCCGGTCAACATTAGGACCAAGCGCGACGTCCCGATTGAGAAAGTGAAGATGACCGTACGAGAGTTCTACGGTGCGGATTACGAAGATGTCAGTCCTTCCGAGCAGCTGATTGAAGACGTAGATGCGATGAAAAGAATATTCCCGAACGGCTTTCACAGCAGGAGAAACCTGCGCGATGCCTGGAAACTGGTGCACAAATTCTCTCCTCTTATCGTATCGAAGATGTCCGATGAACTGAACGTGCCGCACTATTCGGCGAGGAAGGTACTGCGCCAGCTTGAGAGCATCTGCAAGACATACGATTTGAAGACTCGACAGGGCGATGAAGAGGAAAAGATAATCGGTATTTCGGTCTATCTTTCAAAGAAATTCAGCCGGGACTGAAGGCAAAGGGCCGGGAAGGTTTAGAGGTTAGATAGCGTTGGCGGGTGTGCAGGGATTAAGTTCGATAACGGGAAATGTCGCCGGAATAAGCCGTAGAATTTCTGAGGCGTTGCTTCGTTCGGGCGATCCGGGCCGGGAAGTAAAGCTGATTGCCGTTTCGAAAACCTTCTCCGCGGAGAAGATCGCCGAAGCGATGGACGCGGGACTTTACAGGTTTGGCGAGAACAGGGTGCAGGAAATTGTCCCGAAGTTCGAACAGCTCAAGGAAAGAAAAGCGGAGTGGCACTTCATCGGCCACCTGCAGACGAATAAGGTAAAGAAGCTTCTCGAGGTGCCGACGAAATACATACACTCCGTCGACCGTCTCGAAGTTGGGGTCGAGCTGGAGAAACAGCTCCAGAAGCGCGGCGAAGCAAGGCACATACTCGTCGAGGTGAACACTTCCGGCGAAGCGAGCAAAAGCGGTGTCGAACCGGCGGAGGCGCTCGAGCTGATACGCTCACTTTCCAGCTTCCAGACACTGAGAATCAAGGGCTTGATGACCATCGGTGCTCTCACCGACGACATGGCGGCGGTCAGAAAATGTTTTGTTACGCTCAGAGAACTCTTCACGCGGGTCAGGGAAGAGGCGATCGCCGGCGTCGATATGGCCGAGCTGTCGATGGGAATGTCCGGCGACTTCGAGATTGCGGTCGAAGAGGGGGCGACAATGGTAAGGGTAGGTACGGCGATTTTCGGGGAACGGGGAAATCCGGATACGCAGAGCAAGAATTCTTAGATCCGACACGACATGCCGGATTCGCTTACTGAGATTCTCGGGTATTTAGATTGATCGCTGACTACGGTTCGGAAAAAATTACTTTAAGGAATGAGGGCGAGACCTCTTCCGCGGCTCGCTCCATTAATTCGAATCCCCGACTCTCGCATCAATTCGAGTGGTTATTCAAGTGGTGAGATCCTTCGAACTCATAAGGCTATTGTTGGTTGCGTGCCTAGCACAATTTATTTGGCCGGACGGTTTGTTTCCTCAGACTACGTGGAGTCGGTTTGCCGGAGGACCGTACGCAGGTAACGTCGAAATCGTGAAGGCCGAAACAGGGGGTAACTGCTATGCCATCTCCGAATTTTCTGGGATATATCGGTCCAAGGATCTGGGGAAAACATGGACCCCGATAGACATCGGCTTAAACTGGTCAAACCTATCTTGTTTAGCCATAGACACCTCAGGCTACATCTACACGGGAAGTTTGTATAACGGTTTGTATGTCTCCGAGGATCATGGGGCAAGCTGGAGAAAAAGTGAGCCGACGGGCGGTGCCTGCTCAGCCATCATACTTCACGACGGTGCCCTCTGTGTCGGTGGACTAGACTCGGTCTCCTTGTCCACCGATCATGGCGTTAGCTGGAGGTCATCACGCGTTAGCGACACCACTTCCTCTCTTCTCGAAAGGGAACAGCAGCTTCGTCCTTTTCTACCGGCGTCCGCTGTATGCGAACGCACTCAACAATTTTTTTTCGCTCGGACTACCCTTCGATTTCTACGACGGGTTCGGAAAGCTTACGACGAACTTCTACGGGACCGGGCACATAAGCGCAGAGTTCCTGACAAGCGCGGACAGGATCGCTTCGAGCAGCCCGGATGAGCCGGACTTCAGCTGGAGCAACTATTCCGGCGCTCTCTCGGGTAACTATTTATTCGGCGATCAGTATAACATGAAGTTCGAAGTTTCGATGTCCTCGTACAAAGCCGAACAGCTGCCGAAGCAGTCCAATGTCTTCAACTACCAGCTTTCGCAGATATCCAATCCCGCCGTTTACGGGAGCATTACTTCCTATACCGCTTCGAGGAACGAGATAACCTTTGGGTTCCTTTTCAACTTCCCGTCATACGCCTACAGCTTCGCAAACACGTACGGAAGCACGATCATCCAGTCCGAAACCCAGGTCGAACCTGATTTCTGGGCCACATACAGTTTCAAGATCGGCTCCAGACTTTCGATTGAAACCGGATTAAGGACGGACCTTCAGCGGATGTTTGCGGACATTGCCGGTGGAGGCTACGGCTACCTCGCCGAGCCGAGGATTTCTGTCTCATATATAGTAAGCCGGCCGGTTTCGGTATATGCCGCCTATGGGATATATCATCAAAGGCTGATCGGCCTCAACGACGAAAACATGGTTTTCAGCCCGTTCGGCCTTCTCGCACCTGTGCCGGACACCCTCGGCGACGAGGCCGCGTCACACTATATCGTCGGCGTCAATCTTTCGCCCAATGTCCTGACCACTCTGAAGTTCGAGGCGTACTATAAGGACTTCTCCCGGCTGATCGCCGTCAACAGGGACAAAGTCTACAGCTGGGAACCGGATTTCTATATCGGATCCGGAGAATCATACGGACTGGACATGAGTTTCAGGTACGAGACGGAAAGGTATTACCTCGAGGGGAACTACTCCTTCGGAAGGACAACCAGGACATTCGACGGGACGACATACTATCCCCGCTTTGATCTTCGCCATCAGCTCAACCTATCGGCGGGTTACCAGCCCGCGAGTAGATTATGGCTGCGGGCAAGATGGAAGATCACGAGCGGCCTCCCGTATACGCCCATCACCGGTTTTTACGGCATCATCACGCCCGATCCGTATCATCTCCCGAACTACGTCAACCAGCAATTGAGCAGCCAGGTTGCATTCGGAAAACTCGACGCGGCGCGTTTGTCCGGTTATCAAAGCCTGGACATCAGCTGTTCATACGATGTGAACATATCCGGCATCGGTTTCACGGCAACGGGGACGATAATCAATCTCTACGACAAGAGAAACGTGTTTTACATAAACAACGTCACCGGCGACGTCGTTTACCAGCTCCCCACGGTTTGGAACCTTTCACTGGGTTGGCGGATTTAGCGTCGCACGCATTCCCTCCGCGGGATGGGCGCGCGAGAACGCCAAGCCCCGCAGCCGGATTTGCCCTGAAGGAAAAGTTCACATCGCGCTGTTTTAGTATATAGCACATCAATGTCTCTACGTGCGTCATCCGACCTTCGCCGGGCAATGCCTCAGTTATGGGAGGGTGAAGAGGGGTTTCTAAATATAGTGGTACAGTTAAGCATAATAAATCTCCCCATTCCCCTCTTTTTCAAAGAGGGGGTGTTGGCAAAAGCGAAGCCTGACCCCTCCCCCTTTACAAAATGGGGAAAGAGGGGGATTTTCAAGCTTTCAAAGGACCTGAAAACCAGTGAGTTCCTTTGTGAGAACAGCCGGGCTGAAAGATGAATGAAAGGTATTTTTGCGAGCAATTCATCTGAGCGCAGAAGAAGCATGGGGTCGAGAGCCAACCCTTTGAGTGAGCGATTACCTTGCCGGGGTATGTGCCACTTGTTTCTTTCTACTGCCGGTTCTAAATTTTCTCGCTTGCTCGTCGGAGCACAGAGGAGGGAGATTTCGGCGGGCAAGTTTGCACACCAACACCGGAGCGACGATGGAATTTGAAAATATTGTTCTCACCAAAGAAGTTCCGATAGCGATAATCCAACTGAATCGTCCCGACGCCCTCAACGCACTGAATCATCACATGATGACTGAGCTAGCGGCCTGTCTCGACCAGCTCGATTCCGACCGGAGTGTTAACGCGATTATCATCACCGGCAACGAAAAGGCGTTCGCGGCGGGAGCCGACATAAAGGAGATGGAATCTGCCGGTACGGTCGAGATGCTGGAGCGGGACAGCTTCAGCGTGTGGGATAAAATGAAGCGCATCGGGAAACCGTTGATAGCAGCGGTGAACGGTTTCGCGCTCGGAGGCGGCTGCGAACTTGCAATGATGTGCGACATAATTATTGCAGGCGAGACCGCGAAATTCGGGCAGCCCGAAATTAATATCGGCGTGATGCCCGGTGCAGGTGGGACACAGCGTCTTCCGCGGGTGGTTGGCAAGCAGAAGGCGATGGAAATGGTGCTCACCGGCGCTGCAATAAATGCGGAAGAGGCGCTGCAATGGGGGCTCGTGAACAAAGTTGTGCCGGCCGAAATGTGTCTGGAAGAGACGAAGAGTCTTGCCAGGCTTATAGCTTCGAAACCTCCCCTGGCAGTGAAGCTCGCCAAAGAATCCATCCTGAAAGCGTTCGACATTTCACTCAAAGACGGGCTCGAGTTCGAGAGAAAGAATTTCTGCATGCTTTTTTCCACTGAAGATCAGAAAGAAGGGATGAGGGCATTCATTGAAAAACGAAAGCCGCAGTGGAAAGGGAAGTAGCTAAGCGCCCTCCGTCGGGAATTGAGAGAATGAAAAGAAAACTAGATATCATCTTGAAATCCAAAAACGGTTCGATCATCTTCGAAGATGAGAGCGTAATCGTAATCGACAAGCCGGCCCATCTTCTCGTTCTTCCGGACAGGTTCAATCAATCGCTCCCGAATCTTTACCACATGCTGAAAGAGGAGTTAGGAGACATATTTGTCGTTCACAGGTTAGACAAAGAGACGAGCGGGGTGATAATATTCGCGAAGGATCCCGAAACGCATTCGGCGCTGAATTCGCAATTCGAAGAGAGGCAGGTGGAAAAGACCTACTTGGCCATTGTGACCGGATCGCCGGCTGAAATGGAGGGGAAGATAGATATCCCGATCTCTCCGAGTCAAACCCATCCGGGCGTCATGAAGGTAAACAGGAAACACGGGAAGCCTTCCGTAACTAATTACAGAATCGTCGAATTGTTCGACGGCTATGCTCTGCTGGAAGCGGAGCCCGAAAGCGGACGCATGCATCAGATCAGAGTTCATCTGGCGACTGCGGGGCTTCCCATCATGTGCGACAAGGTTTACGGCGACGGAGGTCCGTTTTTCCTGTCACAGGTAAAGAAGAGGTATTTCTCCGAGGGGGACGAGAAGCCGCTGCTCGCCAGGACTGCACTCCACGCCGAATCTGTTTCTTTCAATCATCCAAAGACCGGCAACCAGGTGGTTTTCAGGTCCGAGCTGCCAAAAGATATGCGTTCCGTTCTGAACTACCTTCGGAAATTCAGGTCACAGACGATGCCGCTGGTCCGGGTTAGCGGCCGAACGGCAGTGAGTAATGGCTAATACTTCTGCGAAGAAAACCGGGTTCGAAACGATCTTGTTGGACATCGAAAACGGAATCGGCAGGCTCACCCTGAACAGGCCCGATTCCCTCAATTCAATCGATGAAAAGATGACCGCCGAAATGCAGTCGGCACTCGGAACTCTTGCGAGGGATCAGGATATCAGGTGTGTCGCGATCACAGGACAGGGGCGGGCGTTCTCTGCCGGGCAGGATTTGAAAGATATACGACCGGGGAGCTCGTTTTCCGATTCCCTGAGGCGGCGGTACAACCCGATGATAAAACTGATCGTCGGCATGGAGAAACCGGTCGTCGCAGCGATTAACGGGGTTGCCGCAGGGGCCGGCATGAGTCTCGCACTTGCCTGCGATTTCAAGGTTATGAGCTCGGGTGCGAAGTTCATACAGGCATTCGTGAGAATCGGGCTGGTGCCGGATTCGGGCTCGTCGTTTTTTCTTCCTCACATGCTGGGTTACAGCAAGGCTTTCGAACTCGCCGCACTCGGAAACGAAGTTTCATCGGAAGAGGCATTGAACCTTGGGCTTGTGAACCGTGTTTTTCCTGATGAGAGGTTCGATGAAGAGACACGGGCAATTCTTGAGAAGTTTGCGAGCGGACCGACGAAGGCTTACTCGCTGATAAAGAGAATGTTGAATAGATCCTTCGGCTCGTCGCTGGAGCAGAGTCTTGATTACGAGGCAAGTATGCAGGAAATTGCCGGTCAGACGGCCGATGTGCAGGAAGCAATGCGGGCTTTTATAGACAAACGTCTTCCGGTCTTCAAAGGGAAATGACGTCGTCTGTATTAAATTGACGGAACGGGATTATCGCGCGAGATGCTGAAGATTCTCTCCGCGCACACATGGAAGGAGGAGAATGATGACAGCAGACAGTGACTTTTCGATCAAGAATCCGTCGAAATTACCGAACAGCGATCGTGAAAAACGGATGTGGGAAAAAATCCGCGCAGGTCAGGCGATAGAGGCCCCCGACGAGATGAGCGACGACTATTTCGATAACCTTGCGAATCTCATGCTGCAGCAGGCGGATTCGGAATTAGCCGGGGCCTTCGGGTACGTGCCGTGGATCATGCGGGCGCCGTCAACCGAGGAAAAACTTGCGGTGGCGAACATCGTAAAAGATGAAGTGCGACATGCGCGTGCCATGTACAGACTCCTCGAAGAATTAGGGATTGATTCCGATTCTCACGTTGCAAAGCACGATTACAACTTCCGTGTTGATTTGAGGGGCGATGATTTGAAGAACAAGAGGGCGGCAGACGACAGGCGCGTCAACATTTTTTATTACCCGATCGACACGTGGGCGGATTTTGTGATGTTCCAGTTCTGTATGGACCGGGGTGCCGGGCACCAGCTTGAAGATGTGAGGAAATCATCATACGGTCCGTGGAAAAGGGAAATCGAACGCATCTTCAAGGAGGAGATGATGCACGTCAACCACGGCGACTACTGGGTAAAGAAGATGGCTCTCGACCGGTCTACGAAGGAAGAAGCGCAGACCGCGCTGAACAAATGGTATCCGCGTACGATGAATATATTCGGCAGGCCTAAAACGCGTAAGAACCAGGTTTACAAGGGTTACGGGCTCAAGCAGAGAGACAACGAAGAAGTTCGGGCGTCGTTCCGCGACGAGGTGAGGCTGAAGTGCAGCGAGTGGGGCCTCAGGCTGCCGGATTGGAAACCCGAGTGGGAGAAGATTGAAGAAGACGGAGTTATATCGGGCTGATGAGAGCGGTCGGCATAGCAGGAACCGGTACCATGGGAAGCGGGATCGCCATCTCATTCGCCCGCAGCGGATGGGAGGTGCTGATCTACGATGTGTCGAAGGAAAACGTCGCGCTTTCGCTCGATAGCATCAGCAAAGAGTTCCAGCGCGAGGTCGAGAAACACAGAATAAGGCCGGAGGACGCACAGGCCTCGATAGCGCGAATACATCCCCGTACTGAGCTTTCCGATTTTTCGGAAGTTCACCTGGTCGTTGAGGCTATCACCGAGAACCTCGATGACAAGAAGGCGTTGTTTTCGAAGCTCGACAGAATATGCAGGCCCGAGGTACCGATCACTTCGAATACATCCAGCCTGTCAATCGGTGCAATCGCCAATGTCTGCTCCGGCAAAGAGCGGGTCGCCGGCCTTCACTTCTTCAACCCGGCTCACAAGATGAAGCTTGTCGAGGTCGTCACAACCGATTTCAATTCTGAGGCAGTGGTGCAGGAGCTCTCCCAGAGCGTCAGGCAGCTTGGAAAGACTCCGGTCGTTACTCGCGACACGCCGGGGTTTGTCGTGAATCGCTGTGCGCGGCATTACTACCTGGAACCACTCCGGTTTCTTGCCGAAAGGGTCGGTGGAGTCGAGGAAATAGATTTTGCCTTCGAGTCTGCAAACTTCCCCATGGGGCCATTCAGGCTTCTTGATCTCGTCGGAGTCGACGTGAATTTCCTCGTGTCCAAATCAATTTACGAACAGTTTTTCCACGAGCCGAGGTTCAGGCCCGTGCTCCTCCAACAGAAGATGGTCGAATCGGGACTTCTGGGAAGGAAGACCGGTTCTGGCTTTTACAACTACACAGAAAAGACTCCGCGTGCCGCTCTGAAAATCGAGAGAAGAAATTCGCTTGTCAGCGAATCATTCCGCGAGATGGCGCGTAAGATCTCCGCGAAACTGGACGCGACGTCTCCTTTGAATGATACGCAGCATCTTGTTCTCGCACAGACTGTGTCAATGATTGTGAACGAGGCACACTTCATGCTTGAACAGGGAATAGCTAGTGCAGAAGATATTGATCTGGCGATGAAGCTGGGGACGAATTTTCCGAAGGGTCCGCTTGAACTCGCCGACACCGTCGGAAGATACCTGATCGCTGAGTTTCTCCAGATTCTGCGCCGCGCCTACGGTGACGCATACAGACCGAGTCTCTTATTATCCTACTAGGAAGAGGGGCGAAATGCGCGCAAAGTATCTGCCGATAGTTCTCATCCTGGCCATGCCCGCCATTCTCCGGGCACAGTTTCAAATTGTGCATTTCGAGACGCTGGAGGGTTATCTCCCAAACGGCGACTATGAGGCATACCAGCGTGGAAAGCCGACGGGAGAGACATCTTCAATGATGGGTTTTGCAACCTCGTGGGCGCAGGTAAGGTATGTCTCTTCGGGCGACTCGACGAAAGGAACAATCTCGGTAAAAATAACGGACATGCTCAATCTCCCGTCATATATCTCCATGATGGGCGACGTCGACAAGAAATCCGAGACGGGATACGAGAGGACCGTTTTTTACAACGGGCTCAAGATACTCGAGTCTTACGACAGCGTTTCCCACCAGGGCAAGCTGCAGTTCCAGGTTGCAAACAGGTTTCTTATCGAGATAACCGGCAGCGGAATCTCAGGGACCCAGCCGCTGTATGGGCTTCTGGACAGGACGAATATTTCCGGCCTTGTCAAGCTGGTTCAATCACGGAATGGGCATTGAAGGTGAGCGAGGATTCTTCTGCAAAGACTTGTATTCCTGGCTGTTGTTGTCACTGATTGAATCAGAGTCATACAACTTCCTGTTGTGGCATTAATGAGCGACTTTAGATCTCCGGTTTACATAATATGTGCACTCAGGACACCCGTTGGTAAATACGGCGGAGCGATAGCGCTGGGCCATCCGCTGGGTGCAAGCGGCGCGAGAATTCTGACGACGCTCGTTCACGAATTGAGGAGACGAAAAACGGAATACGGGCTCGCTACGATGTGTATAGGTGTCGGACAGGGCATTTCAACAATAATCAGATTAATCTAACCGAGGAGAAAAATTAAAATGAACTGGATCGCCATATCCTTGTTATTTCATCTTATCGGAGTGGGCATGATTTTTACGCTTCTTTTTGCCGGACCGATAATAGAAGCCAACTTCAGATGGGAGAACGATCTGCGCATGAAACAGCACTCGGCTAAACTCCTCCGCAGTGTCGGATTACTTTCGCCGTTCGGCGCTCTCGTTCTGATACTCAGCGGAATTGCCAATATGATCGTATTAAACATCGGGTTTGCCAATCTCTTTGGGAGCGCGGGCTGGCTCGGACTCAAGATATTAGCTTTCATCGTGCTCCTTGTGATAGGGATGGTGGTAAGTCCGAGGACCGCCAGGCAGCGCGCCATACTTCTGGACCAGATGAACCAAATTAATCCGCCTGAGGATATAAACGAAAAAACGGCCGCCCTTAATAGCAAGCAGACACTCTTCTTCGTGCTCAATTGGGTGCTCGTCGTAATTATCCTGATCCTGACCATGATGGGCACACGCTAGAGCTTTGCCTCCGCGCCGGCAAGCGGTCGTTCACCGGTTATGTTTCGAACCTAAAGCTGGGAGGAATATATGCGAGAATACAAGCTCTACATAGATGGGAAGTTCGTTGCCTCCAGGAAAGGACGTGTCGAGAGCACCCTGAATCCCTTTGACGGTTCGGTTGTCGGAAAATTTGAAGTCGCCTCGCCGGACGATATCGATTCCGCCGTATCTGCGGCGCGAAGGGCGTTTGATTCGGGTGTATGGAGCGATTTGTCGGGAGAAGTGCAGGCCAGCTATTTGAAGAAGATCGGCGAGAAGATAAACGAGAAGTCTGCAGAGTTGGTGGAGCTTGAAGTCCTCGATTCCGGATCGACGATCAGGAAGGCGAAGGATGACGTGGCGTTAAGCGCCAGAGCTTTCAATGTCTTCTCAAAATTGGCCGCAGCCGTGAACGAGCGTGAGATGTCGGAGATTTCGAAACCCGGTTTTGCAAGGAACATTTTAAGATACGAGCCTGTCGGAGTTGTGGGCGCTATCATCCCGTGGAATTTTCCGTTGAAGATGGCTGCGTGGAAGCTTGGACCTGCACTCGCGGCCGGATGCACGGTGGTTCTAAAACCGTCTGAGCTTACCCCGGTAACTGCCATGGAGCTTGCAGGCATTATCGACGAGGTTGATCTGCCTCCAGGGGTCGTTAATATCCTTCCCGGTTACGGGCAGGATGCCGGCGAAACGCTGGTCAGGCATCCGGACGTCGACAAGATTGCTTTTACCGGCTCAACCGCGGTAGGGAAGAAGATAATGCAGATTGCCGCAAACGACCTGAAGAGGCTCACGCTCGAATGCGGTGGAAAATCTGCAAACATCGTGCTGGACGATGCCGACATGGATGTCGCAGTTGACGGGAGCCTTTACGGGATGTTTTACCATTCGGGCCAGTGCTGCGAAGCCGCCACGAGACTCCTCGTTCACGAGAGTATATATGATGATTTCGTAAGGACGCTTGTGGAAAGAGCGAAGCGAATGAAAGCAGGCAATCCGATGGAGCCTTCAACGGATATCGGTCCACTGATTTCCAGGAAGCAGGTGGAAAGGGTTGCAGGGTATATCGAAAGCGGCAGGAAGGACGGATTCAAGATGGTACTCGGCGGAGGCGTGGCGAGATCGGGTGAACTATCGAAGGGTAACTTCGTCGAGCCGACCATCTTCGTCGATGTGAACAACCGTTCGAAGATTGCCCAGGAAGAAATATTTGGGCCGGTTCTTGTAGTGAGCAAGTTTTCCACCGATGACGAAGCCGTATCGCTTGCCAACGATACCGTCTACGGACTTGCCGCTGGTGTGTGGAGCAGGGATCTGCGGCGCGCGAAATGGATCGCGAACAGTCTGAAGGCTGGCACAGTATGGATAAACGAATGGCACCTGCTCAATGAACGGGCGCCGTTCGGCGGCTACAAGCAGAGCGGAATCGGAAGGGAGTTCGGTCGGACAGGCGTCGAGGAGTACATGGAAATGAAGCATATCCATATCGACGACGGTGTTCCCCGGCAGAAACGGGCGTGGTATGATACGGTGGTACCGAGATGAGCTGGAAGCAGGAAGCCAGAGGCAAGAGGTGAGAGGGAGGGAGTGGAAGGTCGGTAGGACGTGGACAGGAAACGGAGAACGGAGACGGGAAGCTGGATACGGGAGACAGGATAGCACGGGATAGCGTTTAGAACTCTTGATGAATTGTTTTAAGTTGTACTGAAATGATAAAGGACAGAGAATACTGGGAGGAGTTCGAGCGGGAACTGGAGAGAAACACCCCGGTGAACGTTGCTGAGAACTTCAGGTTATATGAAGCGATGTATGAGGAAGCGAGGATTCTTGGAATTTTTCCGCTTAAAGATCCATTAGAGGGTATTGAGGATGACATCAGGCTCGCAAGAATACTCAACAAAGTTCACGAAACTTCTTGAGCAATTAGCATCCGCGCTGGATGAGTCGTCGATTCAGTATATGATCATCGGCGGACAGGCTGTCCTCATTTACGGGGAGCCGCGGTTGACCAAGGATATTGACGTAACGCTTGCGCTTGACGCAGACGGTTTGGCATCTCTAATCCCAGTCGTAAACAAGCTCCACTTGGCTATGTTGACGGAAAAGCCGCAGGACTTTGTGAAAAAGACTTCTGTGCTTCCTGTAAAGGACTCACAGACAGGGATTCGGATAGATTTTGTTTTCTCCTTCACGCAGTATGAAAGGCAGGCGATAGAACATGCGCGTAAGATAAGACTCGATGAAGTTGATGTTGCCTTCGCCACCCCGGAGGATATCATAATTCACAAAATATTTTCCGGCAGGCCAAGGGATATCGAAGATGTGCGATCAATAATGCGGAAGAACAAGCGACACGATGCGGACTACATTCGTAAATGGTTGAAAGAATTTGATGACAGCCTTAAGAGCCACAGCCTGGAAACATACGAACAGATTCTCTTGAAGGAAGTTGCCGACTAGTTGTCCGACTTGAGATTGCAAGAAGCGTATCGCCACCCCGGACTTGATTGTAATGCGCGAATGAATCCCAAGCTCGCGCTGTCCCCGTTTCTCGATGCTATCGATTTTTCACGAACCTAACAGCGTTTTCCAGTCCACTTCCCGTGCCCACCCTTCCAACGTGCGCCATCCGACTTCCGGGAAATCACGACGAAGCGCTCCAATGTCGGCAGTGTAATTGTTCTTTGCCTGCCATTCCATCATTACCGCCAAATCCGGATTTTGTGCCCTCAGGTTTTCCGCGGGAAAACCTTCGTACCGAATCGGTTTTCCCATGGCTTTCGAAAGGGTGACGGCTGTCTCCTCGCCGGTGGCACCGGCAACTAGGACACTTACAGATTCCGACATACGAATTAACCTCCGACGGTTTAAAGTTGCGATATATATTTGTCATCCAAACCGGTGTTCAACGGAATGTTCCGGGTATATGGAATTTACGGGGGCAATGAGGCTTGGTACATAATTGTACCGACCACTGTGACGCTGACAATAGAAGATGCGACAGTCAGCGGGCTGTTCTACAAGCCCGCCTCGAAGTTCTCTACTTATCTACCGCGGGCGGCCGAGCAAAGAGCCGCAACCTGAAGCTCCTTAGCGAACGGGTCGCCGTGCTGAAATGGCAACTTTGCGAACTTCCTGAGATATTTCAGTAAGCGGCTGCGAGGATTCGTCGATGTTGTGACGTACTCTCACGGGTTCGCTTCCTCATCGATGAACTCACTTACTCTCTTCGAAAACTGCTCGAAGACCGTACCGATTTGTTCGACTCCGAATTTCATCATCTCCCATTTCAACTGGAAACCATATCCGTGATAGACGATATGCCGGAATCTTCTGTAATTTCCAAACTCATCTTCTAATTTGCCGTCAAAAACCAGAGAAAGGTTTTTAAAAAGAGGTTCACAGAATTTCTTGAATAGCTCCACGTGCGACATACCACCAGTGGGCAGTTCAACATCCCTCAATCGGGAGATTCTCTTGAGAATATTCTCTACGCCATTATAGAATTGAGCAAGAAAACTCCCGGCGGCTGTCTTTTCTCTCAGAGAGGGTTCGGAGTCTGTATGTTCCTCTGATAGTGAATGGAGCTCATCGACGATAATTCTGAGGCTCTTCAATTCAATTCTTATCTCCTCTAAAATATCAGGCTTGCTCATACAACACTTTGCCGATTTTTCTAACATGCCTTCCGAAATCGGAGTCCTCCAGTGGAACCAGGTCAACCGGCACATTCAGCTCTTCTTCTAATTCTGCGGCGAGCTTAAAGAAGTGCCAGTCATTTACCCCTTCGCAAGCCAGGTCCAAATCTCTCGCTGTCTCCGGGTTTTCCAGTGCACTCCCGAAGAGCACGAGCCTTGAAACGCCATAGCGTTTTGAAATGTCAATCGCTCTCTTGATGCATTCGGCTGTAGATAGCATTACCGTCTCCTCAAACTAGCCAAATAAAGTTAACTCCTGCTCCTGCAGTGAAGCAAACCGTTGATGAATTTGGCTTCCGTCGGTCAAACTGCACGAAGGCTATTCTCCGAATACCCATTCCGGCGGAATCAGCCTGTCGAGCTCCTCCACTAATTTCTTGGTCAGAAACGTCAGTCCGACTACGTAAGATGCGTTCGTCCAGCCGAAGCCCTGAGTGGTAATGTAAGAAAACTTCGTCCCAACGTTTCCATATTCGGCGAACACCTGGGATGACCTGTCGACCACATCGTATTTCTCCGCGACCGTACCGTTATAGTTGTAAGCATTTACGGTAAGCGTGTAGAGCCATTTGTACGCCAACCTTCTTGCAAGCTTCATGTAGCCGTAATTCTTCAATCCGACCCATGTCAGCATCTGCTGCGGTGACCAGCCGAAAGGATAATCCCACTGTGTTTGCGGCCTGTCCTTGGAAATCGGGCCCCGCGATTTCTCGGTCGAGCCTACAATTCCACCCGGCATTTCGAGCAGCGGCAATGCGTCCTTTACCAACGCATCCGCCTGCTTCTTCGTGGCGAGTTTTGCCCACAGCGGATAGAATGTCGTTGCCGCCACATATCCGGTCTGTTTCCCTTTGACAAAGTTGTAATCGAAGAACATTCCTGCCTTTGCATTCCACATGTACTTTGTCATCAGCTTCTTCCGTTTCTCGGCCTTCTCATACCACGTCGAGCTCTTTTCAACTTTGCCGTTGCTCAGCCTCACCTCACCTCCGAAATCATCGGATATGATATTTGCAATGTTGGTTTCCTCTTTATACAGGAGAGAGTTGAGGTCCACCGTCACAAGGTCTGTGCAGTCGTATTGCAGCCTGTAACTTGCATCGTTTCCCGACTCGCGCATTGCGCGGTCGTTCCTGAAGAATCTATCGAGTGCGGGCACTTTCAGCTTTCCGGAAAGGTATTCGCTTTTGAATTTCTCCTCCGTCAGGCCGTATTTCTTCGCGTATTCGGCATAGAGATAATCGTACCTGTGCGGCTCGACTTCAGGAGGCGGGCCGATGCCGTCGTCGTAGTACCTGCTGAGCCCGGTCTTCGTCAGGTGTTCGGGACCCATCCAGTAATTTGTATATTGCTTGATCGCAGCTTCGAGGACTTCCTTCAGCCATGCCTTACTCTGTACATCCTTCGGGAGCCTGTCGTACACCGCGAGCGCCATCGAGGTGAAGAAAGGCGGCTGTGACCTTGTGAGATAATAAGTCCTGTTTGCGTTCAGGATTTTGCCGTAGTTGTCTATCTCGTAGATGAAATTGTCGACCATGGATTTCGCCAAGCCGATCTTCCCGTCCTGAAGGAGTCCCAGCGTGATGAAGTAACTGTCCCAGCCGTACATCTCGTTGAATCTGCCGCCCGGTACCACGAATGGGGCGGCTTCGATCTTGCCGCCGGGTTCCCTGTGAAGCTTCAGGCTCAGGATGCCGGGTCTGTCGTTAAGACTCTCCACATACTTCGGCGTGACTTTTTCAGGAAGCATCACGACTTTCATTTTAAAGTCAGGCTGCTTGCTGGCAATTTCCGAAAAATAATCGTACCCCGTGAAATCACCGTGCGGGACGTAGACATAGTTGAACCCGTCGATCGTCTTGACTTTCTCGTCCTTGAATATCTTCTCGATGCCGCCTTCGTCGATTCGTCTGGTCAGACCGGCCCAATACAGGTTCTTTATGGAGTTTGCTATGCGCTCGACAGGCGGCTCAAAGATGTCGGAAGTGGTCAGCGTGAGCGTATCTCTCCCCTCGTCCTCGGCAAGCTTCAGATCCTCGAGCAGGTTGGCGAGATAGTAAGTCTCGTCCACCTCGTACTTTTTCCCGTCGAGGGCATCCATCCAGAATCTCCTGTTGCCCTTATCCGTACCGGGAATGTGCGGATCGTCGATCGTTATTCTTTTATCGTGGTCGGTATCTTCCTTTGCGATCAGCGAGTCGAGCGTAGGACGTACTAACACCCTGACGGTGGTATGCCCGTACACTCCTTCGGACTGACACAGCGCGGCATGGGACGAGGTGAGCAGCACTAACCAGCCGAAGCAAATGCCCGTTGCCAAACCCGAGAGGACTTTCGAAATTCGTTTCATCCGCTTTCAGTTCTCCTTTCTCATCAGCATAGATAACTCGCGGTTCGCTTTCGATGCCCGCCGCTATTGGACAGCTAACGTCGTCTTCCCGTTCTTGACGGTGACGTCGTACAGTTTTCCTCTGAAGTGAATATTCCGAATTGTCACTTCGCTCACTCCCGGCGGGAGCATCGGCTTGTACCCCTGCACGAGTCCCTTCTCGGTTATTCTAAGCCCGGTATAACCGAAGAGGACCTGCTGCATGAAACCGCCCGCACCGGTCAGGAAGTTCGTGGACATGTTCTGGGGCGTTTCGGAAAATACATTGAACGAACCTCTTATGTAAGGCTTGAAACTCATCCGGAAGAAATCGTCGAATAATTTCCTGTTTTGAATCTCGGCAGCGACGTTCTGGTAGAGCGTAATTCCCATCATTACTCCGCCGCCGGTTTTCCTTGCAAAGCTGAGAGCGTTCTCAAGATCGTTCGCCTTTACGCCGTTTGCAACCTTGAGTTCCAGGGGGTAATAGAGGAGTGGGACTACCGCGCCGAGCGATTGAGGCGGCGCATTCTCATAAGTAAGATAGCAGTGCCTGGTGCTGTCGTATGGGATGTAAATCTTATCTGCAACATTCCGCCACTTCGGGTTCGGCTGTTCGCGGAGCAGGGAAGCCGCCTTGTCCGCTATCTGGAGATTCCTGATCGCCACCAGATTTGTATACGCATCGTTGTTCACCCCGACCAGCCCTTCGTCGACGGAAACGACGTGATTGATGTTGTACTTCCCGTCAGCGGGGTCGTAAGTGGACCTGCTAACCCAGAAGTCGGCGGTCTCCTTGATTACCGGATAGCCATAGCTCCTCAGCCATGCGGTGTCTTCCGTGGCGAGGAAATACTGCCACTGTGCAAAGGCGACGTCGCCCGTAACATGGTTCTCGTAAAGCGCATTCTGGTACGCAAATTTAGGGCAGGCCTCGTTGCCATTCTCGTCGGATTCCCACGGATACATGGCGCCCTTGTAGCCGTTGAGTTTTGCATTGGCCTCCGCGGCCGGGAGGGCATGGTGCCTGAACATGACGAGCGACCTTGCTATGTCGGGATGCATCAGAAGCAGCGGCGGGAACATCCACGTGTCGGAATCCCAGAAGATGTGCCCGTAATACCCGTCGCTCGAAAGTCCCATCGGTGGTATGCCGAAATCGCTACCCGCCCTGGAGCTGCAGAGGAGATAGAATATCGATGAGTGTATGACCTTCTGGAGTTGTGGATCACCCTTAAGAATTATGTCTGTCTCCCACAATTTGTGCCACGCATCTTCGTTATCCATCAGAGCCTTCTCATAGCCTTCAGACGCCGCGGCTGAGGCGACTTGCCCGGCCTGAGACAGCGGATTGCCAGATTCTCGCGAAGACACGATCCCGACATACTTGTAAAACGTGTAGTGTTCTCCCGCTTTGGCATCGAAAGTGACAGTCACGGAGGTGTGACCATCCGGTGTGTCCGTTTTGATAACGGGTGAGCCGACGTTCTCCGACCATGAAATATCGGCCGCAATCGCCACTCGTGAAGTATCACCGTCCGGCACCGCGACCAGCGATTCTTCCGCCGATTGCTGGCGGCTGACTGCTGAATGCTGCTCCACCTTCATGTGTCCCGGGTACCACACATCGGGAAGGCCGTTGACCATCTTGACTTTTATATCCGCTATCTTTGCGAGCTCCATCCTTTTCGGCTCGGGCCATTCATGTATCGAAAAGTCAACCTTCACCTTGCCGGAGTAACGCGGCGTCACTTCGAACCTCGTGACTGCGAGATTCGGATTTGGGCGGGAAACAAAAATCCCTGATTCGATTTCGGTCATCCTCCCGCGGTCGTTCCAGTTGTAACGCGTCTCGAGGATTCCGTTGTACATATCCAGGGTCTGTCGATAGCCGCGCAGGACGTTGCCGGATATCCTGGCATCATTCAGCCAGTTCTTACCATTGAAGAAATTCACGGCATCCCATCCGGGGAGTGACGCATTTCGAGCCACGTCGCCCGGGTGATGTTCGTATATCCATGCCGCATACGACCGTGTCGGCAGCGTGCCGAGCTGAGATGAAGAAACACCAATGTTGCCGTTGCCGACATATGTTGCGGTGTACTTTGCAGAAACCTTGTCGGCCGACAAAATGAAACTCCTGTTCACATGCGCGGGCTCGGACGGCCGGGCCGTAACGGCGCCGGCCAAAGCAAGACATAGAACAGCTGAAAACGGGATAAGTTTTTTATTAAGCATCTTTCGCCTCCGAGTGAATCAATTGACCAGGCGGGATGTCGCCATCCCGCCTAGATCATCAGTTGGACCATTATGAGCACTTCGTCCGGCTATGACGCTGTGCCTCTGCTGCTGTTTCTAGAACTGATATCCTACGCTGAACGTCAGCCTTCTTGGAAGTATGGGCCGGGCGAGGAAGTAAGGGCCGACGGCGCTCGCCCTCGGGTTCCCTTCTTCGAGACCCTGGCTCTGGTAAATGTTCGTCACGCCGAGTGTAAGAGTTATGGCCTCTGAAGATACGTAGTAGGATAGGCCGGTGTTCATGTAAGTGTAAGCCGGAAGCGCCGTTCCGACGACGAAGACGGCTTGTCCGGAGCTCGTGTAGCCGCCGAAATTCAATCCGCCTATCCGGTTGCCGACATAATGCCAATCTGCCTCAAGGGTCCAATTGCCAAGCGTATAGGTACCCAGTAGGTCGCCGATTGAATTCGGGATTCCGTTTAGTGCGAAACTGCCGTTGCTTGCATAAGTTGCTTTCAAGAGAGTCCAGTTTCCTCGCAGGAACAATCCTGTTACCGGCACATATGTCAGATCCGCCTCAATTCCATAAGCGTTTTGGTTGAGACCATAGTTTGTCACCCACACAACTCCTCCGCTCGGAGTATTGACTGCGCCCTGGCTGGTGATATTTGTCAGGTTAGCAAAGAAAGCATCGACATTGAAGGCGAATACATCGCTGTAATATTTGAATCCGCCCTCATACTGAAGTGTGTGCTCATCCTGGAACAGAGCAATTTGCGCCGGCACACTCTGCAGCAGGTTATCGAGCGATGGCATTTCGTAACCGCGGCTCAAGTTAGCATAAAAAGCAAATTCTTCGGGTATGATGTCATAATTGAGTCCGGCAGAAAAAGCCCAGTCGTGCAGCGTTGTGCTCATGTGACGGTAGCTGCCGTTCCCCCAGGTAATGCGCGCATACGGGGGAGTTGTGGAATCAACCGGTGCACCGTTGGGCTGAACGGTAGAATTGTTCTCGGTGGTTTGAACAAAGCCATCGCCCTCCCAGCGTGCTGCAAGGTTGAGGCGCAGCCTGTCTGTAACCATCATCTGATCGCTTAACACCCCATCCAATATGGACCCGTATCCATAGCCATTCACGAAGTATGACATATAGTTGGTGAATCCGTTTTGAGTTACGTTAAGAGTCTTCGTAGCGCCCGTAGCAGGATCGGTGTAACTCACTGCCGCATCAACGAAATGCGTAATGTCCTGAACATCGGTGAGGATTGTTGGAAAATACCAGTTGTTCCCCATCGAATAGTTTGACCAGTAGAGTATTAAGCTGAGGTCATGGTGGTACAGGAAGTCTCCTCCAAGATCGAGAGACTTGTTGATCGTCAATTGCTCCTGGAAGGCTGACATGGGCTTTGCGACATGCCACTCGTTTCCGGGAGATATCAGGTTATTGAGCGGGCTGTACGCTCCGTTCGGAAACGCGACGTGCGTGCCGTTGGGATTTAACTCGTTCGTGTAAGTGAGGTTCCAGAGGACATTCGTGGCGTTTGTGGGTATAAGTCCCGCCCCTTGCAACGAGCTTAACTCGCTGCTTTCCCAATAGTTGATAGGCTCCGCGTTGCCGGGTATTATCGCGTTCCATTCCTGGTAGTTGCTCATAACCTGCGTTTGATTCTTGACGTTCCAGCCGTCCGGGAAATTTAGATTTATGTCACCCGTTAGCCAGCCAGCGTTTGTGTAGAGCCCGTGCCCAAGAGGAAGCGTCAGTGCACCATCAGGTGTAGGTACAGAAACGTTAAGACCTTCCGGAGAGTTGAACGAGCCATAAACTCCGAAGCCCGGCACGAATTGAGTTGGGTCAGCCGGATTTCCGTGTGGCAGGTCGAGAATGAACTGGCTCTGATCATTGATGTACTTTCCGTATACCCTGATATAACCATTACTGAGCAGACGAGTAACGTTAGCTTGAAGTTCGCCACCTTGGTTGCCAGGATATCCCGGATTCCTCACGCCATGATCGTACAGGTAGAAGCCGCCGGCGTCGAAGCGCCATTCAGGTCCCATCGGTCCGTTGACATTGAAATCGACCTTAGCAAGGCCCTGTGTTCCGACCTGAACTTGTGTTTTACCTGCGAGGGTGGGGCCGCCGGTTTTGGATATTAAGTTGATCACCGCAGCAGGTGTATTCGAACCAAACGTACCTGCGCTGCCGCCGCGCACTACCTCGACTCGCTGAATATTGTCGTCAATCCTGAATAGGTTGTCCGTGTTCATGAAGAAAATATTCTGCGTCGGGAAGCATGGAAGCCCGTCCTCCATGAAATTGATGAAGATTGTCGAGTAGATACCGCGCATGGTATAATTCTCGTTGACATAGCCGCCCGAACTCTCAACCCTCGTGAAGCCCGGAACATACTTCAGGAATTCAGTCGTGCTGAATGGCATTGCCATCGTGAGTTCCTTCGGACTCACAGTGCTGATGGAATTTGTGGCATTTAATTTCGTAACGGGGATAGTTGTCCCGGTTACGACCACCTCGCGCATGCCGAGTAGATCCTGGGCAAGCGTGAAGTCCTGTGTCGCCGTCTCCTGGTTACTCACTGTAATATGTGCCATGATGGTGGTATAGCCGACCGCGCTGGCCCTTAATTCGTGCGGCCCGGCAGGGACGTTGTTGATCACGTAGTCTCCGTTCACGTTCGCAGAAGCTCCGAGAGTCGTCCCCATAACGAGAATGTTCGCAAATGCGACAGGGTTGCCGGCCTGATCGACGACTTTTCCTTTAACAGTCCCCTGGCCTTGTTGGGCCTGCGGCAGCTCTGTTATTACCACTTGATTGTTTTCCATCGGTACCCAGCTGAGGTCGGTGCCCGCCAGGGTTTGGTTAAGGGTTTCCTCTACCGTGGCATCCTGGACATTGACGCTTACTTCTCTGGCGATTGGAACCACTTCCTTGCTGTAAGAAAAGCGGATTCCCGTCTTCGAAGAAATTTCGTCCAAAGCCCTCGACAGTGGAACATTTGTGAGATTTACGGATAGTGAATTTTGGAGATACCGGGTCTCGCTCCTATCCGCGGGTGCGGGGCGGACTTCCTTCCAACCTTCAAAAGTAGAGAGTTGAGAGGTCGTCGCTGGAATCTGAGCATCTACCCCCGGTGTTCTCGCACAAAGCACGAGCGCGGCCGTGAGTAGCAGGAAATTGAGAGCATTTCTCATGATCATTCTCCTCTTGATTTGTTTTTTTACATCGAATTGCTCTTTGTTGGAATGAACAGAACGGAATCTTTTGAAGTCGTGTATCTTAGCTTCAAAGAGAGTGCTATTATGTCGAGTACTTCCTTAGCCGATACCCGGTCGTCGAAAGTTGCAGTCAGGGTCCTGGCTCCAATCGAGGCATCTGCCAGGAAACATTTGATCCCATATCTTCTCTGCAGCTGTTTAATGACGTCCGACATCGGATCGTTGAAGAATACCAGCCTTCCCCTCGTCCATGAGATTATCCTGTCTACGTTCGTATATGCCGGTGTCAAAAGGTGTCCTTGCGATGTCACCGCCGTGAATTGCCCCGAGGCAACCATGGTGCTTTTGTCTTTAACGGGGCGGTTCGGATGAACGATGACTTTCCCCTGGGTGACGGCTACACGTGTCTGATTATCATCCGGCCAGGCGCTGACGTCGAATTTTGTGCCGATGTCCCTGACCACCGCCAGGTTCGTTTTCACCACGAGCGGTGCCTTGTGCC
This sequence comes from Bacteroidota bacterium, assembly GCA_021825585.1. Lineage (GTDB taxonomy): Bacteria > Bacteroidota > Ignavibacteria > Kryptoniales > JAKASW01 > JAKASW01. The sequence continues at coordinate 164,744 of JAKAGT010000001.1, read as the reverse complement.
CCGGACCTACGATGAAATATGCTTCTCCAATAAGGTAAAAATCCCGGTTTCCATGCGTGTCATGGATGTAGCGCAAACGGCTCGCGGAATTGAGCAGAATCCTGGTCCCGTCAGAAAGAGTGAGCGTCGCCTGTTCGCCTGGTTTGGTTGATATTTCTTCGTAAACACTGGTGCCGTGAGCCGAGGGGGCCCGGTCTTCAAGGACTTTTTTCTTTAATCCTCCCGACAGGTAAATGGTCCCCACGACGAAAACAACGGTTGCTGCTATGCCGGCAGCTGTTCTCAGCGAGAAATGATGGCCATGGATTTCGCGCGGTTGTATCCGAAGTACTCTGAGATTTCCCGGACGTTCGGAGGCCGATTGCGACTCTGATTCCTTTAATCTCAACCGGAGGGAAGTAATAGCTCGTTTCGACCGCCATTCGTCTTCCTCTCCTGCCGCAGAATCCCAGATCGCTTTCAGACTATTGAAGAGCCTTTGATTCTTATTGCTGGCGTGCAGCCATCTTTCAATTTTCTCCCGTTCCGCTTCGCTACATTCCCCGGAAAGGTAGCGCGCAAGAGAAACCATCCTGTGTCTAGTCACCATACCTCGCTTCTTTGTGTCTGAAGACGGAAAGCCGTGGTTCTTAGACTAATACAACTATGAAGGGGTTAACCCCTACTCCATTTCTACTGATTTGTTAAAGGGCGAAGACTTTTTCTCAGTATCCTTAGTGCGCGGGAAATTTGGTTCTCGACCGTCCTTTCCGATATGCCCAACACGTCGGCTATTTCAGAATAAGACAGTTCCTCCTGCCTGTTAAGGACAAACACGAGCCTGCATTTTTTAGGGAGTTTTGATATGGCATTGTTCACGACAGCATGTGTATCTTTGTGGTCGAGGTAATTGGAAGGGTCCGTATCCTGCGGCGATGGAAGCTCGTCCTCCCCATCCGGTGCAGACAGTTGATGAGAGGTCCTGTTTTTTATAAAATTGAGCGCTTGATTGCGGGCGGCCCTGAATAAGTAAGCTTTAACGGATCCCTTGGGGTCCCAGATTTCCCTGTTTATCCAAATCCTGACAAAAATGTCCTGGACGAGGTCCTCAACATCATCGCGGGAATGTGTCATTCCAAGTGTGAAACGACATAGACCCTTGTAGTACGCGTAAAATAACTCTTCAATCGCGGATTGGTCTCCAGCCCTTACGCGTTCGACAAGGCCCCGCTCCGTACCCGAAGTAGCTAATCCCGGTACATATGCATCCTGAAATAGTGTCATTTGCGTATGAAGGACTCCTATAAGCTAGCTGTTCTAACAAACTAAATCCATATAAGGTGCCCCATTGTTTCATTAGTGGTGCGAGGAAGAATTCCAAATCAGGAGTGAAATCGACGCCACGAAACCACGAAAGAGCGGACGCAGTACTACATCTCTGGAATTGACCGTCCGGTCCGACCGCTTTTCTGGGTTGCTTATCTTGGCCACCTTGTTATAATTTGTCCGGTCTATCGAGAGCGGGACTCGGGCTAGTCCCTATTAGAGAACGAGTGGTGTGCTTCAAACAGAAGGAACGACAATTTTCTAAGGAGTAATAATGGGTTCAAAAACAATATTGATTACCGGCGCTAACGGGGAAATCGGTCACGGCCTCATCTCCCACTTCGCCGAGTACGACGGGGTCAAGGTAATCGCACTGGATCTAAATCCGCTCGACGAAACAACGCGGGCGAAATGTCACAGAATGTATACGGGGGATATTCTCGACAGCCGGTTTATAGAATCACTCTCCACCGGATACGATTTCGACACCATTTATCACCTCGCTGCGCTTCTCTCGACACGTGCCGAGCGCCAGCCCACGATAGCACATAAGGTGAATGTGGACGGTACGCTGAACCTCCTGGAGATGGCCATAACCCAATCCCGGCTGCAGGGCAAAGAAGTCAAGGTGATTTACCCGAGCTCGATAGCGGTCTACGGACTTCCCGACCTTTCTGTGAAACACAAGGCGCAGAAGATCAAAGAAGACGAATGGACGGAGCCGCGTACGATGTACGGCATCAACAAGCTTTATTGTGAACGACTCGGGAGATACTATACGAATTTCTACAGACAGCTTGACGCAGAACCGATGGGAGGAAGAGTCGACTTTCGATGCGTGAGGTTTCCGGGGCTCATAAGTGCGGTCACACTTCCGACCGGAGGCACAAGTGACTTTGCACCGGAGATGATCCATCATGCTGCAAGCGGGGAGACGTACAATTGTTTTGTCAGAGAAGACACCAGGATCCCGTTCATGGCTATGCCTGACGGAGTCGGCGCTCTCCTTATGCTCGAAGCCGCTTCGAAGGAGAAACTCACGACGCAGATTTACAACGTCGGGTCGTTCAGCCCGTCAGCCGGAGAGCTGAAGGCGCATGTGAAGGGAGCTTTCCCGTCGGCCTCGATAAACTTCAATCCTGATTTGAAGAGGCAGGCGATTCTCGATACCTGGCCTGAAGACGTAGACGATTCCCGCGCGAGGGGAGACTGGGGATGGAAGCCCGCTTATGATTTTGAAAGAGCCTTTGCAGAGTATCTCGTGCCCGCGGTAACGAAGCTGTACCGTTCCAAATAAGAAACTTCTTTTGCGGTAAGCCCGGAACAGTTGTTTGATTTCTCCGGGTTTCCTTTTTATATTTCGATAGATATCGAAATGAAATGGACGCCGGGTCAGTAAAAATTTTCCGCGCATTGTCGGACAGGAACAGGGTAAGAATACTCAAAATGCTTGAACTGCGCCCATTATGCGTGTGCGAAATAACGAGCATTCTTGAACTTGCTACATCTACGGTATCGAAACACCTGTCGATCCTTAGAGATGCAGGCCTCCTTACGGACTCCAAAGATGGGAAATGGATTTACTACGGCCTTTCCAAGGCTTCAGGAGATCCTCACACTCGCGAAGTCCTCTCGCTTGTGTCCAGATGGTTCGATGGTGATAAAACCGCGAAGTCCGATGCGGAAAAAGCGAGGACTATCGACAAGGAAAAGCTCTGCGGAGTGTAGCATTCTTGGTCCATCGTGTCGATAACCCGCGCAGCAATGTATAGTTAGTTGGTCAGGGAGCTCAATTATGAAAATCAAGATTCTAGGCTCGGGGTGCGTGAACTGCCAAACGCTGGAAAAGAGAATGGTGGTCGCTCTCGATGAATTGGACGTAAAGGCAGAAATTGAGAAAGTACAGTCCTTTCAGGATATCGCGTCCTATGGCGTGATGAGCACTCCTGCTCTCGTCATTGATGGGAAGGTCCTCTTTCAGGGAATGGTGCCGAAGGTTGAAGTCCTGAAAGATATGGTGACCAGGTTCGGAGACGAGGGTAGTTGAAGAGGCCCGAGGCAATTGGCAATTGAAGTAACTTCTCCCGCCGCTTCCTCCGGCAGGATCGTCAGGCGATTTCTCCTTATCGCAATCAGTATGGTCGTGTGGATCATCGTTTACCTCCAGCTTCAAAACGGCGTGGATTGGCTCCTTTTCAGGTTTGCGGGTTTGAATCACGATTCCAGATTGAGCGAAACCCTGAGGTTCTTCTTTTTCGAGGCGCCGAAAGTGCTGATGCTCCTTCTCCTGGTTGTCTTTGTAATCGGAATCGTCAGGACGTACTTCTCAGCCGAGAATACGCGGAGAATCCTCGGCGGGAAAAAGACGTTCGTGGGAAATGTACTGGCTTCGCTCCTGGGAATTGTGACACCGTTCTGTTCATGTTCGGCAGTTCCGCTATTCATCGGCTTCGTTGAAGCCGGCGTTCCCCTCGGTGTCACGTTTTCTTTTCTGGTCGCCGCCCCGATGATAAACGAAATAGCGGTAGTGCTTCTCCTGGGACTCTTCGGCTGGAAGACTGCGCTGCTGTACATATCGACCGGACTCGTTGTGGCCATATTTTCCGGCGTCGTGATCGGGAAAATGAAAATGGAAAGGTTCGTGGAAGAGTGGGTCTTCAAGCTAAACTCAGCCGCCGGGGAACGATCGGAATCAAGACCGGCTTTTCATGAGCGGATCGACATGGGGTTCCTTGCTGTGGCGGAGATAGTGGGAAAAGTCTGGCCTTATGTGCTCGTTGGAATCGCAGTGGGCGCCTGGATTCACGGTTTTGTCCCGGCAGATTTCATGGCGGGAATAATGGGGAAGTCGGCATGGTGGGCTGTGCCGGTGTCGGTGCTGATAGGGGTCCCGCTTTATTCGAACGCCGCAGGCATCATCCCGATAGTACAGGCACTTATGGAAAAGGGAGCTTCATTGGGTACGGTACTCGCCTTCATGATGTCGGTAATCGGGCTGTCGTTTCCGGAGACGATCATCCTACGGAAAGTATTGAAGATTCAGCTGATACTCGTTTTCGTCGGCACGGTCGCGGCCGGCATCATAATCGTCGGATATATATTCAACGCCATCTACTAGACTTCGGGCAGGGCCTCCGTAGTGAAGACGCTCCAGAGGCGGGAGCACTACTTCAGTTGGAAAAATTTGTTCGGCTTCAAGCCCGCTTATCTCTGCCGGCGGGCTATGCTACCTCTCCGCCCCACTCCCGCAGATGCGAAATGACGAAATCTATTATGCGGACGTTTTCCTGCTTGCCGGTACCTGAAATTGTCATAGGCTCGCCGAACGTCATGTAAATCGGCTCCTTTCTCCTGATCGGCCCGAGATCTTTCAGATGCTTTCCCATTCCCCAAAAGTCGGTTTTTATCGCGACCGGGATCACCTGCACTTTTGCATTTGCAGCAAGTTTTACTCCGAGCGAATTGAATTTCTCCGGCATGAACTTCACCATCCGTGTGCTTTGTGGAAATATGATCACGGAAGTTCCGGCAGACAACAGCTCCTGTCCCTTGCTCAGCACGACCATCAGGTCTTCCCTCGAGTTTTCCCTTCCGAGGACGATAGGATTCCTTGAGCGCATGATGGCGCCGAAGAACGGGTGCCGTACGAGGCTCTCCTTGACTACGAAAGTAGCTTCCTTTTCGGAAGCGATTATTCCCGGGAATACCATCGTCTCGAGCGTGCTCATATGGTTGCTTACGAAGACAGCCGGTCCCGAACTCTTGCGTATGTTGTCAAGACCGACGATGTGAAATCTACCGCCGCAGCTCTCTATCAGCCTGAAAATGTCTATCGAAGATTGTACCCAGGCCTCCCTGTCGTATCTCCCCTCCATCGCTTCCTTCCTGCATCTGAGGACGATGGAAATGTATTTGCTCATGAAATACACCCGCGTGTTGAGCGCCAGTATGTCTCCGATGGCTCGCGGTGAGTCGTCGGGAGTGTCGTAGTTATCTGATGTGAAAAGCTTCTGCATTACAGTTCTATATCTCCTCTAGCTGGGAAGGGAAAGACCGTTTATTTATCGGCATGGCCGGGACACCGCGAAGACGGGAAGAGTAATCGTCAGACATTCACTACCACTTTTCCGGTCGTTGCCCCGGACTGGAACACCATGACCGCTTCTTTAAGCCTGTCGAAAGCGAACACTTTTCCAACGTAGGGTTTCTCAAGATGCAATTCCTGAATCTCATCGAGGAGAATCCTCAGCATGTCGACCCGGTCGTAGAGCCAAATCAGATTGAAGCCGAGGATCGACCTGTTGGACTCGATCAGATTAAGGGTGTGGTAGCGGGGCATCGTAATAAACTGCAGCGCAAGCTTGATGTAGTTCGGTCTCCTGCCTGGTGAGGCAAATTGCGAGAGGCCGTATGCCACCATGCGGCCGGTTGTCGCAAGGAAATCGAAACTGTCTTTCTGTATCTTCCCGCCTATCGCGTCCAATACGAGATCCAATTTCCTGCCGGAAAGGGTTTGTGCGAGTTCATTTCTGAAATTGCCGTTCCTGACAATAATATCGTCAAATCCCTCGGACTTCAGCAAGTCTACCTTTGACTCGTTCCCGACTGTGCCGATAGTATAGGCGGAAAATTTCTTCGCGATGCGGTTAGCGTAAATCCCGACTCCGCCCGCTCCGCTGTGTATCAGCACCCTCTGTCCCTCTCTTAAATTGCCGAGCGGAAGGAGTGCGTAGTATGCCGTCAAAGCCTGTACGATGAAAGAAGCTCCTTCCTCGTAAGACCAGCCGTCCGGGATTCGAGTAACGTACCTCCTGTCTATGTTGAGGTGACTGGTGTAGGCGCCGAAGCGGACCGAACCCATGATACGATCGCCGATAGCGAAATCCGTCACCATGCTCCCCTTGTCGATTACGTTTCCGCTGAATTCGAGCCCCGGTATGAAGTCTTTTTTCGGTGCTGCCTTATAAAGTCCGAGAATTGTAAACACGTCGGCGAAGTTAAGGCCGATCGACCTGATCTCTATGCAGACTTCGTTATCTCCCGGTCGTCCGATTTCTTCTTTAACTAATCTTAAGTTGTTAAGTGAACCGACTTTTGTCATTCGGTAAGAACTTCTGTACATTTAACCCCTCTGCGGATTCCGGTGAAATTACGTTTTGCGGATCTCATTATTAACTTAATCCCGATTTCCCTTTCAGTCAAGATTTCCCAACCGCTACGGAATGTGATGGGGATGGAACTTAATTCTCCGTTCGTCGTAGATACACAACGAGCCGTTTGCTTCGGTGCAACAGGAAACGAAAGGGAGGAGTTATGAACACGCTGACAATGGCATTGCTCACACAGACGATGATGTGGCTTGGAATGCTTCAGGGGTTTGCATGGAATGGTACTTACGACCCAACAAATACCGGAAAAATGACGAGCACGGAGACTATTCAGAAGACGCTGAAAATCAGCTCCGGCAGCACGATATTGCTCGATACAGAGTATGGAAATGTGACCATCAGAGGATATGAAGGGCGGGACATCAAGGTGGAGTTGCGGATGGAAGGAACAGGGGAGAACACAGCAGACTTTCGTTTTACGCATGATTATTTCGCAGACCAGGTGACGCTGAAAGCGTGGTTTGAAAGGGGCGATGAAGGATACAATAACAGAATGGGAAAAATCGACTTCCTCATCCTGGTCCCATGGGATTCCTCCTACTCATTCTCGACTGCTACCAGAATAGGTAACATCGATGCCGAGATTTCGGCCAATACAAAGAGTGCCGATCTGTCGACCGAAATGGGAAGCGTGTCGGTGAAGATCCCATGCAATTACGGCGCTGACATCGATGCCGTTACGCGCGGGGCGGGTAACGTACAGGTTTCACCCCTATACATGTTCTGCGAGCCGTGCTTCAAGTCTTACGTGAACAAGAGCGACCACCTGAAGGGAAGGATGAACGGAGGCGGGCCCTCAATTAACGCCTCTACGGGAATCGGGAGCGTTTACTTCCAGGTAGCGCCCCACGAGTGATGGCTGCGTGAGATCACCACTCCAGAGAGGCCGCGGCTCCTCAAGTTGCGGCCCCTGAATGCTCTGTCTCTTCCACGATTGAGCCGGAGCTTTCGGCGGCTCAACTAGCCTGAAGGAACTCGAAACTTTCCTTGTAGTTCTTCTCGAGAACCTCGCGTATGCCCGCGTGCCGACTATCTCTAAGGTGGGGGTCCTCCTCGGCGACGTGGAACGCCGATTTCCTCGCCTGAACGATTATGTCCCTGTCCTTCATGAGGTCTGCCAGTCTCAGCGGGGGGAGCCCGCTCTGTTTCGTCCCGAAGAACTCGCCGGGCCCTCTCAGCATGAGGTCGTACTCCGCGATCTTGAATCCGTCGGTGGTCGATGTAAAAAGCTTCAGCCGCTGGTATGCCGCGGCGTCTTCCCTTGTTTGAATTTTCTTCTCGTCCAGATGCTTGTCGTCGGTCATCAGTATGCAGTAAGACTGGTGTATGCCGCGTCCGATTCTGCCTCTCAATTGGTGCAACTGGCTCAGTCCGAACCGTTCCGCGTGTTCGATTATCATGACCGTGGCATTCGGAATATCGATTCCGACTTCGATGACCGTCGTCGCCACGAGTATGTTGATTGCGTTCTTCTTAAATGCCGCCATGACATCGTTCTTCTCGGTTTCGGTCATTTGCCCGTGTATTAGACCGACCTTGAATCCCCTGAATGTCTCATCCCTGAGATTAACGAAGCTCTGAGTGGCTGCTTTCAAATCCGATTTCTCGGTTTCGTTTACCAGCGGATAAACGATGAAGACCTGTCTCCCCGCGAGGACCTGTTCGCGGATGAACTTATAAACTTTGTCCCTGTGCGATTCGCCGCGGAGTGCCGTCTTAATGCCTTTTCTCCCCGTCGGCATCTCGTCGATCACCGACACGTCGAGGTCACCGTATATAGTGAGTGAAAGGGTGCGTGGAATGGGGGTGGCGGTCATGACGAGCAAATGCGGGTTTTCGCCCTTCTCCTGCAGCGCCATCCGCTGGACGACACCGAAGCGATGCTGCTCGTCCACCACAATTAGCCCCAAATTGCTAAACTTTACCCCTTCCTGAATGATCGCGTGCGTGCCGATGACCACGGACGCCCTTCCGGTTTCTATGTCGTGATATATCTGCCCGCGTTCGCTCTTCTTCTGTCCTCCGACGAGGATTGCCGATTGAACTCCCAGCAGGTCGAGATACTGCCTGATGTTCGCGAAGTGCTGGGCGGCCAGAATCTCCGTTGGAGCCATGAACGCGGCCTGATATCCGCTTTCGACGGTGATGAGCATGGTTATGAGTGCGACGATTGTTTTCCCGCTCCCGACATCGCCCTGTAGGAGCCTGTGCATAGGGTGAGCGAGGCGAATGTCGCTTAGTATCTCGTTCAATACCTTTTTCTGCGAGCCGGTCAGCTTGAAAGGGAGGAGGTCGTTGACAAGTCTTCTGACAAGCTCACCCGAATCTCTCATCGAGATTCCGCTTGCGTGTCTGATAGCATTTCTTCTTATAGCAAGGAGAAGCTGGAGATAGAAAAGCTCCTCGAATTTGAATCGCCGCAACGAGAGCTTGAGCTGCTGTTCGTTTTCAGGGAAGTGTATGGCTTTCAGGGCTTCTTTGAGGTTCATGAGTGAGTTGACGGAGAGGATCTCCTTAGACATCGCATCCTGCGGGAGTCCGTAATCTTCGGCCAGCTCCACCACATTCCGCATAATTTTCCGGAAGCCTCGCGAATCGAGGCCGACCTGCTTGAGACCCTCTGTCAGCGGATAGACGGGTATGATGCCTCCCGTGTGGAGGAACTCTTCATCGGATTCTTCTTCGAGATGGTCGTACTCGGGATGTATGAGGCACGGCCTGTCCTGGTACGGAGTCACTTTTCCGGAGAAAGCGACGGGCTCGCCTTCCTTGAATGCCCTGATGAAGTATTGTACACCGTTGAACCAGACACATCTCAAGGTCCCGGTCTCGTCGGCAAGCGTGATGAACAGAAAGCGCCTGGCGCCCTTCCTGGACTGGTAAATGGATTTTATTCTTCCCACAAACGTCACCTCATCCGGCAGAAGCAGGGCAGAATGCGCGTCCCTGATCTTGAGGATCCTGCTCCTGTCGAGATATTTCCTGGGGAAGTAATACAGCAGGTCGAGAGCGGTTTTGACCCCCGCCTCCGCAAGAGCCTCGGAGCGTTTCGGTCCGACACCCTTGATGTACTGGACTTCCATCTCGGCTACCCGTCGCTTGACATCAAATGGATCTGTCGTCATGGTAATCCGAAAATTTTCCTTCCGCAAAAACGATCTTTCCGCCGACAATAGTCATCAGAACTTTGATATCTTTCAATTGATCGTGAGAAACGAGAAACGGATTATCGGAAAGGACGACTATGTCGGCGAGCTTTCCGGGTTCAAGTGTCCCCTTCACATCTTCAGAACATGAGGCAAATGCACCACCTTGTGTGTAGGCACTCAGCGCACATTCAACGGAGACCTTCTGTTCGGGCACCCAGCCGCCTGGAGTTTTCCCATCGATAGTCTGTCTTGTTACGGCGGCGTGAATTCCCTCCATCGGGTTCAGTGGGGCGACAGGCCAGTCGGTGCCGAAGGCGAGCGGAATGTTCCGATCTGACATCGTCTTGAACGCGTATGTTGTTTTAGCGCGGTTTTCCCCTATCTTCCTGACTGCCCATCGCCCGTCGTCGATGCAATGATATGGCTGGACGGACGCAATCACGTTGAGGCGCTTCATGCGAATGAAATCCTGAGGCCTGACGTGTTGAGCGTGTTCAATTCTGAATCTTCTGTCCCATGTCGGATTGGTCTTCTGGATTCGTTCGAAGAGACCGAGAACCTCACTTACCGCCCTGTCGCCGATGGCGTGGACGGCCAGATGAAGCCGGTTCTTGTCGGCCTCGACAGCCCATTCTTCAAGCCTGCCGCTTGATAACGAATCCGAGGAGATGCCGTAATTACCTTCGTCGTCATCGTACGGATCGAAGAACCACGCCGTTCCGGCTCCGAGAGAACCGTCCGCAAATGCCTTCAAGGCGCCTATTCGTATGAAGTTGTCATTCGGAACCATGGAGGCGTCAAGTTCGGGAATCCTCGAGAAACTGCTTAGGGGGAGAACGTGGTAGATGCGTGCCGTCAGCTCTTCGAGCTTTCTCAATTCCACATAGGCCTCCAGATCGCGTTCGGTGCCGATCTCGTGCACCGAAGTAAGGCCCAGGCCCCGGGCATGTCTCAGGGCGGTCCTTGCGTCGTCAAGCAAATCGCCGAACGATGGTTTGGGGATCAGCTTCAGTACCATTTCTCTCGCGGCATCTTTCACTATCCCGGTCGGCTCTCCGGCGTTGTCCCGGACAATGATTCCGCCTCGTGGATCCGGTGTGTTCCGGTCGATCCCGGCGAGTCTCAGCGCTACACTGTTGACCAGTGCCATGTGAGTATCATAACGGTCGAGGAAGACGGGCGTCGACGGAGTAAACTCGTCGATCAGCTCTTTTGTCGGGAGGCTCTTGCTCCTCCAGGCCTCATGATCCCAGTTCCCGCCGGCTATCCATTTGCCGGGCGGATGAGAAGCGGCATACCGGCGTACAGACCGGGAAAACTCCGACTCGCTAGCTGTCTCGCGCAGGTTTATTTGTCGGAGCGAGGCTCCCCCGGATCTAAAATGAGTGTGTGAATCTATAAAGCCGGGCATTGTGAAGTGACCGTCCAAGTCTATGATCTTTCGCGAATCGTGCGTTCCGGACGACCCGTCCCCGCTGCCGACAGAAGTGATTAAGCCGTCATCACACGTGAGAAAATCAGCAGATTGACTCCGGGCATTGCCGGTCCAGAAGTTTCCATTCCTGAATAAGAGGTCAGATGTCAACGGCATCTCGGCATGATACGGAGTTCACTTTGAAAGACGTGAGGCCTTCATTGACTCCGACCGATTCTGTTGGGTCTCCGAAGAGGGGTAAAGTGCCATTTCCACATTTTTTATGATATCATCAAGGTGGTGCCCGTTCTTTACAAAATCAATCTTGTCCGATTCGATGATGAGGAGTTTGCCCCTGCCGGGATCGGAACGTTCCGATTCGGCGGCGTATCTTTTTATCCAGTCCTCGTAGCTCGCGTTCAACCGTTCCAGATATTCCCGGCTGATGCTCTGTTCGTAGCTTCTGCCCCGCAGCCTGATCTGTCTGACCAGCGTGTCGACATTCGCGCGGAGATAAATCAGCAGATCGGGCGGCTTGAGGTAATCGATCATGATCCCGAAGAGTTCGCGGTAGTTCTCGTAGTCCCGCGCGTCCATGTTTCCCATCTCGTGAAGATTCCGGGCGAAGATCTCGACGTCCTCGTAAATGGAACGATCCTGAATGACCGGCTCGGGCATCTCCACTATCTGCTTGTGGTTTTTGAAACGGTTGGAAAGGAAATATACCTGGAGATGGAAAGACCATCGCTTCATATCGCCGTAGAAATCGCTCAGGTAAGGGTTATTGTCGACGGATTCATAAAAAGGAATCCAGCCGAAGTGATTGCTCAATAGTTTCGTGAGTGAAGATTTTCCGCTGCCGATGTTTCCGGCAATTGAGACAAACACTTTTTTATTTCCATTTGCAGATTGACTTGGCATTCCCGACTCACATTTTTCTCAATTTACTTTTGGGATGGAGAAATTGCAATGCGATCGCCGTCTGCCTCAGCCGAGTAAATCTACTCTAACAAGCTGCGGAAAGCCACCGTGGTACGAAACGGGTCCCTTCCAAAGAGACTCGCATCTCCCGCCAAAGTTGGGAACTCTTGAACCAGCATCGCATGTTTAATAACTAACCCCCCTTGGGCGGCTGGTGTGAATATCAATGTCGTCTTATACTCTAAGACTGGTCACGAAGGAGGATGAGTTATGTTGACCGTTTGGAATCGAGATATAAATGTTCGTTTGAGCCTTACAGTGATGGCTCTTTTCCTTTCTGCTGCTTTCATCGGTTGCAGTAAGAGCAACAGCGGGAATCCTGTCAGTACTCAGCAGATGTCGACTGTCACGGGTGAAGTGTACGGTCAGCAGGGACTTGCAAAGCGCGGCGAGGCCTCATCGACTGACGGGGCGGGAATCCAGGGAGCCACCGTGATCCTCGCCCAGGTACAGGCTGACGGGTCACTGAAGACGGTTTCGGTTGCTTCTTCCAAAACGGATGCCAGCGGCCATTTCTCGGTCAGCACTGACCTGACTGGCGTCAGCAATCTGGTGGTTGTGGCGACTCAGGGAACGAGTCAATGGGAGGCGGTCGTCAGCGCGGCGGTAGCGCAGGGGACCACCGTCGAGTGTCAGCCTTTGACCGACCAGACTACCGTTCAGGCACAGATATTTGCCAAGGTCTTTCAGGATGGAAAGAGCGGTGAAGTGTCCACCTCAGACATTCAGCTCTACGTGAGTCCGACGGTGGCTGTGTCGGTAATGGGAAATGCGGGCGCTGTTGCTCAGCTTGCCACTGCTCTGGAGGCGGAAGGAGATGCGCGAGCGAGCGCCTTCCTGCAGCTCGGCGCGTCACAAGCTCAACTCCAAACGGCAGCCGCCTCAAGGACTCAGGTCCAGATAGCCCTCGAATCCTCACTTTATACCGCGGCGGGAGACTCGCTGGGTGATTACCTGGCGCTTCAGTCTTACTACACAGGGAGCATCGCGGCGTATGTCGCTACCGGTATAGCTCTGAATGTGTGCGCAAAGGCCGAGCAGGCATCATCGGCCGCCCTTGTCAATTTCTCATCAACTATGTCTACAAATGCTCAGTTTTCAGTTGAACAGTCGTCCTCTTTAATCCGCGCCGTACTCATGGGGCAGGCGATCTCGACTGAATTCTCCGCCGGAGGCGCGACGCAATCCCAAATTGCCCTTGTCACCGCGGCAAACAACACACTCGTCGTGATGCTTGAAGCAGCCGTTACGCCTGACGATATGGCGGCGGCGTTTGCCAGCTATCACAATACCGTCCTGGCACAGCTGGAGGCCATGGCCGGATCGAATTCGTCGGCGATCGGAAGCATGGACGGAACTATAACCGCTACAGGCGGACTACGCACCATGCTCCAGTCGTCCGTAAGCAGCGCGACGAGTGCATCGGCGATCGTCACTGCGTATGTTACGTTCTATAATTCCGTCGGTACCATGATGCATGGAATGAATGGGATGAACGTTGCCCAGCTTGATGCGGCGACCCAAATCATGTGCCTCATCGACTCGAACATTTGAGGTTCTGGAGCCGGAAGCGACTCCTTTAAGGAATTTTCGAAATCGGGGAAGCGTAGGTCGGCCCGGCCGGCCGACCTACATATCGAATTTCCAACCCGCCGCCGGGGAAATGCTATTTTGCTGCCGTCACAACAAGCGCATCCGACACCGGGCGCTCGCCCGCCGCATCGGAAGGGGCGTTGACCACTTTACCCTCTATAGCCATCGTTGATGATCCCCCGCCGTCCATGTTTATGGCGTCGTACGCACCGAAGCCTATCATCAGGTTCGCGAGCTCCGGCAGCGACACGCCCGCGCTCTTTCTCGTCCTCCCGTCCACAACCGCCAAGATAACTACCGTTCCGTCTTTAGAAATTCCGATGGATGTACGCGGATGCCTGTGTTCCGCAAAACCCGGAATGGTCTCTTCGGATTTTGCCTCCGACTCCGCTACGTTCATCCCGTTGCGGACAATTCCGGGCCAGCCCGCAAGTGCCTGCGTTACGCTTTTCAGATCAGGCGTGAATCTCGCGATAAGCCGGACAGTATCGTGACTGGCGATCATTTCCCGGACGGCCGCGCCGGCTGCTCCGCGCGCAACGAGGACAAACCCAGCACTGGGAATCGCGTAATCGCCCGACAGTCTTACGAGTGTGTCGACAAGGCATTTTATTGCCCCGCCGACTTCAGGATTGGTCAGCGGTTTCAGGAAAACTCCTGCACCGTAAAGATTGCTCCCCGTTCTCTTCCTGTAGAATCTGTCGAACAGAATCGTCTGGTCATGACGGCAGACCCCGTTCAGATCGTCGATGTGAAAAACGGTATCTCGAGTAGCGAGTTCTATGTTCACGTTGAAGCGGCCGATCACAGCTTTCCGGTCAGCGCCGTAAAGAAAGGAGGATCTTACCGGCAGGACTTCGGGCAGCTTGCCGATCATTCCATCTTCGATTTGCAGGTCCATTGGGCGGCCGTTGACGATGTCGAAAAAGCCGCCGTTAATTGCGGCGATCGCCCGGGTGCTGTCGGTGTTTGCCTCCTCCATCATTTCGCTCGTCTTTTCCCGGGCGTCGAGTGTCTCCATCCCGTCTTTGGAGGCTTTGACAACGCGAAGAGAGACTCCGCTCACATCGAGGTTCACTTTAACGACGTTTATCGTGAGAGGGATATGCCGGGACACGATGGAATAGTGAACAACTCCGGGGGCCAACTCCGACGCGCTCAAAGTATCGAGCGATTGGCCGTACAGACTGCCGGCTGTTGTTGTACATAGCAGGGCCACCGGAAGAACGAGGAGATGCAATTTGCGCATAATTAACCTGTTTGCTGGTTAGAAATCTTAAATGTCCGGTATCGATTCTGTTCAGGAACTCCGAAACCGTCGGTCATTTCATGTCCACGAAGGGCTTCTCCAGAAAGTCTAGGATAATCCAGTTTGCAAGAGCGGATTTTGTCTGAAGAAGATTGTGATGGGCGCCGGGGACAATGCACAACTCTGCGTGCGGAAGGTTTTGAAAGAGCCTGACCGTGTGGCCGAGTTTTATCAGGTCATGGTCTCCGGCCATAACGAGTGTCGGCGCTCCGATGGAATGGAGCTGATCGAGAGTGAAGTTCGGATGCTTAAGGTCAAGCTCGTTGAGTTTGTCGAAAATGATCCCGGCCTGTTTGGGGAAGAACGAATGCTTTGCGATATCCCGTTGAGTGGCAGGACTGAGTTTCGAGAAAGACGTTGTCGCCATCTCCCTGAGCATGCTTTCAGGAAGTGCCGTAGAGTCTGCAACGAAATTTGCGCCGTCTGCCACTAGCTTTGCGACTTTCCGCGGGTAGTCGAGCGCCAGCTTGAGGCCGATGATCGCGCCGTCGCTCCACCCAACGACATAGGCACTGTCGATATGGAGCGAGTCGAGCAGTCCCGCCATGTCGGAAGCCATCAGCGTAAATGTGAGCGGGGCGTCGGAGTCCGTTGATCTCCCCTGCGCCCGGCTGTCGACGGCTATCACCTCGAAATGTTTCGCAAGCACGGGTATCTGGTAGCGCATTGAATGTATCGACCCGCCGTTGCCGTGCATCAGGAGAAGGGGATGCCCTTTTCCGTACACCTCGTAATAAAGCTCGATGCCGTTGACATGCACGTAATGTCCAGCCTTCGGGTTTGAGCCGTAGACAATCCCGGTTCCTGCCTGGATCGGGAATATAATCGCTGTCGATATACATAGGAACATGAACAGGTTGCGCATCGTATCTCCTCAGTCTCTGGTCTGCAGCGGACGGGGTGGCTCCGATCCGGTCGCTGATGTTTAATGAATCGAAGAGGGTCAATCCGACGAAGTCTTCTGAGCACTCAGCCGCTTGAGTATTTTCTTTGCCTCTTCGAGTGCGCGGGCTCTATGGCTGAGCTTGTTCTTCAGGGCGGTTTCCATTTCGGCGTAAGAAATATCGAAGCCGTCGGGCAGGAAAAGAGGATCGTACCCGAATCCGTTGCTGCCTCGTTCCCGGCTCAGTATTCTCCCCGGCACTTCTCCCACGGCGACCTCATCGACGCCATTTCCGATGATTGAAATGACACAGCGAAATCTTGCCGTCCGCTTCTCCAGCGGGGTGTCCCCCAGTTCGCCCAGGAGCTTTTCATTGTTCTCGCGGTAAGTGGCGTTTTCACCGGAGTAGCGTGCCGAGTAGACTCCGGGCCTCCCGCCGAGCGCGTCCACTTCCAGCCCGGTGTCGTCTGCCAGCGAAAGGATGTTTTGACTTTTTCCTTTTTCCGCCATAGGCGGATACTTTTGAATTAAATCGTAAACGGTCCGCGCTTTTTTTCTGGCGTTCTCCTCCAGTGTATCACCGTCTTCGATTATCTCGCCGATTTCGGGAAAGTTGTCGAGCGAAAGAAGTTCGACGGGAAGGTCGGAAAGGATATGCCTGATTTCTTCGACCTTGTGACGATTGTGTGTGGCCAAAACGATTTTCATTTAGGTACGGATGACAGTTCTGGTTTCCTGGGGAATATTTTGAAGTACAGGTTAATCGCGCTTCCAACCGTTGTGAGCAGGTTGAGGGTGATGAAGATGGGATCGCCGATGGCGTAGATCGTGAGCGCGATGCTTCCCACGAAGTAGAGGATTAGAAATGATAACTTCATGCTTGCACGCCCGGTCCTCAATACCTCAAATGTCTGAGGAATCCAGCATGCTACGATTGCGATTAATCCGATAAGTCCGATAATCTTCATGCTTCCATAACACTCATGTGAATGATTCTGAAATTTTTCTCCTGCGGGTACCGCGAATTCGAAAGGCGGCCGCTATACAAGGAGTTTGACTGCCTCCGACAGCTTCTGAACTTCGATGATTTCAATCCCGAGATCCGATTTCGCCCCCTTGAAGTTTCCATGAGGGACGACGGCTCTTGTGAACCCGAGCTTCGCGGCCTCTTTCACCCGCCGCTCTATCTGGCTTACGCTTCTCACTTCTCCGGCCAAGCCGACTTCTCCCAGTACCAGCGTACTGGAGTCTACGGGGATATCCCTGTAACTGGAAATAACGGAAATCGCGGCGGCCAAATCGACCGCTGGCTCGTCGATTTTTACTCCCCCCGCGACGTTCAAAAACACGTCGAATCCTCCGAGCTTCATTCCCATACGCTTCTCGATGACCGCAAGGATTATGCTGAGTCTTCTGTAATCGAAGCCCGTCGCGGTCCTCTGTGGGACCGAATATCCGGTGGGCGTCACAAGCGCCTGTATTTCAAGAAGGATCGGGCGCGTTCCCTCCATCGCTGCGGTGACGCTGGAGCCACTGGCGCCAAAGCTCCTCTCCGACAGGAAAATCTCGGACGGATTTTCAACCTCGATCATGCCGTTCTCGCGCATCTCGAATATGCCGATTTCGTTTATCGAGCCGAAGCGGTTCTTGTACGCGCGCAAAATCCTGAACGAATAGTGGCGCTCGCCCTCAAGCTGCAAGACCGCATCCACAATGTGTTCAAGTACCTTCGGGCCTGCGGCAATGCCTTCTTTCGTAACGTGACCGACAACGAAGACAGTTGTCCCCGTCATCTTTGCGAGCTGTGCGAGTCGCGCGGAGCATTCACGTACCTGGCTGACGGTTCCTGGTGCGGACATGACCTCTGGATGATAGACCGTCTGAATCGAATCTACGATCAGGACTGGCGGGTTGAATTGCGAGACCGCCTTCATGACGACGTCGAGGTCGGTCTCGGCGAGCACGTACATGTTGTCCAGATTGGTGATTCCGAGCCTGTGCGCCCTGACCCGAATCTGGGCGCGTGACTCCTCCCCGGTGACGTATAGGATCTTGCCGAGTTTCTCGTTTCGCGCGAGCTGCATGAGGAGCGTAGACTTGCCGACTCCCGGATCGCCGGCGACGAGGATGATCGAACCCGGCATGAGACCGCCGCCGAGCACCCTGTCGAATTCCTCGATTCCGGTGGAAAGGCGCTCTCCCTCGGCAACCTCCACTTCGCTTAACGGAGCGATTTCAATTTCCGATTTCGAATTCCTGATTTCGGATTTGCTCCGGGGCTCGTTTATAAGCTCTTCGACGAAGCTGTTCCACTCACCACATTCGGGGCAGCGCCCCGTCCACCGTGGTGAAACATATCCGCAATTCTGACATGCGAATCTGATTGTCTGCTTGGACATGACCTGTTAATTTAATAGCGGGGAGGTAAAAGGGAAAAGGTCAAGCGTCGGAATTCAAGAGTAAAAAGTCAAAAACAATACGTGAACTTAGGACCTCTCGCCGGCAATGACAATTCCTTTTAACCTTTCACCTTCCTAGTGAATTAGTACCAGCTCCTGCTGCTCTCTTCCGGTAACGACAGCCCTGTTTGAACTATCGATGAACACGTTAAGCTCCGACCTGACACCCAATTTGCCTTCGATATATATACCCGGTTCCAGGGAGAACAGGCATCCCGGAACAAGCAGGCGGGTGTCCTGGGTTTCGAAGTTGTCGATGTTTGCCCCGTTACCGTGGACTTCCTCGCCGATCGAGTGGCCGGTCCGGTGCGTGAAATAGTCCCCGTATCCGCTCTGCACTACGACGCCCCTGCATACGTCGTCCACATCGCGTCCCGCTGCCTGCCTCCCGTCGCTCAGCCGTTCGCTCAGGAACTTGAACCCGGCCCGCCTCGCATCTCTCACGACATTGAAAGTCTTGATGTATTCTTCAGGCGGTTCATCGCCGATAAAAGCGCACCATGTAATGTCATAATAGATCGATCCCGGTTTGTCGAGTTTTGCCCAGAGGTCTATGAGGAGCCTGTCGCCTGGTTTGATCCTCCGTGATCCCTTTGGCGTGGGGGCGAAGTGCGGGTTGGCGGGGTGATCGTTTGTCCCGACTATTGGAAGATCGTCGGTGACGAGGCCGTTGGCTTTGAACCTCTTACCGATAAACTGTTGTATTTCGTATTCGGTCTTGTAATTCTTATTCTTCAGAGACTTTCGCACTTCCTGAAAAGCTTCGTCGAGAATCTGATCGACCAGCCTGCCGGCCTTGAAGTGTGACTTGACCGCTTTCTCGTCCAGCAGGGCCTCGAATAGCTGAACGAGGTCGGCTGACGATACGATTTCGTGCCCGAGGCTCCTCACCAGTTCGACGGTTCCGCCGTCGGCGATTGATACGTAAGGAATCTGATTCATCGGTGAATATTGCATGGCGATCTTCGATGGTTTCCCGAGCATCTCCCCGAGATTTGTGTGAAGCTCGCGCCAGGTCGAATACACCAGTTTCTTTCCCGGAAGGTGGTCGAGTTTTACGGGCTCGACTCTATGGGCGAGTTTGACCGGTTCTCCCTTCACTGGTATGAAGTAGAACCATCGCCGTGTCGCCATGGCGTGCGGATCCATTCCCAGGATCTTAAGGCCCAGGTGGTCGCGGTTATGAAAATCGAAAAACAGCCAGCCGTCCATCCCCAACGAGGCGATTGCGGCTTGAATCTTTTGTACATCCATGGTTCCTCCGGGATTTTACACAAGATATGAAAAGTAACCTGTTAATAAAAAAACCGACCCGCTGTGGGGTAGCCAGCAGGTCGGTACGGATAGTCCGAGGATTCTTGGGGTAGGGTGGGATCCTCGTCGAAACTCATTCAAACTTACGCTGGTAATATATATTTGCGTATTAGTTAATGCAAGGGAAAAAAGTCTGGAATGTCCTCCCGGTCGGGACCGGTAGAAAAGATCGGGTGGACGGGATAAAATCGGGTCAAAACGAGATAATTCATGGTGACTTTTCGCCCTTATTGCGCTGTTTTCGATGTTCTTTCGGGACGGATGAGAAAGTCCGTGTGAAATGCCTGAAATCAACGGTCCGAATTCTTATATTGACAATACAACCTAGTGAGTCGGATTTTGCCGAGCTTCTTGAAAAGAAACCATGCTAGAATTCTTGTTGTGAGACCTGACAGGGTGGGTGACGTTGTCCTCTCGACACCCGTGTATCACACTCTGAAGGATTCCTTCCCGGGCTGCTTCGTGGGTGCGCTCGTATCCTCCTACGCCGGCCCTTTATTGAATGGCAATCCGTATATAGATGTAATCATAGCTGATAATCCGGGTCAGGAAGGCGCTGGCAAGGACGGTTTCTTTGCCAAGGTTCGGGAGATTCAGTCGTTTGAATTCGATACCGCGCTCCTTCTCATGCCGACGAAGCGAACAGCGTACATGTTGTTTCTCTCGGGAATCCCGTATCGTGTCGGAGTGGGACATATCCTTTACGAAGTAATCACTTTCATGCATGGCGTTTCCCGGCGTAAGTACAACCCATTGAGGCACGAGTCGGAGTATATGCTCGACCTTGCAAAGAAGATAGGCGCAAATAATCTCTGGCTGAAGCCCGAAGTCTTTGTCTCGGACGAAGAGAGAAATGCCGCATTGAGCTTCCTGGAAGAAAAAGGGCTCGATGCGGGTAAACCAATTGTTGGAATCCATCCGGGAAGTGGTCGCTCCGCGCCAAATTGGGAAGTGAAAAGATACGTTGAGCTCGCGGGTCAGTTGTCGGCGAGCGGCATCCAGGTTCTGGTCACCGGAAGCGAACAGGAAAGGGTGCTTGAGGACGAATTCGCCCGGATGTGTTTCCACGATGTGAAAACTTCCTTTGGTGAACTCTCGCTCCGCGAACTTACGGCGGTACTGTCCCGGATAAGTGTATTAGCCTCGTCAAGCACGGGTCCGATGCAAATAGCATCCGCAGTCGGTACCGGTACGGTTTCCATGTTCTGTCCATTGACGGCTTGTTCGCCGAAATTATGGGGACCGGTTGGAAATACTTCGAAAGTGGTTCTTCCTCCCGAAGGTTTTTGCAGCGGCAAATGTCCCGGAGATCCGCATGTTTGTACTTTCGGAAGCGGGGATGAAGGGATTGTCGTACGGTCGGTTTTTGATGCCATAAAGGAAATGCTCAACAAAACGGAAGCAGCATATGATAATTCGGCAGGCGACGGGCAGCGACGCTGATGCAATAGCTACGCTGCTATCGAAATCATTTCTTGAGGACACGGCAATAGTCCGCGTGAGTATCGAGAACAACCCCCGCTACTCTATTTCCAATATGTACGTTATCGAGGAGAAGGGGCTGAGCGAGAAGATTGCGGGCTGCCTGAGGATAACTCCGTTTGAGATTTGCACTCGTGGTGTCAAGACCACGATGGCCGGCATTGCCGCCGTTGCAGTTCAGCCTGAAGTTCGGAGGCGCGGCATAGCAGAAGCCTTGATGGAGGAGGCTCTTAGGAAGATGTACGAAATGGGCTATCCTGTCTCGATGCTCTTTCCGTTCAAGCAGCACTTTTACAAGAAGTTCGGCTATGCATACGTAGGTAACATGATGCAGTATGAGTTCTCGCCGGGTAACCTGATGAATTTCGAGGAACGCTCGTTTGTTCGGCCGTTCACTAAGGCTGACAAGGGAAAAGTGAAAAAGGTACTGCTTCAGGAAGTGCAGACCCACGGCAGTTTCACTCCGGTACGAAACGACGGTTTCTGGGACCTGGTTGTGCTGCCGAAGTTCAAAGATGCCTATGTCTATGATACCGGCGAAGTGAAAGGCTATGTCGTCCTTGAGTTTTACAAGGAGGCAACCACCGTAATCGGACAGCCGGGAGAGCAGGCTATTAACATAAAGGAATTCGTGGGGCTGGATGCTGCCGCGCATCGCAGCTTGTGGGGGTTCCTCGCTGCGCTCGGTGAACAGGTCACTAAAATAAGATTCCTGGCTCCCGCCGATTACCCGCTCCACTCTTTTCTGAAGGAGCCCAGAGAGCGTGACTATCGAAGATTGTTCTTCGAGTACAAGACTTTCTCCACGCTTGCGTCAGGTTTCATGCTGAGGGTAATAAATGTGCCCGACTCCCTCCGAAACCTGCGCCACTCCCTTGAACTGCCGATGGATTTTGTCATCCGAATAAATGACGGGAATCTCCCCCAAAATTCACAAAATCTGAATGTGCATGTCCATAACGGAGAGACCACTGTCGAGGAGACAAGACGTCCATTGCAATTTGAGACCGAAATAGGGATATTTTCACAGATTTATTCGGGATTTCTGAAGCCGAGTGATGCTTTGAAATATGGTTTCGCCAGCGGGGAGCTGGGTATCATTCAGAAACTCGATGAACTTTTTAAGGCACCCGCACCGTTTATTTATCAGTACGATATTTTCTGAACCTGGAAGAGGCTTTTATGAATTCGATGTTAATCCTTTTGTTGAGCAGCCTGCTTTTGACAGGCGCCGGACCGAAAAGCGGGACGAAGGAAAGCTCAGACTTGAAGTGGACAAACTTCACCGAAGGCGTCAAGGAAGCGAAGGCAACCAACAAGAAGGTCTTAATAGATGTATATACCGATTGGTGCGGCTGGTGCAAGAAGATGGAGAGCGATACTTACTCTGATCAGGGCGTGAAGGATTATCTCGTCAGGAATTTCGTCCTCGTTAAGCTCAATGCGGAAAGCAACGCGGAGGAAACGATCGATACCACCCAAATAACCGACGCTCAGATTGCATCTGCTTTTCGGGTGAACGGCTATCCTACCACGATTTTTCTTGAGTCGAGCGGGCAGCCGATTACTGCCGCTCCCGGGTATATGGGACCTGCCAAGTTCCTGAATGTTTTGGAATACATCGGCGGTGACTTCTATAAAAAGATGGGATTTGAACAGTTTCTCAAATCGAAGGGTGTCACCGCAGAATAGAAAGTAGTCAGGAGTTTTAGAGTTCGGGCTGTTGTCGGGTTTACAGAAAAGATAAGCGAAAGCAGTTTGGCCTGCTTTGCACTTCAACCTTTTATTTCCCCACACGTCTGACAGTTCAGCCCTGTGAGTTATTAGAGAAACCAGGTATCTAGGATGCAGAACAAAAATAGACTTGTGTTGTTGGATATGCTTCGTGCAATTGGTGTACTTCTAATGATAGAGGGCCATACGATAGACGCCGTGTTGAGCCCGGTTTATAAGGACGGATCCAGCATAATATTTCAGTTTTGGACTTTTTTCAGGGGACTGACCGCGCCTTTCTTCTTCTTTTCCGCGGGGCTGGCTTTCGTTGTAGCGAGCGTCAAAGACAACGGCGGTCTGCTGCAGGTGAGCAGAAAATCCAGGTTTCGCAGGGTCAGGAGAATTGTCACGCTTCTATCACTCGGCTACTTGCTTCATTTTCCATTGCAGCTGCTGTACAATCCTTCAGACGTGACGGCGGATGAATGGAAAATCTTCTATCTGGCGGACGCGCTGCAAATCATATCGCTGTCGCTTCTCGTAATCCTTGTAATCGCGCTCATTGTGAAGAGGAAGGAGATGCTTCTTCGCTCATACGTTATCGCGGCATTCCTGTCGTTGGCAATCGCCCCGGTAATAGAACCGGTTTTGTGGGAAAAGTTCATGTCTCCTTTCATCTACTCCTACCTGACCTATAGATCCGGCTCGTTCTTCACCTTCTTCCCCTTTTCCGCCTTTCTTTTTGCCGGTGCTGCCTTCGGTGCGGCAGCGATATCGCTTCCGGCCGAAACCAGGGCGTTTTCGTTGTCGAGAAGTTTCATGAAGACTTCCGTTGTTTCGGTAATTTTATTCGTGATCTTTTTCCCGATACAATTTGCATTCGTCTCCCCGTATGACTTGTACTGGAAGGCGCTCCCCGCGGTAAATCTGCTCAGGTTCGGATTGGTGACGCTTGTGGCTGCGGCGGTCGGCTACGCAAGCCTCCGTATACGGAGTTTCCCACGTATCCTTCCGGCGATAGGGAAGAGTTCGCTGACAGTCTATGTCGTGCATCTTATGATTGTGTACGGGTCTCCCGTGAATATCGGGCTTGCACAGCTGATTCCGGGGGGGACACATCCGGTAGTAGCCGTTGCACTAGCCGCTGTCGTGATGTCTCTTATGATAGGGATGGTTTACGTAATCGAGGCCTTCCGATTGCGGAGAAAGAGATTTGCTTCTGCCACAGTGGGAGAGATAGCGAAGTAATTTCCCTCATCTGGCATGTGAAGCGGCCCGTCGCACGACCCATTCTTCCACTTCGATTTGCATCGCGACCTCGTCACACACCGGAAATTTCAGGCAATCTATGCAGATGCTCCACACCTTGTGGGGGAGTTGCTGCTTGTCGATTATCTTGAAGCCCAGCCTTTCGAAGAAATGAGGCTTGTAGGTCAAAGCAAAAACGTGCTTGAGACCAAGCTCCACTGCATCGTCCATCAAAGCCTCGACCACCCTGCTCCCCAACCCGCGACTCTGGCTGTCCTCTTTGACCGCCAGCGACCGGAGTTCGGCAAGATCGTTCCAGGTTATGTCGAGCGAACCGCAGGCGAGAACCGTCTCCTGTGATTCCGAATCTGGTGAAGAGCCTGCCGGTACGGCTGCGACGAAGTAATTCCTGACCTGCTGAAGCACCTGGCTCTGTGACCTGAAAAGCATTTCCCCCTTTTCGGCATACGAATTTATAAGTGAGACTATTTGCTGTACGTCGCTTACTTTTGCGCGTCGAATTTTTATGTCAGTATCCAACTATTGTATCCTCTCTCTTTGTAATCTTGATGTCCCGGAGCTGGGAGGCCTTGATTCTTATTACAAGATTGAAACCCCGATAGTAGCCGATAGGGTTCCAGGTCAGATTCATCTCCCAGCAATGAAGGTCGCGATAGACGGTGACCGTCGGAATCGTCATTTGGTGCTGTATCAAATCGTATCCACCGGTGAACCCGATCTTCCAGTTCTCTGTCAGGTTAAAGCCGAGATTGAAACGAAGTGTAGCGTATTTGCTGACGGTCGCCGGAGTGGGTTTTGAGATACCGTAATCCAAACCCAGGTCCAGGTTCCACGGAATGTTCAGATCGGGCTTTGGGGTTTCATTATAGAAGGCGTCATACTGCTGAAGCGACTTCAGCGAGTCGCTCTGTTGTGAAGCGGTCTGGTTCGATCCTTCCTGTTTCTTCCTCGGCCCCTGCAGGGAGGTTGAAACGCTCAGGCTGAAGTTTGTCATGTCGGGAAGCTGTCCCTCGGACCAGAGGAACCTGTTTATTCGCCTTCCAAGTGCCGCGTCGTATTGATAGAAGTTAAACGAGCTGCTGCCGCCGATGTCGATTTTTCCTCCTACGTTCGTCCTGTAGTTCATGCTGAGCTCCGAGAGCGGCAGGGCCTGGCCTTGCGCAGCGAAGTTGTAAGAAAGACCGAGCCCGAGGTTAAGGAGCTGGTATTTCTTCTCAGTCTGGGAGGTGTCGCCCGGCATGGTTTTCATCTCGAAATTGTTGTTGATGGAGAGGTTGAGCCCGGCAAATGTCCCGGCCGGTGCGCCGCCAAAAGCGGTATTAGCGTAGTAGTCGTATGAGGCACTGTGTCCGTTCAGTGAATCGTAATGTCCATAGTAGTTCCAGAAAGGTCTTGAGAAATCAGGCTGATACGAGAGAGTGAGGCTTGGCTGGAAGGTGTGCCTGAATGCCGCGATGCCGAACATGTTCGGCTCCATGAGACCGAAGAGCCGCGTGCTGGCGGAAAGTCCCGTGTTGAAATAACCGATGTTGTAAAAACCTCTTTCCTTCTGTGTGAAAATGCTGTCTGTGCCTGTCGAGCTCGGTGCGTCGCCGTATGTCGTCCGCGAACCGTACATCTTGTCTGTGACCGAAACAAATGGCGAAATCGTAAAGTAGCCGGCCTTCGGTGCCGCGCTTATGGAGATCGAATGCTCGGCACCGTACGAGCTCGACCGGGTTATGGTGTGGCTTGTGGTATCGACGGTCTTTGATGTTGTATTCAGGAACTGCCCGTTGTAGGAATAGCCGATCATCTCGTACCACGCCAGCTGGTTCGGCGAGGCATCGGCATGCGCGGCGCTCCTGAACGGGTAGCTCTGCGAATGGGAAAACGTAATGTTCGGCAGGTTCGCGCTGATCGAACCGGTTCCCAGGTTCTGGTCCCGGTGGACGTTGATCGAAATGCTGTTGCCTGCCCCCTCCCATGTCTTGAAAAGGGTCACGTCTGACACGAGGTTCTGCTGCAGGATCTGGCCGTAGTTGATGCTTGTCGTACGGAAGTAGTTGTTGGAACTCATGCTGACGTTGGCAACTAGTCTCGTCGTCGGATCGATGGTTTGGTCGTGGGTAAACTGCAGGTCCCAGTTCTTCTGGACCGTGCGTCCCGGGTCGCCCGGCTCGCCATTATACCTGTTACTGTAGGCCCCGTACAGGCTTCCATTAAAATAGTATCTGAGAGTATATCGTAGCCCGCTTCTGAGGTCGAAGCCGCCGCGCGTATACCAGTCGATCGTGGTCGTCAGGTCGGAATAGTCGTTTATTGCCCAGAAATAGCCGAGATGGGAAAGGTATCTCCCGCTGTTGGCTGTTTCTCCGAATGAAGGGGTGATAATGCCGCTTCTCCTGCCGGACTTTGCCGGGAAGACGCCGAAAGGTATGGCAAAGACCGGGACGCCGTCGATATACATTATTATTGGCTCGGCGATTATGGTTTTGTTGATGACCAGTTTCATCTTCGAGCTCTGGAAGTAGTAGTCCGGGTTCTTCTTGTCGCAGCTCGTAAACCTGCCGTTCTGTATGTACATCGCGTCTTTTGAGAACTTCTTTATGAGCTCGCCATGGTAATAACTCCTGTCTATTTCCGTGTTCGCGAGACTAATCCGTCCTCTTTGAGTCTTGAAGTCATAAGCGACATGCGAACCGTCGTACGTCTCGCCGGCCTGAGTAAAGACCGGCTTCTCGATTGTTTTGTCCGATGTATCCTTTATCCCTTCGGCATTGAGGATCGCCGTCGTCCAGTTTATTCCAATCTGCCCGGCGTCCAATTTGAAATCCCTGTATTTCATGTTGCCCTTCTTATAAAGGGACATCTCATGGTTTGAGATCGAATAGACTATCGAGTCGGCGGCGCTGTAAGTGACAACCGTGTCGATTGCCGATTTGGAGGCAGTGGTGTCTTTAGCTGCCGCGGCCTTCGTCGTGTCCTGGACGGGAAACGGCGGAAAATCCGAGGATGTCCTCTCCGACGCGTGAAGTGCCGATGCTGCAAGAATGACTGCAACTATGAGGGATGTAATTCTCACGACACATCGATATCAGAAGAGGGACTCATCGGATTGAAAGAGAAGATTTTATTCTGCAATAAGTGCCGCGGCTCCGATTATCCCGGCCGAATTTTCCAGCTTTGCAGGAGCGACTCTGATTCGCGGCCTCAGCGGCGGGAGAACCCGTTCCCTGATTGTCTCCTCGATGGAATCGAAGAGCGCCCTGCCTGCTTTCGAAACGCCTCCGCCCACGACGAGATTGGCGGTGTCGAACAGGTTGAATGCGGCTGCGACGGCCACGCCGATGTACATTCCCGTCTCCTTCCACACCTGCAAAGCGAACTTGTCGCCCTTGTCAGCTGCCTGGCTGATGACCTTCGGTTCCAGCTTTGATTCGTCGCCATCTATGAGCTTATTAATGAGCGAGTCGGGATGGGTCTTCAACTGTTCGAACACGCGGTGGGAAAGGTATTTCTGTCCGACATACGCCTCGACGCAGCCGCGATTTCCGCATTTACAGTGCGGGCCGTCGTAATTTATCGAGATATGGCCCAGTTCGCCCGCGCCGCCGGTCTCTCCGCGGAAGACCTGTCCGTCAATTATGAACCCGCCTCCTACGCCTGTGCCGAGTGTGATCATGATGAAGTTCTTCAAACCTTTGCCTGCACCGAACCTGAATTCTCCGACTGCAGCCGCGTTGGCGTCGTTTTCAACTTCCACCCGTCCGCCGATCTTCTTCGCGGTTTCCTCTCCGAGTCTGAAGACCGTCCAGTTTGCGAAATTTGGCGGATATTTCACCGTACCGCCGTCCAGGTCCACCAGGCCCGGCGATCCTATCCCGACACCGAGAAGGTTATCTCCTTTGTACTTCGACTTGACTTCGTTTACAGCCTTTTCGATCTGGCCGACTACGGCATTCGGATTTACGTCTGACATTGAAGGGATTGAGGAAGCTTCATAAAGGAGCTCTCCTTCTTTCGATACCGCGCCCGCTTTGATGTATGTGCCGCCAAGGTCGATGCCGATGATATAATTCATTAAAAAATCCTTTCTCGAAGAGACCCTTCGAAAGTAGCGGAGACTACTTTTTCCTTTTGTTCCAGATTGACTGAAGATATTTCTTTAAGACTGCTTCCCTGCCGATCTCGGTCGGATCGTAATAGATGTTGTCCTTAATCTCGTCGGGGAGATATTGCTGTTCCACGAAATGGTCCTGGAACCCGTGAGCATATTTGTACCCTTTGTGGTAGCCGAGTTCTTCCATCAGCTTTGTAGGAGCATTTCTAAGGTGAAGCGGGACGGGAAGGTAAGGTTTCTCCCGGACGTCAGCCGCCGCTTTTTCAATCGACATATACGACGCGTTGCTCTTCGGGCAGCTTGAAAGGTATGTTGTCGCCTGTGCAAGTACGATACGAGCTTCCGGCATTCCGATGTAATCGACCGCCGTAAAGCAGGCCGTGGCGAGCGTCAGCGCGTACGGCTCCGCGTTGCCGATATCTTCGGAAGCGAGTATGATCAGCCTCCTTGCGATAAACTTCGGATCCTCACCCGCCTCCAGCATCCGGGCGAGGTAGTAGACTGCCGCATCCGGATCGCTTCCGCGGACGCTTTTTATGAAGGCGGAAATGGTGTTGTAATGCTCCTCGCCGGTCCGGTCATATTTATAATGTCTGACCTGGTACGCTTCTCTTATTACGTCCCGGCTTATCTGCACAGGGGGATTCCCGGACCGTGCAGCGGCGGAATCTGGACCCGCCAGGTCTACCGCAACCTCGAGCGCATTCAGCATAACCCTTGCGTCTCCTCCGCTCAGACGGACGATCTCCTGTTCCGCTTCTTCCGAGAGCAGAGGCTGTCCGCCGATCCGCTCCTGATATTTCTTGAGCAGGTCATCCTGTTGAATCGTATGATGAAGTATTTTGAGGAGCTCATTCTCCCCGAGAGTCTCCAGGACGTAAACCTGACTTCTCGAAAGCAGGGGAGAGATGACTTCGAAGGATGGGTTTTCCGTCGTCGCACCGATAAGAATTATCGAGCCGTTTTCAACACTTTCCAGCAGCGCATCCTGTTGCGCCTTGTTGAACCGATGTATTTCGTCGATGAACAGGATGGTTCGCCTTCCGATTTCCAGCGATTTTTCGGCCGCCGCGATGATTTCACGCAGCTCATGGACTCCGGAAGAGACCGCATTGACCTGAAAGAAATCGGCCTGGAGTCTTCTCGATATCAGGCGGGCGAGCGTGGTCTTGCCGGTGCCGGGCGGTCCCCAAAGTATCATGGAGCGGATGTTCCCGCTGTCCAGCATCTTCCGGAGCGTTCCCCTCTCGCCGACCAGGTGTTCCTGACCGACGAAGTCTTCGAAATTCACCGGGCGGATTCTCTCGGCAAGAGGAATTGCGGATTTCGGCGGCGCGAAGAGTCCGGAATCCCGTCCCGACAAACCAGCTCCAAATCCCGCGGGTTGGGCCCCTCTACTTAGGTTCAACTTTGATGATTTTTTCGCCATTTCTATGCATAAAATACTTCTCTCGTGCTATCCGTTCAATTTCCTGATTGCTCGTCTGCAATTTCCGGATCTCCTCCCTCATGGAGGCATTTTCCTTCTGCAATTTCTCGATTTTCTTCTCCAGCGAGGCCTTATCGCCCGCAAGCCGCAGCCGCTGAATCAGTCCCCTTGAGTCGAAAAGGATATACACCAGTCCGACCGATAAGATGAGGAGGATCAGTACGCTCTGTCTCTTCATCTTCTTGAGAGACTTTGCGAAGAACTTAAGATTCATTTCCCTTCCAGACTCAGCTCGACGATTCTCTTCACCACTTCGTTGAACGAAATGCCGGCCGCCGCCGCGGCTTTTGGCACCAGGCTTGTCTCGGTCATTCCAGGAATTGTATTCACTTCGAGGCAGTATGGGATGTGATCACGACCCGCCTTGAAATCGACCCGGCCGAATGTCCTGCAGCCGAGCGACCTGAAGGTCCTCAGCGCGGTCTCCTGGAGTTCCAGGGCATACGATTTTTCTATCGGTGCCGGGACAAGGTAATCCGTTCTACCTTTCGTATACTTGTGTTCATAGTCGTAGAATCCGTCGTGGGGCCTGATTTCAATGACAGGAAGCGGCTCGTCGCCCAGGATTCCAACCGTAAGCTCGGCACCCTCGATATATTTCTCGACCAGAACTGTCTGCGAAAACTTCTCGGCGTCATCCAACGCAGCGTCAAGCGCCGATTTTTCCTTCACAATCGTAATCGCAACCGACGAACCCTGGTCGTTAGGCTTCACTACATTCGGGAATCCGATCCGCGAAATTCCCTCTTCGATCGAGGATGAACGATCTGAGGAGTCTTTCCTGTAATCGAACCAATCGGGGGTAGGTGTTCCATGATGGGCAAACAGCTTCTTCGACATCACCTTGTCCATCGCAATTGCACTCGCCATGACGCCTGAGCCGGTGTATGGGATCGAACGAAGCTCAAGAAGCGACTGTATAATCCCGTCTTCACCCCATTTGCCGTGAAGAATGATGAAGGCGAGATTGACGTCGTCGAATAACTGCGAATCGACGGAAGCGAGGTAGTTCTTGTGTGACAGCTTTCTCAATGTCTCTTCACCGGGTGGAATTGTCCCCACGCCCTGCGAAAGAAGGTCGGCTTCAGGCATTTGGTCGTTTCCCAATGCGGGGTCGACCACGGTAACATCGTGGCCCAGCTCCCTGAGAGCTTTCACTATTCCTCTGCCGGAAGCTATTGAAACGAAACGTTCCGGTGAACTCCCGCCCAACAGAACTGCGATTTTCACTCATTCTCCTGATTTTCAAGCAAGTTATTTAAGAGACTGCCAAAATACAAACCGTGGCGCACTTACATAGATGCGTTGCCATTCTGCCAATTCCAATTTCGGGGCCCCCCCTCCCAAGGGTTTCTTCTCGTCATCTTGTTGCTTTAGGGGACCTGTGCGCTGAAAGTGCCTGAACTCAAACTTGAGGCAATTCGAGGTGGTTGCGGCATCCGGTGTGGACGAAATGGCGGCTGTGGCTGAGAGTTGGACCGCTGCCGGCCGTCTGCAAGGCACATTCCCAAGATTAGCGAGTTCTTGGGATACTCCTGGAAAACCTCTTGTATCCAGAGAGGCTTCAGGAAGGTCGGATAACGACGAGGCCCGACTTCCTGCTAATCGGGCCCCGAACAGTTACTCTCGACGGGAGGTGCAGTACAGAATCACTTCATAAGGATCATCTTGTTTACCTTCTCAAGCCCCGGCGCAGTGAGCTGGTAGAAGTAGACGCCGCTGGCAAGATTGTCGCCGTTGAACTGAACGGTGTGTACACCCGCCGATTGATAGCCTTCAACCAGCGTTGACACAAGCCGGCCCAGGACATCATAAACCTTCAGAGTGACCTGGCCGTTCCGTGGCAGCTGATAGCTGATCTCTGTTGTCGGATTGAACGGATTGGGATAATTCCCGAGCGCGACGCGTTTCTCTACCGTTGAAGTATCCGCTTGCTGCTGAGATGCAGATGGTGAGGTTGACTCTCCCATGGCTACAAGTGCGGAAGCACTGAGCGGATCGCCTGGGAAGTGTGAGATCAGCTGGCGATAGTATTTCTCGCCATCTCTCTTGTTGCCAAGATCATACCAATCGATGCTCCCGGCATCATAAAGCGCGAACTTCACAAGAGCCGTGTCGCTGCTCGAACCGGCAATCTGCACGGCTTGCGCAAGCGCTTCCTGGTACTTCCCCCGCTCCAGATACTGATATGTCCGCCTCGCTTCAGCGAATGTGCCTACCTTTGTGCCTGTTCGTGCAGCGGAGACGTCGTTTAATTCTGTGAGAACACCCGATGATTCACCAAGCTTATCAAGGCACCTCTCAGTAAAAACCAACGCGCGGCAGGCCGCAAAGTCATTCGGATAACTCGTCGTCACGGTTTCAAAAGCCTGGAGCGCATCCTTATAATCTCCTCCGAGATACAATCGGTACGCCGCGTCGAGCTTTGTGATGCTTGTGTCTGAGCTTGCGATCTTCGGCTGGGAGATTTGCGGCTCCGATGAAGAGGACGATACGGATTGAACGACGACAACGTGCTTTCCGTCGACCTCTTTCATCTCCGGATTCGGGTCCGAGGAAAGCCAGTTGGAATAATCCACATTGGAGGTAACGTAGGGAGAAGGCGAAGAGCTTCCCCACCAGTTCCCCTCGGCACTGATGGTACCGCTATAAGTTGAATACACCTGGTAGATCCCGGGGTTACGGAAGCTGTTATATCCCGGCCCGGTCGACGTTCCAAGCAGCATCGTCGAGGTAGCATCACCGTAGACATCGTAGTTGTTCCCGCTGAAAACGGTCGATATAAAACTCGGGTCGCTGTAATTGGTGCAGTTTACCCCGTAGTCATTGTTTGTGATAACCAGAGGATTAGGAGGGAGATAGCTTGAGATCAGGTTCAATCCATAGGTAGCATCCTTTATGGTGCAATAGCGGAGGCTCGAACCTTGCGAGATGTCGTAGAATTCAATGCCGAACCACGAGCCTGGAGAGCCACTGCCTTGGAAGGTAATCGGGCTGCTTGATGAGCCGCTAGCGTAGAGTGCTCCTTCGATGCGTAGCTTGTAGTAGCCGCTGAAGGTGATGGTTGCGCCAGGATTGATTTGAAGCGTCACCCCGCTGGGAACCGTGAGATTGCTGCTCACGGTCTGCGCACCACTTACAATCACGGTTTGTCCACTGACAGCTGCGGAAAGAGCGGAAGCAATCGTCGAGTACTGCCCCGGGACGTACAAATTCAGTGTAAGATCACTTATCAAGTTTTGGCCGTTAGGAGTTCCCCAACCTGTGCAGAGGTCATAACCCGTGGACGCAGTGAAATCGCCCCCACTACCCGACCATTCATTATTGCCGCTTGTCACGTCGTGAAAATCAGAGTTATATTCGCCGAGCTCAGCGATTTTGTAGATGGCTGGATCAATGAATCCCACCCCGGTTTTGCCGATTGCTGCCTCCTCCTGATTCACCATGGCAACAAAACCTGCCCATAATGGAGCAGCGGCGCTCGTGCCCATAACGGTCCAATCACTACCATCTAGCAGAGAACACCGGACGTAAATGTTGTCAGCGGTCAATGCAACATCAGGAACGTTCCGATAGCTCGACGAGACTTGATTGTTGGATGAGTTGGCGTTTTGTTGCCAATTTGGGATAGAGTATAACGTACCTACTCCGCCAGTGCTTCCAACGAATGCGTTAGTCGGATACCCATAGTATGTATTAGTATTCCAGACAGTTTCTGAAGACCATGAACCAGCTGGTCCACTCGTGGTCAAAGTGGTTCCACCGACTTGAATGATATTTGAGTCTTCAGAGGGAAAATCGAAATAGGAATGAACCGTATCTCCTCCACTTATCCAAGTAGAATGGGTTATTGCATCAATGTCTCCCGACGCGTTGAAAAAAGTCTGCCCCTGAGTGGCCATCTCTTGAAAAACCTGATCTGCATAGCTATCAGTAAATTCCCCACCGATACCCCAGGAAGAACTTAACTGCTTGCAGATGTCGTCGGTGGCCATACGCGTAATGATATCGTCATAGTTCCCGTTGGGACCTGCTTCATATATTACAACTGCCGACAGTCCAGGCGCCATGGAGATCGCCATATCAATATCAAGACATACTTCTCTGTCGTAATTATCATTGCCAATTGGCAGACCGTTGAAATTGTCCAAAAGCACGGTGTCTAATGTGACATTCGGAAGATGGGGAATCTTATAATTTTCATAGTAGGTAATGTCGTTAGGATTGAAGCCATCAAATTGAAGTAGCCCCAACTTCTGCCCCGACCCATCAAGCGACACAGAAGGAACATACGCGGCTCTGAAATCCGTCCCCCAATAAGTACCACCGGGTCCTGAACCAGATTGTGGTATTATTGTGCCACCATTCTCGATTCGGGTCGCAATAGAATGAGGGTGCGGACGCGAGTAGTTGTCCAGACCGCTAATTCTTAAGATAGGAACAGCTAAATTAAGTGAGGGATCGCGATCTGGCGCGTAAAATCTGCGCGCCTCCATAGGGTGCTGGTACAGGTTCATTGTAACATGTAAGACTTTTTCGACACTTGCGACAGTTGCACTCACATCCACTGTCATCCGGTTCGGGTACGTACCCGTGACTGTCATACCATTTGCTTTTGCGAAGGCAATGACTGTTTGATAGTCCTTATCTGTCGGACCGAATTGTGAGGTGAATTGGAGAACAGTGAGATAATGATGATAATCAGGACTTGTTGGACTGTATATCTGTTCAAGCAATTGCCTGAGCGCTGTCTCATTACGCAGCGGTAGACAAATCGCAAGATTTAATCGCTCAGGGTTGAATTCCCCGCCGCTTGCGGCGATGTGGAACCCAAACCATCAGAAGATACCCCGCCGCTTGCGGCGGGGTGATTCATTCGCTCCGTACCAGCCAACTGTGAGATCGGTTTTAGCCCGAATCTTGCAATGCTGCTGGGAGCGGTGCCATGGATTATTTGCTGACCTTGCGCAATCATAGCAGTGCTGATTTGGAACAGAAAAAATATGGCCAGCGAAAGTGACAGCTTTATCTTTACCTTTTTCATAGCTATTTCCTCCTATGGTTTTGTGCTACGAATATTCTTACACGATCGCATCATTTTAGAAAAACCGGATACCTCCATGCACCGCGGTCGTTCGTTCCTGCGAACAGAAATGAGCCGCTAACAAAGAGTGAAATCGTTGCTGACGAATCAACTGATGTCCCCGTTGAAGTATCCATCCAGTATCCTCCCATATTAGTAGTGAGAAAAACACCCTCATTTGTGCCGGCAAAGAGATTCGAACCATTGACACAAAGTACATTGACTGAAGAATTTGCGAGCCCCGCATCTACAAGCCTCCAGGTTGCTCCATTATCTGCTGACTCGAGAACACCACCGTTGGAGTAACCTCCGGGAAATCCGGCGAAAATCTGCCCCGCAATTGCCGCGAGACTGTGAAAATCAAACTCCGTTGTGTTGACCTCTGCCCAGATCATTGCACCATTCACCGATTTGTAAATGCCCTCGCCCTCCGTGCAAGCAAAAATGCTCGTCCCAACAACGGCAAGCCCGCTAACCGTGGACGATAATCCTTTGTTGGCGGCAATCCAACTTGTACCATGGTCTGTCGAACGAAACACTCCCTGGCCTGTTCCTGCAAGGACGGCTCCCCTAGATGCAGCCAGGCACCAGACAGACTGAACAAAGTTAGTATCTCTTTCCACCCATGTTCTTCCACCGTTTGTGGAGACATACATGTTGCCGCCATCCCCCGCTATCCCAGCAAAGAGGTAGCCAGCGTCGGAGAGAAACGTAACGGGTGTACCAACAAAATAATAGGTACCAGGTGAATGATTCTTGGTGTGAAATGTCGTGTCGAGAGACCAGCTTAACCCGTTATTAAAAGAAATAAAGATATAAGCCTGCGAAAGCGGAGCATTGTAACTTCCCGCAACAAGGTTGTTTCCAGTTGCGGCGAACCCTGTGATAGGCAGGTCTGGCAAACCTTCGCACTGTGACCACGCGGAGCCACCTGGGCCAGTTGGATTATTATTGCAGCCAGCACTCAAGCTCCCCAACAGGAGCAAGGCAAATGAAAACCCGATGTATTTCATATTACTTCCCAATTAGTTACGCGGACTAATTCCTGCAAGAACAGGCTGGTTATCGCATGTCTTCTTATCCACCGTGGGGGCGTTCCAGCGCCCCCATCGTTACATAAACTTTAGCATATTACCCCCCTTTCAATTCCTTTGGACTTTAATCTGTCCTGTTCTGAGAGAAAACGGGCAGCAAAAAGAGCGGATACCGCCAAACGCCTCCACCACTATTGGCAAACAAATAAGGTCCGTCCGACCAGACCGTAGGGGTTGCTCCACTAAAAGGAGCGGCATTTGAGATATCTATCCATGTTGCACCCAGGTCATCTGAAAAAAAGATTGCCGTCTCAGTTCCAGCAAACAGGTAAGATCCGTTGGCACAAATGTCGCCAACACCATGGTCTGGCAGATCGGCATCCGCACGCTGCCAGCTCTTGCCATTGTCTGTGGAGGCAAAGACACCTCCGGTCACCGGTTCGTCCGGAACATTGAATGCCGACGCAAAGACCTCCGAGCCTATCGCCGCGAGACGGTGGAACGAGCCATCTATCGAATCGACTTCAGCCCAACTTGCACCGCCATTCATGGATCGGTATATATTATAGCCCCCACTTGAGGCGAAAAGATTTCCTCCCTCTACAACAAGATCGGTTATAGTCGGCGGGTGCCCGGTATATATAATCGGAAGACCAGCGTTGTCGGCTCGCCAGCTACTTCCCTCGTCTGTCGATACAAAGATTCCATGATAGGTCCCTGCAAAGATATTGCCGTTCAACACCGAAAAGCAGTTTATATCCTCTGAATGGTTTGAGTCGTTCTCCGGCCAGCTTATTCCCTCGTTGCTCCATGTTATTCCATTGTCGGACGACCTGTATATCGCTCCTCTGAAACAGTCACTCACCCCTGCAAAAACGTACTTGCCATCCGACATAAACGTGATAGGCGCTGAAAGGTATTGACCGTTTGTGACGCATATACTGTCGGAACACATAACGTAGTGATTATAGACATGAAAGGTTGTGTCCAGCTTCCAAGTCACCCCCTCATCTGTCGACAGAAAGATGTAAGCCTGCGAGCATGGAGCACAGTATGTGCTTGCTAAGAGATTTCCACCGCTCGCATAGAAATGGTTCACATTGATGACTCCTGTCCCCTGTGTCCAGACAGAGCCGCCTGAACCTATGAGATTGTTGTGACAGCCGATAAGCAAGCACATACCAGCAAGCAGGGCGAAATAAAGTCTCTTGTTTATCATACGACTCTTCATTTTTTTTCTCCGGTACTAACTTTACAATAATAGTGGTGGTCCCCGTATTGGAAGCCACCCTTTTATTATTGGTGAAGCTTCTTAGAAATACACGCCGAGCGTCAGATTAGCCGTCTGGAATCCAATTTGAAGCTCCTGTTGGGTATCTCCAGGAGATTGAGTGGTGTTCGTCGCCGTCAGGCCGAATTGATACTCTGCAGCCAGGCTTATGTTCTTATTGAAAAAATACTCCACTCCTGCGATCCCAGCCACTCCAGCAGATGTAGAGGTGGATGTCGCTCCCGTCATCTTTGTATCCTCGGTTTTGGCGATCAACAAACCACCGACATATGGACTTACATGAGTTGATATTGGGAGATGATACTCCAGCCCGGCACTGAGCCCGAATTGGACGTCATCGTTTTTTGCGCCGGCCAGGCTCCTGTTATCCAGTCCGAACAACAACATGGCACGAAGAGCGGTCTGATCCGAAAGGAAGTACTTTCCGCCGATCCCGCCGTTGTAGGCATTAGCACCGAGATTACTGAGTCCGGCAAAATCAAAAAGGAGCGCCTTGCTCCCATTCGATGGGGCGTCTGTTGTCTGAGATTGCACGTTGGAAAAAGTCAACAGTATTAATACCGGCAAGAGAATGATTAATCTTTGCATAAACAGGTTCTCCTTTTTGTGCTTCGTTTAGATTCTTTATTACTTATCTGCTGTGGGGGCGCGCCAACGCCCCCATGGTTATATGAACTTTAGCATGTCATCCTCCTTTCCCCGTTAAGCCAACCCGGTTCCTTTCGGTTATCACATCGTTCGACACTGGAAGCGGTTGAACCCACACGCCCTGTAAGGTCCCTTCTATGATGCGCGAACCATTAACCGCAAGTGCGATGACGTCAGTCGAACCCGATGCTGATCCAGCAGAGTCAAACATCCACGTTCCTCCATCGTTCGCGGAGAAAAAAACCCCTGAGTTTGTTCCGGCATAGAGATCGGTCCCGCTGGAAATGAGAACATTGACCGCGTGGTTTGTGAGCCCGGAATCAGAATGCACCCAGGTAACGCCATAATCAGTAGAAAGAAACGCCCCACCAGTCAAAGGTCTTTCGTAAAATTGGAATGCACCGGCAAAAACTTCATTTCTGATCGCCGCAAGCGACACAAAGATATAGTTCGATGTATCCGTTATCCGCCAACTTGTCCCCCCATCGTCGGAAAGAAAGATCCCTTCACCCTCTGTACAGGCGAATAAGCTTGAGCCAGTTGACGCGAGCCCCTCAATCGGCCATGTCAATCCCGCATTTGCGGCTTTCCAAGTTGCACCCCGATCCGTCGAGCGGAACACGCCATGGAAGGTTCCTGCGAATATGTTTTCCCCAGTCGAACAGAATGAATTGATATTCTTCGCGTCGGCGTCCCCACTTTCAGGCCAGCTTATCCCCTTATCGCTCCACGTCATCCCTCCATCTGTCGAGCGATATATATCACCTCTGTTCATCCCGCCCCCGACACCGGCAAGAATATCCGCACCGTCAACAAGAAACGTGAAGGACGGATAAATCACGAAGTTTAGTCCGGGAGAAGTGTTATTTACACCGAAGGAGTCTGTCATTACCCACGTGGCACCGTTGTCAGTCGAGCGAAAGAAATAACCGTATGACGTGTTCATTGGATAACCACCCACGATGATAACATTGCCAGTGGCACATACACCTCGAACCTGCAAACTCTGCAGTTGTTCCTGAGTCCAGACAGGAGGTTTTCCCGGACCAACCAGGTTGCTGTCCTTGTTGCAGGAAGTGAACAGGTTCGTAAATAAGAACACCGCAAGCCAAATCCCTTGTGAATTCAAATGCTTCTTCATTGTCGCCTACATAGATTTATCCTTACAAAATTCACCTTCTCTCCTCCCGCAATAAAAACTAAGAATGTGTTTTCATGTCATCCATGAGAAAGCGGCGACACCACCGCGAGTTAGGTGGGTTTCTACAATGCTTTCGCAATTTAGATTTGCTGGGAAACCCCGATCACAATACGTCAAGAATTTTGAATTACGAGAACTTCTCTGACGATTGCGAACTGTAAACCACCGCAAAGCACGGTGGAAGATACTCCACTCCGCTTTTTCCGCAGTACCATCCCTGATTAAGGTCACGATCAGTTCGTTCTCCTCAGTCTCCAATTCCGGTTCATCTGTGCGCTGTTTACGCTACGACCGGCGAATGGTAATCCTCCTCATTTCTTCCCGGATCTTTTCAATTTCCCCTCGAACGTCAGAAGCCCGGAAAGTAGTCGTAGCGGAAGTATAGCGGGTCGTCAGGAATTTGTCAAGTCGCACCGCCGATACGCATTGCAAGCATGCAGTAAGAGAGGTCATCTTCAATGAATGGGGAAAAGGTTGAGGTAAAAGTTGAGAAACAATGGCGGTGAGTATGAAGTAGGTAGTATGAAGGAGAAAAATGCAGAGGACTGAATGCCGGTTTACGCTTCAACATCCATTAAAGAAAAGAATTGGCGACCCTGCACAGCCATTGCGGTTGATCCGGAACCGGGCGACCGCGCCGCCGATAGTGTTGGAGGATTTCTCAAGCAGATGGGACAACAGCGTCTCGCATGCCGTCCGGGCTTTTCTGTGCGGATTTCGGCCAGGATATAGATGCAACTCGTTCGTTTTGAGGCATATTGGGGCATCCCGCCGGGCGATTTTCAGATGGTTTGTTTATTCCTCTATGCAGAATTAAATTGTTGACGAAATTTTACATATGAGTGACAAATTGGCGCATATGAATTCTGACAACAGATTGAAGGTTTACATAGAGACGTATGGATGCCAGATGAACCTCGCGGACACCGAGATTGTCCTCGGCATAATGAGCAAATCTGGCTACTCGCCCACAGACACCATGAATGATGCGGATGTGGTTCTTCTGAACACGTGCAGCGTTCGGGAACACGCGGAGGAGAAGATAAGGCAGAGGCTCAGTACAATAAGAAGTCAGAAACCCGATAAGCCGAACCTGGTCGTCGGGGTCCTGGGCTGCATGGCTGAGCGGCTGCGCTCCAATCTCCTGGACGGAAGGAAAGTCGACGTCGTGGTCGGTCCGGATGAATACCGCAGGCTCCCTCAGCTTCTCGAGGGCGCGCTGGCCGGTAATCAGGGGCTGGGCGTCAGGCTGTCGCGCACCGAGACATACGATGATATCATACCGTTCAGGGCCGAGGGGATCTCAGCATGGATTTCAGTGATGCGCGGCTGTGACAAGTTTTGTACTTTTTGCATCGTCCCGTTCACCAGGGGACGCGAGCGAAGCCGGACCTTGGCCGGTGTTGTGAACGAGGTGGAACAGCTTGTGAGACAGGGTATCCGCGAGGTAACACTCCTCGGTCAGAATGTTAACTCGTACCGCGATGGCGAGAAGGATTTTGCCGACCTTCTGGCCGCGGTGGCGAATGTGGAACCGTCCGTCAGAATAAGATTCACGACCTCTCATCCGCAGGATCTATCGGACAAGCTCATAGATACGATTGCCGCTCATGACAATCTGTGCAAGTATATACATCTCCCTGTCCAGTCCGGGTCGACCCGCGTGCTTGAGGCAATGAACAGAACGTACACAAGGGACCACTACATGGAGTTGGCGAAAAGAATCCGTGCGCGGGTTCCTGGAGTAGCGCTTTCTACCGATATAATCGCGGGCTTCCCGACCGAAACGGACGACGAACATAGGGAGACTCTCAGCCTGATGGAAGAGGTCCGGTACGACGGTGCATACATGTTCAAGTATTCTCCTCGTGAGGGGACCCCGGCTTACAAGATGGGCGATGACGTCCCCGAGGACGTCAAAACGAAGAGGTTGAGCGAGGTCATATCTCTTCAACAGAAGATTTCTTATGAGATAAACGAGTCTTTAGTCGGCAGAACCTTCGAAGTGATGGTAGACGGCACGAGCAGGAAATCTGACGAACAGCTCAGCGGCAGAACTGATACTAACAAGACGGTAGTGTTCCCAAGAGGGACACAGAAGCCCGGCGATGTCGTCAAAGTGAAGATTGACAGAGTTTCAATGGCAACGTTGTTCGGAGAAGTGGTCTGCATCCACAACTGAAATGAATCGCGTAATATCGCTCCTGACAATCGGTCTTGCCCTGGCGTTTGTCCTCCTCCCCGGGACTGTGCGCGCACAGCGATTTACCAGCGAGGACAAATCACAGAAAGCCGATGGGATGGTCGCATCAGGAGATCGGAATGCCCAGCAAGCTTATCTGTCTCTCAAGGCGGGTGATCTAAACGATGCGCGAAGGTATCTCACCGAGTCCGACCCTTCCGATCCATTCGCCATTTTCGTCCGCGCTGCACTGACGCCGGACGCGGTGGAGGCCGTGGATACTTACAAAGAGATTATCGCCGAGTATCCGGGGAAGCCGATTGCCCAGCAAGCGCTGCTTCAACTCTACAAATACCATTTTGCCGCCGGGGATTACGGCAACGCACACACTGATTATCTGGAACTCCGCAAGTACACGCCTATGATGACCCAGCTTGTCGATCCTTTAGGGTTTGAAGATACCCTTCGCCTGCCGCAGCCATCGACGGCGCTCCCGGTTTCGAGCGAACAGCCTCAGCCAAGCAGCCCGGCTCCGCCTTCGGCCATGTTTACGGTTCAACTCGGCGCGTTCTCAACCCCGGAGAATGCGCGGAGATTCATCGCGACTCTGAAGGAGCAGGGCATTCAAGCCGCTGTTTTCACGAAGGCCGATGGCAGCAGAACTCTGTATGCGGTCAGTACCGGGAGCTTTTCCACCCGGTCAGATGCGGAAGCCTATGCGCATGAGCTGAAAGGTCGTTCGATATCCTGCATTGTGGTGCAAAAATGAAGGTAACTATACTCGGATCCGGTTCTGCCTATTCGGATTCACGGCGCTTCAACAGCTGCTATTTTGTCGAAGCCTCCGATGAGCGGTTCCTGATCGACTGCGGCTCGGACGCGCTGCGTGGGCTGCAGAAGTCAGGTGTGGGCCTCTCTTCCGTACAGAAGATTTTCATAACGCACATGCATGCGGACCATTGCGGGGGCCTTCCGGCAGTGTTGACCGCAATGCACGTCTCCGGAAGAAGGGAACCGATCGAGGTCCACATTCCCTTTACGCAGCTGAATTTCGTTAGGCTCTGGCTGGACAACTTCTTCATATTCCCCGGGAGGATGTCGTTCAAATTTTCTTTGCTGCCGCTGACGGCCGGAGAGATTAAGCTTTCGGAGAGTGTGAAACTGGAATTCATCAGGACCAACCACCTTGTTAAGTACTCGGATTTAGCCGAGGCGGCGGGCATAGATCCTGTCAGCTTTTCGGTCGTCGTCCGTGAGGGAAGCAGGAAGTTCTTCTTCAGCAGTGATTTGGATTCGCTCGACGAGGCCAGGGAATATATTCGCGGTTCCGTGTCGCTTATTGAGGCGACCCATCCTTCGCTCGGCGAGATCGCCGCTCTTGCGGAAGGACAAAACAGTTTTCTCTATTTTACACACATTCCGATGGAGCTTGAGAGCGGCGGCGAATGGAGAGAGAAGCTCGGCTCGAAATTCGGAATTGAAAAGTTGAACCTGGTTCAGGACGGACAAGTCCTGACAATATGAAATGGAAATGACAGCGGAAGAATTTCAGGAAAAATTTGGAATCGTCGGTACCTCGCCCGCGATGAAAGAGGTCATTGCGACCATAATGAAAGTCGCACCGACCGACGTTACCGTTCTCATAAACGGCGAGAGCGGGGTAGGGAAGGAAATCGTAGCGCGGGCCATTCACGGTGCGAGTGCACGGTCCGCCAGGTCTGTAGTTGCAGTAAACTGCGGTGCCATCCCTGAGGGAATACTCGAGTCTGAGTTGTTCGGTCATCAACGCGGGGCGTTCACCGGTGCCGTAGAGACGAGGAAGGGTTATTTTGAAATCGCGGACGGCGGTACGCTCTTTCTCGACGAGATCGGGGACATGCCGCTTCCGCTTCAGGTGAAGCTCCTCCGCGTGATAGAGACCGGAGAGTATATGCGCGTCGGCTCGTCGGCGACGCAGACTTCCGACGTCAGGGTCATTGCCGCGTCGAATAAGTCTCTGGAAGACGAAGTAGCAAAAGGATTCTTCCGGCAGGACCTCTACTTCCGCCTGAGGTCGGTGAACTTGTACATCCCTCCGCTCAGGGAGCGAAGGGAGGATATCCCGATTTTCATCGAAAAGTTCTCGCATGAGTTCTGCGAGCGCAACAAAATAGTGTTTGGCGGTTTTTCTCGCGAGTCAATCGAGATTTTGAGCGGCCTTGAGTGGCCGGGGAATGTCCGTGAGCTGAGGAACTTGGTGGAGAGCGTGATAGTCCTTGAACGCGGCAACCATGTGGATGCGGCTGCCATAGAGAAATATCTGCCCAAATCGGGGGCATTTTATTCCGGCGAGCCGACCAGCAGGTTTCTCCCTGTTCGGGTCGACAAAACGCCCGAAGAATCCGAACGCGAGCTTATTCTGAGGGCCCTCTGGGAAATCAAGAACGACATAGTCGATTTGAAGTCCTTTTTCCAGGCCGACAGGCCGGAAAGGAAACTCGCGCTTCCTGTTCCGCAATATGTACCGGGGCCGCATGAAGAGGCAGAAGACTCTTCCGACGGCAAGGAGCTTAACCTTGAGGAGATGGAAAAATACCTCATTCAGAGCGCGATAAAGAAATTTCACGGGAACAAACGAATGGCTGCGCAAGCACTGGGCATAAGCATGCGTTCTTTGTATCGCAAGCTCCAACAATATAAATTAAAGGATGTTTGATGAAATACTGCGCGATTCTGGCACTTGCGGTGACGTTTTTCGGCTGTACTTATTCCTTCCGCGGAGCTGCGCTCCCGCCGGGTGTCCATTCCGTTGCCGTGCAGGTTTTCGACGACAGAAGCGGCTATGGCGATCCTAACCTCAGGACCAATCTGACAAACATGTTGACACAGAAACTCGTTGCGGACAACACTTATCAGGTTACGAATATGTCGAATGCAGATGCTGCCGTGATCGGCGTGGTAAACAGCGTTACAACGCAACCCACCTCAGTTACGGGGAACCAGCAGGTTGGCAAATGGCGAATCACCATAAACGTATCGGTCAAGTTTCAGAACTTGAAGACGCAGAAGATTATTTGGACAAAAGACTTTTCCGACTGGGGCGAGTACGATCCCAGTCAGGGTCCGTCAAACAGAGATGCTGGATTAACACAGGCCGAGGACAAATTAACTGATGATATTCTCCTGGCCCTGGTAACAAACTGGTAAATACTGAAGGAGTTATTCGAAATGTCAACGGGCGTTGAACACGCGTTGTTGGTAATGTATATAGTCGTTCTGAGCTTTCCTTTTATTTTCGGCTCGAACGGCTTCTTAATGATATTCTACTACTTTAGATATCGGAACAGGCAGGTAGCAAAGGCGGGGGATCTGAAAGATTTTCCTGTGGTCACCGTGCAACTCCCTGTTTACAACGAACTGTATGTCGTGAACCGCGCGATCGATGCAATCTGTTCGCTGGATTATCCGAAAGACAAAATTGAAATTCAGGT
Organism: Bacteroidota bacterium; assembly: GCA_021825585.1. Taxonomy (GTDB): domain Bacteria; phylum Bacteroidota; class Ignavibacteria; order Kryptoniales; family JAKASW01; genus JAKASW01. The sequence continues at coordinate 120,205 of JAKAGT010000001.1, read as the reverse complement.
CCTGGACGACTCGACCGACGAGACTACCGCAATCATCGGCCGGAAGATTATCGAGAAGAGCGCCGAAGGATTTGATATTAAGCACGTGAGGCGGAGCAACCGTCAGGGTTACAAGGCGGGAGCCCTCAAAAGTGCTCTCCCCGAAGCAAGAGGCGAATATGTCGCCATATTCGATGCGGACTTCATACCGCGGGCAGATTTTCTCAAGAGAACTCTTCCTTATTTCGCCAATGACAATGTGGGGTTAGTCCAGACGAGATGGGAGCACATAAACAGTGATTACTCGATACTTACCCGAGCACAGGCAATCGCGCTCGACGGACATTTTGTCATCGAGCAGCAGGTGAGGAACAAGGCGGGATTTTTCATAAACTTCAACGGGACTGCGGGTATTTGGCGCCGGCGATGCATCGAGGATTCGGGCAACTGGGAGGCCGATACACTGGCAGAGGACCTGGACCTGAGTTATCGGGCGCAGCTTAGAGGCTGGCAGTTCGTTTTCATGAAGGAGTATACTTCTCCGGCCGAACTCCCGGCCGATGTGAACGGACTTCGTTCGCAGCAGTTCAGGTGGACCAAGGGATCAATTGAGGCGTCCAAGAAATTACTTCCGCGGGTTTGGAAATCGAAATTACCGCTACGGGTGAAAATCCATTCCACGATTCATCTCTCGGCGAGTATGGTTTACCCGTTCGTCCTTCTCATCGGAATCCTGCAGGTTCCGATTGTCTTCATCAAACACTCCGGGCAATTCGATGCGACATTCATGCTGATGAGCGGCTTTGTGTTTGCTTTCTTCGGGTCGTTCGTTTTCTACCTCTACAGCCAGAAGGACGTGTACAGCGACTGGAGAAGACGAATTTATCTCTTCCCTGTTTTTATGGCAGGGAGCATGGGGCTGTCCGTCAACAACACGAAGGCTGTAATCGAAGGCCTCATGAACAAGAAGACGGAGTTTGTCAGAACCCCGAAGTACGGAGTGACAGGAAAACAGGGATCGTGGGCAGACAAGAAATACACGCAAAGGAAGATCAACTGGGTCTCAATTGCCGAAGTAGTTTTGGCGGTCTATTGCCTTGCGGGCATTGTAATGTCCATAGTCGATCTTGAGATTGCTGCGGTTCCGTTCCAGACGCTTTATTTTGTCGGCTTCAGCACGATTTCGTATCTCTCAATAAAGCAGGCGGTTATGGCAAGGAAGGCGGCGGTCAGAACTGTTCCGAAAGCTCAGCCGGCTGCGGAGCAGGTCGCTGAATAGACGGCGATTTTTGTCGTATGTGAATGTCATGAATCGAACGCGCTGTCGTCACGCTTTTGCAAATAGCTGATATGAATTATCAATTTGGTGGCAAGGATGTGCAGCTTCTTCAGTTTCTCGAGGAGAGAGTTCGGAAGAATCCCGCGTCGTCTTTCTTCGCGATGCTATCCTATTTCTACCTTGAGATCGATAGGGTCGGTGAAGCGCTGTCTGTGGCTCAACGCGGGGTGATAGCCCACCCGAATTATTCGACCGGACATGCGGTTCTTTCAATGGCTATGATGCGCGCAGGACTCTACATCGATGCGCGGAAGGAGCTTCAGAAAGCGGACCAACTCCATCCGGGATCGCGGATGATAGAGAAGTTGAAGGTAGAGCTGGAGAGCCAGGAGCAGGCGGACTCGATCGGGAGAAAGCTGGCAGAGCAGTACCGAAAGAGTGCGGCTTCCGGCAGCGATATTATGAAGACCGTCGAACAGACCCTGAAGGCAAACCCCGAGCCCGCATCACAGGAAGATTTCCTGATACCCGGTCTTGATTCGATTATCGGGGAGGAACTCTCTCCTCTCCAGGCAAGCCTGGTCAGGCCGCCGGCAGCGGCAGGTGATGTGAAAGAGCCGGTCAGGGACCGCGACAAGGAGCGCCCTGACGAGGAAAAGAGCGCCGGCACTGCGCGGGAAATAATCGACAGGGTTGCACGAGAATTCTCTGATGAGTCTTCCAGGAATAAGAAGACGCCCGATCAGGAGGAGCCTTCTAAATCCGAAGGTGAGGAATTTAAATTCGATGTCGAGATTCTTGCCAGGAAGCTGGAGTCTGCATCCCCGATCAAACCTGCCGAGAGTCGTCCCGCAAACCGTGAAGAAGACGGCGGGATCGAGCTGACTCCGGAAATCGTAACTGAAACTCTTGCAGTTATATTTGAACAGCAGGGACAAATAGACACAGCCATCGAAGCATACACGATTCTCATGAAGAAAAAGCCGCAGAAAGAGGACCTCTATCGAAAGAGGATCGATGAGCTCAAGTCTAGAGCGGATGAACAACGCTGAGATGTACGAGAGGGACCGGGAAGGGGATGGAATGACCGGCTATTCCCTGGATCCGTCGGTGAAAAGCACATATGTGCGCCGGATGTTTAACGGCATCTCCGGCCATTACGATTTCCTCAACCATTTCCTCAGTGCCGGCATAGACCGTTACTGGCGCAAGCGCGCGATAAGGATCTCAGGCCTTCTGCCGGCGAATTCGTTTCTCGATATCGCATGCGGGACCGGCGATCTTTCGATTGAGGCTGCTAAGTTCAACCCGTCCAGGATAGTCTCCGTAGATTTTGCGGAAAACATGATTCGGACTTTCGACGCTAAGAAGAGCAGGATGCGGCTGGACGGCAAAGTTGAGATCGTACAGGCAGATGCCGAACTGCTCCCTTTCCCGGACAACACCTTCGACGTCACTGCCGTGGCCTTCGGAGTGAGAAACTTCGGGAGTCTCGAGAGGGGAATTGCCGAAATGCAGAGAGTTCTTAAGTCCGGCGGGAAGCTCGTGGTCCTTGAATTTTCAAAGCCGAAGGTTTTTCCCGTGAAGCAGATATACTTCTTCTATTTCAAGAGGATATTGCCGCTGCTCGGGAGGATAATCTCAAAGGATCCTGCGGCATACTCCTACCTCCCGAATTCGGTATCGGCCTTCCCGGACGGACGCGACTTCGAGAATGTCATGAGGAATGCGCATTTCAAGGATGTGAGGTCGATACCGCTGACTTACGGAATAGCGACGGCTTATTTCGGAGTCAAGAGTTAATTCATTGAGTCTTGTTTATGATACCGCTGAATGGCCGGAATGCGAAATTGCGGAATTCGGCACCTTGAGACAGAATAGAATGGCATGGACGAGCTAGTACAGATAATAACGAATAATTTCGATGCAATAACCGAGAGATGGGTCTCTTCGATAAACTCTATCCCGAAGTATTCCGGCAGTACGCAGATACCTTTCTACAAAAGCCAGATAACCGAGCTCCTTCATTGCATTCTCGATCTGCTGAACAATCTCGGCAGCTCGCGTTTGACGAAATTTACGGAACGGATTGCAAAGCCGCCTTACAACGGACTCCTGACTCTCACTTCGGTGCACGAGACTTTTCTCCTGGGGGAAGACGCCATCGTTTCAGTCGTGCGGCGTAAAATGCAGAATGAGCACGACATCTTCAGCTATTCAAGAAGAGTAGACGGCTGTTTCCATGAAATCATTTATCAGTATGCAAACGCTTATCAGGCACACCAGAGCGAAGTGAATATTTCGAGACGCCGCGTCATAGAGCGACAGCGCGAAACGCTCCTCCGGTTCACGGATGCAATCGGCTCGGCCAGTACGTACAGCGAAGCGCTCAGGGCTGCGATTGTAATAATAAAGGAAGAATCGCATGCGAACTCGGTCGAATTCTTCGCGTTCGATGAGAGCGTTCAACGGCTGGTCTATGAATCGGCTGTCCCCGAGGGCGCGCCGAGTCCTGCCCCGATTAATCGCGACCGGGATATGAGCTTCATCGACGGGCTGGCGGATCAATTTGCCGGAGAATCAAGTGCCCGGAGGAGCTATGCCATAACGCAGGAGGTGTTCGGGCATCGCAGAATTCTCCTGATGCTCCCCGTCTCGGCAGGCGACTCGCTGATCGGCCTGCTCTTGCTCGCCTATACATCGGCCCCGATGCGCGAAAGTACAATACCGGAACTTCAGGATGAAAATCTTAATATCTTCCTCGCGATGGCCGACCAGCTCGGCTACGGTCTGAAGCGGTTCCTTCTCGAAGAAGAAGTGACCTCGAAGGAACATTACATTTCCATCCTGACGGACAATTCCGCCGATGCGATCGTGGGGCTGGACGCGCACAGGATGATCGTGTCGTGGAACAAGGGCGCGGCCCTCCTCTTCGAGTTCCAGCCTGACGAGGCAAACGGCGAGCCCTTCTCGATACTCCTTCCGCCTGAGAAGAGGCTGATAGGCGACGATGAAGTGATCCTTGACAGAATCCGCAACGAAGGAGTAGTCAAGAACTATGAGCTTGACTGTGTGACGAAGTCGGGCCGGAGGGTTATCATCAGCCTGACAGGGAGCGTCATCAAAGACGAGGAAGGAACTTTTATAGGCACTGCTCTCATCATGCGCGACGTGACCCAGCTCAAGCAGTACGAGATGGAGCTTCGCCAGACCGAGAAGCTTTCGTTCATCGGACAGATATCCGCGGGCATCGCACACGAGATAGGCACGCCTCTGAACATCATCCTCGGCAATGCCGAGTATTTGATGATGGACATGAAATCCGGAGAAAGAAACTACGACGAGCTTAAAGCGATCGTGGGCGAGACGAACAGGATCGCGAAACTTATTCAGCAGCTGCTGGATTTTGCGAGACCGAAGAGACTGCGCTCGAAACCGGTGCTGCTTAACACGGAAATCGAGAGCGTCCTCCAGCTGCTGAAGAACCAGCTCGACAAGTCTTCCATCGGGCTCGAACTGCGGCTTGTGGAAGATCTCCCGTATGTTTTCGGGGATGCTGCTCAACTTCAGGAAGTTTTCGTAAATTTAATAGTGAACGCAGTGCACTCCATGGAAAATGGCGGGAGGCTGACAATCTCCTCCGGCATGCAGAGCGGACGGGATGAGGATTCCGTCGAGGTCCTTATTTCCGACACGGGATGCGGAATTCCGGAGGAGAACCTGGAAAAAATATTCAACCCGTTCTTTACTACTAAAGAGGTGGGAAAGGGAACCGGGCTCGGACTTGCAATTACCCAGAGAATTGTGCAGGATCATAAAGGGAGCATCTCTGTCGAGAGCTCTATTGACAAGGGGACTACGTTCAAATTGAGTTTCCCGGTTTATAACAACACGGTTTCGGAAGGATTCATTCGGAAATAGGTATGAGAGCAGATATTTCAATCCTGGCGGTCGACGACGACGTCAACATGCTGGCAATGCTGGAGAAGTTTCTCAAGCGGGCCGGCTACACAGTGGAGTCAACATCCGACAGTACCAGAGCGCTGTCGCTTGTCGACGATAAGAACTACGATATAGTGATAACGGATATCCAGATGCCTCGCGCTTCGGGCATGGACATACTCAAGAGGATAAAGGACCTGGAAAAGGATACGATGGTCATCATGATAACCGCTTTTGGATCTGTGGATTCCGCCGTCAACGCGATGAAGGCCGGAGCTTACGACTACGTCAGCAAGCCTTTCAACATTGACGAGATCCTCTCGCTGCTTGAACGCGCGACACAGCAGCGCAGGCTTCAGAGGGAAGTTGAATTCCTGCGCCAGGAAGTGGAACGGAAGTATTCCTTTTCCAACATCATCGGCAAGAGCAAGGCGATGCAGGATATTTTCTCGCTCATACAGCGGATATCTCATGCACGCAGCAATGTGCTCGTGATCGGCAGAAGCGGCACCGGCAAGGAACTCATCGCAAAGGCGATTCACTACAACAGTGACAGGAAGGCGATGCCGCTCGTCACGGTGAACTGCAGCGCGATACCCGAATCGCTGCTCGAGAGCGAACTGTTCGGTCACGAGAAGGGAGCATTTACCGGCGCGGTTACTTCCAGGCGGGGACTATTTGAGACGGCCAACGGCGGAACACTCTTCCTGGACGAGATCGGAGACATGCCTCTCGGTTCGCAGGCGAAACTTCTGAGAGTCGTGGAGACCGGTGAAGTACGACCGGTCGGAAGCGATGAGGTCAAGAAAGTCGACGTCAGAGTCATCGCCGCGACTCACCGAGACCTTAAGGAGCTCATAAAACACGACCAGTTCAGGGAAGACCTCTTCTACAGGCTTAATGTCATTTCAATACAGGTGCCTGACCTGAAAGAAAGGACGGAGGACATCCAGATCCTGACGGAACATTTCATGAAGAAATACGGGGAGCAATTCGGGAAGCCGAATATTCAGATGACACACGAGGCCTCAGCCTGTCTTATGCGCTATACGTGGCCGGGCAACGTCCGCGAGCTGGAGAACGTCATCGAGCGCAGCATCGCGCTCTCCGGAAGCGACGTCATAGACTGCAAGGATCTTCCCGATCATCTCTTCCAGATGAAGTCTAGCGACCTGATCGACGACCTCGCCGCCGACAACATGCCTCTCTCAGAAGTCGAGAAACGGTACATCGTCAAGATACTTCAGCGAACCAACTGGCATCAATCGAAGGCAGCACAGATACTCGGCATAGACCGGAAGACTCTCTACAGGAAGATCAAGGAGTACAACTTAATCCAGGGGTAATTCCGGGACCTGTCGGTATAGGCCGGTTCGCTGCGGCAACTCGGAGTACTTATCAACCTCCGGGGCACCGATATTAGTCGGGGAGGCGCCAACCCACCGCACCACCATCGTAATGCTTGATTAACGCATAACCTTCAAATAATTTCTAGTGCTGATCTAAAACGAACTAAGGGAGCTGTTTATGGATCGACGCACATTTGTGAAACGGAGCCTTGGCGCATCAATCGCGTTCGGCACATTCATGAAGGCCGGTAGTCTGTTTGGAGCGCTTGGCGGCGCTGAGTTGCCTTACGACCTTGTCGCGGTTAAAGGCGGTGAGGCGGACTCGATGTTTGATCAGGGAATCGGGGCGCTCGGCGGCATGAAGTCCTTCGTCAGGAAGGGGGACAAGGTCGTCGTCAAACCGAACATCGGCTGGGATGTCTCTCCGGAGCGCGGCGGAAATACAAACCCAAAGCTGGTCGCAAGAATTATTCGGCATTGCCTTGAGGCAGGAGCTAAGGAAGTGAACATCGTCGATCACCCATGCGACGAATGGCAGCGCTGTTACACTCACAGCGGAATCGAAAAGGCGGTCAAGGACGCGGGCGGCAAGATGGTCCCCGGCGGAAGCCCAAGCTATTACAACAAGGTTTCCGTCAATAACGGTAAAGCGCTCAAATCCACTGAGGAACACGAGGTGATTCTCGAGTCGGACGTGTTCATCAATGTGCCTGTCCTCAAATGTCACAGCGGCTCGAAGTTGACCGCGGGATTGAAGAACATGATGGGAAACGTGTGGGACCGTGAATACTGGCACCGCACGGATCTTCATCAGTGCATTGCGGATTTCGCTACTTACAGGAAGCCGACACTGAATGTTCTCGACGCGTACTACGTGATGAAACAGAACGGGCCGCGCGGAGTGTCGGTTAATGATGTGGTGACGATGAAGGCCCAGCTTATTTCCACCGACATAGTTGCGCTTGACGCGGCCGGTGCGAAACTCTACGGTATACAGCCAGACGATGTGCGTCATATCCGTATCGCGGCAGAAATGAAGATCGGACGCGAGGACCTGGAGAACCTCAGAATAAAGCGGATAACCGTTTGACAAAATCCCGATGGAAAACCACAAGGAAGATTCGCGTCGCCGTTTCACTGAGCTTCCTTGTCCTGACGACAGCGATATTCCTTGATCCGTGGCACCTGATGCCTCCGCAGTTCGTAAAATACCTGACGTCTCTCCAGATAGTACCGGTCCTTCTGAAGTCAGTCATGACCGGCGGGGCGGTGGCGACCGGCGGACTGATTTTTGTCGCGGTGATGACGCTCTTGTTCGGGCGGGTCTACTGTTCGACAATCTGTCCGATCGGAACATTGCAGGACATCATCGGCAAGCTCTCCAGGAAAATAAACCGTCGGAAGCGGTTCAAGTATTACAAATCACCGCAGTGGCTGCAATATTCAATCCTTGTATTCGGTGCCGCAGCGGTGCTGTTCAGCGGGAGCATGATAATCGGCGATTTGCTCGACCCTTTCAGCAATTATGGACGACTGACTTCCGGCTTTGCGCTTCCCGTAATCCTGTTTGCTAATAATGTCCTGGCTGCTTTCCTGGGCCACTTTGGCATTTATCTGCTCTACGATATACCGGTCCACATCCACGAGATCGGGATGCTCTTTTTCGCCTTTTTGTTCCTGGCTGTTGTAGCTTACCTGAGTGTAACCGAGGGGCGTCTCTTCTGCAACTCGTTCTGCCCCGCGGGTGGAATTCTCAGCCTGATGTCGCGCATCTCGGCAGTCCGGCTCGTCATAAGGGATGATGCATGCAACGACTGCGGCGCGTGCGACAGGGTCTGTAAGGCGGAATGTATCGACAGCGAAGCAAGACGAATTGACTTCAGTGCGTGCGTCAGTTGTTTTGATTGTCTTCGCGCCTGTCCAACAAACGCGGTAGAGTATGCTGCGAGATTCGGAGGCGGGGTCAGAACTCAACCGGCTGAATTCGACCAGGGGAGGAGGGAATTCTTCAAAAACGTGGGAGTCCCGGCGGCCGCACTACTTGTCGCACCGGGAGTTGTGGAGAGCGGGATAGTGGTATCCAGCAGCCGGCAGCCGATATCCCCGCCGGGATCGACGAGCGTCGGGCGGTTCACGAGCCTGTGCACCGCGTGCCACCTTTGTGTGACCTCATGTCCCACAAATGTTCTGAAGCCTTCTTTCCTGGAGTACGGACTGGCGGGGATGTCTCAGCCGATGATGAAATACGAGTATGGATTCTGCAACTACGATTGCACAGTGTGCGGCGACATTTGTCCGACCGGAGCAATTATGAAGACGCATACCGCGGCGAAGAAGCTGATACAGATCGGAAACGCCAGGTTAAACAAGGACGAATGTATCGTCGTAGCGAAGAAGAAAGACTGCTCTGCGTGTTCTGAACACTGTCCGACGAAGGCGGTTCATACCGTGCCGTACGAAGGTACGCTTCTTCTGCCGGAGGTCGATGACAGCCTTTGCATCGGGTGTGGCGCATGTGAAAACGCCTGCCCCGTACTGCCGAAGAAGGCGATCATCGTCAACCCGAAACCCGTTCATGGGACTGCAAAAAAGCCGGCAGTCGCAAAGCCAAAGACAGGAGAAGGCATCAAGGAATTTCCGTTCTGACGGTGGAGGAAACGGGAAGAAACAGGGCCTGGCGGATTAGCATCGACGCCATGATTCTAAAAGATAAACGGATCCCGACCGGGAACGCCGGATGATCTCTGACTTTCATAGGGAACCGTCCTTGGTTAATATACCGGTGTGAAAAATATATTTGGAGCCGAGGTTATTCAGAAAGAGGGCGGCAAGGTGATTCGGCGCGAGAAGCCGGAGTTCTTAGTGGGGACATCTGGATGGAGCTACACCGACTGGGTCGGGCCGTTCTATCCGGAAAAGACGCCGAAGGGGTTTTCACGGCTGGGATTCTACGCGGGCTTTTTCGACTGTGTCGAAGTGAACAGCACGTTCTATCGCCATTTCCCGGCCGATGTCGGAGAAAAATGGCTGGCAGAGGTCGATGGCAACCCGAACTTTGTCTTCGTGATCAAGCTCTTCCGCGATTTCACGCACGGCGCTGCGGACAGCAGAAGTGACTTCGAGATGAACAGGAAGATTGTCCTGTCCTTCCTGCGTCCGTTCCTTGAGAGGGAGAAACTCGGCGGGGTCCTCGTTCAGTGTTCGGAATTTTTCAAGGATACAAAAACATCCAGAGATCGGATTTCCATGCTGCTGGAAGAATTTTCGGATGCGAACCTGTTCTTCGAGCTGCGGCACGTATCCTGGTACGACGATGAAGCTAGGCACTTCATAAGAGAGAAGAACGCAAACGTCATTGCCATAGACCAGCCGGGACTTGGAGGAATGGTCGGGCTGGACACAAGCATCCTCGGGCGGATCGGTTATATTCGACTCCACGGAAGAAATGCGAATATGTGGCAGGAGAGCAGAAGACTCCTCGGAAAAAGGGAAGAAGCCTCAGGAGGCGGTAAGCGTGATGAGCATGACAGGAATGCGCGTTACGACTATCTGTACAATGGCGATGAACTTGACCAGATAGAGAGAGAAATTCTCAAGGTGAAAGAAAGATGCGATAGGATTTACGTGGTGGCGAACAACCATCCGATGGGAAAAGCCGTAGCGAATGCGTTGGAACTCATAAAGAGAGTCCGCAGCCGGGAGAAAGTGAGGATGCCCGATACTGTGATAAAGTATTTCCCAGAGCTTGAAAGGTTCGCGTTGAGGGTCGAGGCAAGTCCTGCGGGTGACCTGTTTCAGTGACGGAGCGACTCATCGATCGTGAATCAGCAAAGCCCACATCCTGGCGGCAATCTGCATTTGTGATGTGGGCTGTTACATTACGAGGTTTCAGGGTGTCCCCTTAATCGAAGAAGCCAATGTCAACCGTGACTGTGACCCTCATAAAACACTGAACATAATCTCTGGATGCGTCTCCCTTTGCCGGGGTCGTGTTGAATGGGAAGGAACATGGTACGGAGATGCTGCGTGGATGAGCTGGCCCGCTGCAGGCTATGCCGACAAAAGCCCTTCGCGTTTCAGAGCTTGCCGAACAACTTCACAAGGAAGCGATGAATATTGTGAACGGAGTCTACGGGCTCGGCATACATAAGGATACATTTCCCCGTGACCAGAGTGAGGTTCAAGGAACCCGCCAGTTCCCGGACGCCCGGATGTTCGGCGCCCTGTTGCAGCCAAATGTATCGGATTCCCGTGCCTGCCGCCTCGCGCAAGATCTGGTCGACTGAATCTGGCGTCACACATACTATGGCGCCCTCCACCTTGTCTTTGAGCTCTGTCAGAGTGCGAAAACATTTGTCGTCACCGATTTCTGAAAGCGTTGGGTTCACTCCAAAGACCTCGTAGCCCCGCTTCTTAAGTTCCCGATGGATAGTGTTACCGAACTTGTTTTTGTTGCGGGACACTCCGACAACGGCTAAGCGTTTCAGTTGAACAAAGTCTTTGATTGACTGTTCCATCTTCTGCTCCCAGATCTGTATGTTTTTGAGGGTATGTGGTGAATCGATTACATGCTTCCTGCTCCGATTCCTTGAGCGCCGGCAAGCCCGAACCCGATTCAGCGGTAGCTCTACGTTAATCAGACTCGGACAGAAAAACAAATTCTAAAAATCTGCTGTGATTGACATTCACCACAAAAATCCCGACATTTCAGAGCAAAGAGTAGTTGCCGGAATAACGAGTCGATAGTTTACTGCCTTAGATTGTTACCCCGCTGATTCCAGCGTCAGGAAATAGCCGGAAGAAATTTCCTGGGCTGAGTCCTCACCCGGAGGGCTAAGCGAGTTGAACGGCGGGTTGAAGCTTCTGATACCGATGTGAAGGACGTTGCGGGTGTGGATTTTAGGAAGGGAGGGCATGAGGATGGACGATAAGAATTTGGCGGTGTTGAAGAGCGAAATATTTTCTCGTGTTCGCTCGATTTTATCCGAGAGGTACGGGGAATTCGTCCCAGCTTCGCTGGTCGAAAATGAACTGCAATCAGAATCGGTAGTCACCGAGATTAGACGATTTGAGTCCTTCAGAGCGGATGAGGATTTGCTCGACCTGTTCGACGCTCTCCAGAGGCTCTTCACCGGGAACTACGGATACTGCTTGTTCTGTAGGAATGAGATAGAGTTCTCAAAACTCCGGAGGAATCCGCTCGCGAAATTCTGTGACGCATGCGAGAGAGCATTATCGCCGTCTTTCCATTCGAATTTGAAGGATGACCGGTCGCCGTAATCAACTCCCACCCGGAGCCCGCGCTCTTGAACAGGGGCGGGGCAAGTTGCTATGAATTCGCGGGAGCCGCCGTGGTTGAAACGGCATTGGATATTGCTGAGGCTATCTCCTCCAGCGGAAGAACGGCGTCTGCAAGCTCAGCGTCGACGATTGCTTTGGGCATCCCGTAAACTACACAAGTCTCCTCGTTCTGGGCTATTATCTTTCCTCCGGCAGATTTGATTAGCTTTGCCCCTTCTAATCCATCCTTTCCCATTCCTGTCATGACTGCAGCAAGAACCCTCCCGCCAAATGTTTCAAACGCCGAACTGAACATGACGTCCACTGACGGACGATGCAGGGTTTCGGAAGGATCTTTCGAGATGTTAATCAGTACTTTGACTCCGATTCGCTTGAATTTCAGGTGAAGTCCTCCCGGGGCAATGTATACGGTCCCCTTTTTAAGCTCCATTCCGTCCTCTGCTTCGCACACTTCTACACGGCTGATCGAATCAAGCCTCTCTGCCAGGGACTTGGTGAAATGCGGCGGCATGTGCTGGACAATTGCAATTGGGAGAGGGAAGTCCTCAGGAAGGAACGGGATGACCTTCTGGAGAGAAAAGGGACCGCCTGTGGAGATACCGATCGTTGCAATCTGCGCACTCAGGAATTTCAAGGGAGATGCTTTTCTGGGAGCGAACGTCTTGGGAGACACTAATCTGGAGAAGGCCCTGGAGCGGTCGCGAGCTATGGATTTTATCTTGGCAATCAGGTCACCCTTGATCTTTGTAATGTCCAGGGAGACGTAGGACAATTGTTTCGGGATAAAATCCACTGCACCGGCAGCCAGTGCGTCCATTGTCGCACGGGCCCCCTCAACTGTAAGTGAGCTGACCATCAGGATTGGAACGGGATTTTCCTTCATAATCTTCTTAACTGCCGTTATCCCGTCCATCCTGGGCATCTCTACGTCCATCGTCATCAGGTCAGGCTTCAGGTCCCTCGCCTTCTCCGTGGCTTCCATCCCGTCCCTCGCGGTGCTTATCACCTCGATATCGGGATCGCTCTCTAGCATCATTGAGATCGCTTTTCGCATGAAAGCGGAGTCGTCTACAACCAATATTCTTATCGACATTCTACTGGTCAACCTCGCTGGCTACGGAGGCTTTTGAGTGGGTTCCTTTTTGCGCAAGTCTCAGGAGTTCTCCTGCATCCAGTATCATTATAACGCGTCCGTCGCCGAGAATCGTTGAACCGGCTATTCCCTGGATGTTCTTCAGATAGGCTCCAAGTGGTTTGATAACGATTTCTTTCTGGCCGATCAGCCGATTCACTACAATTCCGAACTTGTGATTCGCGACTCCCACTACCACTGTGTAAAAGCCCCGCAGCTCTTCGCTCTGCAAAGGGACGTCGAGTATATCCGATATGCTCACAAGGGGCAGCACAGTTTCGCGCAGTCTTATCACTTCGCGGCCGTTGACTGTCGCGACATCCGACTTGAATGTGTGTACAACTTCGAGGACTGAGTTGAGCGGAATTGCGAATGTCTCGGTTCCCACTGCCACGAGGAGACCCTGGATGATGGCAAGCGTGAGGGGGAGCTTCAACACGAATTTCGTCCCCTTTCCGACCCCGGATTCCACGGCAATTATCCCGTTAAGCTTCGTGATATTGGTCTTGACCACATCCATCCCGACGCCTCTCCCCGAAACGCTGCTTACCTTCTGTGCGGTGCTGAAACCCGGAATGAATATCAGGTTGTAGGCGTCATCGGTCTTCATCTCGTGTGCTTCTTCGGCCGTGATGACGCCCTTCTCGATTGCCTTGCGCTTCAATATTTCGGGATCCATTCCCGCGCCGTCGTCCTGTATTTCTATGATAATGTGGTTTCCTTCGTGACCTGCCGTAAGGCGGATTGTGCCGCGCCTGGACTTGCCGGCCTTCTCTCTCCGCTCTGGCTCTTCGACTCCATGATCCGCCGCATTCCTGATCAGGTGAACAAGCGGGTCGCTTATTTCTTCTATGATGGACTTGTCGAGTTCCGTTTCTTCTCCCTCGATTACGAGGTCGATGTCCTTGTTGAATTCCCTTGCTATGTCGCGGACAAGCCGGGGAAATCGGTTAAACACTCTCCCGATCTGGACCATCCTCGTCTTCATCACAGCGGTCTGCAGCTCGGTGGTGATGAAGTCGATCTGGGCACTCGTTTCGGAAAGCTGGTGCGAAAAATCTTCTCCCGCATCGTCCTCTCTGGACGACGTCACGATCTGGGAAAGACGGTTTCTCCCGAGGACGAGTTCTCCCACGAGGTTCATAAGGTGGTCGAGCCTCCCGACATCGACCCGGATCGTCGTGTCCGTTATTTTGTCGGCTTTCTGAGGCTGGGATGCCTGCGGATGGCTCTGCGAAGCGTCCTGTGGCGCCGATTCTCTTGCCTGTGACGTCTGCAGCTGTTCCTGGTCGGTGTTGCGTTGGACGACATCGACCGGCTCGGCACTCTTTGCAATCGCAGGCTCCGATGCCGGAGCCGCCGCCTGTTGTTCTGCCGGACCCTTTTCAGCCTTCTCAGGAAGGACACCCTTGGAGAGTGATTCGAGCCTCTTGATCGTACCCGAGAAATCTATGTCATGAATATTGTGTTCAACGACCTGTCGGAGTAGTGCTTTCATTTGGTCGAACGCTTCAAACATGACGTCGAGCATTGCCGGTTGGAATTTCAGCTCGTCGCGCCGAAGCTTGTTCAAGACATCTTCGAACCTGTGTGCGATCACGGTCATCTGTTCGAAACTCAGAAAGCCCGAAGTTCCTTTTACTGTATGAACGGCCCGGAAAATAGAGTTGATGAGTTCCTTGTCTTCCGGCCTCTTTTCGAGTTCCAGTATTTCGTTATCGAGCTTCTCGAATATGTCGTTAGTCTCAACTATGAAGCTCTCGACAATTTCTTTCAGCTCCTCCGAAAACATCGGATGTTCTGCCATGCGTTCTACGCCCCCTTTCCGAAAAGTTTGTCTATCTCCTCCTGCGATGTCGGATTGACGGTTTTTTTTTCAGCCTCTTCTGAATTATCTCTCGTCGGAGCCGACCCGCCCACGACCTCATCGGCGGCTTTCTGCCGTTCTCCCGATCTATCGTAAGATGCGTTTGGATCGAATGTGCGGTGATCGGTCCTCTCGATTTCGCTGATGAGTTCCTCGCCGCTTATCTTGAATCTGTCTATGAGATTCGAAAGTCTATCCTGCACTGAACCGATCAGATGATTCACCGATGCGATCTGTTGTGATGTGATGTCCTGGACTTGCAGGGAAATCATTATGTCGTTGGATTTCTCGCGTATTTCCTTCAGGCTCTTCTCCAGGCCGGAGGCGTTCAGCTTGACCGCTTTGAGGTGAGAACCCTTTTGCTCTTGCAGAGCCGATACGGCGCGGAGCGTTTCCTGATGGCTGCCGTTCAGTGAAGACTTGACTGCCTCGAGCATGTCCTTGTCCAGCTTGTCGATCGCGTTAAGATCCGCGGTTGCAGTCTGGAAGTGCGAATCGATCGTGTCTAATCTGGAAATGACGCCGTCCAGATTATCCAGTATTTCCGTCGTCGCCAGTTCGGTTGCTTGAGTTACTTTGCTCAGCTGGGAAGAAGCCCGCGGCATTTTGCTGGCGCTTTCGTAGATAGAAGCGTTGATTTCTTCAAGGACTGGTACGATGTCGTGCACAAAGTAGAATAGCTCTTCGAGAAATGGGATTACCCGCTGACCGAATATGAACAGAGCGCGCAGCTCGTTTATTTTGTCTAAAATTCCCCCGAGGTTCTTTGAATCCATTTTGCCCTCTTTCATTATAAAGTCTTCAGTATTAGGTCGATTTTCTCTTTCAGGACCTGCGGAGTGAATGGCTTCACGACATAGTTGTTCACCTTTGCCTGCAGCGCTTCCATTACATCCTCCTTCATCCCGCGGGTAGTAACCATGAGTATGGGCAGGCTATTGTATTGTTCTTCTCCTCCGCGCACCGCCTTCGTGAATTCCAGCCCGTTCATATTCGGCATATTCCAGTCCGTGATTATGAAATCGATCTTCTCGATATAGAGTTTTGCGTACGCATCCTTGCCGTCCTCGGCTTCGATTATGTCGTCATAGCCGATGCCCTTGAGGGCATTGGTGACAATCCTGCGCATTGTCTGCGAATCATCAACCACAAGAAATTTCATTTATCTGTTACTCCTCAGTTTATATACTTTGCTACTTCGTATTGAATCCGTTTCTGATCGAACGGCTTCACCAAATATGAATTCGCTCCGAGCCTGAGCCCCGCCTCGATATCCTGATCTCCGCTGAGTGAAGATAATATGATTACCGGGACCTCGGAATACTCGCGGTCCTCGCGAAGTGCTTTCAGAAACTCGTAACCATCCATATTGGGCATATTCAGATCGGTGATTATGAGATCGACCCTGTTCAAGGAAAGTTTCTCCAGTGCATCCATTCCGTCTCGTGCGGCAACAACGGAAATGCCCTGGGAGCGAAGCGCGAACACGAGAAATTTCCTGATGGATTCGGAGTCGTCAACGACCATTACTGCTTTTGCCAACGTTCCTCACTCCTTTCGGTACGCAATTGCTTTGTCGTAATGCACGGGCTTGAATGCCTGCGTCAAACCGTAGAGAGTCTCCGAATAGCCCACAAAGAAGTATCCCCCTTTGTTCAGACTGTCGTAAATTGACGACACTACGACCTGCTTTGAATTGAAGTCGAAATAAATCAGAACATTTGCGGCGAACACGACATCGAAATTCTGCATGGTTTTCATCATGCCCCTGTCGAAGAGGTTCATCTGGTTGAACCTGACCATCTTCTTTATTTCGTCCCTCAGAATGAACTGGTCCCCGTGAGGCTCGAAATACTTGTCCATATAGAGCCTGGGAATATTTCTTATTGAATATTCTTTGTAGGCGCCCCTTCTTGCCACCTCGAGGACCTGTGTGTTTATGTCTGTCCCGACTATCTCGAATTTCACGGCGGGATATCTTGCCTGAAACTTCTCTCTGATGAGGAGGGCGATAGTGTACGGCTCTTCGCCCGTCGAGCTGGCCGCGCTCCAGATCTTTATGTTGTAATTGCCCTGTTCGATCCTTTTCTTTATGAGTTCGGGGAGAATGAGCGTTTCCAGGGCGATAAACTGCGGGTCGTTTCTGAAGAAGAAGGTCTCGTTTATCGTGACTGAGTTTATCAGGTGGGGCAGCTCGCCCGCACCGATGCCGTTCAGCAGTGCGCTGTAATATTCGGGAAAGCTCTCCAGCCTTAATGCCGAAAGCCGCCGCCCAACTCTGCTCTCAAGCAGATACTTCTTATTGTCCGCGAAGAAGATTCCGGTTCGTTCATAAATGTATTTTCTGAGAAGCTGAAAGGTCTCGTCAGACAGTTTGGTGCCTTGCGGGTAAAGGGTGTTCGGTGGTAGTGTAAAACTCATTTGGTTTGTCCTACCCCCTGTAACCCTGCTTCAGCATCCCCAGGATCGCTGCAGCTGCATTGCTAGTCTCCGGATCGGAATCTTCGGCGAGCCATTCGAGTTGTTCAAGGAAATTTTGAGGGCCGAGTTTCATCGTCAGGTCGATCGCATAATTCCTGACCGACGGTTCGGGGTCGTCCAGGGCCGCCTTCATGATGTTCTTTGAGAGACGGATATCCAGGTTGCTGAATGTGTTCATGGATGCCGTCTTTGTATCGACGTCCAGTTCCTGGAAATCTCCGGAAAGCAGGTCTGCGATCTTTTCGAGAAGGTCCGGGAATGCTTCCGCATTGCCGCCGGCAATGATGCCGTCGATCATCGTAATGAGGATTTTCAGAAGCGGGATCTTGTTCGGCTGCTTCGATGCGTGCTGGAGAATCAGCGGGACGGCCTCGCGGGAATGATCTTCCACGACCGCCACGATTGCGCGGTCGATCGAATCGGCTTTTCCTGCATGATCGATGAGAGCGCATAGGACCTTCTCGTCGATGAAGTGTCCCAGCCCGCGGACTGCGGTCCGGACATAAACCGGGTCGAGGTCGTCGAGCATCGCGATGAGATAATCTCTCAACCGGTCGGGCAATTTCCCGCTGCGTTCCCCGGAATCGAGCAGAATAACGATCGAGTGAAGGACGACCGGCCTGGCGAGTTCTGATACTGAATCCAGATGGTTCAGCAATGCGTCCAGAACGGAAGGGTCTCTGAGCGCGGCAAGAGCCTCCGCCGCAGCCAGTTGCACTACGGGATCTTCATCCGCCAGTGCCCGGAGGAAAAAGCTCAATTCCCGGTTATCGCTCAGTTTTGACACGGCATTTACGATATTCGGCCTCGCATAAATTGCCCTGTCGAACAAATCCCGTATTCGTCCGAGGTGCCTTCTTGCACGGAGCGAGCCAAGTGCATCTATGGCCGCACAGACAACATTTGTGTCGGAATCGTCCAGGCGATCCGCTATTCGTTCTATCCCTTCCGGAGTTGCAGGGAGCTGAGCCAGAAGATCGATCGCGAATTTCCGTGTGTCTTTGTCATCCGAGTCGACATAGGGAAGAAGCGGACCGACGGCTGCTCCGTTCATCCGGACGAGAGAATCGCCGGCAAGATTCCGCACCGAGATGTTCGCGTTCGCGATGTGGGGGGCCATGAGCGAAGCGGCTTTCTCGCTGGCATCGAGCACAAGTACGCGAGAGGCAGCCTCGCGAACTCCCCGATCATCATCTCCCAATAATTGAGCCGCTTCCGCCAGCACCTCATCACTCTTGTAATTATCATAGAGTGTCTCCAGGAGGATTCTCTTTTCCGACGGGTCCGAAGCATGCAACTGTTCGACTATTTTATCTGTCATTTCTCATCACTGATTATTGGAGCGAATGATCTCGCCCTTGGTTTCCTGGAAAGTGACGTTGTTATAGCTCTGCTTCAGCGCAAACCGCACGCCGTTTATTTCCACGACCACGCTTTGATGGATCTGGCTGATGACCGTGAGCACGCAATTCCGTTTCTTGCTGATGACCGCTGAAGCATCCTGTTTTCTTTCTGTCAATTGCTTAATCGAGTCGTTCTGTTCCTGCAGCCTCGTCTGCAGAGTCTTCAGGAGATTCGCTTTCTCATTCGTGAAGTTGTTGTTGTCTATCCTGTCCCGGACGAGCAGATATATCTCGTTTTTCAGCTGTTCGGAGGCTTTCTTCTGGAGCTCTATCTCCTTGTTGATGGCGAAGATATCCTCAGTGAGCAATTCAAGTGTACCCAGTTTCACTTTCGTCGTGGAATACAGCTCGCCTCCGAGAGTTCGTACCTCGATTTTATTGCCCGCGGTAACTACGCCTCCCATTACTATCGCATTGTGTCCGATAATATCTTCGGTTGCAATAAGGTGAGCGTTGACGCATTCCTTGATTATCGTAATTGAGGCGCCGGTTTCGATCATTTGATTGAGGACTACATTGAGTTCGACGTCGCCTGCGGCCCGTATCAAGCCATCCCCTCGTCCGACGAAACTTCCTTTTACCTTTACTGTGCCACCGGAGATTATCCGCGCATCCTCGACCGAGCCCTGGATGTAGACATTGTGTTTGATTTTCAGGCTGCCGGCTCCTTTGACGTCTCCGAGAACCTTCAGGGAGCCTGCGAATTCAATCTCGCCGTCAGAATAGTCGATATCTCCTCTAATGACGTATTCCGCGATGATCTCGGCGCTCGCGTTTCCCATCTTGAGGTTGCCGTCTATCGTCGCTTCGAGGCCGATTGCATCATCTGATTCGACTCGTTTTATGTTAGGGCCGGTGAAGATGTTTATGCTCTTGCCCGGCTTTGGCTGAACCTTCTTGCCGTATACGTCTACCCCGACGCTGCCGGGTGTAGGCTTATGAATAATCCCGAAAGTCTCTCCGGCATAGACATTTGATATGCCGAATTTGGATTCACCCTCTGTCTCTTCGCGCCTCTTTATTCGTTCGAACCAACCATCCGTCCCGTCTGTGTGCCGGGTACCAGTTGCCACGAGAACCTGTTTCCCCAAATTGTTCATCGCTTCGAATGCTGCGTTGCTTTCAAGCCCATAAACGACCCCGCTTGTTTCGAGAGCCGCCTGGATATCCGATACCTGAAGGTCTGATTCGTCAACGACTATGTAGGCCTCATAGGAGTCTTGCGATATTTCGACTTTTATGCCCTTTGCGATTACGTCCGTCATTAAAGCCTCCTGTTTTCTCGGACCATTTCATGCCGTAAACCTGCATGGTCACCTGATGCTCGGGCGTAGGAGCCGAAGGGAACGGTCTGAAATGTCGATTCACTGTCGAACTTGAAGCGGTGAACGAGAATCCGAAGGCTCTCCGTAAGCCCACTGAGATCATCGGCCGCCTTTGCGATTTGAGATATGCCTGCAGCTGATTGAATTGATACGGTTGAGATAGACTCCACGTTCTTGGAAATCTCCTCGCTTGTTGAGGATTGTTCTTCGCTTGCGGCTGCGATCTGGGTGATCATGTCAACAGAGCGTTCGGTATTTTCGACTATGGCTTTCAGCGAATCGCCGGCTTTGTCGGCGAGTTTTATTCCTTCCGTTACCACTTCGTTGCCGAGTCGCATGGATTTCACGGCTTCGGTGGCCTCGGTCTGGAGACTCCTGATCATAGCGGCTATCTGTTTTGTTGCCTGGGTGGTCCTCTCCGCAAGGTTTCTCACCTCATCGGCTACCACGGCGAAACCTCTCCCTTCCTCTCCCGCGCGAGCCGCTTCGATCGCCGCGTTCAACGCGAGGAGGTTCGTTTGATTTGCGATATCATCGATGACGGATACGATTTCCCCGATCTGGTCGGTGGATATGCCGAGCTGCTCGACCGTCGATGCTGATCTTTGTATCACATCTGCGATTTCTCGTATCTTCTTCACCGTCTGCTCGACAACAACGCCTCCTTCTTTGGCCGCGCTGCCGCTGATTCTGGCAACTTCGGCTGCGTTTGCCGCATTCTTCGAATTTTCGATCACTGTTTTCGTCATCTCTTCTACGGCCGCCGCCACGTCGCTCCCGTGGGCCGACTGTTCCTGCGAACCCGCCGCGAGTTCCTCAGTCGAGCTGCTGATTTGAGAGGCGGCGTTGCTGACGGAATTCGAGGCTTCGGATACCTGTCCGAGTGTAGAGCTAAGACCGGCAATCATCTCCTGCACCTGCCTGCCGAGTTCGTAAACCTCATTGTCTTCATTGATGTGTACTGATGCCGTGAGATTTCCTCCTGCGACTTGGGCAACTGCCTCCGCAATAGGTTTCACCTGTTGCTGTAAGTACTCCCGCTGCCTGGTGAGGCTCTCTCGTAGATCGATGAAAGTCAGAAACGAGCCGATTATTTCTCCGTTGGATTTCCTGATGGGGCCGGAGCTGGCTATCACCGGAATTGATACGCCATTGGGGGTTTTTATTTTGACTTCGTATGCGGGCATCGGATGACCTGCCAGCGCGCTCCGCGTGGCCTTGTCTGAGCCGAAGAGATCCTTGGTCGTCTTCTTGCCAATCACTTCCTCCGGAACCACATCCATCAGCTCACATGCGGATTTATTCAGAAAAGTTATGACGGTCTCCTTGTCGGCAGTGAAAAGGGGGCTCTCTATGCTTGCCTGGATGCTGTGTGACACGGCGAAT
Organism: Bacteroidota bacterium; assembly: GCA_021825585.1. GTDB lineage: Bacteria > Bacteroidota > Ignavibacteria > Kryptoniales > JAKASW01 > JAKASW01. Next base: position 98,761 of record JAKAGT010000001.1, on the reverse strand, counting down.
TCGTCCTTGAAGCGATTGACCATCCGGCTCATCGATGCAGACAGCCTGCCGATCTCCGTGGTTGAGGATTGGTCGAACGTCACGTCGTATTTCCCGTCGGAAACGACGTCCGCATTCTCTCTCAATTTGTTGAGTTCTTTTCTGATGGCCGCAGCCGCCAGTAACGCATTCGCGAGAGAAAGCAATGCCGCACCCGACATGAGGAAATAATTCCCCTCGGAGGCTGCTGCGAGTGAAATTGCCGTCGATAGTAATACCGCCCATATGATTTTAGTGGTGATCTTAACGCGTGAAAGTGTTTCCATCGATGTTCTTCGCCATATTTATTTTCAAAACGTTCATTGTCTGGAAGCGCTGAAGTTAAGCGCCCTGTCTGGTTCAACTATGAGCTTGTCCGTGAGCTTTTCCAGGTCAACGGTCAGTTTACTGAGGCCGTCCGCGGCCTTTGCGATCTGAGAGATTCCTTTCGCTGAATCGGAGGATACGGAAGAAATGGTCTCGACGTTTCTGGATATTTGCTCGCTTGCCGATGATTGTTCCTCGCTGGCAGCAGCGATCTGATTAATCATGTCAATGATGTTCCGCGCATTGCTGACGACATTCTTCAATGACTCGTCAGCCTGATCAGCCAGCATGATGCCCTCTGTCACCTGGTCGTTTCCGCGGCGCATCGTCTCCACAGCCTCTGTTGTCCCGGCCTGGATATTCTTTATCATGGCCGAAATCTGTTTCGTTGCCTGGGACGTACGCTCGGCCAGCTTTCTGACTTCGTCCGCGACGACCGCGAATCCTCTTCCTTCTTCACCGGCGCGGGCCGCTTCAATTGCGGCATTCAACGCAAGAAGGTTCGTCTGGTCGGCAATGTCGTCGATTACGGAGACGATCTCGCCGATTTCTCCGCTGAGCTTGCCCAACTGGTTGACGGTATCTGTCGACTTCTTGACGACCTCTGCGATCTCCTTTATCTTGAGTACCGCTCTCTGCACAACTTCGCCGCCGTCCTGAGCGACCCTCCCGTTTTCCGTGACAGCCTGGACCGCGCTGGATGCGTTTCTCGCATTGTCAATCACGGTCCTCGTCATCTCTTCGACCGCCGCCGCTACCTCGCCGGCCTGCGTCGATTGCTCGTGGGCCCCGGATGAGAGTATTTCCGCCGAATTGCTGATCTCTGAAGAAGCACCCGCGGTTTCCCGGACGGATCTTATTACCTGTTCCATTATTGTTCTGAAATTCGAAACGGCTCTGTTGAAACCGTCAAAAAGCTTTCCTGTTTCGTCGTTGTCTCTCACTTCCATGGCGACCGTTAAGTCGCCTTCCGCCAACCGGCTCATCTCCCTGAGAAGACTGTTCACGTTGTCAGAGAGATACTGCCGCTGGGTTTCGAGCTTGTTCGCAAACGTCTTCATTTCCGTGATGTCGGTTAGTACTTCGACTCCCCTTATCGCGTTTCCTTCCAGATCAAATACCGACGAAGCTCGGTAAAGGACCGGGATTTCCTTTTCGTTCTGGCTCGAATTCGATTCGCCGGAAATCATTTTTCTCTCTTCCCATGCCCTCGAAACCGGGCAGCTGGCCGTCCTGCAAATCGGGAGTTTGAAAACATCATAACACTTCTTTTTCTCGACCACTTCGTCGTAACCCTTTCCTGCAAACCGGAGGGCTGCAGAGTTGGCGAACTGGACTGTGAACTGCTTGTCGACCGCATAAACAGAATTTCCTACTGCGTTCAAATAGGAGGCGAGCTTCGCTATGTCCATCGACATCCCGTTGAACGAATCGGCAAGCTCTCCGAACTCGTCCTTTGTCTTCAGTTCTACAAGGGTACCGAATTTGCCGGCTGATATTTTCCGCATCACTTCCTTGAAAAGCCGCAGCGGACCGACGAGCGATCTGTAACAAGCCACCGCCGCCCCGATAATTGCAAGGAGAAGAAGAGCCGTCACAAACCACATCGTCTGTGCAAGATGAGAAGCACCTTCCGATTCCTTCAACCGCGCGAGCGAAATCTGTCCGGATATGGTTCTGGACACCGAAGCAATCTTTGCCCTGAGACTCGAGTACTGTTCGCTCAAATCGGCCGGTAGAATGGCCCCGGACCTGTTGTATCTCTGTGAAGCAGCGGTCTTCAACTGTGCCTGTCTCTCCTGAATGGCGCTCCAAATCTGCGATATTTCCTGCAGTGTGTTATTGCCCGGTGTATTTCGGTCATTCAACAATGCGTTGATTTCCTGCGTGAATCCATCGGCAGCACTCTGGTATTTTGCACTGGCTAAAACCCCTTCCTGCAAAACGTCCTTCTCTGCAGATTCGGCCTTTAATGAATAAGCGTACATTTCTTCGTAAGCCCGCAGCCCGCCTAAATATCCCGCGATGGCCCTGTTCCCGGTCGTCATGTTTCTTTCAATCGTGCTGCTAAGGAGAAAGGAACAGAGAACCAGTATTAGAGCAGCCGTCCCGAAAGAGATAATGGTGCGTGTCGAAAGTCGGATGTTGTTAATCCACTGCATAGGTTTGCCCACCTCGTTTACAGTTTTGTCGGGAAAAAGATCTAAGAGGTATATCCGGCGCGATTACAGATTTGCGCCTGTCTCAACTTCTGAGAGGTGTTCCTGTTCCTCTCCGGATAATACCTTATCCAGGTCGAGAAGAATCAGGAGCCTGTCCTGAAGTTTCGCAACGCCGGTAATGTAATTCGAACTGATGCTGGTGGTTAACTCCGGCGGCGGTTCGATGATGTTCTTTTCAACCCGGATGACTTCCTTCACCTTGTCGACGAGGAATCCGACGACCCTGTCGGAAAGTTCAACCACGATTATTCTTGTCTCGTTGTCACGCTCGCGTTTTGCAATACCGAATCGTATCCTCAGGTCGATCACCGGGACTATTTTTCCACGGAGATTGATCACACCCTCGACGAACTCCGGCGATTTTGGAACGCGGGTTATGTCGACTGTCCTGATGATTTCCTGCACCTTCAGGATGTCCACGCCGAATTCTTCGTCCTCAACGACGAAACTTACAAGCTGATAAATGGTCTCGTTCGATTGGTTGTTTGCAGTCACTTCTTAGCTCCTTTTTGTACCGTTGGAATGGCCGTTGTGCATCGGCACAATCTTGCCGTTCTCCCTGACGGCATAAGAACTTCTCTGTTCCGTCTTTACGTCAAGGTGAAAGCGTTCGATCAGTTCTCTCAAGTGTTCGGTGAGAGTGTTGAGGTTCTCCGCCGTGCGCGCAAGATCGACTGTCGCAGCAGATACATGACCGGCCACTGAGGATATGCCTTCGACGTTATGTGAAATTTGTTCGCTCGTGGAAGACTGTTCTTCGCTGACCGCCGCAATTTGGTTTATCATTCCTACGACGCCGTTTACCGAGGCGATTATCTGGGAGAGGGAACTGGCTGCCTTATCGGCGAGTTTTGTCCCGTTTTCCGCCTCCGTGTTGCCTTCTGTCATTGCGAGGACGACCTGCGTGGTCTCCTGCTGGATTCTCTTGATCATACCGGCAATTTCTTTTGTGGCCGAGGTCGTTCGCTCGGCGAGTTTGCGGACCTCGTCGGCGACTACTGCGAACCCGCGTCCCTGCTCTCCCGCCCTTGCAGCTTCGATAGCAGCGTTGAGCGCGAGAAGATTTGTCTGGTCCGCTATGTCATCAATGACCTGGATAATCTCCCCGATCTGAGCGCTCGATTTGCCGAGGGTATCCACGATTTCCGCCGACTTTTTCACGAGCTGCGCGATTCTCGCCATCCCGCTGATGGTCTCTTGAAACACCTTCTCTCCGACGTTTGCGAGCTCGGAAGCTCTCTTTGCCATTTCCGCTGCTTCGTTGGCGCTCTTGGATGACTCGATTACTGTCTTTGACATCTCTTCGACGGCAGTGGCAACTTCGTGAGTCTGGGTGGCCTGTTCACCTGCACCAGTGGACATTTCCTCGGCTGCCGAGGAGATCTGTGTCGAAGCCTGTGCCAGTGAATTGCCCGCAGTATGTACTTCTCCGATGAGCGAATTAAGGTCGCGTATCATCTGGTTGATTTTTAGCATCAGCGCCGCGACTTCGTCGTCTCTTTCTACTGTCAGCTCTCTTGTGAGGTCGCCTTTGGTGACAGCCTCGATCACCGTCGATATTTTCCCGAATTGCTTCTTGAGATACTCCTGCTGCTCCTCGGAATCCTTCTGCATCTTTTCGGCGAATGTTTTCGCCTCTTCCGCTTGCTGAGTCTTCTGGTTTATCTCATCCATGGACTTCTTACTGTTCTCAATCATTATGTTAAAAGCAGCCGCGAGCTCGCCGATCTCGTCGCGCTGATTCAGATCGACCCTGACCTGGAAATCACCGGATGCAACCTTCTGGGCGGATTGTTTCAGGACATTGACGGGGTTTGTAATTGCCTTGCCCAGAAGGAGCAGGGCAAACCAGCCGAACAACGCGAAAATCGCGAATGTAACCACGGACACCACCAACCCGCTGTTCTTCTCGGCCTCCAGCGCCTGAGAAGATGTCGCAACCGCAACGTATCCCAATGTCTGACCAGTCGACTTATTGACAATTTTCTCCGCCGCGATAATTACAGGAACCCCGGCGTTTGTTTTCGAATACTGTATCGATTTCGTCAGGGAAGCGAATTGAGGTGGCGTCCACTCGACGGAACTGAAGTCCACCTGGGCCAACAACTTGCCGTTCTGGTCGTAAAAAGCGCCGGCAATCGCATCTCCCGCTGATATCACATTGTTCAGCGACTCCGACAGTCCGGTAGCATCCCCCATCATCAATCCGTACTGGGACTGCGCGCCCATGGTCTCGGCCAGGAGAATGGCTCTTTGATTGAACTGCTGTTCCGTGACATTCAGTGAGTATCTCGAGTATGCAAACAGGAGGATCCACGCGAAGAGCATAATCCCGGCAAGGAGTACGGAAAATTTTCTGCGCAGCTTTGCGTTGGACAAAAATTGATTCGTGTTCATCGGTATTCCTTAATTCGTGGCGAGGAATTGAGTCGTCTGCGCGAACTGCTGAGGAACTGTCAGCCCAAGCGCGGTTAAGGTTTTCTGATTGACGAAGAGCTTTGCATTGCCGCCTTCTGACATTAGCGCCGCACACGCACCGGCAGAGACCCAATCGGATCCCGGTGCAAAAAGCGCGACGCCGCTCAGGGTTGAATTCTTTATGAGATATCCCTTTACAATAGAACTTCCGTAAAGGTCGTCGTTCTGCAATATCCAGAGGACCTGAATATGATAGTTCTCAACGAGATCTCTGAACTTGGCCGATACGTCCTGGATCTGTTCCACATCCTCGATAACGACCTTAACACCAACCGACAGCGAAGCGCGGTTTATCTGGGGCAGCAGGTCGGAGACGTTAATTGTCGATTTGTTCCACATGATTCCTACTGTGGTCACCTTGGGAACTATCTGCTTCATCATATATATGGATTGCAGCGGGGTGGCACTCGTTCCCGCCGCGCGCGGCGTCCCGAGCATCGCCATAAAGGCCACGATTGTGACCACAGTTGAAACAGAAACCTTCTTAAACAAGAGCATTCTGCATCGCCTTCGGTTTTAGGTTGGCAACCCTGACTATGTCTTCGAGTGTGCCAAAAGTGAACGGGGATTCCAGCCTGACAAAATTCTCACTCCCGAGGAGGAGTCGCAGCACGGCCGTCTGCATCCGGGAAATCGCTACAACGTCAACCGGCATTTTTCTGCTCTTCAGGACTCCTGCGATGAGAAGAAAGGCAGCTGGGTCGTTAGAAGAAATTACCACCGAGTCCACATTCACCGTGGATACAATCTCTGCCGCTTCGAGAGCATCGGCCGAAGTGAATACGGCCAGATCGTCCTGCGAAAGGTAGCTCGCCCACGCTGAGAGGAGTTCGGTATCTTTTTCATGGATCAGTATAGTTTTCATAAGCATTCACTTTCTTTAAAAACAATTAGTGTGCCACACCATTTCCTCGGAATTTCTTGTGTTTTCTGAAGTTTCAACCCGCGACAGCTTCCGTTATGCGGAATATTAGCCTGGAGTTTGAATAATAGTAGCCCGCGGCTGGACCGTTCTTCGGACATATTTGGGAGTGTATCTCAAGGGAGACGGTACCTCCCACTCACTTCGAGTCCAGGATATTTGTCCGCCTGCGGTGCAAGTCAGGCCGGGGTACGAGTGGTTTGGTGAATAGTGGGCAGTGATGGAGAATATTAATCAAGCATACGATGTATAGCCTCTAATTCGGTTGGATTGTCCGTTTTGTCATTGGCACAAACGTTGAAGATAGTGCGTGGAGTAAAGGAGTGTTGGAATGAAAAATGTCTTGGTTCTATTAGCCATGATCGCCGCCGCATCTGCTGTGGCAGTTCTTATGGCGGGTAATGATGAAGCCGATACTATTGTTGAAGGCGCAGATGATGATTCGTTAACAAATTATCTGGGAGTATGAGCATGAAGATAAGTCTATTTGACAGAAGCAGGGTTCCCTTACTCGAGAAAGAGATGGATGCCTTTTCAATCGAGAATAAGGCAATCGCCAGCAACATAGCCAACATCGGGACTCCTAGCTACAGGCGTGTCTACGTCAGTTTCCAGAACGAACTCTCAAACGCAATCGCAGACTCGAACAACGACGTCTCTCTCAGCCAGAATGTTGAGCAGGTTCAACCCGAGCTGAAGTTGGACCCGAACGGTTTTCTGGCGAGCGGCGCCAACAACGTCAGCATCGAGCAGGAAATGGCCGATCTTGCCAAGAACCAGCTGAAGTTCAAGCTGGCAGCGCGGCTTATGTCAGATACACTGAACCTCATTGACAAAAGCATAAATGGGCAGTAGCGATGAAAATAGGAGACATGTTTTCGGCGATCGATATCAGCGCTTCCGGTCTTGCGTTACAACGGAAGAGAATGGATGCGATCGCAAGCAATCTCGCAAACGCCGACACGGTCGGGTCGAACGGACAGCCGTACCAGAAACAGGTCGTCCAGGCTCTGCCCGGGCAAGCCATCTCGTTTGGCGACCAGCTTAGCAGCCAACTCATTCCCCTCGAGACGTCGAATCCCGGCCACATGCAGCTTGTAGATCCGACATTTGCCGTACCAGACTACACCGTAAGGGAAGTGACCGGGAGGGTCGTCCAGGATCCTACCGCGACGAAGACGGTTTACGATCCCACCAACCCCAATGCGGACGCCAACGGGTATGTCAATGAGCCCAAGATAAACGTGGTGACTGAAATGGTGGATATGATTACGACCAGCAGATCTTACGAGGCCAATGTCACGGCCATCAATGCTTCCAAGAATATCATTAAAGATTCAATCGACATTTGAGGTGAATGATGAAAGTTGGTTCAATATCCAGCGGCATGTCTTATACGGCGGGCGTATCCGCGAAGGGATCTGCAGCAGGCGCGAAGGAGATCGCGGCGCCCCAGAAGTCACAGGGACAAAGCACGGGCATTTCTTCTCATACCGGGCTTACGAGTGCCGAGAGGGCTTTTTTTGCCAGGCTTTTCCCCGATTCCATCTCTCAGATAAGTTCACACAAGACATACTCCCCGAACGGTATCAAGGCCTCCATCGAACCGGGGCAGATAATAAATCGAAAGGCGTAAGATGCGAGTAGGTGATGTTCAATCGATGCTAAGCCAGATTTCACCGGACATCTCGGCAAACAAGAGCGCGCAGGATGTCACAGGCAGTTTCGAGCAGACTCTTGACGGGTTCGTTAACAACGTCAACGATCTTCAGAACAAGGCCAATGATGCCATGGACAAAATGGCGTCGGGGCAGGCAGCTGACGTTCATGAAGTCATGATCGCAATGGAGAAGGCAAAAATCAGCTTCGACCTCTTGTTGCAGGTCAGGAACAAAATGCTCGATGCCTATAAGCAGATAATGCAGATGCAGGTGTGAATCAGTAGAACATGGCAAATTCCATTTCAGGTGTTTCTTCGCAGTTCAGCTCCGTTCTGAAGAAGTTGACGATCAAGCAGAAAGTCGGAATAGGGCTTTCCGTAATAGTATCGATAATTGCGCTGGTTTTGCTGGTAAGGTGGGCAAATCAGCCGACTTACGGAGTCCTCTTTTCCAACCTCGAGGCCAAGGACGCCTCAAAAATTATGGACAAGCTGAAGCAGCAGGCCGTCCCGTACGAGATAGGCGAAGGGGGCAAGGCGATACTCGTTCCAAAAGACAAGGTGTACGAACTGCGCCTGCAGATGGCAGGCGCAGGGCTTCCCCAGTCCAGCACCGTCGGTTACGAGATCTTCGACAAACCCACCTTTGGGATGACGGATTTCACCGAGAAGGTTGATTACAAGAGAGCACTCGAGGGAGAATTGGAGAGGACGATCCTCCAGCTCGATGAAGTGCAGGGCGCGAGCGTTCATATTGTCATACCTGAGAAAGCTCTCTTCGAAAGTCAGCAGCAGAAAACAACCGCATCCGTTTTTCTGAAGCTGAGGGACGGGGCACATCTGACTGCCGGAGAGATCAGCGGTGTGCAGCACCTCGTCGCGGCGAGTGTCGAAGGGCTGGACGCGAACAATGTTACGATTGTCGACGCCCGCGGGAACATGCTGTCGAGAAAGAGCGACGGGATCGACGCGCTGACGTCGGCACAATACGACACGCAGGATAAGGTCGACAACTATCTCGCAAGCAAGGCTCAGACAATGCTCGACGCCGTCCTGGGGCCCGGCAATGCGATAGTGCGCGTGACGGCCGATCTGGATTTCAATCAAATGGACAAGACAACAGAGCAGTACGACCCTAACAGCGTTGTTCTGAGCCAGCAGACCATGCAGAACCACGCGTCGGTTCCCGGGGATACATCTTCAACCGGATCCTCGCAGACTAATTCGGTTACCAATTACGACGTCGGCAAGACAGTGGAGCGGATGGTCGGCAGCACCGGTGGCATCAAGAGACTCTCCGTGGCAGTTCTCGTTAACGGGAAATACACGGCCATCGACAAGGGCAAGGAAAGGACTGTCGAGTACACTCCACGAAACCAGCAGGAGCTCACACAGCTGACCAATATTGTGAAGAGCGCGATCGGATTCGATGCAACGCGAGGCGACGATATTTCCCTTGTCAACGTTCCATTTGAAAACAGCGATCAGGAATTTCTGCTCAAGCAGAAGCCGGGATTCCGGATCCAGGACTATTCCGACAAGCTTATAATTCTGGCGGCGATGATTGGCGCTATCATCGTCTTCCTGTCGATTTTCAAGAGGCTAAAGAAGAAGGAAATCACCCCTGCTGCGCCGGTGGCAATACTGACGCAGACCAAAACATCCGGTGCTGTCGCAGCGGAACATCCCGGAGAGCGTTTGGAAGGAATTCAGGCGATCGAGTATAACGAAGAAATACTGAGGGCAGGCAGGATAAAAGAAGACGTGAGCAGCTACATCCAAACAAAACCGCTGGACGCCGCCAAGCTTCTGAAGGTCTGGCTTACCGAGGGAAGCGACTGATGGGTAAGGAAGTCTCAAGGTCCTCGATTACGTTCGAGCAGCTGACCGGCAGGCAGAAGGCTGCGGTGCTCATGATCGCCCTTGATGTGGAGAGCGCCGCACATATTTTCAAGCATCTCGACCAGTCCGAAGTCGAGAAGCTCACCGTAGAGATCACTAATATGCAGGGGGTCCATTCCGGTGTTATCAACCGTGTGATGGAGGAGTTCCAGCAGCTCAGTCTCGCGCAAGAGTATATAGTCAAGGGCGGCCTGGAGTACGCACATTCGGTTCTCGAGAAGGCTCTCGGGGCGTTGAAGGCGGGCGAAGTCATTGAGAAGGTAAAAGAGCTCACGATGGTGAAGGGCTTCTCCATCCTGAAGAAGGCCGAGCCGAAACAGCTGGCGAATTTCCTGCAGAAGGAACACCCCCAGACGATCGCGCTTATAATGAGTCACCTCGCGTCTGAGCTTGCTGCCGAGGTACTCGAAGAGTTTCCGGAAGAGCTCCGCTCGGATGTTGCATTCAGAATCACGACGCTTGGCAGGGTAGCGCCAACACTTGTCGGCGAGATCGAGACAGTAGTAGACGAGGTTGCAGAGGAAGTCATAAATGAAAACAGCACCCTGACAGGGGGCGCAAAAGCAATGGCGGCGATCCTGAACAAGGTCGGTGTCGTCCAGGCGAAGTTCCTTATGAATGCTATCGAGCAGCGGGACCCGCAGGTCGCATCTGAAGTAAAGAGACTCATGTTCATGTTCGAGGATATACTTTACATCGATGATCGAAGTGTGCAACGCATTCTGCGCGAAGTGGATAAGAAGGATCTGACTCTTGCGCTCAAGATTTCAGACGAGAAGATGAAACAGAAGATATTTGTGAATATGTCCGAGCGCGCGTCCGACATGATAAAGGAGGAGCTGCAATTCATGGGACCCGTCAGGCTACGCGACGTGGAGGCGGCGCAAACGAGGATAATCGAAGTAATTCGACAGCTGGAAGAGAACCAGGAAATCGTAGTCGGCGGAAGGGGAAGCCCGGAAGATGTCTTTGTCTAGAGAATTTAGTAAAAGCGCTGGTCGGAGTGTCATCAAGTTGAATTCGCCGACGAGAAGGCTCGAGGTAGTGGATTACAGGCGGTTCCTCGAAGAGATTACGAATGAATACGCGGTGGAAGGCGAAATCCGGGTTCCGGAGCCGGTGCATGCACCGGCGGTTGGAAATGGAGCCGGGGTTCCGCGAATGGCGGAGGATCGCGGAGGCGAGGACGAGAAGTCTGCGCTGACTATTGCGTTTGAAAAGGGGTTTGAAGCGGGGAAAATGGATTCGGCAAAGGTGCTGCAGGCGGAGTTTGACAGGAAACTGCAGGAGACCATCAAGGGTTTCGATGCGCTGGTCCAGGGATTTTCAGAAGAAGTCAAGAGATACGACCAGGATTTCGACAATGCCGTCGTCACCCTCGCCATCGCGATAGCGCGAAGGATTGTGGCTCGAGATATAGACATCGAAGGCGCTGTTCTGACAAGATTGCGTGAAGCCCTCAAGAAGATAATCGGCGTGGAGAAAGTAAAGATTCACGTAAGTCCTGCCGATGAAGAGTATATAAGGCAGCACAGAAACAATCTGGGCACGTATGCGGATTCGGTCCGAGAGATTGCGATCGAGCCTGATGAGAAAGTTGAGCGAGGAGGATGCATCATAGAAAGTGAGCTTGGCAACATCGACGCACGGGTTTCCACACAGTTTGAGCTTGTCGAAGAAGCTTTGATTGGTCTAATCAAGAGATGAGTGCAGTCTTGGAAGTCATCGACAAATATATCGATCATCTTGACAGGCTCGACCTGGTGAAAGTAAACGGGAGAGTGTCGGAGGTGATCGGGCTCGTAATCGAGTCTGTCGGCCCGACTTCTTCGCTGGGTGAGGTCTGCAGCATCAGGTCGAGGGACGGCGAAGAGCTTTGCCTGTCTGAGGTCGTGGGTTTCCGGAGCAACAGGGTTCTCTCGATGGTACTTGGAAGTGCTTCGAGCATAAGTCCGGGAAGTGAGATCGTCGCGAGCGGAAAGACTTTCTCGGTCGGCGTCGGAATGGATTTGCTGGGAAGAGTGCTGGACGGACTGGGAAGGCCGATGGACGGGCTTGGACAGATTGAGTTTGAAGAAGTGCGATCGATTTACAGTTCTCCCCCGAATCCACTGGAAAGGAAGAGAATATCGCAGCCTATCTCGAGCGGAATACGTTCTATCGATTCTCTACTGACAATTGGAAAAGGCCAGAGGATCGGCATTTTCGCGGGGAGCGGGGTCGGCAAGAGCGTGACGCTGGGTATGATAGCAAGAAATTCGAGCGCGGACGTGAACGTAATTGCGCTCGTGGGCGAACGTGGTCGTGAAGTCAGGGATTTCATAGAGAAGGAACTCGGTGAAGAAGGGCTGAAAAAGAGCGTCTTGGTCGTCGCGACAAGCGATCAGGCGTCGCTCATCCGCGTGAAGGCATCTCTGATAGCCACTACTATTGCGGAATATTTCCGTGATGAGGGACTCGATGTGCTGCTGATGATGGATTCCGTAACCCGGGTTGCGATGGCGCAAAGGGAAGTCGGGCTCGCGATCGGCGAGCCGCCGACAACGAAGGGTTACACTCCGAGTGTATTCGCGCTCCTTCCGCGTCTGCTTGAGCGGGCAGGAAACGCGAAGCGCGGCAGCATAACCGGGATGTATACGGTGCTCGTTGAGGGAGACGACATGAATGAGCCGATAGCAGATGCGGCCCGATCGATCCTCGACGGGCATGTTGTCTTATCCAGAAAGCTCGCCTCCGCCGGTCATTATCCGGCTGTGGATGTGCTGGAAAGTGTGTCCCGCGTGATGCCGGACGTGACGACATCTGAACATCGCAAGGCATCCGGGTATTTGCTGGATTTGCTCGCCACGTATCGTGAGGCCGAAGATCTGATAAACATCGGTGCGTATGTCAAGGGAAGCAGTCAGAAGATCGACAAGGCAGTTGCGATGATAGACAGAATAAGGGCTTTTCTCAAACAGGGAATCGATGAAGTATCGGTACTGAGTGATGCTATCGCAAAATTAAAGGAACTGACCACAATTTAATCGAGCTGGCAATGGCGAAGTTCAAGTTTAGACTGCAATCAGTCGTTAAGATAAAAGAAATACAGGAGAAGAAAGTCGAGCGGGAATTGGCTGCGATCAAGAAACGCATACTTCAAGGACAAGCTCGCCTGGAAGACCTCCAGGGCGAACACGAGAAGCTTGTCTCCTCGTCCCCTCTTGAAGGGAGGATAAGAGCCGCCGACATCGTTGTCCACCAGGATTATATCCGCAAGATCTCCGATGAGATCCGTTTCGAGAGTGTGAGGCTTGAGAATCTCTCGCGTTCCGAGAATAAGAAAATTGACGAAGTGCTCGATGCCAAAAAAGACAAGGAGGCGATAGAGCATTTAAGAGAGAAGCGGCTGGAAGAATTTAAACATGATTTGGATCACAAGGAGCAAATACTGCTCGACGCTGTCGCCCAGAGAATGAGCAGTCAGGAATGAAGACCGTAATTGCATATATCCTCGGATTCAGTGTGACGTTTACCGTCATAGCCGGCGGCATGTATGTGCTTTCAAAAGACTATCCCTGGATGTTCGGGACGACTCAGGCTCACGACAAGAACGACAGGCAGCTCAAGGCGACTGTCTCCCTGCCATCGGGTCTTCCGGGCGATGCAGCGACATACTCACCGGGCGACTCTGCCCGCGGTGAAGATGAAGTCCTGCGGACTCTGAAGGAAATGCTGGCCGCAAAAAATGATTCGATTTCCGCAAAGAACGAGGCCATTCAACATCTGGACTCGACGGTCACTCAACTTCACAGACAAAATTCCGATGCTAATAGCGTGATTGCACAACTGCAAAATCAAGTCGATTCATGGAACAATCAGCGGAGGAAAGACATTGCCGCTGCTTATAACGATATGGATCCGGGTGCAGCCGCAAAGATTATGAAAAATCTCGACGACAGAGACATAATATTCATCCTATCCAGCATACAAAAAAAGCAGGCCGCTCAGATCCTCGGCCAGCTTGATCCGGTCAGGGCTGCCAAACTTATGACAAACTTGGGGCACGGCAAATGAGCGCCGCCTTCCAGTTGCCCATCGAAATACTACCGCAGAGTTCATCCGGCGGGATTTCGCAATTCGGGTCGTTCCATTCGGCCGCTAGTGGCAACTCCACGGGTCAGCAACCGTTCTCGGAGATAATGCAATCTCTGTCAGCCAAACAAGTTATAAGTTCCTCCTCAGCATCTACGCCGGATTCGAAGACGGGCTCGGATACTCAGGACAAGACATCTTCCGCGGAAATCACGAATTACTATGGCGGTCTCCTTTCTGCGTTCCTTGGCATGTCCAAAGGTCGCGGAGAGGCGGCTAATTCGGATTCCGGAACCTCAGTTTCGACCGGCACGTCTGCTTCCGGGCTATTAGCGAAAATCGAAAAGGAAATTTCAGCGCTGCTGGGCGGCGGGCTTCCGCCGGCATCAGCGATCCCATCGACATGGTCCGACGGTTTGACGTCGGGAAAGGGAACCGGCGCTGCGGACGCGCAGTACAACAGCGCGACGCTTGGCAGAATATTGTCCAACCCGGCAATCCAATCTGATGTGCAGGAACTGTTAAGTGCCTTATCGGCTGATTCCGCCCAGAGCACAAATCCCGCCTTTTTGCAGCAGCTTCTGTTACGCGCTCAAGAGGCCGGAGCGAACTCTGAAACCGATTCTAACGGGAGTGCCGGAAACTCAGCCTGGGCTATCGACGATGTGCAAGGCATGTCGTTGAGTCAACTTGCGGATTTGATTTCCAAGAGCCTGCAGAGCAGCGGCAGTACAGGCGGAAAGGCAACGTCTCCAACCAGTATTCTCCAGCCTGCCGATAGTCGGCTTGGCGTACAAGGAGCGGCAGACAATCACTCCGCGATTCCAGGTTCCTCTGCAACTTCCACTTCGGGGGAACTGAAAAAGCTTCTGAGCACCCTATCCGGGATTCCCGCGGACAAGAGTGTATCCGTATCTACGGAGAGAGTTGCGGCTGAATCGCAGAGCGTCGCCGCAAGTTCGAACAAGACCGTGCAACAAATACTGCAGGTCCATGATGCAGGATCGGATCCTGAGATATCAGGATTTAGGAGTGCAGTTCAAGGCGTTTACGCAAAGTCTACACAGACACAGGTCCTCCCCGGGACGACTGGGAGCCTCCGCGCTGCACCCGGTACGGTCAGAAATGCCGCGAGCGCGGGCTCCCCTCAAATTCTATCCGACATTGAAGCGGCCTCGTCGCCGATTGCAGCGAAGGCGGGGAACAATTCAACCGCCGCTGTGACGGGCAAGACCGGATCTCCTGTTGCCGGTATTGAATCACAGAAGGCCGCTGCTTCCCTGACCCAAGGCAAGCAAGATTCGTCAAAGTCGGAAGGGAAGCTGCCGGACCTGGCGAATAGCAGCACGACAGAGCTTGCTCGCAACGCCTCGGTCGGAGCTAACGCTGGAACATCGTTCAAAGAGACGCTGTCGGCAACATCGCTGGACAAAAGCGGCGCTGCAGAGGCGAAGCCGAATGCGTCCCAGGTGGCCCAGACGATCCTTCGCGGCGCGAACATGCTGAACGAAGGAAAGAAGACGGTTGTCACGCTGAAGCTGGAACCGGAGTCTCTCGGGTCGGTTTCGTTACAAGTCTCAAGCGAGAGCGGAAAAATCAGCGCCCAATTTGATGTCAAGACCCCTGACGCAAGGGCATTCCTGGAGGCCTCCATACCGCAGATGAAACAGATGCTGCAATCCAACGGCATTTCACTCACGCATCTTTCCGTTGGTCTTTCGGGAGGAGATGCCCGCTCCAATCATCCGCAGCAGCAATCAAGGAAACAGCAGTCGAGATACTACGCTGCAGTACATGGAGATTCCGAAGAGGGTTTGCGGACTTTCGGGTACAACACAATGGAAATGAAAGTATAGGAGACGACATGCAACTCAACGACATAACATCGGCGGCGACGGTGCCAACACCGACGACGAGCACGCAATCGACGTCCGGGTCTTCCGCATCCAGCAGCCAGGCTGCGGCCAGTACGACCAACAACACGCTGAACGAAAGCGATTTTCTCCAGATGCTGGTCACGGAGCTCCAGAATCAGGATCCCACAAATCCTCTTCAGAGTACCGACCTGGCGGCGCAGCTTGCCCAGTTCAGCTCTGTGAGCGAACTTCAGACGCTGAACCAGAGCGTTCAAAGCTCGACGAGTGCAAACCTGGTGATGACGCAATCCATAAGCAACACCATGGCGGCAACCCTGATCGGGAAGCAGGTGCAGGTCAACTCGCCGAACATAGGTTACGATGGTTCTACCCAGCCGACGCTCGGTTTTAACCTCACTGGAGCGGCCGCGGACGTGCAGGTCAAGATACTGAACTCGAACGGCGGCACTGTCCGAACGATCGATTTAGGCGCCAAGTCATCGGGAGACGGCAGCGTTGTGTGGGACGGAAAGGACGATACCGGGGCGAGCGTTCCTGCTGGTAATTACACCTTCTCCGTCACTGCGACAGATGCCCAGGGAAATCCTGTTACCTCTTCTTCTTATCTGCTTGGCACGGTGCAGGGCGTTAAGTTCGATTCAAACGGACCGAGTCTTCTTGTGAACGGCTCCGAAGTGCCGTTCTCGGACGTCCAGGAAATTTTCGGCAATTGAGCGAAGAGAGACAATAGCATGGCGCCGGAAGTTGAAGGAATAAAAGTACCCTTTGTGCCGATAGGCGGAGTGGACGGACTGAAGTCCACGCCGCAGATCAACGAGCCACAGGGGAAATCTTTCGACGAGGTCCTTCGCGGTGAACTTGACCGTGTGAAGTTTTCTCATCATGCGCAGACGCGTCTCGAATCGCGGAACATAACGCTCTCAGACTCCGATCTGAAGCAGCTGGCAGACGCGGTTGACCGCGCAGGCCAGAAGGGTTCTCAGGACTCCTTGGTATTAATGAAGAATGTTGCGTTCATCGTCAACGTAAAGAATCGCACTGTCGTAACTGCGGTTGACGGTGATAACCTGAATGATAACGTATTTACAAACATCGACAGTGCAGTTTTAATAAACAAATAAACAGGGCCGGCCCCCGGCATCTGAGCTAAAAGGTGCGGGGAAGCCCCTCTTAAGCGCCGACTGACTGACGCGCTTAAACTAAAAACTCTAGGAGGGTTAAAATGCCATTTAGCGCTTCTCTTACTTCAGCTATATCCGGTCTGACAAGCCACCAGACTGTGATGGACACAATCGCAAACAACATTGCCAACGTAGACACCATCGGGTTCAAGGCCAGCCGTGCCAACCTTGGCCAGGCTTTCGACCAAATCCTGCAAAATGCAACCGGTCCGAGCGCCCTGAGCGGGGGCACAAATCCGATCCAGATAGGACTCGGCGTGTCGGTTCAATCGATATCCAGCGAAATGACACAGGGGAATCTTGAAACGACCGGACAGACCACAGACCTGGCTCTGCAGGGACAGGGTTTCTTCATTGTGAACCTCGACGGTAATCAATACTACACGCGCGCTGGTTCGTTCCAGTTTGACGCCCAGGGACGACTGATCGATCCCGGCACTGGCGCTATCGTCCAGGGAAAGACCGCCGATGCTCAGGGGAATCTGCCGGTCGGCTCCGCTGTCTCTGATATCGTCATTCCATTCGGACAGAAATCACCGGCGAAGGCGACTTCCTACATTAAACTGACGGGGAACCTGGATTCTTCTCAGACCCCGCTCGGAACAATCATGGAGTCCAACTCGGTTTATGCCGTAGACAACGGGCTTACGGATGTCAACAACCTTCTCGCGGCAAACAACGGCGGTGGAGGAAACCACATTATCACCGGCATGGTACCAGACTCAACGACCCTCACAATGACAGTGGACGGGACGGCGTATACGTATACTTACGTCACGAGCGATTCTGGAACCGGAAAAGGAGACTTCCACACATTACAGGATCTCCTGAACGAAGTCAACTACAGCCTGAATCAGCAGTTCGGCGGGAGCTCCCCAATTTCAGCAACGATGGGGACCGACGGCTCCATAACTTTTGCTAATACCGGAGCCACCTCCCACACGCTGCAGATAACCAGCACTAACCCCGTCCTCCAGACGGCATTGAACACTGCCACTCCTAACACATTGGCCGCTACTACCGGGACGCTGACGACGCAGCAATTCTCGCATATAGCGACTTCAGCAGACCTCCTCGTAAACCTGAGGAACGCTACAGGAGCCGGCCTTGGGCTAGTGAACAACGATAATTTAGACATTAACGGAGATGTCGGCGGTACCCCGATAACTCAGGGTGTCCTCCAGGTGAACGCCGCGCAAACGACGTACGGAGACCTCGCCAACAGCGTAACATCCGCTTTTGGAATCTCGAACGCGACAGGTACGACGATAGATCCTCAGACCGGAGCATTGACGATTAACGCCGACGGCGGAACCGCACACTCGGTTTCCAATATCGATATCACAGACGGTACTACGACGACTGCCAAGTTCAACGGTGTGTTCAGTGCAAATCCGGGCGACTGGAGCCAGATGCAGGCGGCTACCGACGTTCAACAGAATATCTCGACCACCATTTATGATTCGTTGGGAAATCAATACAACGTGACGCTTGCATTCACGCGCGACGTGACCCGCCCAAATACCTGGACCTGGAAGGCAACCGCAAGCAGCCCGGCTGTGATAACCGGCGGCGGATCGGGAACAGCCGTTTTTAACAACGACGGCTCACTGAATACGTTTACTTTCAACGACGGTTCCACTACACTGCAGATTAATCCGCGTGCGGCGGGCAATTCTGCAAATCTTAGCGCTGATCTGATGAGCATCCAACTCAACGTCGGAGGAGCAGGCAATTTTGCAGGATTGACCCAGATGAGCGGCGCTTCGACGACTGTATCCGGACAGCAGGACGGTTATGGACTAGGCGTGCTGAACAGTGAATCCATCGACCAGAACGGGAACATAATCGGTGAATTCTCGAACGGAACGACTCGCACACTCGGTCAGGTCATGCTCGCCACCTTCGACAACCCGGGCGGCTTAATTAATAAAGGGAATAATCTGTATGGGACTTCCGCCAGTACCGGAGATCCGATAATCGGCGAAGCCGGAAGCGCGATCCCGACACAAGTAGTAAGCGGATCTCTGGAACAGTCCAATGTCAACCTGGCGACTGAACTCTCGAACATGATTGTAGCTGAACGTGGATTCCAGGCAAATGCTAAGGTCATCACGACCAGCGACACACTATTGAACACACTGGTCAACAGTATCCAGTAGAGTCAGAAGGCGTTGAGTTAAGGGCGCAGCCAGGTCTGCGCCCTTAAACCGCCGGACCTCAACAAAGGAGGAAGATATGGTGAGATTGACTCAGATAAATGGAGAGGAAATCGTCATCAATGCAGAGCTGATTGAGACGATCGAGCAGGCCCACGATACGATACTTACGCTTACAACGACCCGTAAAATCCGGGTCAAAGAGGGACTTGACGAAATAATTGAGAAAGTAGTCGAGTACCGGAAGCGAATAAGTGGGTCCAGTCTTGAAGACCGGCTCAAGGCTTGAGCTTTCACATCCTTCGCAGTTCTTCTCTCTTGACATTTCAGGGCCGAATCTTCATCAAGAAGGCCGTTCTTTCCTTCGGGATTCTGGAAGACGATTCCCTGCCTAAGGACCTCTTACAATATTAACCACTTGCTCAATATTGGGCAGGTAATCCAATCCGCTTCCTCAAAACCGCAAAAAACGCTCTGTATTCGACGCCAAAGGTCGGCATAGTGCTTGAGTTTAGAGTCTCGTGGATCTTAATAAACATCAAGAAGAGGCTTGATTAGAAAATGGCTGAAGAAAATCAACAACCGGCTGAAGGGAAGAAAACTAAGAAATCAAAGAAGCTGATGACAATTGGAATTGTGGTATTAGCCCAACTCGTCGTCGCTTACTTCCTGGTCGGGTTTGTTCTGAAACGCGGCGCCGACCCTCAGGCAGCTCCGGCGACGGCTGCCGCTCCGGCGAAAACTGCACAGACGGCTGACGGGAGGACAGATCCAAATTTCGACCATGTCTTTGTCGTGAAGGACATGATCGTCAATCCGGCGGGCACAAACGGTTTGAGGTTCCTTCTAACGACCATAGGCCTGGAAGTGACCTCTGAGGCAACCATGCAGGAGCTGCAGAAACGCACGGTGCAGATTCATGATGCGATAATAAACATTCTGACGAGCAAAACGCTCCCTGAGCTTGACGACATTAATTCAAGGGACAGCCTGAAGGTCGAAATCAAACAGAAGCTGAATAAGGATTTGACAACGGGGAGCGTGCTCAATGTCTATTTCAGCAAATTCATAATTCAATGAGATAGAAATGCCGGAAGTACTTTCTCAATCGGAAATAGATAATCTGCTGGCCGGTATCGGCAAGGAGCCGGCTCCGGGAGCAGTTGAGGCCAAGGAAGCCGAGAAGTCTGAGCGCGATATTCAGAGCTTCGACTTCAGGAGGCCCAACCGCGTTTCCAAGAACCAGCTCAGGATATTCCAGACTGTCCACGAGACGTTTGCCGAGTTGTTCGGTTTCTATCTCGCCTCAAGGCTCCAGACGCAGGTTTCTATTTCCGTCAGCTCGGTCGACCAACTTTTTTACTCCGAGTACCAGCTCTCTATCGGCAGTCCTACGTGCCTTTACGTGTTCAACATAGAAAACACGGAAGGAAGAGGAGTACTGGAATTCTCTCCTACGCTGGTTTTTGCAATCGTCGAGCGGTTGCTGGGCGGCGGAGGCGGAGACCCGGCGAGAAAGCTCCGGGCAGTCACAGAAATTGAGAAGACCCTTGTCAAGGGAACGGTTGAGAAATGCCTGCAGGACCTGCAGAGTGCCTGGAAGTCGGTAAGTGATTTGAGATATTCTCTCGATAGGTTCGAAAGTGAAGCAGATTTCCTGCAGATCGCACCCGCAAGCGAGATCGTGCTTGTGGTATCTTTCGACGTCCAGATCGCCAACGGCAATTATCTCATGAACCTGTGCTTCCCCACGTTCTCGCTGGAGGAAGTCATACAGCAGATGAACTTGAAGCGCGGAGCTCCCGCCAGCACAAACCCCGGTGTGCAAAAGTCGAAATCCGAGACGATAGTGAGAAATATTTCCACCACGACTCTCCCGGTCAGCGTCATACTCGGCCAGGCAACCATCACCATCCGGGATCTTGTGGAGCTTCAAGTTGGAGACATAGTCGTACTCGACAACAGGAAAGACAGTTTGCTGCCGGTTAAGATCGGGGCAAGGACCAAGTTTTTTTCCAAGCCAGGCATACACGAAGGGCATAAAGCAGTAAAAATCATAAGAGGTTCCACCGAAGAGGAACAAAGCGGAGAATAAAGATGGCAGAGGATATTACTCAGAACACAAAGAACGAAGAAGCGCAGCCGAACGAAGTTCAGGATCCGGGATTCGAGGATTTGGTAGGAACGAGCCAGGCCGCGGGCGGCGACGAAAACAGGATAGAGCTTCTTCTGGATCTGAACCTCGCGGTTACAGTGGAGCTCGGCAAGACCACGATGATGATAAAGGATATTCTTGCGTTGGGCAGAGGCTCGATCATCGAATTCGACAAGCTCGTCAGCGAGCCGGTCGACATCCTTGTAAACGGCCGCAAGATGGCAGAGGGAGAAGTGGTAATAGTCGACAAGCACTTTGGAATCAGGGTCACAAGCCTGGTGGATGCTTCGCTGCGCCTGAAAGGACTCAAGAAGTAATGGATTGGCTGATTTTGAAGACGTTCTTCACGATGGCATTCATCGTCGGGCTGATGATCGTGCTCCTCTTGGTAGTAAAGAAATATTTCTATGCAAAGCCCCGGTTGATGAATGAGAATATGAAAGTACTGATGACCATGAACCTGCAGCCGAAGAAGTCAATTTACCTGGTAAACGTCTTCGGAAAAGTCATGCTGGTCGGCGTCGGCGACAATACGATAGCCTCCCTCGGAGAGATAACAGATTCGGAGGTTCTCATGAAGATCGAGGCGGCAGGAGAGGCGCACAAGGCTAAAGGGTTTGCGGAGATTTTGAAAGGTTTTTCGCAGAGATGAAAAGGCTATTGATTTTCGGTGTGATATTTTTCTGTCTGTTCTCGATTGTCCCGTCATTGCACGCGCAGACGACGATCCCGATTCCGAAGGTAACGTTCGGCATCGATTCGGCAACCAAGCCCCAGGATGTCGCCGTCACGCTCCAGATCCTCTTCTTCATGACGATCCTGACACTGGCGCCGGCGATATTGATAATGACGACGGCCTTTCCAAGGATAATAATCGCGCTCTATTTCTTGAAGCAGGCGCTCGGCACACAGACGATGCCTCCGTCACAGCTCTTGATCGGCCTGGCGCTCTTCCTGACTTTTTTTGTGATGGCACCGACGTGGAGCAAGGTGAACGACACGGCGCTCCAGCCGTACCTGAAGAACAAGATTACGCTCGATTCGGCCTACGCAGTCGGAGTGAAGCCGATCCGCGACTTCATGCTGCGCCAGACACGCGAGAAGGATCTCGCCATGATGGTGCACCTCGCTCATCTTAAGCGGCCGAATACCCCGGATGATATACCTACCTACGTTGTCATCCCGGCGTTCGCCATAAGCGAGATGCGCATCGGGTTCGAGATAGGTTTTCTGATTTTCATCCCGTTCATGATGATAGACATGATAGTGGCGAGCGTGCTCATGTCGATGGGCATGATGATGGTGCCGCCGATGATGATTTCACTTCCGATGAAGATTCTGCTGTTTGTACTTGTCGACGGCTGGTATCTGCTTGTCGGTTCACTCGTTCAAAGTTTCAGGTGAGAGGGAAATGACTCAGGAATTTGTGATTGGAATAGCCAGGAACGCCTTTTACACGATACTTCTTGTGTCCGCCCCGGTACTCGTCGTCTCGATTGTGGTTGGACTCATAATATCGATCTTCCAGGCGGCGACTTCCATAAACGAGATGACGCTCACGTTTGTCCCGAAGATTATAGCGATCGGAGTGGTGCTGATACTGATGCTCCCTTTCATGATGCAGAAGTTCATCTCCTTTGCCCAGTACATCTTTAACATAATTCCAACTCTGAGATAGGAATGACTTTCTACGCGGAAAAGTTCGTAATCTTCCTGCTGATATTCATCAGGACGCTATCCATGTTTACGACAGCGCCCCTGTATGGTAATCAGGCTATCCCCGCGCAACTGAAAGTATGGGCTGCCGCATTCATTTCGTTTGCAATTCTTCCTGTCATTGCAGCCCAGAGCCCGACGGTCTCACTCGACCTGGGCTCCTTGATTATTCTCGCATTGCAGGAAATTATAGTGGGGTCTGCGATAGGATTCTCACTGGGAATAATCTTCCATGCCGTCGTATATGCGGGCGAATTGTTCGGAATCGTGATGGGCTTCTCGCTTTCGAGCCTGATAGACCCGCAGAACGGATTCGACGTTCCGGTAATCGGCCAGTTCGAGTATATCGTCGCGATATTCATTTTCCTTATCCTGAACGGGCATCTGTTCCTGCTCGAGGCGTTGGCAAGCAGCTACAGCGCTGTCCCGGTTTCGGGCCTAAAGATTACCGGTTCCGCGGTTGACCTGTTCGTTCATATGACCGGAATGGTTTTCGTCGCCGCTATAAAGATCGGCGCGCCCGTGATCGTCTCGCTGTTCCTTACCGACGTCCTGTTGGGAATAGTCTCGAGAATGGTTCCCCAGATCAATGTATTCTTCGTCGGAATGCCGATAGCGATAGGAGTCGGACTCTTTACGCTCATGGCATCCCTGCCGTTTTTCGTGTTCGTTTTCAGCAGGCTTCTGGAGTCGTTCGAAGGTGATGTCGTTCAATTAGTCAGGTTGATGTAAAGTGCCAGAGCAGAGTTTTCAGGACAAGACAGAACAAGCTACGCCTAAACGGCGCAGTGAAATCAGACGCGAAGGAAAAGTCCCCAAGAGTATGGAGATCCCCTCGGCGGCCGTGCTCATGGCAGGGGTTCTCGCCATATATATAGTCGGCGGCTCGTTTGTCGACCAGATCGGGAACGTCATGAAGAGTTACCTCTCTCTCTCGTACGGCAGCGATCTCACCCAAGCCAGCGCGGTTTCAATTTTCAATACGGCCCTTCTCAGGTTTGCGATCATAGTGGCTCCCGTTATCCTTACCATAATGCTCGTCGGCGTCGCTTCCAACGTGGCACAGTTCGGATTTGTGTTCACATTCAAGCCGCTCAGGCCGAAGGCTTCCGCCCTCAATCCGCTTAACGGGATAAAGAAGCTCGGTTTTTCCTCGCAATCGATGATCCAGCTCAGCAAGAGCATTCTGAAGGTGGCGCTCGTCGGGATACTGGGATACGTGACGGTTAAAGACCTGATCATGAACTCTGTCAAGCTGGTCGACAGCTCTCCGGCGGTGATATTTGCGTTTATGGGGCATAGCGCCTTTGCGGTCACAGTGAAGATTTCTGCCGCCTTCCTGGTCCTTGCAGCCATTGATTTCTTCGTACAGAAGAGAAAATTCGACCGCGACTCGAGAATGACAAAACAGGAAGTAAAGGAAGAACATAAGCAGGAAGAGGGTGACCCGCACATCAAGGGAAGACAGAGACGGGAAATGGTGAAGCGCCATCGCCTGAGAATGATGCACGCCGTTCCGAAGGCGGACGTGGTGGTGACGAACCCGACGCACTATGCGGTCGCAATCAAGTACGACTCGCAGGTAATGTCTGCACCGAAAGTGGTTGCAAAAGGAAAAGACCTGGTAGCCCAGAGAATCAAGAAAGTTGCGGCCGAAAATAATGTGCCCATAGTAGAGGATAAGCCGCTGGCGCAGCTTCTGTACCGGACCGTAGAGATTGATGAGCAGATACCGCCGGAGTTGTTCAAGGCGGTCGCGCAGATACTCGCCTACATTTACCGCATGAAAAAAATAAAGCCGGGATTCGGAAGAAACTGATATGGCAACGACAGTAGAAAGAATTTCAAACAGCAGAACGTACAAGTTCCTCGGATCCAATTCGGATCTTGCGCTTGCCGGCCTGGTAATACTGATCCTCGCGATGATGATCGTTCCGCTGCCGCCGTTCATGCTGGATGTGCTGATATCGGCAAATATCACCTTCTCCATAGTTCTTCTGATGGTTGCAATGTATATAACGAGCCCTCTCGAGCTATCAGCCTTCCCGGGTCTCCTGCTCATTCTTACACTATTCAGACTCTCGCTTAACGTTGCCTCGGCGAGACTGATCCTCAGCACCGGTTATGCCGGTGAGGTTATTCATGCCTTCGGGTCATTCGTTGTCCAGGGTAACTACGTTGTCGGTGTGATCATATTCATCATCCTGGCTACGATCCAGTTTGTGGTAATAGTCAAAGGTTCGGGAAGAATTGCGGAGGTCACGGCGAGATTTACGTTGGACGCCATGCCGGGAAAGCAGATGAGCATAGACGCCGACCTGAATTCCGGGCTGATAAACGAACATGAGGCTCGTGATCGCCGCCTGCGGCTCCAGAAAGAGGCCGATTTCTTCGGCGCAATGGACGGCGCCAGCAAGTTTGTCAAGGGAGACGCAATCGCGGGAATCATCATAATCGTCGTCAATATTGTCGGCGGTTTCATCATCGGCATGGTCCAGCAGGGCATGGATCTGCAGGAATCTCTCGCTCACTTCACGCTGCTGACTATCGGTGACGGTCTGGTTACTCAGATCCCGGCGCTGGTAATCTCGACGGCGGCAGGTATGGTGGTTACGAGAAGCGCGGCAGGAAATCAGCTTGACGTCGAACTGAAGAACCAGCTCTTCTCGCGTCCGAAGGCACTTTACATTGCAGGCGGAACGCTCGGCTTTTTCGCCATAATCCCCGGCCTGCCGACTGTCCCGTTCCTGGCACTCGGTTCCATTATGGCTGCTGCCGGATATATGCGCAGTCAAATTTCAGAGAAGCCGCAGGTAGCCGAAGGAGCCGGGGAAGCCGCCGAGAAGAAAGACGATAAAATTGAATCGTACCTGCAGGTCGATCCTATAGAGGTTGAAATCGGCTACGGCCTGATTTCAATGGTGGATGAGGAAGCCGGGGGCGATCTCTTCCAGCGAATAACGACTCTGCGGAAACAGATAGCGCTGGAGATGGGCATAATCGTTCCGCCGATAAGAGTGCGCGACAACCTGCAGCTGCAACCGAGCCAGTACGTGGTTAAGATAAGAGGCGTGCAGGTGGCCGGAGGAGAGATTTTTGTGGACCGCTACCTTGCGATGAGCCCGAGCATGAAGGAGGGCGACCTGCCCGGGTTATTCGTGACAGACCCGACATTCGGACTCCCGGCGGTCTGGATTGAAAAGGCACAGCGCGACAACGCTGAAGTCCTCGGGTTCACCGTCATAGAGGCCGCGGCGGTCCTGTCGACTCACCTTACCGAGACCCTGAAAAGAAACGCCGACCGGATATTGAGCAGGCAGGAAGTTAAAACGCTCATAGATAACCTGAAGAAAGAATATCAGGCACTCGTCGACGAGATCACCCCGGAAGTGCTTCCGATGGGGACTCTCCAGAAGGTGCTTCAGAACCTGCTGAAAGAACGCGTCCCCATCCGCGACCTCGTAACGATCATCGAATCGCTTCTCGATTATTCGAAGGTGACCAAGAACCCGGAAGTGTTGACCGAATATGTGAGGCACGCGCTTTCAGAGACGATCGCGGCTCTCTTTGCAGATCCCTCGGGAGTAATTCACGCCATCGCGCTCGATCCCGTCGTGGAACAGATGCTTGCGGCATCTCTTCAGACACAGAAAGAAATAACCAATACGCTCGGGCTTTCGCCGGACGTAACCAAGTCAATCAACAACAGCGTTGCAAAGAATGTGGAACATGCGCAGACCTTCGGGTACGACCCGATCGTGATCTGCTCCGCGACGGTCCGACTGTATTTCTACAGGTTAATTCACATGAACTTCGCGCATGTGGCGGTGACATCATACACGGAATTGCCGTCGCGAACTGAGATAGACATTATCGGAAGGATCGCAGCACAATGAGAATCAAGAAGTTTATCGGGGCTACTGCTAAGGAAGCCGCAGACAAGATGAGGGCGGAATTCGGCGAAGATGCCGTTATTCTGAACACTCGCCGGGTCGCGAAGGGCGGCCTGCTCGGAATCGGGGGCGGAGAGTATTTCGAGGTAACCGCTGCTTATGATGAAGCCCCGGTGAAAGCTCCGCCTCAGCTGCCTGCAGGTACCAGGCCGGCGGCAGTCAGGGCGGACGACGACGTGCTCGGCAGCCTGCGACAACTCGCTTCAAGCTTCGAAGATAAGAGGAAGAACGACCAGCCTCACCGGCAGCCGGTTCCGCAGAATGCCCAGCCCCATCTGAATTACGATAACGAAATACTCAAGCAGGAACTTTCGGATGTCAAGAGCGCCCTCGGAGAGATCGCGCAGCATATCAAGCGTTCGAAGATGCCCGTCCTTTCCGAGAGCCTGAAGAGCGTCTACTCCTCTCTCATCGACAGCGAAGTCGAGGAAGAAATAGCCCTGGAGATAGTGCAGGTCTGCAATCACAAACTGAGCGGCGCCGAGATCGAGAATCAATTGGCCGTCGACAAATTTGTCACCAACTCAATAGCACAGCGGATACAAGAGGCCCCTGTTCGCCGCGGCGGAAGGAAAGGGTACGTGATTGCGGTCGTCGGCCCTACCGGCGTCGGGAAGACGACCACGATCGCAAAGCTTGCCTCGATAAGTAAACTCGTCAAGGGTGAAAGCGTCGCCCTGATTACGGCAGATACCTATCGCATAGGTGCGATAGATCAGCTTAAGGCCTTCGCAGACATTGCTTCGATCCCGATGTCGGTTGTCTACACACCGGACGAAATGATAGCGGCAATAAGAAAGTATTCCAGCTTCGACACGATTTACATAGACACCGTCGGTCGCAGCCAGAGAAGTGCGGACAGGATTGTCGAACTGGGAAGGTTCATCGATGCTGCCGATCCCAATGAGGTCCACCTCGTCATGAGTGCGAACTTCTCGCTGAGCACGGTCCGTGACATATACAAGAAGTTCAGAAGCCTGAAGCCCAACCGATTGCTCATTACAAAGACAGATGAGGCCGTGTCCCTCGGCATGGTTCTCAGCCTGGCCCGCGAGTCGAGACTTCCTTTTTCGTTCCTGACAAACGGGCAGAGTGTGCCGGATGATATCGAGCCTGCATCCGGTGCGAATCTCGCAAACATGATCTACAAAACCGGAGTCGAGACGAATGCTTGATCAGGCGGTAAAACTAAGGGAAGTGGTAGAGGCACAGACAAAGGTGGTGCCGATGGGCAAGCTGCCGCATAAGATAAGCGTTGTCAGCGGCAAGGGAGGGGTCGGCAAGAGCATCATCGCCTTGAATTTGGGCATAGCGCTCGCCCGGGACGGAGCTCGCGTCCTGCTGATTGACGGAAACGTGAATCTGTCGAATCTCGACATCCTTTCAGGCGTTTCTCCCGCGAATCGCCTCTTTGATGTTATCGAAGGCACGTCGCGGCTTAAGGAGGCAATCCAGGAGATTTCGCCAAACGTTTTTCTGCTTGCCGGTTCGTCGGACGGGAAACTCAAGAGACTCGGATCCAGCGATGCAGCGGTCCTGTTCAGGGAGGTCGGGTCGATGGAGCCGACGTTCAATTATGCGGTCATTGATACTGCAGGCGGGATCGTTCAGGAATCGATTTCGCTGGCGCTTCTTTCCGACGAAGTGCTCGTCGTTTCTACCCCTGAGCCCACCGCGGTAATGGATGCTTACGTCCTGGTGAAGGCAATAAAAAGGATTAACTCCAGTGCCAGCCTCAAGCTCCTCATAAACAACGCCAAGAATGAGGCGGAAGCGGAGGAAGTCAGGATGAAATTCGACCTGGTAAGCGACCATTTCCTGAATATGAAGATTGACTATGCCGGTTTTATACCGTCCGATACGTCGATGGAACAGGCGGTCAGCGTACAGACACCTTTGATGGAAGAGTTTCCCGATTCACCCTCGTCAATTGCAATAAAAACCATAGCCGAAAGAATCGCGAAGAAAAAGTAATGGAAAAGCTGGCATTAAGAATACCGTTATTAATCTTCTTCCTGGCAATCGTTTACTACATGTCGATTGGCTTTGATGCGACCGACGCAGTGATAAGGTCGTTCATGCTCGCCTTTGGAGTGGCGCTCATTATTCTCATGCTAACGCTCGTTTTGATGTTCTTCCTGACACTCCAGAAAAACAGATCAGATGACTTGCAAGCTCCCTCTCGGGAAAGAGAAGGGAAGAAAGTTGAGGTACAGGTATGACTACTCAGGAACTATGGAAAAAGTATTCGAGGCGGAGATCCGCGGCAACAAAGAAAGAACTCGTGCTCGCGTATCTGAATCTCGTGAAATTCGCCGCGAGGGCGATCAATCTCCCTTCCCGCTGCGTGTTCAACAACGAGGACCTGATGAGCATCGGTATCATCGGCCTTAACGAAGCGATAGAGAGATTCGATCCGGCCCGTGGAGTGAAGTTCGAGACCTTCGCCTCCCAGAGGATCCGCGGAATCATGCTTGATGAGATAAGAAAGGTCGACTGGCTGCCGAGGTCCGTCAGGGACAAGTATAAGAAGGCATCCAAGTCGCTCAGCGAACTCAACATGGACACGGTGAACGGCGAGAAGTACGCAAAAGCGATCAACATGAGCGTGAGCGAGTTTGAGCAGATCAAGGGCTACCTGGCAAACGCCGATGCCGTTTCATTGACGAGGTCAATCGGCGAGGACATGACCCTGGAAGACGTGATCAGCGGCGACAGCGAAGTGATCGAAATGTACGAGGATGCCGAGATGAAGGAACAGCTCGTCATCGCGCTGAAGCAGCTCCCTGAAAGGGAACGGATGGTGGTCACCCTGTACTACTATGAAGAACTGACCTTCAAAGAAATCGGAAAGACGCTCGGGATAAGCGAATCGAGAGTCTCCCAGATACATTCGGAGGTCATTGCGAAGCTGAAGGCGCTCTTTAAGAAGGAAGTTGAACTATGATAGAGGTAGGACAATTGACAGACAGATTATCATCGATAAGAGAGCTGCCGACTTTCCCGACCACCGCATTGGAGGTAATGCGACTGGCGAGCGACACCGACAGCAGCGCGGCAGAGTTGGCGCAGATTATTTCCAAAGATCCTTCTTTGTCGTCACGAATATTGAGAGTCGCAAATTCGCCTTTCTACGGCTTTGCCAGGAAGATCTCGACGGTCGAGTGGGCCATCGTCGCTCTCGGATTCGAAACGCTTCGGGACACGGTTCTGTCGCTTACCCTCATAGACCTCTTCAAGGGTGGATCGGCGAAGCATTTTGATCCCAGAAAGTTCTGGAAGCATTCTATGGACACTGCCTCTGCTGCAAGGTCTCTTGCAAGGGAAGTTAAATACAGGCGGCCGGGTGAGGCGTATGCAGTGGGCTTGCTGCACGACATCGGCATACTCGTGCTCTATCGCTATTTCCCCGACGATTTCGAAGAAATACAGACGTTGATAGACGAACAGAACCTCCCGCAGTCGCAGGCCGAAGCAATTGTAATCGGCAGCAATCATGCGGACGTGGGTGCGTGGCTGGCCGATAAATGGAATTTCCCTAAATATTTCGTGGAGGCCATAAGATATCACCATACCCCGGCGCTCGCGGAAATAAATGCACAGCTGACGGCGATCATTCACGTTGCGAATCAAATCGCATCAGCGACTGGGTATTCCTGCTCCGATTTGCCGATCAAGTTCGACGTCGGCGCTCTGCAGCTGATAGGCGTCGACAAACTGGGCGCCTCCTTCAAAACCCTTGCCGATAGATACGTGAACGACGATTTGTCCTCAACGGTAAAGGTGAAAATTCCGATAGTCGATTACGTGATGCAGGAAGATGCACTGGAGTCTCCTGAAACCGAAAAGGAAACTGACGAAAAGGAATTGGATGACGAAACTCTAAAGCGGTTTTTCAAAGATGCGATCAAACTCCTGCCGGCGATGGAAAGACTGGTCATTACTTTGAAGCTTTATGAGGGGCTGGAATTGAGGCAGGTCGCAAGTGTGCTGGGATACGAAGAGCCTAGAGTCGCCGAATATTATAAGGGCGCCATATCTGCTCTGCAGCAAATGGCGGAACGCGCAATCTTGACAAACAGGTTAGAGCAATGGAAAATGAAGTATTAAAGGAAAAAGTACAGAACATAATTCAGCTGCCTGCACTTCCCACGATCGCGGTGGAAGTTGCCTCTTTGATAGACAACCCGCAGACGAGCGTGTCGAAGCTGACGGAAGTAATTTCGGCGGACCAGGTGCTGACGGCAAAGGTGCTGAAGATCGCGAACTCCCCTTTCTACGGTTTCCAGAGAAAGATCTCGACGCTGGATTTTGCGATCATGGTCCTCGGGTTCGATTCGCTGAAGGAGATCCTGATCAGTATCTCCCTCATCAGCGCCTTCAAGAAGAAGCAGGATAAGTTTTTCAATTCGAAGGACTTCTGGCAGCATGCCCTGGCCGCAGGGATTGCCGCCCGCACGCTGGCCAGACAACTCGGATACAGGATCAGCGGGGAGTCGTTCGTGGCAGGGCTGTTGCATGACATAGGAATTTTAGTAACGCACCAGTATTTCCACGAGGAATACAAGAAGATTGTCGGGGCGATGGCAGACGGCAAGTCGACTTTTCAGGACATGGAGCAGGTCGTGTTGTTCGCGACCCACGGTGAAATAGGCGGATGGCTGGCAGAACGGTGGAACCTTCCCGAGCAGCTTATCGAAGCGATCAAGTTTCATCACAAGCCGGAATTGGCGGAGAAAAATCAGCAGCTGACTGCCCTGATCCACTTCGTCGATTACCTTTGCCACAAGCTCAATGTGGGAGATTTCAACTACGAAAAAGTCGACGGCTACAATCCTGTCGCCCTCGAAATACTGAACTTGTCGGAGGCTGAGATTACACAGGCCTTCTATGACTCATTCGGCTCGAAATTGCGGGAAGATCTTGAACGCACGTTTGTGAGTATTATCTAAACAGTATCCTGGAGAGAGAGATGAGGAAACTTGAGATGACTGAAGAGGACGAGAAGAAAGAAACGAACCAATCGGGGGCCCGAAACGCCGCTGCGACTATAGAGCGTTTCATGGAAACCCGGGAGAGTTACATACATGCTCTCGAGAGTACCGTCCAGGCATTGAAGAACAAAATAGATTTCCATGAAAAGACCGAGACCAACATAAAGCAGTCTCTCGACGAGCTGCTCGCCATGCAGAGGCTGGGAAACACGATTTCCGTCGCGACCGACTCCGCTTCGGTGATAGACTCGCTTCTCGACCTGACCCGCCAGGTGATCCCCGTAGACGAGAGCATGATCTTCGAGGTGGGAAGCTCAAAGTCCGAAGTGAAGCCGTTTCTGCCTACCTGCACGAACTATATGCTCAAGAGCTCCCAGCACCTGCTTGAGGAGGGGATCCTCGACTGGGTAATAGAGCAGAAGAAGACCACAGTCGTCCCCGATCTGAATGCTTCACTGGGTGAAGCAGGCGAAAGGACATTCGTCGTCGTTCCGCTCACGCTCAGAAACGAGGCTATCGGCGTCTACATCATACGGACGGAGAAGGTCAAAAGGGCGCTTACGGACCATGAACTGATGCTTCTGGCGATACTCGCCAACCAGGCTGCGGTCGCGATTGAAAACCTCCGGAACATAGACAAGCTTCGGGATGCCGCGGAAGAGTTGAAAAGGTCGCAGGCACAGATGCTACACGCGGCAAAACTCGCTTCTCTGGGTGAACTTGCCGGCGGAATAGCGCACGAGATAAACAACCCGCTCCAGATTCTTCTCGGCCACGTCGCGTTGCTCTCGCAGGGCAAGGACATTCAGAATCGAATCGAGATAATCAGGAACCAGGTGCAGAGGATCGCGCAGATAACCCGCCAGCTTGTGTCCTTCTCCCGGAGCGTGCCCGAAGAACTCCAGCACGAGCTGATAAACGTGAACTGGGCAGTGGAGGAAATCATCACGCTGGTGGATTACGAGTTCAGGAACCGCGGCATCGAATTCGATGTCAGGTTCTCCGAAGAAATTCCCCCGCTGGAATCCAACAAGAACTACCTGCAGCAGGCTTTTCTGAACATTCTCCTCAATGCAAAGGATGCCATGCCGGACGGCGGCAAGATGATCGTCGCCACGGAGTTTCAGGAAGACAAGATTATCGTCCGGTTCTCAGATAGCGGAGTTGGAATCAAGAGCGAAGACTTGAAGAAGATATTTGAACCGTTTTTCACGACAAAAGAGCCGGGGAAAGGCACCGGTTTGGGACTCCCGATAACAAGGGGAATTGTCAGGAAATTCGGCGGAGAAATTAAAGTGGACAGCGTTCAGGGACGTGGGACGACATTTTCTCTCGTACTCCCGGCCAAGAAGAAAGCCGCTGTGCTACACGGAGGCAGATGATGATAGCGATGTTATTGATATTGGTCTCGGATAGTACTGCGGTCAACATAAAAGCATTGGTCTCGCAGGACATTCAAAAGGCAGCTCTTCACAATCCACCTGTCGTCGGAGAAGGGATCACACAGAAGATGTTCGGAGTCTCCGAGTACGTGTTAATTCTGGAGTTGGCCCTTATTCTCATGATGGCTGGGCTTTTCACTATGCTCGTCCTCAGGTATCGGAGGATGGCAAGGGAGCAGAAGCGAAGGCTCGCGTCCGAACAGCGCATGGGTGTGAAACGGCCCCCGAGTATTTCCAAGACCGAGATCGAGAGAATACTCAACCAGATAGCAGTCGAGAAAGGAAAGGCCATCGACGCCGCTCCGGGAAGTTATTATGTCGACAACGAAGGTAAACTCGACTCCAGCGCTGCTATCCACGAGATGGCAAGGGCGAACAGACTTGAATCCGAGCGGCTGAATTTTGCCATCTCTTATGCCTCGCAGGCCGCGAAGCAGAGCGGGACGAAATTCAAGGAAGCCTTCTCGCTCGTCAGCGAAGACGCGGACCTGAATGTCCTGGCTCGCCGGCTGAATATGGGAAAAGGAGAACTTGAACTGATACTGGCGCTTAAGAAGAGTAAAATCGCCAACTCGAAGACTCCTTCCGGAGGCGGAGGGGAGGAATCTGGTCGGACGATTTACCCTAAGGAAAGGAAAAGCCGATGATCAAAGGAATTTATACTAGTGCTCTCGGGCTGATACCTCTCCAAAAAAGGCTCGAAGTCATCGCCAACAATCTCGCCAACGTCAACACGACGGGATTCAAGAGAGACGATGCTTTCACGAACGAGCTTATATCGGCCGACAGCCTCTTTAAGAACGGATCGGTTGACCCCAGCGCAAGCGATCTGAAGGAACAAACCTATACCGACTTCTCTCAGGGACCGCTCGAGCAGACGAGCAACCCGCTGGATGTCGCCTTGAGCGGTCAGGGATTTTTCGAGGTGCAGACGCCGAATGGAGCAATGCTGACACGCGATGGATCTTTCTCGCTCTCGATTGACGGCACGCTTGTAACACGGAACGGAGATCCCGTAATGGGCATGAACGGGCCGATCAGGATATCGGATGTTCAGAAAATGCAGACAAGTCAACTGGTTATCGGTCCCGATGGAACCGTCAAGGCGGGCAACCAAATATACGGCCAGCTGAGAATCGTCACCCCTGCAAATCTCAGCCAGCTTTCCAAGGCCGGTTCCAATCTCTACGAATTGAATCAGGGCGGGACTCTGGAGGTGGTCGATCCCGCGTCTACGAACGTGAGGCAGGGCTATCTGGAGGGCTCGAATGTCAATCCCATTGACGAGATGGTTGCCATGATTCAGCTGCAATCGAATTTTCAAGCCGGACAGAAGGCGATTCAAACACAGGATACATCTCTCAACGATGCGAACCAGGTGGGTCAGGTATGATCCCTGTTTCTGCGGGCCCTTGCACCGGCGGGGCGTCCAATTCGTCGCACGGCCATGGCCCCGCAAAGGCAAGGCTATTGACAGAAGTGTCATGAAAATAATGAACGACCGAATGAACAGAAGAATTTACATGAGAATCTTTAACAGGAGGGAAAGATGGACAGAGCGCTGAGGACGGCTGCAACAGGCATGTACGCACAGCAGCTAAACGTCGACGCAATTGCAAACAATCTGGCCAACGTCAACACGACTTCATTCAAAGAGACCAGGGTTGAATTCCAGGATTTGATGTACCAGACGATCAGAGCAACGGGAGTCTCGAGTCAACCGGGGAGTGAGCCGCCTGCACCGCTCGAAGTCGGCGATGGAACAATTCCGTCCTCGACGACGCGGAATTTCAGCCAGGGGGAACTCACGCCCACACAGAACCAGCTCGATTTTGCCATTCAGGGCGACGGCTTCTTCACCGTGAGGATGCCGGACGGGACTGAGGCCTATACGCGCGACGGATCGTTCAAGGTCTCCGGAGACGGGAACCTGGTGACGTCCGATGGATACCTGGTTGAGCCGGGGTTTACAATTCCGCAGGACACGACTTCCATTGCGGTGGCAGCCGACGGAACAGTGCAGGCGACGGTTTCCGGTCAGACGAACCCGGTCACGCTCGGTCAACTCCAGCTTACAAAATTTGTGAACCCTGCGGGTCTGCACGGCATCGGGAACAACCTGTACCAGGAAACAGTTGCCTCCGGCACCCCAATCCTGGGCAACGGAAATACAACCGGTTTCGGCCGGATTCAGCAGGGGTATCTCGAGTCCTCGAATGTCTCCATAGTCGATGAAATGGTGAAGATGATCGAGGCTGAGCGCGCATACGAGTTGAATTCCAAAGCGGTACAGACTGCAAACACGATGATGCAGCTAGCCGACAACCTTAAGACGTCATAGCCATTCAGAGGTGTTGAAATGAGAAGCGTTGGTTTTCTAACAATGGCTGTCATATGTGTCCTGGCTCTGGCCTCAGCTGCTGCTGAAGCCCAGTCGGTAAGCGGCACATTGGTGAAGAACGCCGTAGCAGATTACATCAAGAGGTCGACGGCTGATTCCGTTGAGACTGCGATCCAGTTTGAAGACCTGAAGCCGAGCTATCAGGTCGGGTACAAGGAAGTGAAGCTTGTCGTTACTTCTTCCAATTCAGTCGTCATGAAAGGACTGGTCACTATCCTGGTGAAGGCTCTTCCGGCACATAGAGAGAGCGGTTTTACGCAGATAATTCCGGTAACCGTGAAGGTCAGGACTTTCCAGGATATACTCGTGTCCACCCGGACGATCCAGCCTCACGCCGAAATTGGAGCCGATGAAATCAACACGGTGCGAACTGAGACGACCGATCTGATGAACCCTGTGTCAAGACTCAGCCAGCTGAGAGGTAAATGGACATCGAGATGGATACAAAGCGGGAAGGCATTGACATTCGACATGTTCGAACCGGTTCCTCTTGTCAAGTACGGCGACAACGTGACAATCGTAGTAAGGTCGAACAACATTGTCGTCAGCGACCAGGGGACTTCGCTCCAAAACGGGACGCTCGACCAGGTTATACGAGTCACCAATGGATACCGGGATAATCTTCGCGGCAAAGTCATAGGCAAAGACGAAGTTCTCCTGGTGAACTGAAAAACGACTTACTATACAAAAGGAAAAAGACTTTAGGAATGGAGTTAAATGATGAAAAGGCATAGCATAATGATTTTGTTTGCCTCCCTGGCAGCCGGGGTTCTGGTGGCCGGGGCGGCGCACGGTCAGGTAATGAGGGATCCCGCCAACTCGCTTTTCTCCGATTACAAGGCATCGAAGGTCGGAGATGCCGTCACGGTTGTCGTCATGGAACAGACGTCTGCATCGAAAGATGCCTCGACCAACACAAGCAGGCAGAGCACCATCGGCCTCAACGGGTCGGCAACTTATGGCACCGCGAATCTCCCTTCGGGCAGCGGGCAGATCGGAACTGACAACGAATTCAAGGGCGCCGGTTCAACAAGTGAGACCGGCAGTGTCCAGACTACTATCAGCGCGCGCGTCATAAAAGTTGACCAATACGGAAATCTGGAAATCGAGGGAAGCAGGTTGATATCGATAAACGGGCAATCCCAGACGCTTAAACTCAGCGGTATCATTCGCCCCTCGGATATCCAACCAGACAATTCTATCCTTTCATCACAAATTGCGGATGCGAAGATTGTATTCGAAGGCTCGGGGTCTATCGACCAATCGCAAAGCCCCGGCTGGCTGATGAAATTATTCCACTGGTTGTTTTGAGGTGTGTGATGAAGAGAGCTTTTATCATTCTTATTCTGATAGCATCTGTTGCTGACGCGAGCCGCATCAAAGACATCGCGTATGTCAAAGGCGTAAATGATTACCAGGTGATAGGTTACGGACTCGTAGTAGGCCTGAACGGGAGCGGCGATTCCCAGATGTCCATATTTACCCAGCAGTCCGTCGCAAGCATGCTGAAACGCTTTGGCGTCACGGTGACTCAGTCTCAGATTCGGATGCGTAACGTTGCGGCCGTAATGGTCGTGGCCTCGATTCCTCCTTTCTCAAGCAACGGCGCCTCTGTCGATGTTACGGTTTCATCCATGGGCGACGCGACGAGCCTTCAAGGAGGAACCCTCCTGCTGACCGATTTAATCGGCCAGGACGGAAAGGTTTATGCGACTGCCCAGGGTCCGCTGTCGGTTGGCGGTTTCGATATACGGGCTGCCGGCACGGAAATACAGAGGAACTTCACGACTACCGGCCGGATACCCAACGGTGGTATCGTCCAGCAGGCGCCCCCGATAAATTTTGTAAACGACTGGAAACTCTCGATCGTCCTTTTCCAGCAGGACTTCATGACCGCGACCCGGGTCGCCGACGCAATCAACCAGAGCATCGGCTCGACTGTTGCGGATGCGATTAATGGCGGGACAATAAACGTGCAGGTACCGCCCGCCTTCCAGACCAGGGATAAACTGGTGCCGTTCATCGCCCAGATCGAATCGCTCCAGGTGGCCCCGGATGTAGTGGCGCGAGTGGTTATAAATGAAAGAACGGGAACTGTGGTCGTCGGTCAGAACGTGACCGTACTTCCGGTCGCAATTTCACACGGGAATCTGAACATCGAGATCCAGGCGTATCCCGTGATCTCGCAGCCTGCACCTTTTTCACAGGGTCAGACTGTCGTCACACAGGCGGCAACTGCACAAGTTAGCCAGGAGAGTACGTCCATGGTGGCAATCAACGGTGCAGCGACTGTGCAGGGCATAGCCACCGCACTTAACTCGCTGAAGGTGAGGCCGCGCGACATTATCGCGATATTCCAGGCGTTGAAAGCGGCAGGTGCACTTAAGGCCGAACTTGTGATAATGTAAGGCCAGATTGACCGGCACAAATGGATAAGATCAACGAAAATATCTCGCCCGTTCAACCTCAGCTGACCGAACAGCAGAAGACCAAGCTGAAGGCGGCTGTAAAGGATTTCGAGGCTATCTTCGTGCAATATATGCTGAAGTCGATGCAGGAGACTGAGAATATTGACGGGGAGGATAAACCGGGACAGGGCTTCGGCAAGGACATAATGACAGGTCTCTTTAATATGAAGCTTGCCCAGTACATGGCGAAAAACAGCGAGCTCGGTATCGGGAGCATGCTTTACAAGGAGTTCACCGGTGAGAACCTGGACTCCCAGGTCCCGCAGACACCGCCGACCGATGGGAATATGTCGTTCCAGAATCTTCCCGCTTCGCAGGCTCCGTTCGGCGCATTGCAGAAGATAAGAGCATATAGTTCCGGTTCTTTGTTGGAGAATGTGGGGAAATACTCCGATATAATTAATGAAGCGGCAGGCGCATACAATTTGCAACCAAACCTGATAAAAGCTGTAATTGCAGCCGAATCGGCCGGAAAAGCCGATTCGGTTTCTTCCAAGAATGCGAAAGGTCTGATGCAACTCGTCGATTCTACAGCCAAGGAGATGGGCGTTACGAACCCGATGGACCCGCGTGAGAATATCATGGGCGGCACGAAATATCTGAAAAGCCTCCTCGATGAATTTTCCGGAAATCTTCCCCTGGCCCTGGCCTCGTACAATGCGGGACCCGGTGCTGTGCAGCAGTATGGTGGAGTTCCACCCTACGGTGAGACCCAGAACTACATAAAACGAGTGATGAACTATTTGAACATGTTTGACGGTAGTGAGGTGAGTAATGACGGACGATGACAAGAAACGTTTGATGGAAATCACTGCTGCCGAGGCAGTTGAATTCGGGAAAATGGCTGAAGTACTGGGCAAGAAGCACGATGCAATATCGAGGCTCGATACAGCCGCGATTCAGTCCATGGTTAGCGAAGAGCTCGAAGTGCTGAACCGCGTCCGCGTCGTCGAAAAAGAACGCGGGTGGCTTCTGAAGCAGCTTGGACTGAACGGTAAGGACCTTAACGATGCGGATCTCCTGGAAAAGAAACTGGGCAAGGCTGATTCGCATGCCTACCGAAGGTTGCACCTCGATTTTCAAAGAGCTTTTTCCAAAGTCATCCAGCTGAACAATATCAGCCGAGTTTTGCTGCTGCATTCGCTCGGCTTTATCAGGCAGAATATCAGGATCCTCACCGATGACGGGAGAAGAAAACTGGTCGACAAGAAGGCTTAGCAAACTATGGGCGGACTGAACAGCATATTGAACATAGGAAGCGGCGCCCTGATGACAAGTCAGGCGGAGCTTGATACGACCGCGCACAACATTGCCAACGCGAACACAGACGGCTACACCAGGCAGGAAGTGATGACGGAGGCATCGGCTCCGATTCAGATGAGCTACGGCTACGTCGGGAGTGGAGTGACGATAACCGGCATCAAGGGCATCAGGGATGCATTTGTCAACGAGCAGGTCACGAATATGAATTCCGATCTGAGCCAGGCAAACATAGAGCAGCAGGTGGGCTCGACGGTTGAAGGGATATTCAACGAGACTTCAAATTCCACCAGCGGACTTGTGGCCCAGCTCAATGCGTTGTTCGGTGCATTTCAAACCCTTTCACAGACTCCCGAAGATGCGGGTGTCAGGCAGACGGTTCTGCAGGCGGGTCAGAACGTCGCGACAACTTTCAATTCTCTGAATAATCAACTGACGGACGCCAGCTACCAGGTGGGCCAGCAAATCGGCTCCGATGTCACGAAAATAAACCAGCTGGCCGGCACGATCGCAGGAATAAACAAGCAGATCCTCGCGAACTCGGGGACATCAGGTGCCTCGTCGGATTTGCAGGACCAGCTGAACAATGCGGTCACGCAGTTGAGCAATCTGATAAACGTCAAGGTGGTAACCGACGCGAACGGAACTACCAACGTGACTGCGGGGGGCGCGGTGCTGGTTGCCGCGGGAACGGCATTCAATTTCAAAATGACTCAGACGGCTTCCGGGATTACCATCGGGAGATCTGATTCCACCGTCCCGGCCACAGTCTCGTCGGGCGAAATAGCCGGACTTCTCAATTCATACGATAATTTAATCCCTTCTTTCTCGAGTCAGCTCGACTCAATAGCCAACACACTGGTAAAGACGGTCAATGCCTTCAACTCCGCCGGATATACGCTCCCGGCCGGAGGCGCCGCGGCGCAGACGGGTAAGACTTTCTTCCAGGGAACAAGCGCCGGCAGCATTGCGATTTCTCCTGATATCCTGAACAACCTCAACAATATCGCCGCATCGTCCAACGGAGATCCCGGCAACGGCGAGAATGCTGCCGCCATGGCAAACGTCCTGAACGCGCCGGTGATGGGCAACGGGCAGTCTATCATGGATGCCTATCAGGCATTGGTGAATCAGGTAGGCACTGCTTCCCAGAACGCTTCGAACAGCGTCCAGACACTGCAAATTCAGCAGAACCAGCTGACGGCATTCCAGACGTCAATTTCCGGCGTTTCGCTGGACCAGGAGCTGACGAACATGATTCAGTTTCAACATTCGTTCGAGGCGGCCGCAAAAGTCGTGACCACTGCCGACTCGATGTATCAAACAGTAATCGGAATGGTGTCGTAAAATGAGGATCAACGAACAACAAATCGTAAGTGATTTGCTCTATTCCGTGGGGCAAGACAGGCAGTCTATAAGCAATCTGCAGGAACAGATTTCCAGCGGCAAAGTTGTAAACACTCCTTCAGATAATCCCACATTGAACCAGAGACTGATGCTCCTTCAGGATGAGTCGAATCAGAATGACGTTTACACGCAGAATGCGCAATATGCGTCGAGCTTCCTGACGCAACAGAGTT
Organism: Bacteroidota bacterium; assembly: GCA_021825585.1. Classification (GTDB taxonomy): domain Bacteria; phylum Bacteroidota; class Ignavibacteria; order Kryptoniales; family JAKASW01; genus JAKASW01. The sequence goes on along the minus strand of JAKAGT010000001.1, from coordinate 57,972 downwards.
CGTCGCTGGGAAGCGCAGTGAACATTCTCACGAGCATCAAATCGATGCTTCTCTCGGCGGCCAACGATACCAATCCCCAGGATCAACAGAACTACGGGACCCAAATGGGGGAGTATATAAATCAGCTTCTGGATCTCGCGAACACTCAATACGGCGGGAAGTACATTTTCGGCGGGTCACAGACCACTTCGCAGCCGTTTTTCATGAACGCTTCACAGACGGCAGTGTCGGCGAATCCAAGCGGAGTCGGAGGCGCGCTCCAGCTCAATGTCAGTTCACAGATGACTCTCCAATACAACATCACGGGTTCGGAAGCGTTCAGCAACGGCCAGATTTTCAACGACCTCATCGCAATCAAGAATGAGATGAACGCCGGTACGACACCGACGCAGGCGGACATCACGACTGTGGACAATTACTTGAACTCCATGATAAACACAAACGCAAAGGCGGGCGCAATAATGGATCGCTTTCAGCTGATACAGAGCCAGCTGAACTCCGAAAACCAATCCCTGCAAGCGACCATATCGAACCTCGGTGATACCGACGTAGCAGCCGCGGTAATCAAGCTGCAGGAGCAGCAGACCACTCTGAGCGCGGCCCTCAAGACCGGAGCAAGCGTGATCCAGCTTTCGTTGTCGAACTTTCTGCCGTAGAGTATGAAGAAAACAATAGAAATAGGAACGGTTGCCGGCCTGGCATTCGGCATCATCTCCATATTCGGATCCTTCCTCATGGAAGGCGGTAAGATCGGTGCCCTCATAATGATACCGGCAATGGTGATTGTCTTCGGCGGCACATTCGCAACCGCCATGATCGGTACCTCCTTCAATCAATTCGGAAAGATATGGAAGTTTGCGATAATCGCTTTCATGCCGCCGAAGCATGATGTTGAAAAGCTGATCGAATCGATCGTTCATTACGCGACGGTTGCAAGGAAGGACGGCCTCCTTTCTCTGGAAAAGGAGCTGAACGAATTGCAGCACGCGTTCCTGAAAAAGATGCTCCGTTTTGCGATTGACGGGACCGACCCGCAGACTATGCGTGCAGTCGCAGATGCTGAAATGGGATTCCTCAATGAGAGACACCTTTCCAATGCCCAGATCTTCCAGAAGATGGGAGGATACGCACCGACTATGGGAATTATCGGCACAGTGATGGGCCTCATCGTGACTCTCGCGAATGCCGGCGGCGACCCGAACGATCTGATACACCATATAGCCAGCGCGTTTATCGCCACACTGTGGGGGATCTTCACCGCAAACATAATCTGGCTGCCGCTTGCGGACAAATTGAAGACCATTCACGGTGAGGAGAATCTTGTCATGGAAGTGACCCTCGAGGGTGTCCTCGCCGTGCAGGCGGGCGAAATACCGGCTATTGTAAAGGCGAAGTTGATGGCGATGCTGCCGAGCAGCCAACAGGGTGAGATATGATGCGGAAGAAAGGCGGAAGCGAACACGACAACCTGGAGCGGTGGCTCCTCACATATTCCGATCTGATAACCCTGCTCCTCGGGTTATTCGTAATTCTTTATGCGAGTTCCCAGGTTGACATGAAGAAGTATCAGAAGTACGTCTCGGCTTTTGCAAGCGTATTCGGCGGAAGCGGCGGCAACCATGGGACGATGCCGGGAGAGAATGGAGTATTGTCGGCTACTTTGACCCAGTCGCCGCTGTCGGGGCCAAGAGAACTGGAAAGAAAGGTGAAATCGGCTGTCAGTAATGTGCTGAAAACCGGCGGCGCGATGATCACCGAGGACGAACGCGGAGTGACGGTCCACTTGCTGGAGAAACTTATGTTCGATCCGGGGAAGGCGGAATTGAAGCCGGGGGCATTTCCGGCACTTGACACGCTCGGGTTTCTTCTGCAATCGATACCCAATCAGATTCGCATCGAAGGGCATACTGATAACACCCCGATTCATACCGCACAATATCCGTCAAACTGGCAGCTTTCCGTTGCCAGGGCGATGACCGTAGGTTACTATCTATTAACCCATTACCAAATCAGGCCGGAGAAAGTGGCGATAATCGGTTATGGCGAATACCATCCCTTCGTACCGAACGACACCCCGGCCCACAAAGCAGAAAACAGGAGAGTGGACATTGTCATACTCAACCGCACAACGCAGAACTGAGGAGGAGACGACGATAAAGATGAAACTCGTGACGAGGCATTTTGGTGAACTGGAGTTTGATGAGAGTATTGTCTATCACTTTCCAAACGGTTTGTTTGGTTTTGAAGAACTCCATGATTTCATTATAATAGACGACAAGGATACCGAGCCGCTGAGGTGGCTTCTTTCCGTTGAGGATCCGACCGTCGGCTTTGCGGTCGTAGATGCGGCTCACCTTGCGCCGGAACTTTACGGCGAGCTTGCGGCGGACGAGCGGAGTTCTTCGTCCATGTTCGTGGTCCTTGTGTTGCGGCGTGATCCGGAGCCGATTACGGCGAATCTAAAAGCGCCCATAGTGTTGAACAACGGCAATAAATCGGGCAAGCAGTTGGTGCTGAATTCAGATAAATATTTGACAGACTACAAAATTAATTAACCATGGAAGGGTATTATGTTAGTCTTGACAAGGAAGTTGGGCGAAGTCATCAAGATTGGCGACAAGATTAAGGTTGTCGTCGTATCTGTCGAGGGCGGCAGCGTAAAGCTGGGGGTCGAAGCTCCTGAGGATATACCCGTTCACCGTGAAGAGATCTACGAGAAAATAGCGGCCGAAAACAAGGCGGCATCCGCTCAGCTGGACAAGGAAAAAGCCATGGCGTTGAAGAAGATTCTCAAGAAGAATGGCTGAGCAATCCGGAAAATGTGTGCTGGTTATTGACGATGCGAAACTGGTCCAGCGTTTCGCGGGAGCTTTTTTTTCGCGGCTGAAATTTGAAGTCTTAGTTGCCTCCGACGGATACGAGGGGGTAAAACTCGCAATCTCCCGGAAGCCGGATCTGATTCTCATAGATATAATGATGCCCCGTCTCGACGGGCTGAAGGCCATGCAGCTGATCAAGGCGAACCATGCAATCAGAGATATCCCGATTGTCGTAATGACTGCGTATTCTGACAGGATAAACATCGTCTCCGCTGCGAAGCTCGGCGCGGCCGCCATTATCACCAAACCGTTGACGGATGAAATCCTCCTCCAGAAATTGCAACTTGTCTTCGGCGAGGAGTTTGTCCAGTCGATGATTCCGACAGATCCGGCGGAGAAGGAAAATCCGTTTGGCGTGAACGAACAGGAATTCAGTGATGCCGTGAGGGCGATGGTCGGGGAGTTCTTGAAATTCTACGCCGAACAGATCGAAATACTGGAGATCGCGGTCCGAAATCGAGAAGTGGAGTCGATCAGAAAAGTCACGCACAATATCAGGGGAACAAGCGGGTCATTCGGCTACAATGAGGCAACCAGGCTTGCAACCGAACTCAACGAAGTGGTGCATGCTTCTAATATAGATTGGCACGCGGCAGAGGTGCTGCTGGTGCAGCTGAAGAACAGGCTGACTAAATGAAGGTGCTCGTCGCTGACGACATTCCAATGATAAGGAAATTAGTTGAGTATCATCTGAAACAGATCGGGTTCGATATTTCGAACGCCGCAGATGGCGTCGAGGCTCTGATGCTCGCCAGTAATTTCAGATATGATCTGATCCTCCTCGATATTATGATGCCCGAAATGGACGGACTGGAAGTGCTTCGCAGGCTCCGCACCGACTCTCTCAACAAAAACACACCAATTATAATGATGACGGCGTACGGCGACTCGGAAAGTGTGAAGAGAGCCGTCGATCTCGGAGCCAGCGACTTTATCGTAAAGCCGGTCGAACAGATATCCTTCCGCAAGAAAGTACTTGATGCTTTGAACTCACGCTCCCCCGGAGACGTAAATTGAAGCTTACACTCTCGATGATAGTAAAGAACGAAGAGCGGTTCCTGCGGGGGTGCCTGGAAAGCGTCAAGGGTCTCGTAGACGAAATTGTCATCGTCGATACCGGCTCTACCGACAGCACGAAGGAAATCGCCCGAAGCTTCGGGGCAAAGGTATATAATTTTGAGTGGTGCGACGATTTCTCCGCAGCCCGCAATGAATCTCTGGGGAACTCGACCGGCGACTGGATATTGTATCTGGACGCCGACGAGAGGATAGATAAATCCTACCACGCGAAGATCAGGAAGCTGATTTCGGGCGGAAAGGCCGATGCGTTTCTTCTCCAGCTGAAAAGCAAGATCGGAACGAGAGAGGATGCCCAGTATCACCTTGTTTCTTACCCGAGGCTCTTCAGAAAGATCAAGGGGGTTGCCTTCTCAGGGGAAGTGCATGAGCAGATAACCAACTCTCTTACTGCCGTCGGGGCGAGAATTCTTCAATCCGATGTCATAATCGATCATCTGGGATATGCGCAGGATGACGCTGTTATTCTGGAAAAGGCCAGGCGCAACCACAGACTCCTTCTCTCCCAGCTTCAAAAAGGGAAGAACCACGGTTATGCGCTTTATCAGCTCGGCCAGACGGAGATTATCCTGGGCGAGGTCGAAAAAGGATTGTCTCATCTGAATGAGGCGTTGCAGGCGGGCGGCTTCGGCAAATCAGTCGAAGCCTCTGTTTACGGAATCATTGCCGAGAATAAGTACAAGCTGGGTGAATATGAAGAGGCCCTTGCTGCCTGCACAAGTTCGCTCGAAGCGGCACCGCAACAGACGTTTTCTCACCTCATGCGTGGAGAGATCTATCTGAAGCTCTCGGATTATCGGAAGTCTGTAGAGTCCTTTCTGGAGGCGGTCGAGAAATATAGGTCCCTGATTCTGCGCGGCAAAACTACCGCGGCAATCGAACCGATGTTTGATGTTCACGTGATTTATTCAAAGGTTGGAAAAGCCGCGGCACTTGGTGGAGACGTTCCCACGGCCAGCCTTTATCTGAAAATGGCGGCCGAGGAGGGCGCCAGGCCTCAGAAAATCGGCGAATATATCGAGTTCCTCGTCAGGAACAGGATGTACCGGGAAGCATTGGAGGCGGCCGACCGCTTCCGGCAGTTCGAGGGCGAGGGCTGGTATGTTAGGCTTGTGTCCTCCGCGCTGATAGACACCGAAAAGTATGGCGAAGCGGCGAAACTTCTCGAGAAGGCTCCCGAGCATGATAAGGTAACGCTCTCAAGTCTGGCGAACTGCAGAATGAAGATCGGAGATTTCGCCGGCGCCGATGCGGCATTCAGACAGGCGGTAGAACTTGGATATGACGATCCGCAGGGAATTGAAATGTACGGGCTTGTGCAGTTCAAACTGGGAAAATTCTCCGATGCAGCTTCCACGCTGACGAGGGCCGCAGAGATCAACCCGGCGAATAGTCGGGCGATTAAGTTCGCTCAAGCTGCACGAGCGCAGATTAGCACAGTAAGCAAATAGCTCCGTTCGCCGGCAGAACCGTCTTCCGTCAACCATCTCCGTTTCAATTTATATTATCACACCGAACTCTTTTCGAGGTCAAAAAAACAGATACTGAATCAGGTTCAGCATGACAAATCGCGCAAACCGAGTGGTAATGCCTCACTGAAAGGGTTATTTCTCTCGCAAAGGCGCCAAGAACGCAAAGAAATGTTGACGAGCGGTTCGCTTTGCGAGCTTTGCGGCTTGGCGAGAAACCATAAGTGAGGGGTTACACCGAGTGGCTGCCAACCGTTGTATATCCGATTAAATGCTTTTATATTCACGGAGCTTCAATGGCAGCTTCAGTGTGCAGAGTTTGTGCAAGCGAATAACATATGGACCATTAGAAGGTTGAAAATATCATTACTCCGGGCCTCGCTTGATATCGGTTTCTTATCTTCATTCATCATAATTATCGGGAATAAAAAATCCGAAGGACCACTTCGGGAAAGGAGCATCCATGGCTGAACGAGTTACCGGCACGCGGTTCCAGTCCTATGTGCCCGCTGAAACAACGATGAAGGAATTCAGTTTGAGGGCACTGCTATTGGGACTGGTGATGTGCGTTATCCTCGGGGCGGCAAACGCTTATTTGGGATTGAAGGCAGGGATGACCATTGCAGCCACATATCCGGCGGCAGTGATCGGCATGGCAGTTCTCAAGATGATGAAAGGGAGTCTGCTTGAAGAAAACATTGCCAGGACGGTGGGTGCAATCGGGGAATCAATAGCCGCAGGAGCGGTATTTACGATCCCGGCATTTTATATCGCAGGCATATGGAAGCATTTTGACAGCAGGCATTACCTGGAAGCGACGATCATAATGTTCGTCGGCAGCGTGCTCGGAATCTTATTCGTTACGGTCCTGCGCCGTGTGATGGTTGAAGATAAGGAGCTTCCTTTTCCGGAGTCGGTGGCTGCAGCCGAAATTCACAAGGCGGGCCGCACCGGCGGAACGGGCGCGAAGTATCTCTTCAGCGCGATGGGGCTGGGCGGCATCATCCAGGCTCTCGGTCAGCTGAACTTTTTCGCCGCAGCATGGGAGAGGTTCATCAAGTTCACGCCGCTCCCGATGTCGCTCAGCACGGGCTCGTCCAACTCGACGATTCAGTCCGGCGGCGGGGCACTAATCACGACGCCGGGAGTCAGTCCGGCATACGTCGGCGTGGGATACATCATCGGTCCCCGCCTGGCAGCACTTAACTTCAGCGGCGGAATTATTGCGTGGGGACTCTTCGTCCCGCTGCTGCTTTACTTCATAGGACCTACGTCTCTGCCTGCAAGCGCGCCGCAGAGTTCGTGGATTGCATTGAGCTACTCGGTTTGGCTCACGCTTGTTCGTCCTATCGCTATCGGCGGAATGCTCTTCAGCGCGGGATATACTCTCTACAAAATGAGGAAGAGCCTGAGCGTCGGACTCGGCAGGGCAATCGGTGATGTCAGGAAAGCTGCTTCTGGCGGAAGAGTCGAAATAAGAACAGAACGCGACATGGATTTCAGGTACGTGGGCGGCGGAATAATTCTTGCCGGCATCGCCACGTATTTCATCTATAATTTCTTTGCCAACGCCGCTGTTGCGGCCCTGACTGCAACGCTGGTTATGCTCGTCACAGGGTTCTTTTTCGCCGCAGTCTCGGGTTACCTGGTCGGCATAATCGGCTCCAGCAACAACCCGGTAAGCGGATTGACGATTTCAACACTGCTGATTGCCGCACTTCTCATGGTGGTTCTCGGGCAAACCGGAATCACGGGTGTCGCAGCAGTGCTCGGCGTCGCGGCAGTTGTCTGCGTCTCGGCAGCAGTCGCGGGCGAGATGCTTCAGGATTTGAAGGTCGGGCATATACTCGGCGGTACTCCATGGAAGATGCAGGTAGGTGATCTGCTGGGTGTTTTTGCAGGCTCGGCGGTCATGTTTATCCCGCTCATGATACTGAACCAGGGAGACATCAACCGCGGAGGAACCGGGTTCGGAGGGGCGAATCTTCCCGCACCACAGGCGGGCATGATGGCCGCACTTGCCCAGGGAATCGTCGGCGGGCACATGGCGTGGCCTCTGGTGATCGTCGGAATGATAATGGCGTTCGGCTTCATAATCAGCGGAGTGCGGAGCCCGATGCTCGTTTTCGTCGGAATGTATCTCCCCTTTGGCACTGTATCGGCAATATTCGTCGGAGGACTGATCAGAGGAATCGTCGACCTGGTGGTGAGACGCCGGAAGTTTAACGATGCCCAGGGAGCCCGCGTGGAGAACACCGGCATACTCCTTTCTTCCGGATTCATCGCCGGGGAGGCATTGACCGGGTTGATCTTCGCGGCGCTTGCATTCTATGACGTCCAGTGGCCGCTGATCTTCGCGTCGCCAAGCTTCGGAGTGAGCATACTTGTGTTTGTGCTTCTGGCTGCCATTTTGATTTACTTCCCTCTGAGGAACGCGGGTTCACCTGACCAGCCGGCGCCGCCGAAGGCAGCGATGTGAATGGAATGAGGGATTAATGGAATAATGTTGAGCGGAGCGAAATCCCGCGAAGCGGGGGAATGATGCCTGCCCGACAAAACACGGAGTGTGTAGTCGGGGAATATTGGATTTGGGGATTATTGGATTGTTGGGCGGCCGGTTGGCCGCCCTTCGTAATTTCACACGGAGAGGGCCTTGCTTGATTTAATCCGGATGTTGCATTAGTATTATCAGGTGCCTGATAGGCACACAAATCACAGTGCCTGCAAATTGAAATACTTTGATTGGGATGAAGGCAAAAACGATCTCTTAAGAAGAACAAGAGACATTTCTTTTGAGGAGATCGTTTTAGCGATAGCAAACAATAGGTTATTGGAAGTACTTGAACATCCGAACAAAAACAAGTATCCAGATCAAAAAATGTTTGTCGTTGAGGTCAGAGATTATGCATACGCGGTTCCATTCGTTGAAGATGAAGAGAAGTATTTCTTGAAAACAATATATCCGAGCAGAGAGGCGACCAAGAAATATCTAAACAAAGAGGGATAAGATGAAATTCATAGACAAAGAAGAAAAGGATCTGATCGAATCTTATGACAGAGGGGAATGGAAACCGATCAAAAAGAAGAGCCAGAAGGTTTACGTGAAGGCGGCAAGGGAGAGCATATCAAAAAATAAACGTATAAACATCCGATTAACCCCCCAGGATTACCATGATATTCAAGTCAAAGCCCTTGAGGAAGGAATTCCTTACCAAACGTTGATTTCGAGTTTGATCCACAAATACAACAAAGGAAAGTTGAAACCTTCCGCAACATGAACAAGAAAATAAAGTACACGAATGAAAAGATCGGTAAAGTCGAAGTAGTGGAGGATTTCTTGCCGAAGCCGGAGGAGCTTGCGTTCAAAGAAAGCAACGTGAAAGTTACATTGAACTTGAGCAAATCGAGTGTGGGGTTTTTCAAGAAGATAGCGAAGGGACAGGGAGGCCAGTACCAGAAGGTGATCAAGGAACTGCCGGATAGCTATTCATCTCATTTTTCAGCCAAGTAGTGCATAGGTGATACGTCATCTTATCCACCGGATCTTCACATCCTTTTCCACCTGTCTGAATTCGGCGTCTCCCGTTATCAATTCACCTCTCTTTTTCATCGCGAGAGCTGCTGCGAAGCAATCGGCGTATGACATCTTGTTTGACGCTTTCAGGACGGCGGCCTGGTGAGTTAGATCTTTATTCGCCTCGACAAGCTGGATGGGCAGTGTCGCCATCGCTTCCTCGGCAAGCTTCGCGGCCTCTTCTCCACCGACCCGAAGAGTGTGATAGATAACCTCACCCCAGTTGATGATACACATGAATGCTTCAGAATCTTTTGCGACGCATTCATCGAAGACTTCAGCCACTTTTTCATAACCCGGCTCGTTCTCAAGATGCGCGATCACGGCGAAGCTGTCCAGGACGACTGCTTTCATAGTTCGCGTTCTCTCTTCTTATCCTCCATCAGGGACTTGAGCACCTTGCCGTTAGTACCGAGAATCCCCGCCAGCGAAAGAAAGTAATTCTTGTTGAGCGGCTGCAAAATCAGCTTCCCGTCTTTCTCTATGAACGCGATCTTTGTACCCTTCTTTATTCCGAACTTTTTCCGGATTCTCGAAGGCACAACGATCTGACCCTTTGTGGTTACTACTGATTTTTCCATTTCCTACTCCTTTCAACATATGATACAATACCTAAACTTGTAAGTCAATGGCTATGGTGTATTACTATAGCGAACGATTCTTACATTTCACCGACCCCGTCGGGCTGGTAAAACTCGTCTCCGTCAATTTCTACCGGATTTACCCTTTTTCCCTTATTCTTATCCCCTCCTGAACGTATATTTCAATCCAGAGATTTTTGTGGACCCAAATTCAAAGGAGACCGTCACCATGAAGCACTTCCACGCCATCACGTCATCAATCCTTCTATTAGCTGCGTTCTTCGGCCTTGCATTCGGTCAGCCAAACCGGAAAGCTGCACCGGCAAAGACGGAGAAGAACGATGTCATGTCCTCATCGACTTTCAGCGGGCTTAAACTCCGTTCAATCGGTCCGGCGTTCACCGGCGGACGCATCGTCGCGATTGCGGTCGATCCGCACAATCGGGCGCACTACTACGTCGGCGCCGCCTCCGGAGGAGTGTGGGAGACTTACAACGACGGTACTTCATGGACACCCGTATTCCAGCACGAGCCGGTATACTCCATCGGTTCAATCGCGATTGACCCAAAGAACCCGTTCGTCGTCTGGGTCGGGACCGGTGAAGCAAACAGCCAGCGAAGCGTCGGCTGGGGCGACGGAATTTACAAGTCAGAGGACGGCGGCAAGCACTGGACAAACATGGGACTCAAGACTTCCGAGCATATTGGAAAAATACTTATAGATCCGAGAAACACGAACGTGGTATTTGCTGCGGCACAGGGACCGCTTTGGGGGCCAGGAGGCGACCGCGGACTCTACAAGACTACCGACGGTGGAAAGACCTGGAAAGACGTCCTGAAGATCAGCGAGAACACCGGCGTGAACGACGTGGAGATGGATCCATCGAATCCCAACATCATGTACGCGTCTGCTTACGAAAGGCGACGGCACACCTGGGGATTTATCGACGGCGGCCCGGAAAGCGGTATTTACAAGTCTACGGACGGCGGCGACACCTGGACGAAGCTGACGCACGGACTCCCTGCCGTCGATATGGGGAAAATAGGCATGGCAATATCTCCGGTGGAACCGGATGTGGTTTATGCAACCATTGAAGCCGCTGACGGGGAGGGAGGAATATTCCGCTCGACTGATTACGGCCAGACCTGGGAACGGAGAAACAATTTTGACGAGCTCGCAATGTACTATGCCACAATCTACGCCGATCCGGCGGACGTAAACCGTATATATATAATGAACACTTATATTCACGTCTCGGACGACGGCGGAAAGACGCTCCATCGTCTCGACGAGAAGTGGAAGCATGTTGACAGCCACGTCATGTATATCGATCCGCACGATCCGGATTACTACCTGGTTGGATGCGACGGCGGACTATATGAGAGCTACGACCGCGCAAAGAACTGGGACTTCAAGAGCAATTTGCCGATTACTCAATTCTACGATGTTGCAGTCGATAATTCGAAACCGTTCTTCTATATCTACGGCGGGACACAGGACAATAACTCTGTCGGCGGACCTTCGCAGACGATGAGCGCCTCAGGCATCGTCAACTCCGATTGGTTCATCACCGTCGGGGGAGACGGCTTCGAATCGCGCGTCGATCCCGTTGATCCGAACACGGTTTATGCCGAAAGTCAGTATGGCGGGCTCGTCCGATTCGACAGGAAGACCGGCCAAGTTCTCGGAATTCAGCCCCAGCAGGGCAAAGACGAGGCCCCGCTCCGCTGGGAATGGGACTCTCCGCTGCTCATCAGCCCGTTCAATCATAACACAATCTATTTCGGGGCGAACAAGCTGTTCAAGAGTACGGACCGCGGCGACAGCTGGACTGAGGTAAGCGGCGACCTCACACGGCACCTCGACGTGAACAGGATGAAAATAATGGGACGAGTATGGGGGCCCGACGCTGTCGCCAGGAATTCATCCACTTCGTTTTATGGAACGACGACGAGCATTTCTGAATCTCCTCTGAAACGCGGATTACTTTACGTCGGAACCGACGACGGGCTCATACAGGTGACAGACAACGACGGCAGGACGTGGAGGAAGATAGACAGGTTCCCCGGCGTGCCTGATATGACATATGTCGCGCGGGTATTCGCCTCCGGCCATGATGTAAATACGGTTTACGCCGCCTTTGATAATCATAAGAATGAAGACTTCAGGCCGTATTTGCTGAAGAGCACCGACCAGGGAAGAACATGGACTTCGATAAGTTCGAACCTGCCTGCAGCCGGTCCTGTCCTGGCATTTGCGGAAGACTACAAAGATCCGGACCTTCTCTTTGCCGGTACGGAATTCGGCCTCTTCTTCTCGAACAATGGCGGCGGGAAGTGGATACAACTGAAGGGCGATTTCCCGACAATTCCTGTGCGCGATCTGGCCATACAGAAACGCGAGTGCGACCTCGTTGCGGCGACGTTCGGACGCGGTTTTTATGTGCTTGATAATTACGCTCCGCTGCGAATTGCCAACGAGAAAATATTCGATGAGGACAGCTATCTCTTCCCGGTGAGGAATGCGTCTTTGTACATTCTCAAGCAGCCGCTCGGCGACGTCGGCAAGGCGTCGCAGGGTGAATCCTACTACACAGCGTCGAACCCGCCGTTCGGTGCGACGTTCACATATTATTTGAAGGAGAGCCTGAAGACGAAGAAAGAGCAGCGGCAGGAGGAAGAGAATAAGGCGGAGAAGAGCGGGTCTGAAATAACTTATCCGACCGAGGATCAGTTGACAGCGGAAGGGATGAAGCCCCCTCCGGTGATAGAACTGAAGGTTACCGACGCCACCGGGGATGTGGTACGCAGGATCGAGGGTCCGGTGACGGCAGGCATTCATCGTGTCACCTGGGACCTGCGATATCCAAGTAAGGTGGTACGCAAGACGTCGGGCGGCGGATCCGCCGACGGTCCTTTCGTCATGCCCGGCGAGTATAATGTCTCTCTCTACAAACTGGTCGACGGCAAAATGGCACGTCTTTCCGGGCCGCAGAGCTTTAATGTGCACGTTGAGGGTGAAGACACGCTGCCCCCGGCGCTCGTTGCCTTTCAGCAAAAAGTCACTAAGTTGCATGGGGCTCTCCATGCGGCTCTGCAAACCGCCAATCAGCTGCAGGAGAAACTTGCCATGATCGAGAACGGGCTGAGTCAGGCCTCATCGAACGTCGAGGATCTGCGGACGGACGTTTACAACATGAAGATGACGCTCGATTCGATTCTCATACAGCTTCGTGGAAACGAGACCCTGCGGGCCTTGAGCGTAAATACGCAGGTCTCGGTAAGCGATCGGGTTGAGACGATACTTGGTAATGAATCAATGTCCACCGCGCCGCCGCCCCAGACCGATATCGATTCATATAAAGTTGCAAGCGAGGAATTTGCACGTCAGTTGGTCAGGCTTCGCGAGCTGATTCAGGTTGATCTGAAAGAGCTTGAGAACCGGATGCGCAGTGCCGGTGCCCCCTGGACCCCGGGTACGCTTCCCGAATGGAACAATTAGGCGCAAAATAAGCTGACGGTAGGCCTGGTGGGCTTCAACAATCTGCCAAGCTTTTTTTTAGGTCCCGTCGGGGGAATCGAGTACTTCACGAACCTTCGATAATACTTCATCTATCCTGTAAGGCTTGTTGATGAAATGCCGCACCCCGTTCCTTTCCAGCCTCGATCTCGTTTCCATCTCGATTAGACCGCTGGCGACGATTACCTTCGCTTCCGGTCTGAGATGCTTGATTCCAGCGACGAGATCCTCGCCGCTTATTTTCGGAAGGCCGAGATCTGAAATCACTAGAGAAATGAGCCGGTCATTCTTCTTAAATACATCGAGCGCCTCATAACCGTCCGCTGCCGTCAGCGTTCTGTATCCGTTCGAGCTCAGCATGTAGGTAACCAATTCCCTTAACATCTCTTCGTCTTCGGCTATCAGCACTGTCTCTTTGCCTCCGCGGATTTCAGATGGGGACCCGATGCCAAAAGAGAGCTGCTCTGACGGCTCTTCCATTACCGGCAGATAGACGCTGAAGGTTGTCCCTTCTCCAACCCTGCTCTCGACTTCGATGTAGCCCCTGTGACTCTCCACGATTCCATAAGCAACCGACAGCCCTAGCCCTGTTCCTTTGCCGATCCCCTTGGTCGTGAAGAATGGTTCAAATATTCTTTGCCGAGTATTCTCATCCATGCCCGTGCCGGTGTCGGTTATCTGAATTTCCACAAACTCTCTGGAAGTCACGTCTGGAAAACGTCCTGCGAGTAATTTGCCGGGCGTGGTATTCGTCGAGATGCGCAATCTCCCGCCTTTTTCCATGGCGTCGCGGGCGTTCAAACACATGTTCAGCAGGACTTGGTTTATTTGTGTCTGGTCCCCCGATACATACGGCAGCCTGTCCATCAAACGGGTGAAGATTTCTATGGTTTTCGGAAACGTTTCAACCATCACTCTCTCTAATTCCCGAACGACCTCGTTGACCTGCACCGGAACGAACGTGGTATTCGTCTTTCTTGCGAAAGTCATGAGCTGCCTGACCAGGGACTTTCCCCGTTCCGCAGATTGAACGATGGCTTTCATCCCCCGCTCGATCCTCGCTTTATCGTAACCGGATTTGCCTAACCACTCCGAGTAACCGAGTATTACTCCAAGGAGATTGTTGAAATCGTGTGCGATCCCGGCTGCGATGTTCCCCAGTCCTTCCAATTTTTGTGCTTGGATAAACTGGCTCTCGAGAGTGCGAATCTCGGTTATGTCTTTAGCCATTCCGGATATCACGTCTTTATCAAGCGATGCGCTGAGAAGGACGTTCCTGACCTCTCCTTTCTTTGTTACCAGTTCAAACTCCATGCTCTTCCTGGTCCTGCCGAAATTCAGGACTTCTGTTATGAGGTTGTCTCTCTCGTTGTCGATCTTGTATGTAGCCGAGGAATTGACGGCCATCAATTCCTGCGGAGAATCGTATCCCAGCATATCTGCCATGGCCTTGTTGGCATAGATGATTGCGCCATCCAGTTTGACCTTGTATACTCCAACGAGAGCATTCTCCACAAGCTCTCTGTAATTTCTCTCCGATTCAGAAATGTCCTCCTCCATTTCCTTCCGCTCGGTGATATCGGTCAATATCACGGCTCTGCCAAGTTCATGATTCTTGCCGTCAAGTATCGGCGAGATGCTTACGTTGAAGTACTTCTTCGGGGTTTCTCCAACCGTCAGGAAATGTCCTTCATCCTCAATTGCGTCCCAATCCCTCATGTAATCTGAAAATTCGTGAAAGTCGGTCGCAATGTTCATACCTTGTGAAGGAGCGGCAAACCAGCTGAGGATTTTGCGGGCAGATGCATTGAAGTTCAAGAGTAGGCCAGTATCATCGATGAGTATCATCCCGTCCTTCATGTTCTCCCAGATATTTTCCAGAGCAATCGGGACCAGGTCGAACATTCGATATCTGAATGTGCCCCAAACATAGATTATGCCCGTCAATACAAAACCCAGCGGGGTTATGTCCAATCCACCTGGACTCATCCCGGCAAGGTATACAAGCAGGAACGCCCACGGTGCCATTGAGCCAACCGAAAATATCAATGCCTGCTTTCGGTATTCCCTTTTGCCTCTTCGGGAAGCGTTCAGAAGGAGGGCGTTTGTGGAGAATGCCGCTGCATTGGTATAGATCATAAAAGCCCAATACAGGAAACCTTTTGTGGTAGCTATGACTGGAAACAGACCCGTGGCATCCAGCGCGACCGATGAGTAATACCAATGGTGAAAATTGTTTGTCCATTCCATCACCGATATCAAGAGGGAGAAACCGATCACAGATGAAATAAACTTACGGGTTGCCCACTTCTTCTTACCCGCATATTGGATAGCGAAGATCAGCGCCAGCGTAGGCAGTTGCGGAATCGCCAGGTACTCAACTCCAAGCCAGAATTCCTTCTGGGCCAGAGAGTTCACCGTTAGCTCCATCGCGCACCCGAACGAATAGAGCGAGGCCGCAAGGATAAACAGACCCAGAGCAAGCGCGCCGTCGGTCGTCTTTCGGCTTATGGAATGGGAGCCTATCAGAGTAAGTACTACGGAACCTGTAAGAAATATCAGACTATAATCGTTCATATGCTACACTTTAATTCTTCAAGACGTCTTTGGACGGTCTGCGCACACTTTACCATATTTTATATCGGATTTCTTTTCTCTTTCTTCAATGGTCAGGATGAGAGTCTGAAAGAATTACCTGTGACCAGCTCTACCTTGCTTAATCCGCATTACAAGAACTATCTTGTTCGGAAACCGGGATTCGCCAACGAGCCGCCCAATTCGTCAATACTGCTTCCAAGAATGTAACGGGAGATTCATGAAATGGTCAAGAACAAACTAGTCTTTCTTGTTTCTGCTCTTTCTCTACTATTTGCTTACACCGGGCTATCTCGAGCTCAGGACAATTTCGAGTTTGACCAGCCGGGAAGCGAAAACACCCTCAATAGGCAATTATGGGAATTCGCGAAGGGCACTCCGTACGGTAGTGTGGAAGCCTACGTGGCAAAGGCGCAGGCGAAGTCTCGCGAAGCGATGTCCGATGAGCTGCAGCTCCCTACCGGTTGGAAGATCAGCCCGGCCGGGAAACAGGTCGGAGTCGGCCGGCTTCCTTATGAGGCAATCGTTTACAACAGTAGACTCGTCGTGCTCAACACGGGATTCTACAGCAGGGAGCCGCAGGTGGTGTCTGTTATCGATCCGTCGAGCGGCGTCGTTGAGAAGACCGTAAAAATCAACTCCATGTTCCCGAGTGCAATAGTGGGCGATGACGGCGGTTTGTACATAAGCGGCGGCTTCGATTTCAAGGTTTACAGGCTCGACAACAGCTTCAATGTCGAACGGAGCTACAAGGTCGATGGTTATGCCGCCGGGCTTGCGCCTGTCGACAAGGATCATATCGCGGTCGTGTATCTCGTTGCCGATAATTCGGCCGGAAGGTACGGCAAAGGTAAGATTGCCATTCTTAACACTAATAATGGCGATATCGATAAGGAAGTGACGGTCGGATATTTTCCTTATTCGGCAGTCTTCGTAGACGGTAAACTTTACGTCTCTCTTCTTGGGGAAAACAAGGTGAAGGTGTATGACCGGCAGCTTAACGAATTGAAATCAATAGAGGTCGGAATCGCGCCGGGCAATATGACGGTTGACGGGAATTCGATCTACGTTGTGAATACTAATTCCGACAACATTTCAGTTATCAATCCTGGAACCGACAGAGTAACAAGAACAATTTTCGTGGGGAGGGGCCATCATGATTCCGGTGTGTCGCCGACGTCGTGTGCAGTAGAGGGAGGAAGATTGTACGTCAGCGAAGCGACCCTGAACGCGATTGCGATTTACGACCTGAAGAATGGCAGGCTTCTCGGTTATATCCCGACCGGATGGTATCCTACAAAGGTGCTGATTGACAACGGCAATCTGTATTATCTCAGCGCGAAAGGAATCCTACCAAGGCGCCCGAATCTGGAGGGGCCGCAGCCTGTCGCGGGCAAAGGGGGACCTGAGTACGTGCTCACGCTTCTCAAGGGTACCGCGGGTATACTGCCCGAGAATTCCATTGACAGGGATATACACGGGTGGACGAAGGATGTCGAGTACGGTTCGCCGATCTATGGTCTCCGCGAAGGGCTCAAAGTCCCGATCAAGCATATTTTTTATATCATCAAGGAAAATCGCTCGTACGACCAGGTGCTTGGCGATCTCGGGCGCGGCAACGGCGACTCAAGCCTGACTATCTTCGGGAGGGAAATAACACCGAACATTCACAAAATGGC
The DNA here is from genome assembly GCA_021825585.1 of Bacteroidota bacterium. Lineage (GTDB taxonomy): Bacteria > Bacteroidota > Ignavibacteria > Kryptoniales > JAKASW01 > JAKASW01. Next base: position 40,598 of record JAKAGT010000001.1, on the reverse strand, counting down.
GACCGATTTTGTGACGCTTGATAATTTCTATGTCGATGGCGAGATAAGCGTGCTCGGCCATAGTTTCACGACGAGTGGATACGCGAGCCCGTTCCTGGAGTGGCTGGGCAACGCAGATTATTGCGGGAAGTACAAAGGGTATCCCTTTGGCACTGTCCCCGCAGCTTTCTCCCGCAATTATATTTGGGATGCGCTCGATGCGGAGGGGGTCGATTATAAAGTCTATGGGGAGCCGTACTATCTCATGACAGCGGCCTACAAGATTATCGTCAAGTACTACGGTCAGGACAGTGAGATGGCAGAGAAATTCTATGCGAACAGTATGGAGCTGGCGGCAAAGGTAGACAGAGGCAAGGAGTTCAGTGACTTTGTCGAGAAGTTTTACGGGCGAGCAAATAACCCGAAGGAGGCATTCCGGCTTCTGGGTGACGAGGCGTTCACACAGGGTATATCGAAGATCTTTACGGGTGATGAGACTCTGCAGAATGCGCTTCGACAAAATGTCGGTTTCAGGAAGGCGTTCGCAGTTTTTCTCTACCACTATCCGTTGAACTATTACACATGGGATTTGAAGTACTCGGATCTCCGGCGGTTTGAAGCCTGGCGGACCGACTTCAATGAACAACTCAAGTCCGGTAAGGTCGTCCCGTTCGAATACATCTGGCTGCCGAACGACCACACGGCCGGGACTAACCCGAATTATCCGAACCCATACCAGTTGGTCTCGGAAAACGACGCGGCCCTCGGTTTGATTGTCCAGACAATCGCTCACAGCCCGATCTGGAAGAATAGTCTGATACTTGTAGAAGAGGATGATGCGCAGAACGGTCCGGACCACGTCGATGCGACAAGGACCGAGGCCCTGGCGGTCGGTCCGTATGTGAAAAGGAACGCTGTGGTCAGCGACAGGTATGACCAGCTGAGCATGCTTCGCACGATCGAGGTTATCCTCGGCCTGGACCCGCTGAATTTCGGCGACGCGATGGCCGTGCCGATGTATGGGATATTTACATCAAGACCTGATTTTCATAAGTATACGGCTGCGGCTCCATCAGACAAGCTGGCAGAATCCGACAGACAGCTATACAATCAAATCGAAAACAAGTAGAAGGGAAAAAATGCGCAGCATTGAGGATACCTTGGGAGCCGATATTGCACGGATGATCGACCATACTCTCTTGAAGCCGGAGGCGACGAGGGAAGAAATCGAACAACTCTGCCGCGAAGCGGTGGAGTTCGGCTTTGCCAGCGTCTGCATAAACCCCGGCTATGTGTCCCTGGCAGAGGAAAAGCTTCAGAACTCTACCGTGAAGGTGTGTACAGTGATCGGCTTTCCTTTGGGTGCAACGACCACCCGCTCGAAGGTTTGTGAAGCCGATGAAGCTATTGCCGGCGGCGCCCGCGAAGTAGACATGGTGATCAACATCGGGAGGCTGAAATCAGGCGACTACAACTATGTCGAAAGCGACATCCGGTCGGTCGTAGATAGTTCTCATTCGAAATCCGCGATAGTGAAGGTCATCTTGGAAACATGCTTGTTGACGGATGCCGAGAAAGAGAAGGCTTGCCTCCTTGCAAAGGACGCCGGAGGCGACTTCGTGAAAACCTCGACGGGCTTCAGCAAGGGTGGAGCAACTGCCGCGGATGTCGCATTGATGCGCCGCATTGTCGGGCCGTCCATGGGCGTGAAAGCCTCAGGGGGTGTGCGAAGTTACGCAGACGCGATTGAAATGATAAGAAATGGCGCAAGTAGGATCGGGACGAGCTCGGGGATTAAGATCGTCAGCGAATACAAGGATCTCGCAGGGAGAACGGACTGAAAGTCTGTCTGAGCCGGATCCGGAGAACCGCACTCGAGAAGCCTCCGGCTGCGATGGCATCTGAGTCACTTTGTAATACGGGGACATTGTAGGTCGGGTATTGTTAGAATTCCGGGATGATTTGAGTTTAGGTGTTGAAATGACAAACGAGTGACGCCGCGCGTCTGGAGATCAACAAAACCTGCTCGACTTCAACGAATCCGATATGGCAATCCCAGCAATAAGATGGTGTGACCATTGTGTGGGGGACAACCCCACCTCCCTTCAGCCTCCTGCAAGGAAAGACCGTGCAGATGGGGACTGTACGGTTGTGTGGTACTGGCTCACCGTTGACCTTTGCAACGCTCTATGTTGATTCGGTCAACGCCACAAAATCCGCCTATTTCTCACGCCGATAAGGAATCTCAACGTTTCCGCATTTCGGGGTGTTGAGTTGCTTTACATTCGCTCCTTTTCCACTTAACCGCAGTTCTCCTCTCCCGTCGAGCGACAGCCGTAAGTAATTACAAAATGGATGACTATGATGATCAAAAAAATTCCCCGCGCCGGCACTTTCGGAACGATAGTTGAGGATACATGGTGTAGTAACGAAAAGAGATTCAAGGTATGAAAGAGAAGATATTAAGGTTCACAAGGGAAGTCATCATAGAGATTGACCGGTGTGTTTGAATCTGAGGGATCTCGAAGACTAATTGTTAAATCTTAGGAGGTTCAAAATGGTTGCGTTGTTTGTTGTCGCGACGATAATCGTTTTCTTCGTAATCGATTATTTCGTGCAGCGTGCCGAGAAACGTAAGGCCGCATTGTCTCCGGCGGTCAAGGTTTTGTCCAAGCCGAGGTTTGTAATTCCAAAGGCCTATTTCTTTGGTAAGGGGCACACATGGGTCGAACTCCTTCCGGACGGGTTGACAAGAGTAGGACTTGACGATTTCGTCCAGAAAATTCTGGGCGCGGTTGACCAGGTGACCGTCGTTTCCCAGGATGGCAGGTTCGCGAGGGGCGAGAAGTTGTTCACCGTGAGACAGGGAACGAAGACGTTATCTTTCCGTGCCCCGATCTCGGGAAAAGTCGTTGCTGTGAACGATGAGCTGATTCACTTTCCCGACATGCTAAGGAAAGAACCGTACAAGGCGGGATGGATTGCCGTCATGGAGCCGTCGGACCTGGCGGACGAGATTAAACAGCTTTCCATCGGGAGTGAAGCGGCAAAATGGTTGAAGGACGAGATTAAGAGGTTTAGGAATTTTATAACCGCACAAATGGGGACGCTTGCAGGATCTGGTTCTCCGGCGTTGGCTGGAGCTACGCTGATGGACGGCGGTGTGCCGGTAGACGATGTAATGGAGCATTCACCGCAGGAGGTCTGGAAAAAATTTGAAAACGATTTCCTGGCGTCGGCCGATTCCGCCACCTCCATTAAGTCCTAATCGCAAATGTCAAAGGGAGAACCATCATGAAGAAGCAAGTAGGTATTTTAGTAGATACAACACAATGCATAGGCTGCATGTCATGCGAGGAAGCCTGCGCCGACAGGTGGGGCTTTCCGCATACGGAGGTCCACGAACTGTCGTGCGAAAAGAACACGGTTGTGCAGCAATGGGGAGGAACATATGTTCCCAGGCTTTGCATGCACTGTGAGGAACCCGCGTGCGCTTCTGTTTGCCCGGTAGGCGCTCTCCACAAGACGGCGGAAGGACCGGTGGTTTACGATGAGAGCAAGTGCATTGGGTGCCGCTATTGCATGCAAGCATGTGCATTCCAGATTCCGAAATACCAATGGAACAAGGCAAACCCCCATATAACAAAATGTGACATGTGCTTTGAGCGGACTGAGAACGGGAAGCAGCCGGCGTGCGTCGAAGCTTGTCCCGCTCAGGCCCGCATCTTCGGATATCGTGATGACCTGCTGCAGGAGGCAGAGAAAAAGATCAAGGAGAATCCAAAGACATACGTCCAGCATGTCTTTGGGGAGACCGAAGTCGGTGGCACATCGACTATTTACCTTGCCGGAGTCGATTTTTCCGAGCTCGGGTTCCCACCTTCCCTTCCGAAGAGAGCGCTCCCGCAATACACATTGGATATTATGGAGAAGATACCCGATTATTTCGTGTGGGGTAGCACACTCATGGCAGGATTCTGGTGGCTGACCAACCGCAAGAAAAAGGTGGCGGAGTATGAAGAACAAATGAGGGAGGGAAAGCCGAATGCTGTCGCGTCAGAAGATAAAAGGCAAATCGCCGGAGGAAAAGATGAAAAGTAACGGATTCCTTTCGAACATAACTAATTGGTTCAGGCACATGACATTCTGGAAATCTGTTTTCCTGGCTCTCGTTGCCGCAGGGTTATACTCGACTGTGGTGAGATTCTTGTTTGGGCTTGGCGCCGCGACTCATCTGAGTGATGATTTCCCGTGGGGACTGTGGATCGGCTTCGACGTGTTGTGCGGCGTCGGTCTGGCAGCCGGCGGCTTCGTCGTAGCATCTGCGGTCTACGTCTTCAACTTGGACCAATATCAGGCGATCGTGCGGCCTTCCGTACTTACGGCCTTTCTTGGCTATGTGCTGGTCGTCTTTGCACTCCTATTCGACCTGGGGCGACCGTGGAACATCTGGCATCCGATGGTGATGTGGAATCCCCATTCGGTTATGTTCGAGGTTGCATGGTGCGTGATTCTCTATACGGCGGTCCTTGCTCTGGAGTTCAGCCCGATGCTCTTCGAACGGCTGAGAATGCATAGGGCGGTTCACGCCGTGCATAAAGTGATCGTCCCTCTTGTGATACTCGGCGTAATGCTTTCCACCTTGCACCAGTCATCGCTGGGATCACTTTACCTTATTGTGCCCGAGAAGATGTACCCGCTGTGGTATTCCGGCAACCTTCCTTTCTTCTTCTTCATATCTGCCGTGGCGGTCGGACCTGCAATGGTGACAATTGAGTCGTTCATCAGCTCCCGCGCTTTCCACAGGGAGATCGAAATGCCGATACTCTCAAAGCTGGGGAAAGTAAGTGCAGTCGCCCTTGCGATATACCTCGTTTTGAAGATAGAAGATATATTGAACTATCATCTTGCGCCTTATCTCTCCACGTTCAATCTGGAGGGGGTATTGTATTGGGTCGAAATATTGGGCGGTGTGGTTCTTCCTATGGTACTACTAGTGATCCCGAAAGTGAGAGAGAGCAAGCGGGGCCTGTTTTACACCGCGCTTCTCATTGTTTCAGGATTCGTCCTGAACCGAATGGATGTCAGCATTACATCCATTGAGCGTTATTACAGCCAGTTCGGCGTCAACTATTTCCCAAGCTGGATGGAAATTTCGGTTACATTGATGATAGTGGCGGTCGGGTTCGGCACCTTCGCATGGGCAGCGAAGAATCTTGCGGTCTTTCCCAAGGAGGTTCACGCGGAGGCCCCTGCGCATGCTGAGAGCTACGAGGTCGTCGTGCTGGAAGACAATGCTCAACTGAAAAGTGCGCATACGTTTGGAATGGAAGCCAAATAAACATGATTCATAGAGGCGGTGCGGCATGGAAAACAAAATGATCAACAGAGTGATCCCGGATGGCGAAATGAATTGTATTTGGGTTGAAGCGGGACTGGTCTCGTACAAGTTGTGTGACCGTAATTTTGAATGTGAGGACTGCCCGTTCGATCAAGTCATGCACCGACAGTCCCACCCCTCTTCTATGCCTCTAACCGCCAAGGCGGCCGGATCAGTAGAAGCGAAAATCGAAGAGAAGGCCGTATCTGGTTGTGAAATGCTCGTCAGCTTGCTCAACGGTTTCTTTGCCCTCCCAATGTCTGTCTCATTGCCTGCCGACAGATCGTATTTACGTAATCACGTCTGGGTTATGAAAGAGCAAGACAACATATATCGTATAGGGCTGGACCATTACGCGGCCTTTCTCCTTGAAAGCCTGGGGAGCGTGATACTGTCCCCGCGGGGCGCCCTGCAGGCCATCAACAATCCGCTCGCATGGATGATATGCGAAGACGGGACGGTAGCGGTCCGTTCGCCGTTGTCCGGCAGGGTCGTCCGAAGCAATTTCCAACTGAAGGATTCGGCAGCCCTCATTAAGAATGATCCGTACGGAAAGGGCTGGATAAGTGATCTGGAAGTGACCGATGGAGAGAATACAACGAGGCGTTTCCTGAACGCTCAGGAAATCGGAATGGAGTACAGCAGTCAGATGGAGCAGTTCAAACACGAGATAATCGAAGAGTATCAGCATGTCCCGTCTCTCGGCGTCACTTTGTTGGATGGTGGAACCCGCACGAGGAATTTGAGAGATTTTCTCGGGCCTCAGAAGCTCCTATTTCTCCTGCAGAAAATGCTGGCTATCAGGACTTGAAAAGAAGTTCGCGGAATTATGCCACGTCCCAACCCAATTTCGAGACCCCGACTCCTGAGTCGTCACTGGCTATCTCTTTCGGGGCCGATTTCATCCTGATTTGAGCCACTATCTTCTCCTGAAGTCATGACCCTTCTCGGCATAAGAATTGTGAAAACTGCCAAGAGGCGTCTCAAAAACCATGCGTATCACTAAATTTCTGGCCTTCAGGCTTTTCGTAATCGTACTTCTCGTAATGCTTGTTTCTACGGGAATCTTCACAACCGTCATGCTGAATTGGCACTATGAAAAGTATTTGAGCATTACAACAGATTGGGCATTGCGGACAAGTGATCTCATAAAGAGGTCCACGCGGTACAGCATGCTCGAGAACAGGCGCAAGGATATTTATCAGACGATCAACACGCTGGGAACCGAACCCGGGATAGAGGCGATCCGGATTTACAATAAGCGGGGTGAGATAACATATTCCAGCGTCGAAACGGAAGTGGGCAGGTATGTCAACATGAACGCAGAAGCCTGCAATGTCTGCCACAGCCCCGGGAAGAGTCTTCCGACGAACAGGACCTCGGCCCTGACCAGAATCTTCTATTCGCCGAGGGGCTACAGGGTTCTCGGAGTGATAACACCGATCAGGAATGAGCCCAGCTGCTACAACGCCCCGTGTCACGAGCATCCGTCGTCCCAGACTGTGCTCGGAGTGCTTGATGTCATGCTTCCGCTGAAAGGTATGGATGCGGACCTTGCCCAATTGAGAGCGTCGACTTACATGGGCAGCGCTCTAATGGTGTTGAGCGTCACGGTCTTTGCCGGACTATTTATTTGGATTATGGTTAATATCCCCGTACGGAAACTGACACAGGGAACACAGGAGATCATGAAGGGAAACCTCGACCACAGGATAAGGGTGCATTCTTCCGACGAGATCGGGGATCTGGCGACATCATTCAATGAAATGACCGAAGAGCTCGGCCGTGCAAGGGATGAACTGACACAATGGGCATACACACTTGAGGACAAGGTGGAGCAGAAGACGGCGGAACTGCGCAGGGCGCTGTCGAACATGGTGCAGATGGAAAAAATGGCATCGCTGGGGAAGCTTGCCGCAAGCGTAGCTCATGAACTCAACAATCCTCTTGCGGGGATACTCGCGTATGCTAAGCTGCTGAGGAAGAAAATCGGCAAGGAAAGCATCCCCGAGGAGAGAATCAAAGAGATGCAGGAAGAACTTGCGATGATAGCTGACGAGAGCGCCCGATGCGGCAATATTGTCAGCAACCTTCTCCTGTTTTCCAGGCAAAAGGTGGGCGATTTCCAGCCGCAGGACCTTAGGTCAATCATAGAACAGAGTCTGAAGCTGATAGCCCATCATCTTACGATGCACAACGTGAAGTGTGAGCTTAAAATGCCGGAAGGGCACACTGAAGCTACCTGTGACCCGCAGCAAATTGAGCAGGCCCTGATTGCACTCGAAATAAACGCGATAGAGGCAATGCCCGATGGGGGAACACTCATTGTCGAGATGAGAATGAAGGAGAAAAAACGCGGCGTTGAGATAAAAATTGTCGACACCGGAATTGGCATAAACAAGGAAGACATGGAACACATCTTCGAGCCGTTCTTCACGACGAAGAAGGACGGGAAGGGGACGGGGCTCGGCCTTGCTGTCGTTCACGGTATCGTAGAGAGACACGGCGGAAGGGTTGATGTTCAATCGGAGTCCAATGTAGGGACCACGTTCACAATAACTCTCCCGGTGAACCCTTCCGAGCCGGTTGCGGACAAGATTTCAAGCTTGTAAAAGAATTGAGAAGAGAGCATGGCAAACAATCATAAAGCGCTTCAACCGAGCATACTGGTAGTTGATGATGAGCTGTCGGTTCGCGACTCGCTTAGCAAATGGTTCAAGGAAGACGGCTACCGGGTCGGAACGGCGGAAAACGCCAATCGCGCATTGAGTCTGATGAATGAAGGCCCCTGGGATGTTATGCTTCTGGACATAAAGATGCCCGGCATGGACGGACTGGAACTGCAGAAGCGGCTGAAGGAGATCGACAAGGACGCCTTGATAATCATAATTACTGCGTTCGCCGCAGTCGACACTGCGGTTCAGGCGTTGAAAGAGGGAGCATTCGACTATATAACAAAGCCGGTAGATCCTGATCACCTGACACATCTCGTTCAAAATGCGTTCAGGGCGAAAAAACTTACCGACGAGAACTGGAGGCTGCGCCAGCAGATGTCCGAGCTCTCAGGGGCGGATGAGATTGTAGGGGAAAGCCCTCAGATGCAGAAGGTGATCGACCTGGCGAGAACCGTAGCCCAGACGGATACCACCGTCATGATTCGCGGAGAAAGCGGTACCGGCAAGGAGCTTGTCGCCAGGACGATTCATGCAAACAGCTCGAGAAAGTATTTCCCGATAATCACGGTCAACTGCGGAGCGGTTCCGGAGACACTCCTTGAAAGCGAGCTCTTCGGCCATGAGAAGGGCGCTTTCACGGGTGCACAATACCGCCGCAAAGGGAAATTTGAAATGGCCGACGGAGGGACAGTCTTTCTCGATGAGATTGGGACGATCAGTCAAAAGATGCAGGTTCAGCTTCTTCGGGTCCTGGAGACTAAACAGTTCACAAGGGTTGGCGGCAATGAAATGATCTCAAGCGACTTCAGAATCATATGCGCCACCAACCGAGACCTGGAGGCGGCTATAGCCGACAGAAGTTTCCGCGAGGATTTGTACTACAGGTTAAATGTGTTTACGATATTCATTCCCCCGTTGAGGGAGAGGCGCGTCGACATTCCGCCGCTGGTAAATCATTTTGTGAAAAAATATGCCGCTTCGATGAGCAAGCCGACGATCGATATCGACCCGGAAGCTATGGACCTGCTAATCCGAAACAGATGGCCTGGTAACGTCCGCGAGCTTGAAAACGTGATCGAGCGCGCCATGGTACTTGCCAAACCCCCCGTTATCCGGCCGGAGGATCTGCCGTTCCAGATGTCTCAGATTCAGGAACAGAATTCACCCCAGAACGATCTGCTGACGAGCTGGGAAAAGATACACATCGAAAAGGTGCTTCAGAAAATGGGATGGAACATAACGCGTTCTGCCGAAGCTCTTGGAATTGACCGCGTGACTCTGTACAGCAAAATCTCGAAGTACGGCTTGAAGAGACCGTAGGAACCTGCCCGTCTGGACCAGAGCCCTGGACAATGTCTTCAATACTAATCGTGGCGATCAGCCCGATAGATCGTTCCCTCCTCGATCCGCTGGTGGAGCCCCTTACCAGGGCGTTTGGGCCGAGGGTTGAAGTATCCCGGTCCCAGACGCTCGAAGGGTCGTTTGCCTTCAATGTGTCGCGCAACCAATACGGCTCTACACCGCTAATCTCCGCTCTGCTCGATAGGTTCGATGACTTCGACGGGAGAATACTGGGGGTGACTTCGGGCGATCTCTTTGTTCCGGTTCTCACCTACGTGTTCGGCGAGGCGCAGCTTGACGGTAAAGTGGCAGTGGTCTCTTCGCACAGGCTGAATGATGAGTTATACGGACTCGGAGCAGACAGGAAATTGCTCCACCTGCGCCTCCTCAAAGAGAGTGTTCACGAACTCGGACACACTTTCGGCTTGCTCCACTGCAACGATTATTTATGCGTCATGCATTCCTCGACGGGGGTTGAAGAGATAGACATGAAGACGGAAAGGCTCTGCCCCGAATGCAGAGGTAAACTGGTTTCAAATACGGCTGGATAGAAACTCCCGATATTTCAAGTGCCTTCGCGGACAATTGCGTTGACAGGTTGGTGACGTCGATCACCGAATCCTTTGGTTTGACATTCCATGACCGGAATGAACAGCAAAGATACATTACAAACAACGCCAGCCTGGGGGTTTCATATTACATAGACAGGGGACTGATGCTGAACTGGGAAAACCGCCTGCCCTGGCAGCAAGAACAAATGCGGTTCCGCTCTTCTTGTGCGGAGCGGGTGGCACTCAAGGCCGCGCACGGGCATCGATGACGGCAGTTCTTACTTAGGTCGCAACTTGATTTCGATGTGTCCCACCCATCCGGGGTGCGGTACGAAAGACAGGAATGAATTATCTGAATGCATGATGTCGGTCAGCTCGTTCCTGTTGCTCACGGTCCTGATATTCTCCGGCTCACTCGTGAAGAAGTTGAAATGCTTGTTGTGCAGCAGGTCCATGACCCAGGGAAGCTTCTGCCAGTCGAATCCCATCAGCCTTGCGGCGGCGATATCGACCCCGAGGTGATTATAGCCTGAAATCACCACCCCGGCTCTTCTTTCATCCGGGAACAGCGGGCCATTTCCTTCGCCTCCGACGATGCCGTCTATTACAGAGAAGACCTTTCGCTGCGGGCTCTGCTGCAATACGCCTCGTTTGTCGGCGTAGACGGAAACCTTCATCAGGTCTGACACCATTCGCCATGCACTGTCGTTGCCGTGCCAGTTCCCGCCGTCAAAGAGCACAAGCTCCTCTGTGGTCCTCTTCAGAAACGGTTTGAGGAATTTCCGGTACGGCTCGTACGCCAGTCGGAACAACTTGCTGCCGAAGCGGCTCTGCTTTGCGAGAAGTGCGTCGTAGAGGAACCTCTGCGTTTTGACTATTAGCTTCGCCTTCCCCTTCAGGAAGTTAGCGGGAAACTGGTCGCCTCCCTTTTCGGGGGTACCGAGCGTGTAGTGAACGAGATAATTCTTGTTCGTGATCGTACCCACCAGCCCCTTTGCATTCAGCGTCACCCCGACTTTCTTATGCACCTTCAGCTTCGGGACCGATATCAGGACATCTGCGCTGAGGATCGTATTCGACACCATGTATTCGTGCCGGCCGTTCATGTGATGTGTTATGGTTTCGTCCCTGTTGTAGTCGGCACCGTAGAAATTTGTGTTCTGAACGGCGGCGAAAGCGCTCCTTTGCCCCAGGTCGACGACGACGCTTCCTTCCGGATCGCCGGGAAGCTTCTTCCTGTTCTCCTGGCTCGCGACGTAATTTTCGTCCTTATATTTGAACCAGAAATTCCTCAGATCTCTGATCGGTATCTCGAATCCGAATTTTCTCCGGTACAAATCGGATATAGAGAGGAGGTGTGTCCGCTCGAGCAGCTCCTGAAAGTCGCAATCCATCTGCGGGGTGTCGGCGATGATGATTCGCCCGTCGCCGCCCAGCGCCTTGTAAGCATAGTCCACAACTGCCCGAATCACGGAGGGATGTGTAATGATCGAGAAAAGGTTTCCCCCCTTGTAATGGTCGCTCAGCACGAAATTCGGTTTTATTACGACCGTATCTCCCGGAGTTATGACATCCTTCAGCGGGTTCCATTCCGGGGTGCCGTAGTGAGTCTCGTCAAGACCGAGCAGGTACAACACTCCGCGGACTCCTTCATATGCAGGATTGTGTGTCCCGCTGATGCCGAAGTTCGTGTCGTATTCCGGATACCGTTCTGAAGCGTCGTATGGCGGCACGCCGAGGTATTCGGTTTTACCCTGGTATATCGCAGCTGAGAGATTGGAGAAATACTGACTAAGGTCTTTCATGGTCTCCATATGACAGAGGCAGCTCCTGTATCAGAAATCGGAACTTCCCGCTTTTGGGAACCTCGATCGAATCGACAAACTTTATGTCGAGCTCCATATCGCCGCCGAGCTTTTTCATGAGTTCAGAATGAATCTTCTTTGTATCCTTTTCGCTGTAGCCTGAGTTCCTGACAATGTTGAACGTAACTCTGCCGGCTTCGCGCTGCAGGAATTGGAACTGCTTCACATTGTCGAATATGTCCGAGTGCATGTTGATCGCCGTCATTGAAATATATCTGCCCGCCTTTGTCACTATCAACTCCTGAAGCCTTCCTTGTATGGAATCGAGGAGCTGGTAGCGGCGTCCGCACCGGGGACACGCAGAGGCTCCCCTTACGGCCAGGTCCATGGTCCTGTAGCGGATAAAGGGCGTCACCATGTTCCACATCGACGTGCCGACGAGTTCTCCGGTTTCTCCTTCCACTGCCTCGTTTCCATTGCGGTCAAGAATTTCCGCGAGTCCGTAGAACGGGTCGATATGGAATTCTCCGGACTCTTCGCACATCGGTGCGAAGAGTACCTGCTCGGCGTGGCCGTACCAGGCGAAGATTCTGGCGCCAGGAAAGGCGCGCAGGATTTTTTCCTTCTGCCAGTCGTACAGATTCTCGGATCCAAGCAGAAGAAGCCTGAATGGGATTTTGCCCTCGTCATTGTTCTGAATGATGAGATCTGCAAAAAGTGCCGCCGCTGAAGGGTATGCCTGGAGATAGCTGGGGCGCACGCTGAGCAATTTTTGTCTGTAGCTCCGATATGTCTTTTCGTCCAGGTAATATGTAGAGAGCCTCAAATCTTTCAGGAACGGATCGTATTCCGAGATGTCGCTTTCGGAGCCGATAAAAGCGCCCCTTAAAACGGCTGAAACGTCGCCGAGCTTCCAGCCCGCGCGGGACCACGCCGAATTAAGGAATGCCAGCTCACGCTCGATATCTTCCTGCAGCAGATAGAATCCGAATGGAATACCTGTCGATCCTCCGGTTGTCCGATAAAGTCGTTTCCACCGCGGTAGTGCCGTCGAGGTAAAATCGTCGATGTTATCCCTCAGTAATTCCTTGCTTACGAATGGCAGGTGTCGGATATCGTTCAAAGTGTTGATGTCGTTGGGAGACACGCCGCTTTCACCGTATAACTGCCGATAGCCCGGGACGGTCTCGAACGCATGCGATATGATCTTCTTCACCCTGGCGAGTTGCCAGCCTCTGATTTCTTCCTCGCTCCATCGTTCGGATGATCGCAGAAACGCTCTCGTGGAACTGTAGGTTTTTCCCATGCGGATACTCATTGGTAGAACCGAGTATCCGCGGCGGATGATTTTCTTTATCTGGTCAGGAAGTAAGCGGTAGAGTGTAATTTTCATGAGCGCCGAGAAAATTCTAAGAGCCGCAGCCCGATTGGGTGATGTTCACTGTTGGTGCAAAGCTACGCCATGCCGATGTGATTTGCAAGAATCCGGGGAAACAAAAAAGGCCCGCCGGAATACCGGCAGACCTTATGGCTGAGAGAAGCCCGTTATTTCATCAGGATCATTTTTCTTACCAGTTCTGTTCCGGATGCTGTCAGCCGGCAGAAGTAGACTCCGCTTGCAAGATTGTCGGCGTTGAACTGGACAGAGTGTCCGCCTGCGGACTGGTAGCCATCAACCAACGTCGTCACCAGTCTCCCCAGCACATCGTAAACCTCTAGAGTCACATGACCGTTCATTGGTAATTGATAACTGATCATTGTGGTTGGGTTGAACGGGTCTGGATAGTTTTCGAGTCTTGTCCCGGAAAGCACGGTCGTTGAATCAGGTTTGGGTTGGGCAGCCAGGTTTGATGAGGAAGGCCGCGGTTGCGTGTTTACGCGCGCGCCCAGCGACAACAGCATTCCTTTGTCAACCGAGGAACCGTACTTGAGGATGAGCTGGTTCAGCGCTGCCGAAGACACCTGTGCCGCGCTCGTGTCGAAGTCCTTCATCGATGCCAGAAGTATCAATGCGTCCTCCTCGAATTCCGTGCCCGGATGGGTGGTGATAATATCGTTCAGAATGGATTCAGCCTTGGATGTTTGCTCTGTGGCCTCATATGCATATCCAAGGAGTTCCTGACTACTCTCACCGAGTTCACCGGGAGATTTCGAATAAGTATCCAGGTCACCGATAATCGTGCTGTCGCGGGAAAGCTGGAAATCGTTAAAAAGCCTGAAGAGCGCCCTTTCCTTCAGTGTAGAGGATATTGAGTCCTGCAAAAGAACACGGTACGCGGCCGTAGCAATCCCATATTCACCCTCTTCTCGCGCCTGCCGCGCAAATTGAAAGAGTGAGGCTGGATCACTGCTGGAAGGTGTTGTGCCGCCGGATACTACTTGTCCATTCAAGGTTACTTCCTGAGCAGCAGCGCCGCTGATAGGGCAATTCGCCTGCGAAGTTAGCGCTCCAGTGTAGTCAATTGTTGAGGAACTGTTATCCGTCCAAAACTTGGAGGCGTCAGGCGGTGACTGTCCCCACCAGTCGTATTCTGCCGTGATCGAGCTTGTATTGCTTGCATAAGCGTTGTATGTCGTGTTGCCGTAGATGCTGTTGCAGGTGCCCACGTACCAGCCCCGTGTAATCGCCGAAAGAGACCGTGGAATTCTCGGTGACACCGATCCCGTCAGTATTGTCCGTGATTGTGTTCCCGCCGGCTTCACTCTCGCCGCCGGTGGAGATGACAGAGCCATTCTCGCAATATATGCCTACGTTGTTATCTGAAGATTGGTCGTCGAGCAAGTATGCCGCAGACTGATCCAGCATGAACCCGTCGGAGCCGTTGTATTCAATAATATTTGACTCGATAGTGGGGGAGCCGGTACCGTCACTCCAACAGGCTATACCGTGGTAATAGTTGTGCTCGATAGTGTTGCCGGAGATCGTAGGACTCGAATTACCCTGTATTGTAACGCCTTGCCCTGCGCCAAGGTCCTGGATCGTGGAGTTCGAAAGCGTCCCTCCGCTGGAGTTCGTATAAGCTACACCATTGGCCGAGCCGGATTGTCCATCGATAGTCAGACCAGAGATCGTTGGAGAAGAGCCGCTGACGGAGACCGCCTGGCCGCTTGAAAAGCTGGAGTTGTTTATTGTTACTCCTGATATCGTCGCGCTTGATACTCCGCTGATGGAGATCGGAAGGTCCGCTGCGGAGATTGTGCAACCGCTGACAGATGCACCGCCAGTATTAACAACGACTCCGGTCCAGGTTCCAGAGCTCGCATTCAGCGTCATACTGTTGCCGCTTAGTGAGCCGTTCACCGTCAGGCTTGCTCCTGAGGGAAAGTTCAGAGTTGCACTGGAGCTTCCTGTCAGAGTTACTCCTGATGGGACATTACCACTCCCAGCCATCGGCCACGATCCAGAGCCAACTGTTGTGCTGTAAGTGACGGTGTAATATTTGTACTGGGCAATTATGGTGGCCCCGGTGGACACGAATTCCACTGGCGTACTTGTTTGTGACGGGTACTCAAATGAGGCGGAGCCGCTGGGCGAGCAAGTCCAACCTGCGAAGAAGGCAGTATAGCCGTTTATCTCCTGTACAGCTGGCGCACTGACCGAGTAGTATGCGGTGGACCCATTGTATGGCAGCCCGGTGAACACGCCATCATAGATTGGACCTTTCCGTGTTTAGATTGGTTGCTTATATTTTGTTGGAAACAAATAAGCCGCGGATTCATCCAGGCAAAGCAACGCCCACGGCGGATCCATCATAGTGGTGACCGTCCACTCACTTATTGTTTCCTTTGCTGGCGGAGTGCCGAAATCACTCCGCCGAATTATCTTAGTTCCTTTTTCCCACGAGTACCAGGGCGGCTCCCCCGACAAGGCCTGAAAGTGTTTGACCGACTGCAACGATGGTGTTCCCTTTCACGGCGACTGCATATAAGACCGAGTTAGGAACACTCACTTGCGGTGTGAGGTTTGTCCAGGCGGATCCGTTAAAATGAAGGACGAGTCCGAAGTCCCCCACTACAAATATATCATTTGAACCGGTGCCTCTTATAGCTTCGGTATAGATGGAAGGGATGTCTTTGACCTGTTCCCAGGGGCGATTTAGGTCTCTTGATTTGTACAACCCATCTCCGCAGACATACCACTCCCTCCCGCTTACACTCCAGACGCCGACGATACTGGTAGAAGGAAGCCCTGCTGTCCGTAACATGCTTGTCTGTGTTCCGGAGAGCTGCAGAACCGCAACACCGTTGTCAGTGAATTGGTCCGAGGCTACTGCCAGTACCTGTGATTGACCAGCGGCCGAATCAGAGACTCCCCAGATGTCGTCGATGTCCAGGCCTGTGACAGCAGACAGTTGTTGCCAAACATAACCATCATTGTAAGCGGCAAACCCGTTGGTACCGACAATGTAAAGGTGCTTTTCGGCTCCCGACATTCTTCCCAAAGCACGCATACCGTATCCAAGTGAGAAGCATAACGGTTGAGACGAGCCGGCCTGCCAATGTACCAGAGACCCACCCGCGGAAAGCCATACGTCCGAATCTGAGAGAGCAAGTACGCCATAGCACTCGAATGGCTGCAGATTCTGCTGGTTACCGTTGGGGTCACAAAGTGGGAACATGACCTGATTCAGAGACCACTTGCGCCCATCCCACCTTGCGAGGTTGTAAACCGAATATCCGTTTACTGAGGAATCCTTGACGGCAATATCTCCCACCGCCCATATGTCACTGTCGTTTATTATTGCAACGTCCTTGAGGATGGAGCTTCCGGCTGTACCTCCGAACGTGTAGATCTGCCAGGTGAAATCGTTGCTCGTCGTATCGAGCGTCGTAACCTGGACCGGGATACTGAGCTCAGAGACTTTGCCGTTCACAAGCTTGCAGGCCTGGTAAGTGTAAGTCATGTTCGGCTGGGTGGTAGTGTCTATGACAGTGGTATCCGCGCCGGAAAAGCTCCCGGTTAGGACCGTGGCACTGTCGCGTGTGATTTTGTACGTCCCTCCGCTAGTAGCTGCTTGCTGATCGCTGAAAGCTATCTTCAGCCACACCTCTGTACACGCCACATAATCGGCAGATACCTCCACGTTTCCGGTGACGTGAGGACCTGTAGGTGAGCTCCTGCAGCTGAAGGAAAGTGTTGCAAGAGTGGCTAAAAGGAGTAAACGTTGAAGCAAATTGTGCTTATCCATCTCATCCCCGTTTATTATCCTGCGATAATGTTATTAGCTCAGTGAGAGAAAGTCAACCGTTGAGCGCTTGGATTTCCAATCGATTATGGAACCGGGCGGAAAACCTTTCACTCATCATGCTCTGCCGGCTCTATTTTTCTCTGTCCAATCATGCGACAAACCCCATTCCGGCCAAGTTCCTTCTTGTTTTGAACGGAAAGAGGGAAATCGGTTTAGGTTTTCCAGGATTTCGGAAAGTAGTTCGGTCAGCTTTCCGGTTTTCTGGAAAAGCTTGAATCGAAAGTGAAACCTATTTGCAGCGAGACTCCACTCCGCACTTACATAAGAGTGATAGTGGACTCATAGCCGGGAAGCCGTTCGAGTCAGGGAAAGCGCAAAGCCCCGCGAACGTCGCGGGGCTTTGAATAATGAGGACTCGGAAAAGTGGGAGGACATATGTCGTTATTTTAAGAGGATCATTTTCCTCGTTTGAACCTGTCCGCTTCCCGCAGAGAGTCTGTAGAAGTAGACTCCGCTGGCGAACCTGCTTGCATCGAAAGTCACTTCGTGTATTCCTGCCTGCTGTGTGCCGTCAACGAGGGCAGCCACCTTCTGGCCGAGAATATTGTAAACGTCGAGGTTTACGGACGCCGCATGTGGCAGGTTGTAACTTATGATTGTCGTCGGGTTAAACGGATTCGGATAATTCTGATTCAGCGAGAACTTCTGCGGGATAGCATCCGCCACCTGCCTGACTGCCGTGAGCGGAGTTGTGATTCCGGTGTTCAGCAGCAGTTGTCCTCTGATCTCGCCGGATGGATGTGCCGTAGTGTGGATATTCGCGTATACGTCTCCGTTCAGCAGATCGGTAACCGCGCTGTCCGGTAGTGAGGTCCAGACCCCGGATGCGGTGCTGTCGGCATAACTGAATGGGGTCAATACGGAACCGTTGACTCCGGTTGCACCTAGATGAAAGTGCGCCGCAATTGTGCTGGAAGACAGGCTGGCATGAGTTATCTCGTAAGTGAGATTAGAGCCTGTAGTATCGAGGATTGCCCAGCCTGTTCCGGTCCCGTAAGTCTGGATGGGAGGCGAGTCCTGGGAGCCGGAGAGACTGATAGAGAACGGTATGCCATTCGCCATCAGAAGCTGTCCGCGGATCTCTCCTTGCGGATACTTATCCGAATGTATGTTTATATAAATGTTTCCCGCCAGCATGTCGTCGACGATGGAATCAGAAATTCCGGACCATGTTCCCTGTGCCGTATTGCCGGTGAAGGTCGTAATGGGCATTACCACGGGACCATTTACGCCCGGTGCTCCTAGATGGAAATGCGCAGCCAGAAATGTGCTGTCGAGATTGGCATAGGTTACCCGGTAGGTCAACTGAGGCACAATGGACGATCCGTAGGAACCGCTAGACGCAGGTGTGACGTCCAATAATGCCCACGCAGTTCCGGTTGCGCCTGTTGTCGGCGTTGGGACAGTCTGACTGCCGTCGAGAGAAGCTTTCATGAAGATCGTGTCCGACGGCTCGAGCATGAACTGACTCCTGATTTCTCCGCTGGTGTGTAATTGCGTGTGAACGTTGACGTACAGCGAGTCGGTAACGAGAGGTGTCCACATCGTATCGGGGAACACCCACGTCCCGGACGTCGTGCTATCTGTCATTGTAAAAGGAAATACGACCGATCCGTTATGACCTGCTGCTTGAAGATGGAAGTGCGACCCGATTATCGGGGAAGTTAGTCCCGCCACAGTGAGTTCGTACATGAGCGTGTCCGAACCCGGTGTGAATAGCGCCCATCCGGTTCCCGTGCCATTGACGTTCAAGGCCGGCACATCCTGCGCGCCATCAAGTGCCATCGCTATGCCGACGCCAGGTGCCGGTTCCAGCTGTCCGCGAATTTCACCGTTCGGGTAATAGGAAGAATGTATATTAATGTATATGTCACCTTTCATCATATCGGCAATCATTGTGTCGGGTACGTTGTTCCATTCTCCCTGGGCGGTGTTTCCGACAAAAGTGGTTATTCCCATTGCGACCCCGCCATTCACGCCGGCAGCGCCGAGGTGAAAATGTGCCGCAAGAAAACTGCTTGATAGGTTTGCGTAAGTTACGCGGTAGGTGAGCGTGTTACCATTCAATACCGCCCATGCAGTGCCGGTGGCGGGGGTACTGACTGCCGGTACCGACTGGCTTCCGTTCAGATTGGCCGTGAAAAAAACTTGCGCGCCTGCGGTGCCGTAAAGCAGACCGCATAAGAAAACAGACAGTGCAACCTTCAAGATTCTCATGTGTTTCTCCTCCTTTTTCTGATTGCGTCGTCATGATTCGTTCCTCAACCATCGTTGTCATGTGTAGTCGAGTTGCTCCGTCCCATCCTGTCGAACATGGGTTGTCAATCTGAGGTTCCCGTTACGGGCCGGATTATTGGCCGGACAGGTCGACCTTCGCTGCCGGACTTGACTGCAAATTTTGGGTTGATTTAATTGTTCGAAATCAGGGCGGCTTCGTGAGGCGTTTACCGGCATTCAAGGCAGCCATCGCTGCAGCTATCGGCATTGGAATCGGAAGGGAATACGCGCCTTTTCAGCTCGTTTTCCTTTCGGCAGCTGTCGCGATGTCCGTTACCATGGTTGCCTGGTATGCAATGGGAAGGAAGGGTGTCCCCAATCCCGCAGCCGTGGGGGGTTACGCGACTTTTTCCCTCGCCTTTGCATTCTACATGAGCACGAATGTAGCATCCGTGAACCCGGCGAATCTCCAGCACTTCCGTTATTTTGCCGGAACTGTGGAAGAGGCTCCGCGCGACAGCTCAGCCGCTTCGGTGAGACTTACCGATTGTTTTGGTTACGACAACGGCTGGAAGAAGATAGGGGGGAACCTTGTCGTTACATCCAGGTACAGGTTAGAGCTGGGGACGCGGGATAGAATTGCTTTTGCTGGTGAATTGGGGAGTGTTTCCGAAGCTCGAAACCCCGGCGAATTCAATCTGAAATCCTTTTATGAGCTGAACGGAATCGTCGGAAGAGTGTATATCCGGAAAGCGTCGGACGTGCTCTCACTGTGCCATTACGAAGGGCTAAGTTTGCAGCGAAAGTTGATCGAGCCGATTAGGAACTTCTTCCGTTCGAAGATAAAGGAATTTATGAGAGGCGATGAAGCTGAACTCGCAAGAGCGATGCTGATAGGCGAACGGTCGGGCATTCAACGGAGCATTAGCGAACAATTTGTCAACTCGGGCACGATCCACATACTCTCCGTGTCCGGCCTTCACATAGGATTTTTCACGGCCATACTGATGATGGTCGCGTCACTGGCGAGAATCCCCCGCAGATTAAGATTTTTCATCATAGCACCCTGTTTGCTGCTCTACGCATTTGTGGTCGGAACGGTACCAAGCGTTATGAGAGCGGTATTGATGGCAATCGTGCTCCTTCTGGGCCTTTTTCTTCAGAGGAGGAGCGATGCCCTCAACTCGCTTGGGTTTGCAGCTCTTGTAATTCTCATGGCCAGCCCGTCTCAACTTTTCTCACCCGGCTTCCAGCTGTCGTTTGCCGCGGTACTGTCAATTGCCTTTACCTATCAGAAAATGGTCTGGATGGTGCACAAGCGTTATCCGTTTCTCAAGGACAGACCGATGGCGAATTCTGTAGTCTCCTTGTCAATCCTGACGGTAGCGGCAACGTTGGGCACTGTCCCACTGACGGTTTACTACTTCAACAGAGTGTCGCTGGTTAGTGTCTTTGCCAACTTGCTCGTGGTTCCGTTGTCCGGGCTCTTCACCACGATGTCGTTCACATTCGTTTTCTTCGGTCTCGTCTACTCTCCTCTGGCATCCATCTACGGAGCGGCAGCCCAGCTGCTGGGGTTTTCCATACTCGAAGTAAATTCACTGCTCGGATCTCTCCGCATCAGCAGTGTAAAGATCGCCGAGGCGGGTTTGATGTTCACTTTGCTCTATTCGTTTTGGCTTGTTTCCGTAGCGGCTTTCGGCAAAGATGCCATCTGGAAGAAAGTCGTACTTGCAGCCCTCCTTGGCGCAAACATCCTTCTTTACTCGAGTTTGTGGCATGGGAAACCCGAAGCGAGAGTTTTTGTCCTCGACGTCGGCCAGGGAGATGCAATTTACATCGAGCTTCCCGACGGAAAGAATATGCTGGTTGATTCGGGGGTAAAATTCGGCGGCTATGACAGCGGTGAGCGTGTAATTCTCCCATTTCTCGAGAGGCGGGGTGTGAGGGAGCTAAGCTACTTCGTTATAACTCATCTTCACAGCGATCATATCGGAGGTGCCGTATCCATCCTTCGAAAAATAAGAGTCGGGAGATTCATCTACTCGGACCAGCATTCACCTTCCAGGACGTGGACGAATACGATGACTTCAGTGAAGACTCTTGGGGTTCCAGCCCAGGTCGCAATGGCAGGCCTCATACTGGATTCGGGAGCGGTTCAGAGAGTGTACGTCCTTCATCCGAACCGCATTTATGTCGGTCCGGGAGGGTCGTCCTATAGGACAAGGCTGAATGACGGTTCTATCGTTCTCAAGGTGTGCATAGGAAGTGAGAGTGTAATTCTAGCGGGAGATGTTGAGGCTGGAGCCGATCGGGAAATTGTCCGAAACTACGGCCCCTTCCTTGCCGCTTCCGTCTACAAAGTCAGTCATCACGGCGGCAAGACGAGCTCGTCGGAAGAATTTGTAAGCTCGATTCACCCTTCATTGGCGGTGATCTCGGTTGGATCCCGAAATAGGTTCGGCCATCCGTCCTCGGAGGTGCTTGAAAGGCTCTCGCGTCACGATGTCGCGGTGTGGAGGACCGATATTTCCGGAGCTGCGCTTCTGCGTCTTGATGCGGATACCTCAGAGGTTATCCAGTGGAGATAAAAATAGAGCACGTCATGCTTGTAACTTACTGCAAGATTGTGTGTTAAGCCCACCGGAAGGCTTTGGAATCCTTGATTTTTACTACATGCGGGTTTAAATTGCACAGCAAAAAACGAGGCGGAAAGTTTGATCGCGCTAAGATCTGATGATAAGACTCTGCAGGACGAATTGAAGGCTGGAGGGAGCATCCCTAAACACATTGCTATTATCATGGATGGCAATGGACGATGGGCCAAACAGCGCGCCCTCCCACGTGTTGCAGGACACCGCGAGGGTGTCAGCTCGGTTCGCGACATCGTCGAAGCTTCCGGACAACTCGGCGTAAAGTGCCTCACGCTGTATGCCTTCTCGACCGAAAACTGGAAGCGCCCCCAGCAGGAAGTCTCGACTTTAATGAGGCTCCTTGTCAAGGCGCTGCGAGACGAGACGGATAAACTCCACAAGAACAACGTCCGTCTGACGGCGATCGGTGACCTCGATTCGCTTCCGGCGGGGGTACAGCGTGAGCTCAACGAAGCTTTCGAACGAACAAAGGGCAACAGCGGATTAAACTTGAATCTCGCATTGAGCTACTCGGGAAGGTGGGAAATTACTGAGGCCGTTAAGAAAATAGTTGCAGATTCTGCAGGCGGCAAGATGTCGGCCGAGGATATTAACGAGAGTCTCTTTTCAAGTTACCTGGTGACTGCCTCGCTTCCAGATCCCGATCTGCTCATAAGGACCGGCGGCGAGTTTCGTATCAGCAATTTCCTGTTGTTTCAGATTGCATACACAGAGATTTTTATTTCGAAAGTCTATTGGCCTGATTTTCGCAGGAGGCACTTGTACGAAGCGATAAGCGATTTCCAGAAACGAGAGCGCAGATTCGGGCTTGTAAGTGAACAGGTTAAGCACCTCCAAACACTTTAGTGATTCAATCACCTCGCACTGTGATAGTAACCGCTGCATATTTCGTGCGTCTAACGAGTTAATGTCGCGCGGTTCCTGAGAGGCGCATTGTTCGCGTATAATACAAAATTTATGGAAAGTATCGGAGTAGGATGAAGTATCTTTTTTTGTTCCTGGCCATGGCCTCGCTGACAGGTGCCGTTTATGCTCAAACGCCGGAAAAGCCTCAGCCGCTGAAGATTCTCGGGATATCTGTCGAGGGCAACAAGCTCACCGATGCATCGGCAATCATTAGATATTCGGGTCTGCAGGTTGGCGGCGATATTACGCCGGGCGGAGACAAGATCCGCCAGGCGATAAAACAACTCTGGTCGCTGGGGATTTTCTCGGATATCGAAATTCTCATCGACAAGAGGATCGGAGAAGGGGTCTTCCTGCTGATTAAGGTCGAAGAATATCCCAGGCTGGCCGACATCATTATAAAGGGAAATCACGAGCTCAGTGAGAAGGACATCAAAGACGAGATAAATCTCGTAAGAGGGCAAATAGTCAATCCGCAGGACCTGAGCACTTTCGTGTATAACCTCAAGAAGAAATATGAGGACAAAGGTTATCTCCTTGCGAAGATCGAGCCGAAGCTTGTGCCTGTTGCCGATACGGCAGGCGCGCGGGTCAATCTCGAGATAAATATCGATGAGGGCAAAGAGGTAAGAATTAAGTCCATAACGTTCAGCGGAAACAAAAACTTCTCGGCCGGCCAGCTGCGCGGGGCTATGAAGGATACGCACCAGGACGTATGGTGGATGTTCTGGCAGAGTTCGAAGTTCGACGCGAAGAAATTTCAGGACGACAAACAGAACCTTCTGGACCTTTACCGGAAGAATGGGTATATCGATGCATCCATTCTCTCGGATTCGATATGGTACGGTCCGAACAAAAAGTGGATGTACATTCATATCAATCTGTATGAGGGAAAGAAATATTACATAAGGCGCATAGTCTGGGAGGGAAACACGAAATTTCCGTCGAGTGTCCTGAACGAGCGGCTTGGACTGAAGTCGGGCGATGTTTATGACAAGGTCATGTTCGATGAGAACCTTCGCGGCAACAAGGCACAAACGGACGTCGCTTCTCTGTATCTCGACAGCGGCTATCTGACTTTCAACGTCGAGCCGGAAGAGATCCGCGTCCCACCCGACTCCATCGACTTGAAGATAAGAGTGTATGAACGGAATCAATTTCGCATCGGAGAGGTACTTATCAGCGGGAATTCCAAAACTGAGGACAGGGTTATCCGGCGGGAGCTCTTCACCGTACCCGGCGATTATTTCTCGCGTGCGATGATAATCAGAAGCGTCAGGCAGCTTTCGCAGATGAACTACTTCGATCCCGAGAAGATCAAGCCTGATTACTACATTGTCAACGACTCTACCGTAGACGTGACATACGCGGTCAAAGAGAAATCGAGCGATACATTTAACATGTCCGTCGGATACAGCCAGGCGTACGGCTTCACAGGCGCGATCGGGGTAAGCTTCAATAATTTCGACATAAGGCATCCGCTTCAGGGCGGCGCCGGTGAAAGCCTCAACTTCAACTGGCAGTTCGGTGTGAGCACGTACTACAGGACCTTCCAGCTCGGATTTACCGAACCGTGGTTCATGAACACTCCGACTTCTCTGGGAGTGAACGTATTCGATACACGCCAGACCTATTACTACGATCTGCGAATGACCGGAGGCTCTGTGAGCGTTGGACGCAGGTTGAGGTGGCCGGACAACTGGTTCAGAGCGGACTGGATATTCACGGTACAGAACAACAACATCGCCAACGGCGGCGGAGTGTACAAAGTGGGATCGTACGACGAGATAAGCCTCACACAGGTAATCTCAAGGAACAGCACGGACAGTCCGATATTTCCTTCCGTCGGCTCGAGCGTTTCGCTGACAGATGAGATAGCCGGCGGTCCGATTCTGCCGGGTACGATAAACTTCCACAAGCACGTATTTTCCGCGGATTTTTACACGCCTATCCTCGGCAGTGACCGGATCGTCCTTTACAGCGGGACTCTTTTCGGCGTCATAGGCTCGATGACGAATCACGGAAATGTCAATCCCATAGACCTTTTCTTCATGGGCGGCACCGGACTCGGATATATTTCGACCACGCCGCTGCGAGGTTATCCCGATCAGATGGTGGGTCCCAAATCTCCCAATACGGCCAGCGGTACGCCTATCGGGGGCAAGGTAATGTTCAAACAGACCCTGGAGCTGCGATTCTCGCTGCTTCAGGATCCCATTCCGCTGTATACTCTGCTGTTTGCGGAGGGAGGCAATGTGTACACGGACCTGAACCATACGAACATTTTCCAGCTTGACCGTGCCGCCGGATTCGGAGCACGTGTCATGATCAACCCGATAGGACTAATCGGATTTGACTACGGCTACGGTTTTGACCCTGTAGCTCCCGGTGGGCCGCCGTCGGGCTGGCACTTTGAATTTCAGTTCGGCAAGAGTTTTTGAGTTCAACGTTAGTTAATTTTATTCTAAACAAAAAAAGAGGTTAGAAGTGAAAGAAAAATTCATCGTTTTGCTCTCGTCCGCGGTTATTCTGTCCGCTCTCGGATTTATGTTCGCGGTGTCTCCGAAGGATGCTCCAATGAAGATAGGTTATGTGAATTCAGCCACGATCCTGGATCAACTGCCGGAGGCCCAGGCGGCGCAGCGGAAGCTCGATGGACTGATGAAGGCTTGGAGCGATACCGTCAACCAGATGTCTACGGAATACCAGAACAAGGTCGATGCGTATACGAAGCAGCAGGGAATGATGACTGACCAGGCGAAGCAGCAGGCGCAGCAGGAAATCAACGGTCTCCAGCAGCAGATTCTCGCTTACCGTCAGGAGAAAGTCGGTCAGGGTGGAGAACTCGATCAGATGAGAGAGAAATTGCTGAAGCCTATTCGCGACAAGGTTTATAAGGTTATCGCCCAGGTCGCTAAAGACCAGAAGATGCAGTACGTCCTTGACAAACGTGAAGACCTCGCGGTGGTCTTGTACGCCGATCCTTCCTACGACTTGACCTACAAAGTACTGGATATCCTGAGGCGTTCGACTAACTAAAATATTTGAGGCTTAATATGAAAGCAGGCGCTTGGAAAATGTGGCTGCTCGTCGGCGGTTGGCTGCTGACAACGAGCGCAGCCGGATTCGCCCAGCAGAAAATAGGCTGGGTCGACACTCAGCAAATAATGAAAGAACTCCCTGCAGCTGTCGAGGCCCAGGGTAAACTGGATGCACTCGTTTCGCAGTGGGAAGCTGAGATAAACAAGATGCAGAATCAGTTGCAGCAGGAATCCAACGATTACCAGAAGAGGCGGCTCATACTTCCGGAACAGGCCCGTGTTCAGGAGGAACAGAAGTTGAGCGACATGCAGAAGAAGATCATCGACCTGAGGAACCAGAGGTTCGGTCAGAACGGCGATCTTTACCAGCAGCAGAAGGCCATCATGCAGCCCGTTCAGGCAAAAGTCATGCAGGCAATCCAGGATGTCGCGAAGGAAGGTAACTACGATTATATTTTCGACAAGAGCGGGCAGATCCTTATGATGTACGCCAACGACAAGTACGATGTGACCCAGCTGGTCCTGGACAAGCTGAAAGTCCCCGGTGCTACTCAGCCCGGGACTGCGATGCCCGGGGCAACACAGCCTGCTCCTGCCCCGCCGGGCGGTAATTGATGAAGGTGTCCGATATCGCCCGGATTATCGGAGCAACTGTCGACGGGAACGGCGATGCCGAGATAACCGGGGTCGGAAAAATCGAAGAGGCTAAATCCGGGGAACTTACTTTTCTGGCGAATCCCAAATATGAGAAGTATGTTTCGACCACACGAGCGTCTGCCGTTCTCGTCTCGGAGACATTCAGGACGGATCGGTCAGACGTCGTTCTGTTGCGGGCAAAAGACCCGTACGTGGCTTTCGTTTTGGCGTTGAAGAGTATCCTCCCGCCGCGCGAGCCTCTTCCGCCAGGCATACATCCTCTCGCTTTTGTCTCACCGGGTGCGGCGCTCGGCAAGGATGTGAGGATCGGCGCATTTGCCAGCGTGCTTGACGGTGCGACGGTAGGCGACAGAGCGAGGATTTCGCACGGCGTAGTGCTTGGCGAAAAATCGGAAGTGGGAGAAGATTCTTTGATCTATCCGAATGTGACAGTCTATCAGGGTTGTCGCATCGGGAAAAGGGTTATCGTTCATAGCGGCACGGTCATCGGGAGCGACGGATTCGGATTTGCCCCGAAGGAGGATGGGACATACGAGAAGATTCCTCAGATGGGAATAGTCGTCATCGAGGACGATGTTGAGGTCGGCTCGAATTGTTCGATAGACCGCGCAACCATCGGAGAAACAAGGATTTGTAAGGGAGCGAAGCTGGACAACCTGATCCAGATTGCACATAATGTCGTCGTCGGAGAGAACACCGTGATTGCGGCCCAGACGGGGATTTCGGGGAGCACGAAGATAGGGAAGAACTGCATGATAGGCGGTCAGGTAGGATTTGCCGGTCACATTGAGATAGCAGACCACACATCCATCGGTGCGCAGTCGGGTATTTCCAAATCCATAAGGGAACCGGGGAAATCATATTTCGGTTCTCCGGCGAAAGAGCTTCGCGAGTCAAAGCGGATCGAAGGAGCTTTGAGAATGCTCCCCAAAATCATCGAAGAATTTACTGTTTTGCAGCACAAGGTTGAGAAACTGACAGATAAGGAGTAACCATATAGATGCTTGTCCAACAGCGTACCATTACAAAAAAAGTTTCCCTGTCGGGTGTCGGACTGCACACCGGATGTGATTCGACAATTACGTTTCTCCCGGCTCCGGAGAATCATGGGATCGTCTTCCGGCGCACGGATGTCGGTGGGAACCCTGAGATTCCGGCATTGGCCGATTTCGTTGTGGATGTTTCGCGCGGTACCACGCTAGGCATCGGCGATGTCAAAGTCCACACCGTGGAACACGTCCTTGCCGCGGTTGCGGGTTTGGAGATTGACAATATAACTATAGAGCTTGACGCCGCGGAACCGCCTGTCGGCGACGGGAGCGCGCAGCCTTTTGTCGAAGCCCTCCTCAGTGCGGGCTTCACCGTGCAGGAAGCTCCAAAAGATTATCTGATAATCGATCAGACTGTGGAGTACCTGGACGAGAAGAAAGAAGTGCAGATGGTGGCACTTCCCCTCGATGACTTCAGAGTTACTATAATGATCGACTACAGGAATCCGGCGCTCGGTAGCCAGCACACCGGCATGTTTTCTCTCGAGAAGGAGTTTGTCAGCGAGTTTTCTTCTTCCAGGACTTTCTGTTTCCTGAAGGAGGTCGAAATGCTGAGGGAAAACGGTCTTATCAAGGGGGGCAACCTCGACAACGCCATAGTCATTGTCGACGATGAGATGGAGCCTGCTGAGCTCAAGAAGCTCGCGCAGAAACTTAAGATCAACGGGTCGGTGATACTCGGTTCAAGCGGTATCCTGAACGATAAGATGCTGCGGTTCAAGAATGAACCTGCACGCCACAAGCTCCTGGATCTCCTGGGGGATCTGGCGTTGGTTGGTGCACCCATGAAGGCCCAGATTTTGGCTGCCAGGCCCGGCCATTCGCATAATGTTGAGTTTGCGAGGAAGATCCGGAAGCTGTACCAGCAGAAGAAAATCGTCAAGAAATACCAGTTTACGAAGACTGCCGGTGTGATTTTCGACATCGATGCCATAAAAAGGATTCTTCCTCACCGCTACCCGTTCCTGCTTGTCGACAAGATCGTCGACTTCAAGCTGGATGAGAAGGTGGTCGGAATAAAAAACGTCTCTTCGAATGAGCCGTTCTTCGAGGGGCATTTCCCGTCGAAGCCTGTGATGCCAGGAGTGCTGATAGTCGAAGCGATGGCGCAGACCGGCGGGATCCTGTTGCTGAACGGAATGGAAAACGCCGACGGGAAGCTGGTATACTTCATGTCCCTTAACAACGTGAAGTTCAGAAAAACCGTGGTTCCGGGAGATCAGCTGGTGATGCAGGTAGAAATGGTCTCCAGAAGGAGCAAGATAGCAAGCATGACAGGAAAGGCTTTTGTTGACGGGACGCTGGTTGCCGAAGCTGAAATGACCGCGGCCATTGTCGACGCAAACAGCGAACCATCCGGCGGAAAGTGAATAGGTGAATGTCCACTTCGATTGATCCAAGAGCAGTAGTCTCCCCCCGTGCGGAGCTTGGAGATGGGGTAAGCGTCGGGCCCTTCACTGTCATTGAAGACGACGTCGTTATAGGAGACGGCAGCACAGTGGCCTCCTCGGCGTACATCGCGAACGGCGCGCGTATCGGGAAAAGCTGCACCATCCACCACGGAGCAGTTGTCTCGAATGCTCCTCAGGATCTGAAGTACAGGGACGAAAAGACCATCCTGGAACTCGGCGATAATACGGTTGTCCGGGAGTACTGCACTCTCCACCGCGGCACCGTGGAAACCGGAAAGACCGTAATCGGATCCGATTGCCTGTTGATGGCATATGTGCACGTGGCGCATGATTGCAGAGTCGGAAGCCGGTGCATCCTCGCAAACGCAGTAACCCTGGCGGGGCATGTCCACATCGGCGAATGGGTTACGATCGGCGGCCTGACGCCGATCCATCAATTCGTGAATATCGGGTCGCATTCTATGATCGGCGGAGGGTTGAGGGTGTCCAAGGACGTTCCTCCCTATGTTCTTGCAGGGCGGGAACCGCTGAGGTACGACGGCGTGAATGTCATCGGCCTTCGCAGGAGGGGCTTCACCCGGGAACGGATCGAGAGTATTGAGAATATATACCGGGTTCTGTATTCATCCGGAATGATGGTGAGCGAAGCGGTGATGAGAATTGAGAGCGAATTCAGCGGCTCGGACGAAGCTTCGAACGTCCTGAATTTTGTCAAGGCATCTTCCAGAGGGATCATCAGGGGCTAACGTGGGCGCCGGTCTGAAATCCGAGAGAACTGTGGCACCTCGCGGCTGGAGCCGCATTGACTCGGGAGAACACGACGGCCGGTTCAACATGGATTTTGATTTGGAGCTGGTCGGGCAATTCGGCAGGACCGGCATGCCAATTCTCCGATTCTACGGTTGGAAGCCTTACTGCATTTCTCTCGGGAGAAACCAGGAATTGTCGGACATAGACGTTGCCCTTGCCGATCGGGAAGGAGTTGAGGTTGTGAAGCGGCCTACCGGGGGCAAAGCTGTATTGCATGCCGAAGAGCTGACGTACTCGGTCGTGATGGGAACAGGCGGGCAGTCGGTCGGCGAGAGTTATAGCCTGATCAGCAATGCCCTTGTGCGGGGGCTCCGGTTGCTCGGTGCCGACCTGCAGCTGTCCCAAAGCTCCGCCGATTTCAGGAAACTGTTTCGTGATCCGTCCACTATTCCATGTTTCTCGACGTCGGCGGTCTATGAAGTGGAATACAAAGGCAGGAAGCTGGTCGGAAGCGCGCAGCACAGGTTCGGCGAGGTCCTCCTTCAGCATGGCTCGATTCTGATCGGGGAGTTTCACAAGGAGATTGTGAAGTATCTCCTTATCGGCAATGAGCTGAGAGAGAAGACAAAAAAGGACCTTGACGAACATACCGTGACGCTGAGAGAGATTCTTGGAAGTGATGTGAATGAGGAGAGAGTGAGGAACGCGGTTGCCAGGGGATTCGAAGAGGTTCTCGGCGCCGAATTCACATTCGAGAGTGGAAGTGTTTCCGCTGAGGGGCAGTTTTCCCGGGCCCCGGCACAATTCGAGAATCCGTAAACAGCCGATTTCGGTCGGTTAATCACAAGGAGAGGTCGATCATGCCGGACAAATCTGAGGCAGCTTTAGATAAGGCGAAGGCCGTAACGACCCGCACCATCATCCAATCGAAGGAAAAAGGCGAGAAGATTGCAGCACTCACCGCGTACGATGCTATCACGGCGAGGTTGCTCGATGAGGCTGGTATAGACATAATTCTGGTCGGCGATTCCCTCTCCAACGTATTCCAGGGGAACAGCACGACCATACCGGTCACTCTCGACGAAATGATTTATCACGCCAAGACGGTGGTCCGCGCGGTAAAACGCTCCCTTGTCATTGTCGACATGCCCTTCATGAGCTTTCAGGTCGAGACCGAGGAGGCGTTGAGGAACGCGGGAAGAATTCTCAAAGAGACCGGCGCAAGCGGCGTAAAGGTCGAAGGGGGAAAAGCAATTGCCG
The DNA here is from genome assembly GCA_021825585.1 of Bacteroidota bacterium. Lineage (GTDB taxonomy): Bacteria > Bacteroidota > Ignavibacteria > Kryptoniales > JAKASW01 > JAKASW01. The sequence continues at coordinate 9,672 of JAKAGT010000001.1, read as the reverse complement.
AGTCCATAAGACGCATGAATGAAATCGGAATTCCGGTCATGGGCCACCTGGGGCTGACGCCGCAGTCCATCAACAAGTTCGGCGGATACAGACCGCGGGGAGAAGATAAGGACGAAGCATCGCAGATACTTGCCGACGCGAAGCTCCTCGAAGCGGCCGGAGTGTTTGCCATCGTTCTCGAGAAGATCCCAGCCGGACTGGCTGTAAAAGTAACGAAGGGAGTGAAAGTCCCTACAATCGGGATAGGTGCCGGCCCGTCATGCGACGGCCAGATTCTTGTTTATGCCGATATGGTCGGACTGACTCAGGAGTTTAAGCCGCGGTTCGTGCGTCACTACGCGAACATCGCTGAAGAAATGCATAATGCATTTCTCCGGTACAAAGACGACGTGAAGAAGGGAAAATTTCCGTCGATTGATGAGAGCTACTGAACGGGAAGATCTGTCCCGGTGAGATCTGGACGAACGGTCAGGCAGGGACCTGATTCGCACGAGTTTCTGCTTCACTTAGAAAAAGAGGAAAGAGATGGAATACTGTGTAAACCATCCGAACAAAAAGGCACTGTCTGTTTGTCACTCTTGCGGCAAACCCTATTGCGAGTCATGTCTGGATGAAGGGAGGGAGTACTATTACTGCAGGAACCCGAAGTGCCAGGCGGCCAAAGAGGGCGAAGCCTCAGCAGCAATGCTCCCGGCCCGCATCGATTGCCCGAATTGTTCAAGTGAGCTCCAGCTTTCGGAAGATGATCGGGCGTCGGGAAAGTTCCACTGTCCTGAGTGCGAGGCCTTTCTTGACTATACCGTAAATCCGCCGAGGGTATTGGAGAGCAAAAGATACACTAGGTTTTTCTCAACCCGAAACGTCGGAGACATCGCGCTGCTGAAGTCATTGCTCGATGATTCTGAAATAGATTACTACATCGCGGGAGAGTATTTCCTGGCGACTTATCCTATGCTGGAACCCGCGAGGATTTTCGTCCTTGATGAGCAGGTCCAGAGAGCCAGGGAGCTTCTGAAGGGGTTTGGTGCAGCCACCCTCGGTTCAGACCAGGAGGCTGATGCGACGGAATGAACGCGGGAAACTTGAATCGCTGAGGGGTACATTCCCCGACGTTTGCGTCGAGGAGTCTTCATTGGCCAGATTTTGACTCACATACCTGACAATTGAAGAAAGATAGAGCATCTTGCAAGAACGCGGGGCCTGCCGGAAAGATTGCGATGAAAATCGGCCTTTTCAGATTTTGTGCATTCGCGTGGCCAAAATAGCCAACCGCCGAAACTTGACATTCATTTCATGCCGGGCTAAATTTAGTCGAATTTTGCGCAAAACGAGGACGCACATATCGCTTAGGGACGTGGGAAGAACGATACTTACTTCGGCTTTTTTCGCGATTTCCACGGGGGAATATGGGCATTAGGGGGCCGCACCTTAAATCAGGAATTCTTTTTGAGAATTATAGGTTATGTGTCAGACGGACCGTAGGCGGCAAAGGCGACCAACATTTGTGTTGCTTAACGGGTCCGCTTGAATTCCAGCACGCTGGAACGTCTCAGTGTGCTGGTCCATGGTCGCCGGAGCTGCTGTCTTATTAGGAGGAGGTGTAGCCAATGCCAAATGGTAAAGTAAAATGGTTCGACGGTAAAAAAGGGTTCGGATTCATCGAGCAGGATAACGGTGAAGACGTCTTTGTTCACTACAGCGACATAAAGACCGACAAGCAGTACAAGACTCTCGATAAGGGAGTCCAAGTCGAGTTTGAAATTGTAGAAGGTGCAAGAGGACTGAAAGCCGTCAATGTCACTGTAAAATAGACAGAGGCTTAAGCTATTTGAAAAACCGGTGTCGTTATTCCTTTGCGGCATCGGTTTTTTTTGTGTATTATATCTAAGGAATTAAGAATGAGCTTTGAATTTAAGGCGAAAGACATCGAAAATGTCGCAAAAGTACTGAAGGTCACCCCCGTCAAAAATGATGATTTCTATCGCCTTGAGTTATTCGATAGAAAGTCAAAGCGCAAACTCGCATTCGAAATCTATCCTTCCATAAGAACGGGGAAACGGAAGGGAAATCTGGTCTCCGTTTACACTATCAATTCTCATCTCCAGTTGCATGAATGCACGGGCTATCTTGCATCGGAAATGCTCGGCGAAGTCACTTTTTACTCCGAAGCTGACGGTAAAATAAGCGGGTTGATAATCGAACGTGAAGCGGGATGCTCCCTTTACGCGAATGTCGACAAGAGTGTGCTGTCAGGCGATTTTACACGATTCGGACCGGAGGTAATGCTGAGCAGCATAGCCCTTTCCCTCGCGGAGACAAGTCTTAAGTGAGAATTCAGCTCTTTGCTGATCCGGGCCGCTCTCCGAAGTTCAAGCGGAACAGGATAGCTGTACTTCTTCGTGAGATTGTTCGTGAGGAGGGGAAAAAAGCCGATAATATAGGTATCGTGCTTGTCAATGATGACTACCTCCTCGATCTTAATAAGAAATTCTTGAACCACCGGTATCGAACTGATGTTATATCTTTTGAGTTAAGTGGAACAGATATGATAGACGGGGAGATTTATATAAGTGTTGATCGCGCGGCAGTTCAAGCCAGACGCTACAAGGTTCCCCTTGAGCGCGAAGTGTTGAGATTGATGATCCACGGAGTTTTGCATTTGACGGGGTGGGAAGACAGTACCCGCTCAGAGAAGTTGCGCATGAGAAGGCGCGAAAATGAGTTTATTGAGCGGTTTTACGGCAGACGCATGAGGGGGTAGCTTGACTTTGGAATTTTTCAACCTATATTAGCTTTGAGGATAAAAATTAGATGCAGGAAAAGATCATAGAATTGATAGTTTTTCTGATGAGGGAGCTTAGACAGGCGCGGGACATTTCAAAGGTCGACGTGACAAAACTAACTGAAAGCGGCTACAGTCAGACCGAGATATCTACGGCGCTTAGCTGGATATACGACAAGATGAACGTTCGCGAGCCCCTCAAGCGTATCAAGAGCTCGCATGTACGCTCTTACAGAATCTTTCACGATGCGGAGCGACAGATTCTGACCAAAGAGGCAAGAGGCTTTCTCGTGGAAATGTACGAACTTGGACTGATAGACCAGCTGGATCTCGAAAGCATAATCGAACGCTCTCTCATGTCCGGTATGAATACAGTGGACAGGGACGAAGTGAAGTCGATTGTAGCGAACGTGCTATTCGAATACAACACGCCCAGCAAACCTGGGAGCCGGATAATGCTGAACAGTTCCGACACAATCAACTGAAAGCACAAATAGTTCTCTTACAGTCAGAACATTTTCTTAACGATTGGTAGACCTTTCAAATGGCAAAAAAGCTTGTAATTGTTGAGTCGCCCGCGAAAGCGAAGACGATCAATAGATACCTGGGAAGCGATTTTGTGGTGGAAGCGTCGGTAGGACACATAAAGGACCTGCCGAAGAGCAAACTCGGTGTCGATGTCGAGAAAGGATTCGAACCCGAGTACAAGACCATCCGCGGCAAGAGTGAAATCATAAAGAAGCTGAAGGACCTTTCACAAAAGGCTCAGCAAGTGTACATAGCTACCGACCCTGACCGGGAAGGAGAAGCCATCGCGCAACACATCCAGGAGGAGCTCAAGCAGGATTCCGACAAGGTCTTCCGGGTTCTCTTTACAGAGATTACCCAGTCCGGTGTCTCGAAGGCGATGGAGAAGCCGCTGAAAATCGATTCTCACCTCGTATATGCGCAACAGGCGCGCCGGGTGATGGACAGGCTTGTCGGCTACAGGGTCAGTCCGTTGATTTGGAAGGCAGTTTACCCCGGTCTTTCAGCGGGCAGGGTTCAGTCGGTGGCGCTCAAGCTCGTCTGCGAGCGGGAGGGTGAAATAGGAAACTTCTCACCGATAGAGTACTGGTCCGTACTCGGCAAGTTCAAGGATGAGAAGGAAGAGGAATTCGAGGCAAAACTCTATTCCATCGATGGGAAAGAGTTGAGGGACCCGCAAGGAAGCGCAAACGGCAACGAGCAGAACGGGAAATCATTCTTCATCGAAAGCCAGGAACGCGCTTCGAGTATTTCCGAAGAGTTGAAGGCTGCCGAATACGTCATAGCGGCAATATCCAGGAAGGAGCAGAAGAGAAACCCCGCCCCTCCTTTCATCACCAGTACTCTCCAGCAGGCTGCTTCCACGCGGCTCGGGTTTTCCCCGAAGAGGACTATGATGCTCGCGCAGCAGTTGTATGAGGGTGTGGACCTCGGGCCCGAGGGAAGAGTCGGGTTGATCACTTACATGCGAACCGACTCCACGCGTATCAGCGACGAAGCCATTGGGGCCGCCCGCAGCTACATAAAGGGCGAATTTGGCGACGAGTTCTTGCCCAAGGAGGCGCGGCATTTCAAGAAGGCAAAGGCGTCACAGGACGCGCACGAAGCCATTCGTCCGACTCATATGGAGTTTCTCCCGCAGGAGGTGAAGAAACATCTTCCGCGCGAGATGTTTCTCCTGTACGACCTCATCTGGAAGAGGTTCATCGCCTCTCAGATGAACCCTGCCGTCTATGACCAGATCACCGTATCCATAGAGAGTAAGTCCGACCCAAAGCTGGCCGCCGGGGATTCGAACCCCAGGTTCATATTCCGGGCTACCGACTCGCGCGTCAAGTTCGCCGGTTTCCTGCAGGTATATGACATTACAACCGAGGACGCCGATTTATCCAAGCCCGATGAAGACGGCGAAGAGCTCCAGAGATTCAAACTTCCCGCGAGCCTGAAAGATGGCCAGGGCGTGGATCTGGAGGAAATCCTCCCGCGTCAGCATTTCACCAAGCCCCCGGCCCGGTATACTGAGAGCAGCCTCGTGAAGGAACTTGAGTCGCTGGGAATCGGAAGGCCGAGCACGTACTCTTCAATCGTATCGACCATCGAAGACAGAGGCTATGTGGAATTGAAAGAGCGCAGACTCTTTGCGACCGATCTCGGGATGAACGTGAGCAAGATTTTGTCTTCTCACCTTCCGGATTTTTTTGATGTCAAGTTTACGGCGGAGATGGAGTCAGAGCTGGACGAGATCGCAAACGGGGACAAGAAGTACCTGGATGTCATGAATGAGTTTTATCAGCCGTTCGATACAGCGGTGAAGGGTGTCGAAGGAAGAATAGATGAGATAAAGTCTAATGTCGACGGCCAGCAGGTCACATGCGACGTCTGCGGCGCCCAGATGGTGATAAAATGGAGCCGGCGCGGAAGGTTTCTCGCCTGCAGCAGGTACCCTGAATGCAAGAATACGAAGCCGATAGACGCACATGACGACAACAACCGCCCGACCGGCGACAAGTGTCCGGAATGCGGAGCAGACCTGATCTATAAGAACAGCAGATTCGGGAAGTTCATCGGCTGCTCGAATTATCCGAACTGCAGATACACCAAGAGCATTACTACCGGCGTGAAGTGCCCGGATTGCGGCAAGGGAGAACTGGCACAGCGGTTCACCCGGAAGAAGAGAATTTTCTACGGCTGCACAAATTATCCGAAGTGCCACTATGCAACATGGGATAAACCCGTGAGCCTCCCGTGCCCGCTTGGCGATTCCCCGTTCCTTCTTGAGAAGTACACGAAGGCCAAGGGAAACTATTATAAGTGTCCGAAATGCGAGAGCGAGTTTTCGCCGGAAGAGGCAAACGCCTCGAACAATTCGGACAAGCCCGGTGGAACCAAAGAAAAGGTCGAAGTTGCGGCAAAGTGAAAGATCCCATACGTGAGTTAGCGGACTCCTTCCTCGACTACCTGAGGAAGGAAAAGGGGGCATCTGAGAAGACTCTCTCGACGTATGAGCAGTCTCTGCGGGAGTTTAATAATTTTCTGTTCGAGTATTCCGGCGGTGTAGAACTTGGGCTTGACGACGTTTCCCGGCCCGGCGGCGGAGTCACTTCCCTCGAGGACGCCGTGCACGCTTTCCTCGTAGAGCTGGACAAGCGGGGCAACGACAGAAGAACCGTCCGGAAGAAGCTGTCCAGCATCAGATCGTTTGCGAAGTACCTCGTGAGATTCGAGTTCATCGAGCGCGACTTCACCGGCTTCATCAGCACTCCAAAGGCGGCCAAACCGATCCCTATTTTCATTGAAGAAGACACCATCGAGGCGATTCTCGACGTGAAGTTGAGCGGCCCGGTGGACTACCGAAACAAGGCGATACTGGAGCTTCTCTACGGGACCGGCATGCGCGTCAGCGAACTCTGCGGGCTGGACGAGTCCGATATCGATTACGACAACAGTGTCGTCACGGTCCTGGGCAAGAGGAGAAAGATGAGGATGATTCCGGTCATAGATCGTGCAATTGAGGCTGTAAAGAGCTACGTTAAAACGAAGGATGAAACCACAAAAACAAGAGGAGGAAAACAGGCTCTTTTCGTTTCATCGAACGGGAAAAGGATGATTCCCGCTTCCGTGTACCGTGTAGTTGCCGGGAGAGTTAGCCGGTTGTCGGATTGTGAGCGGAAGGGTCCGCATACGCTCCGGCATTCCTTCGCAACACATCTTTTGAATCACGGCGCGGATCTCGAAGCGGTCCGTCAGTTATTGGGTCATGAGAGTCTCTCGACGACACAGATCTATACGCACCTGTCGGTCGAGCAGCTGAAGAGGACCTACGCTAAATCTCATCCGAGAGCAAGGTGATTCGGTTTCAGGCTACAACCTAATCACACTAACAAATAGACCAAACAAGGAGGAATCTTATGAATATCAGCATCACTTCCCGACACTTCAAAGCTGACCCGGATTTGAGAAGCTACGCTGAAGAGAAAGTCTCCAAGTTAAACAGATTCTTCGACGGGGTAGTCCATTGCGACGTTGTCTTCCTGAATGAACACTCCAAACCAAACGGTACGGACAAAATGGTAGAGATAAAGCTAGCAGTTCATAACAAGGTGCTGAAGGCCGTCGAGACGACCGACAATTACTTCAAGGCTGTCGACAAGGCAATAGACAAGCTTGAAGGTCAGCTCGTACGGTTCAAACAAAAGATCAGACACGAATGAAAGGCTGTAAAGAGTAAGAATGGCCTGAGTTTCGACGGCGGTCACGGTGGTTTTCGTGACCGCTTTTTTTATGGTGCGCCCCTGCCCCTACTTAACCGCCACAACGAGCATTTCGAAATCTTCGGTGGTTAGCCGCTTGCTTCTGCTGAACTCACCGAGCTTTGCCTGGAAGATGTCGACCTTCCCGAATCCCAACGACTTCAGAAGCCATGTTATTTCAGAAGGAAGGTAGTATCGCTCATTGCATTCCAGCTCCCTTGTCTCTCCGAGATCGTTTACGAAGCGGGTTGTGCTGTGATCTCTCAAAGTCATTATGTCGAAGTTCAGTTCTTCACACGATGCGGTCCCTTCCTTGGCGTTAGAATCGATGAATTCTTTGACCGAATGGAAGAGCGGGAAGAAGCCGTTCAGCGTCGTGAAGATGAATCTCCCGCCGTCCTTTAGCGACTTCGCAGCGCTCGCGAGAATCTCAAAGTTCATCTCGTCGGTTTCCATGAGTGGAAAGCCCCCTTCGCACAGCATTATGACGATATCGAATTCCTTCGAGTAAGCGAGTGTCCTCGCATCTGCCTTACGGAAATCGACATTTACTCCTTCCCCGGATGCTTTCTGTTTCGCACGCTCCAGCATGGATTCTGAAATATCGATTCCCATTACCCTGTAGCCCCGTTTGGCAAGTTCGATCGTATGACGTCCGGTGCCGCATCCTATGTCGAGTATCCTCCTGGTCCGGTCGTGGGCCGCTTCGTCCTCGATGAAATCACACTCGCCGGCCGTGCCTCCGATAAATGGCTCTTTGTCATATTTCTCGCCGTAATTTTCGAACAATATTTCATACCACTGTTTCATGGTGCATACTCCCCGCAGATTTTGTTTGCCAATTGAGAAATTGTAACGATGTGCTGCTCGAATGGTAATGGAACCCCGACATTGCAATTTAGGCGACCATCACACCAGTATCAAATCGCCTGCGGGGCTTGCTATCGACCTTCCTCACCGGCCGACATGTATGCGTCTTCAAAAGCTGCGGCCTGCGTGCGCGCCGGTGAACCTCGCCTGTGATTCGGTTTGAAAATAACCGGTCCAGGATGTGCCCTCGTCCCTGCAATTAATCTCACTTAGCACGTTTCGGGGAAGGATGAGCGGAGAAGTGAACAATAAAGCGAGGGGTCGGTGGCCGGGTGTGAGTGTCCGCTACTTATGCGACAGGATCTCACTCACGGAAGTTCTCGGATCGGCGTGTCGGAATTCGAAGCCCGCCTCGGTAAGTCGCGACGGCGTTACTCTCTGACTCGGGAGAATGGTCTCTTCTGCCATCTTTCCCATTACTACTTTCAGAAGACCTGCCGGCATATGCAGGATGGTCGGTCTTCCCATGATCTCCCCGATTGCGGAGCAAATGTCGCCCATTCGCGCAGGATTAGGGGACACCAGATTATATATTCCCGAGGCTGTACGGCTTGTCAATAGAAACTCTATTGCGTCCAGTTCATCCGAATAGTGGATCCATGGAACCCATTGCCTGCCCGAGCCCAACACGGTTCCGAAGAACAGCCGGTAGGGCATAGCGAGCTTCGGGAGTGCGCCGCCGTACGATTCGAAAACCACTCCCGTCCTGATAATGATGCGTCTCACTCCGAGGGATTCGACCTCCCTCGTAGAGTCTTCCCACCTCCGGACAACGTCGGCGAGGAAGCCCTCGCCTGCGGAGGAGGTCTCATCGAGCGTCTCTTCGGCTCGCGAGCCGTAAAAGCCCACTGCCGAAGCCTGCACAAGTATGCCGGGTTTCCTTGTTAAAGAAGAAACTACATCCGTGAGAAGTTTCCCGGATGACAACCGGCTTTCCAGTATTCGTCTCTGTTTGTCCTTTGTCCAGAGGGAGGACCCGATGTTCTCGCCTGCCAGGTTGATGAACGCGTCCGTTCCGTCCAGCACTTCGATAAGTTGAAGCTTATTGTCGGATGCCCACCTTGCTGCTTTGAGCCTGTTCCCAAATGCAGCCGATGCTCTTCCGGCGTCTCTCGACAGGACCGTGACTTCGTGTCCGCTCCGGATGAGAAGATCCGTAAGCCCTTTTCCAATGAAACCAGTTGCTCCCGTAACAGCGGCTTTCATTTCGCAGCCGTGACTTTTCCTTTGGACAGCCTTTCATGCAGCGGCATAATGTCCGAAACATTACTCGAGTGGAATACAATGATGCCGGGCTGAGAAACAAAAGCCGCGCGTATAATCCTCCGGACTTCGAACAAATTCCCCTGCAGGGCCGCTTCCTTGAGGGTAGGAACAAGGACGTCCACGAAACCGGCGCTCAGGTGTGCCTGTATCTCGTTAAGTAAATCTGCCAGTTCCCGCGTAGAATAATAGTCCTTCATCCCTGTTGTTATTCCTGCTTTGCACGTTTTGCGCGATCAAGATAATCTGAGGAGGTCCTGCTGTCAAGTAGGAAAGCGGGCAATCTCCTGCCGAAATTCTCCGGCCGCAGATTTGGACCCCTCACGTGGCCGATAACGGTCTTATTCTTGCGCGGTAACCGCTCAGTTACGGAGGTGGAGGCAAAGGATGTGAGGAGGATTCGAAGAAAAGAGATTTGTAGACATCAATGGAGGGGTTAGCGGCGTAATGATTCAGAAAGGAGGAGAGGCGCTGAAGGGA
>JAKAGT010000037.1 GCA_021825585.1 Bacteroidota bacterium | reverse complement strand
TGGAGGAATCATCTCTTCGGATCTTAGCGAGACAAAAAATGCCCCAACTCTAAACTAACAAAATATCATGATTACGGCTCAACAAACTTTGTACACAAAAATGTTTGTTCCCCGACAGACTCCTAGTAGGTCTCGGCGGTCTGAGGCGAAGCTTCGCTAGTCTGTGGTCAGAAACCGGCAATCCAAGGGGTCTTGGAGCTTGCCATTCATTGCTCGTTATAATGTGGTTGATTCAATAAATTAACTAACAGCTATTATCAGATTGGTTTGAATGCTTTCCGATTTTGTTTCGCAATCAAATAATAAAGACTTTATAGCGGGGAATGCCAAACTTCTCCGGAAGATTAACACGGAGACTATCTTGCGTGTCATCCGTGAAAGACAACCGATTTCCAGAAGCCAAATTGCGGAACTAACCCATCTGAATAAAGGCACTGTCTCAAATATCACATCCCAGCTACTGAAAGATGATCTGATTCTTGAGACATCTGCCGACGAGCGGTCCATCGGCCGCAATCCCTTGAACTTGTCCTTAAAGTTGGGGAAACATTTCGTCGGCTCGATTGACTTAGATTCTCCTGTTACCCGCATCGGTGTTGTTGACATTGACGGGAGTGTGAAGGGGATGTCTTCCATACACTTGGAACCAGGAACAGCTGAAGAATCTGTTACTATGTGCGTGCAGGAATTAAAGAAGATTTGCACCCGCTTGGGGATTGAACGCTTGGAAGGGCTTGGAGTCAGCGTTTCTGGGCTTGTGAATTCCAGAGAACAAATCGTGGACTTCGCATCAAACTTAAGGTGGGAAAATTTCAATATTGGGGAGACGATGCGAAGACTATTGCCTGATAATAAGAACCTGTCTGTTGGCAATGGCGCCAACGTGTCAGCCTTGGCTGAGTCGTGGTTTGGCACTCATGAAGTGGATCTGACCAATTTTATTTTCCTGTCTGTGCACCCTGGGATCGGATCTGGAATCATAATCGGGAACAAGCTGGTCGAAGGCGAGTATCAAGCATCCGGTGAAATTGGACACATGGTTATTTACCCGGGCGGGGAACCCTGTTTATGCGGCAGCAACGGCTGTCTGGAGGCTTATGCATCTGATAGGGCAACCGTGCGACGATATATCGCTGAGAAATACGGAAATGTCGCACCTCCGACAGACATCTCGTTGGAAAATATAATTGACCTGGCGAGGCAGGGCGATGGCACAGCCGTGGAGGTCTTGAAACAAACCGGCTATTACCTCGGGCTGGGGATCTCTAACGCTATCAAGGTTATAGATCCACGCGTCATAATAGTAGGAGGCCTGATTACGCGATCCTGGGATCTTATACATCCCGAAATCATGAAGGTCATTCGCCAGCAGGCATACTTTGGGAGACGGGAAAGCGTAGAGATACTCCCGACATCTTTAACGGTTCCGCCTCGTTTGTTGGGGGCTGCAACTCTGGCGATAGAGAGAATGTTCGACGACTACAGCCTGTCGGACTGACTGCGAAATTTCGAGAATGAAACTCACCTCCGGGCTATTTGTCCGCTTCAAAGAACTGTAGCGAGGATTTGTTCATGACGTATAAGAAGCTATTCCATCCTCCATTATTTGTCCTCTTTGTGCTGTTCAATCTGACATCACTGTTAACTTGCGGATCGGCCCAGGCGAATTGGAGACTCGTTGAAAATGGAAGGTCAACCTACTCCATAGTTTTGCCACCCCATCCAACCGAGGTGGAGAGGTTTGCTGCCAAAGAGCTGCGGACGTACATTGAAAGAATTAGTGGGGCAGTTATTTCAATAACGGACAAACCCACAAATCATTCGTTGCTTGTCGGTAAAGAATTCGCCGAGCAAAACAAGATTGCAATTGACAAGAAAACACTGGGCTTTGACGGTTATGTCATCAGGTCCGTTGGCAAGAGTCTTGTCCTTGCCGGACGACACGAGCGTGGAACGCTGTACGCTGTCTACTCGTTTCTTGAACAAATCGGGTGCAGGTGGTATGCTCCAAACTTCGAGTTTTTTGGAAGATGGGGTGGACAATACGTTCCGAAAAAATCTTCAATTACCCTTCCTGTCTTTGATATCGTTCGAAAGCCCGATTACAAGTATCGCAAAGAGTATGTCGAAGAGGGATGGACGCACACCATACAGAATGACAAGAAACTCATTGATTGGATGGGTAAGGTGGGGATGAACACGTTGGACTATCCGCTCAATTATAGCGGCCAAAATCGTGTGGTCTGGGACGATGTCAGGGATAGCCTGATTCCGGAATTGGAGAAGAGAGGCCTGCTGATTGAAGTCGGGGGCCATGGGTACCAGAATTATCTGCCGCCTTCAAAGTACTTCAACGAGCATCCTGATTGGTTCGGATCATGGGACGGCAAGCGAAGTGAGACGGCGAACGTGGTATTTAACACGGAGAACAAAGCCGCAGTGAGACAGTTCACGGAAAACATTGTTTCCTATCTGAAAGGTCATCCGGAGATAAACATTTTTGACTTGTGGCCGCCCGACGGGGCCGAATGGTCTAACGATTCTGCAAGCCTTCGTCATGGTAGTCCCTCTGATCGCCAGGCGGTTCTATTGAATCAAGTGGTTCCGGTCGTTGAGAGAGAATGTCCGAAAGTAAAGGTTGAGTTCATAGCTTACGCGCAATATCAGGATCCACCCCGGCGTGTGAAAATTAGTCCTGAAAACCTACTGATGGATTTTTGTCCCGGCTCAAAATCGTTTGCGTATCCGATTTGGGATAAGAGCGTTCCGGCAAACGCGATGTATGACAGCAGTTTGAGAAAGTGGCTCACGGGAAGCGCGTACAAGGGGGAAGTTGGCTGGTATTCGTATTATACCAAATACATCTGGCGGTCCTTGCCGGTGGTCATCCCGCATCTGATCCAGGGGGAGATGCATTACCTTCATTCGCTGGGAGTTGTTGGTATAGGATGCTTTTCAGAACCGGGTAACTGGTTCACGTACGAGCTGAACCACTACATCATTGCTGAGGCGTCGTGGAATTCTGACGTCAATGTTGATTCCCTCATTGAGGATTACGCTAAGACGGAATTTGGTGCCGCTGCGAAATCGGTGGTGAGATACTTCCAGACAATGGAAAAGACGGTTCCCTTTGCTAATCGCATTCAAGGGACTCCCCCTGCGACATTCGCCCAAATGCAAGAGTACATGCAGGGCTTTGAAACCTGCAAGGAATTGCTGAAATGCGGACTTTCTGCTGCCAACGGAGATACAGAAGCCGACTTTCTGATACACAAGCTGGAATTATGTCTGCAATACGCGACCTTAGACCTAAAAATCAGAGAAGAGGGAATTTCCCTGGCAAACCAGGGTCTTGATGATCCCGTCACTAACATAAGGCGTCTGGTGAGTGATTATGAAAATATGTCGAAACTCTTCGATGACAATTTGAGCGGTGGAGTATTTATCAGGCGCACGGGATATTATCCGAGATGGTGATCGGACACGATGGAAGATTATGTGAATAGTCTATGTTGAGTTCGGACGTGAGGCCAATTGGTAACAGGCTGAAGAATAATGGAACTACATGTGTACTTTTTTTTGTTCTAAAATTGGTTCGTTCTCTTGACGAACCAAGGAAACTTACCCGAAGGGACGCTTAGTATCCCGACTACAGAAAATCCATTGCACCTCGGGAAAGGACAAGCCCTTTCCCAAGGAAGCTCGCATATATTCAAATCATATGTTTTGTAAACAGAAACTATACACTTTCCACTGACGGATCTCAAACTAAAGGAGGTGTTTCATTGAAACGTTTGCTACACGCTGTCCTTTTGTTCCTTCTTTGTTCATCTCAACTAACGGCAAGATATTTGCCCGATCCAGAATCAAGGGGTGTGTGGGTAACGGGTAATTATTTGTCAGGAGGTCCAACGGCCATCGAGAACCTGGTTGAGAACGTGGCATCTGCGCACCTCAACGTAATTTACATTGATGTTTGGTATGAGGGCTCAACGATATATCCGAGCAGCGTCGACTCAACTGCTGGCGGGCCATTGCAGAATCCCGCCTTCGCTGGTACCGATCCCCTTCGGACGCTCATCGATATTGCACATAAACACGGGATCGAAGTGTTCGCCTGGTTTGAATACGGATTCAGCGTGGGACACAGCAACGATTCGACGAATGTTCCTCCGATTCTCAAAATTCATCCTGATTGGGCTATGGTGCAGCGAGACACCACGAAGGATTTTTATCACAATCAATATGGCTACTTCTTTGCGGTTGATCCGAGTGTGACCGCCGCAGCGAACTTTGCGGTTGGCCTCTACACTGAATGTGCCAAGAATTATCCTGATATCGATGGCATAGAGACAGACATAGAAAACGATACGACCATGTCATATTCCGACACCGCTCGAATTCGTTTCATGCAAGAGACAGGGAGTCACGATCCATTAACGTTGCCTAGTAACGACCCCACCTGGTTATCGTGGCGACGCCTTCAGATAACAAACATTGTCAAAAGAATTTACGATGGCGTGAAAAAGATCAACCCGGATTGTGTCGTCAGTGGCGCTGTGCCTCCGCCCTGGATGGCGAATTCCACTCTCGAGGAATGGAGTGATTGGGCAGACAGCGGGTACATAGATTTGGCAGAGCCGATGATGTACTTCACGCTAAGCGACTGGGACCTTTCATACCCCTTGTGGAAACACATGGTACCGAGCAATTTCTATTTGTATCCTGGTATATCGATCGCTGCGGCAGGAGGTATACAGAACGCCATTACGGAGATCAGAAGCGCCAGACAGCAAGGATGGCAGGGAGAAACGCTCTGGTACTATGGATATTTGCAGGGTAATGGTTATCTCGGTTCATTGAGGAATTCGGTTTACCAGTCGGTTACCTTGCCGAGTCACGATGACATTTTAGTTGACAACGCGACTCAAGGGGCTTTTTCGACACAGGGGTCATGGACTCTGGTTAATGGTGGATATCGGGGCTCATATCTTGTCTCGACATCATCGACTTCCAATTCAGCAACCTACGCTTTCAGAATTCTTCGGAGCGGGGATTACTCCATGTACGGGTTCTGGTCAGGCGACAGCAGTTCTAACTGCAGGTCGGTGTTGGTAAATGTCGTGTCCGGCTCCATCTCCAAAGTTGACACTGTCGACCAGTCGAAGGGACTCAACACATGGAATCTTGTGGATGGTTTTTCATTGAATTCTGGAGATACGGTTCGGGTTACAATGGTCGGAAGTGGTAGCGGGAACGTTATTGCCGATGCCTTCAGGTTGCGAAGGGGGATTGCGCTTCAGCTTGAGGACGAGGCGGTGCCGGATAGCGGTCATGTGCTCTTGAAGTTCAATCAGGATATCCTGAATCCTGTTGCTTCGTGCACGAAGGTATACCTTACCTCGGGGTCACCCGGCCAGGATAGCGCAGCCTCAGCGTTTGTTGACAACAGTGATAATTCGGTCTTGCACGTGGCTGTACCGTTGATGGAGGCGGGGAAGCTGTACACACTGCATGCGGTTGACGTGGTAAGTGCGAACTATGACACCTCGGATTTCACTATGTCAGTCATGTACGATCCGGACAGCACGGTTGTTGAGGTGGACGATGCCACGCCGTACAAGTTCACGGCTATGAATTATCCATGGATATCGATAAATGACACTGCAGCGGTTGGTGGGTCGTGCAGGGTCATAAAGCAGAGAACAACAGTTGTGCGAGCGCAATGGGGGCCGTTTCAGGTTCAACAGGATGGATATTATGATGTTTACGCGAGTGTGCCGCAGGTACCGTATCCGGTGTCGAACAAATGTTTGTACCTGGTGTTGAATCACAACGGTTCTGATTCCGTGTTGACATCGCAGCAGCTTGCTGTGAATGGCTGGTTGGATCTGGGGAATTTCGAGTACAATGTTGGTGATGTAGGGGCGGTTATGCTGTCTTCCGTTTCAGGGGCGGACACGAGTCAATATCTGGTTGCTGACGCTGTGATGCTCAGGAGGTCGGTCAATATTTCGGAAGTGGAGGGGAAACCAGTTACACCACAGAGTTTTCAACTTTATCAGAATTATCCAAACCCGTTCAATCCGACAACAACAATAGAGTTTCGAGTTCCGAGTTCTGGGTTTGTAACTTTGAAAGTTTACGATGTTCTTGGCAGGGAAGTGGCGACATTGGTGAATGAGCGTGAGAATGCGGGAAGTCATGTTGTGACATTTGATGCGAGCAGGTTTGCAAGTGGAGTTTACTTCTACCGATTGACGGCGAACTATTCCCAGGGAAGTAATAGACGGGACATCTATACTGACACAAAGAAAATGATGGCGATGAAATGATGACAAACCGGATGACGAAGAGAATATTCCTCCCGATCCTTTTCATGTTTTCTGTCAACGCCTATGCGCAGGGATTCGACTCACTTGCTTTAACGCCGCCGATGGGATGGAACAGCTGGAATCACTATGGCTGGACCATCAATGAGCAGATTGTGCGCAATATGGCTAATGCAATGGTTTCGTCCGGAATGAAAGCTGCGGGGTATCAGTATATCAATCTTGATGACAGCTGGGAGGGATGGCGGGACAGCCTCGGGTATATTCATGCCGATTCTATACGATTTCCTCACGGAATAAAGGCGTTGGCCGATTACGTTCACTCGTTAGGTTTGAAGATGGGAATCTATTCGTCTGCGGGACCCGAGACATGTTACGGCAGGCCGGGCAGCGAAGGACATGAATATCAGGATGCTCGTACCTATGCGGACTGGGGGATTGATTACCTAAAGTACGATTGGTGTTACGCGCAAGGGCTCAATCCTGAGGCGGCATACGACACCATGGCTAATGCATTGCGTGCCGCGGGGAGACCAATTGTTTACAGTATCGCCTGCGGGGGCCTTAGGTCAAGCAGCCCGTGGGTATGGGCGAGCAAGATAGGCAATCTTTGGCGGACAACCGGCGACATATCCGCTAATTGGGACCGTATCATGCAAATAATAGACGAGCAAAGTGGCTTGCGGAAGTATGCCGGCCCCGGGCACTGGAATGATCCAGACATGATGGAGGTAGGCAATCTCCCGACAGTCGGCGAGAATCGCGCCCATTTTTCAATGTGGTGTATGCTTGCGGCCCCTTTGATTGCGGGAAATGATTTGACCAGCATGTCCCAGGCGACGAAAGATATCCTGACTAACAAAGCCGTGATTGCGGTCGACCAGGACTCGCTCGGAATCGAAGGCTTCAAGTACTCGTCGAACGACAGCGTCGACATATGGTTCAAGCCTCTTGAAAGAGGTGATTGGGCAATGTGTGCGCTCAACCGGAGCCTCACGCCTAAAGAAGTCGATTTCGATTGGCAAAACGAGAATGTTATGGACAGCCTTTCCGGAAGAGATGCTATGTTCAGTAAGATAATCTATAGGATCCTCAATCTCTGGACAGACAAGAGTCTCGGAAACACGGATCGGCCATTGGTTGCTGAAGTACCGGGACACGACGTACTGATGCTGCGACTGATCAAGAATTTTCAGTTTGAAAAGTATGCACTTCCGGACAGCGATCAGGTTCTCCTGCAGTTCACAACGGATCTCTTGAATCCCGTATCGAACATAACGCATATCTATCTGTCCGATCCAGGTGTGGCGGTGAGTTGCTCTGTCGATTCGCTGGACAACTCTGTCTTGCATGTCCGAACGTCATCACCGCTTTTGCCAAACAAATCATACACTTTGTATGTGGAACACTTGCTCGATGTGAACCACGATACCGTAAATTATACACTGACATTTTCATACGACCCGGCCGGCGCCCCGTTGGAAGTTGACGACGCCACGCCGTCGAAATTCATGACGATGGGCTATCCATGGATATCGGTAAATGATACAGGTGCAGTAGGAGGCTCGTGCAGAATCATAAAACAATCGACAAGTGTCGTCCGCGCACAGTGGGGACCTTTCCAGGTTTATCAGGACGGGTATTATGACGTCTATGCCAGTGTACCGCAGGTTCCATATCCGGTTTCGGATAAATGCCTGTACTTAGTACTGAGCCAGAATGGTTCGGACTCGGTAATCACTTCACAACAGCTTGCCGTCAATGGCTGGCTGAGGCTGGGGAATTTTGAATTCAGCGCGGGTCAGGTAGGGGCGGTCATGGTGTCTTCTGTACCAGGAGCGGACACCAGTCAGTATTTGGTAGCGGACGCTGTGATGCTCAAGAGCTCGGTTAATATATCGGGAGTGGAAGGGAGATCACTGGCGCCTTTGAAGTTTCAACTTGAACAGAACTACCCGAATCCGTTTAATCCTGCAACAGTTATCAGCTATCAGCTGTCGGCTAACAGCTATGTTACTCTGAAGGTCTACGATGTGCTTGGGAGAGTGGTGGCGACATTGGTGAATGGACGCGAGGATGCAGGAAGTCACATGGTGACATTTGATGCAAGCAGGCTGCCTAGCGGAGTCTACTTCTATCGCTTGGATGCGGGAGACTACTCGGCAGTAAAGAAGATGTTATTGCTTAAATAACGACATTTGTCGCCTCAGGTGGGTCTATCCGTCCGACTTCAGTCGAGATCTCGTCGCGCATCGCGAGACGGACCGAATCGACCAGTCGAGGCAGCGGCTCGACATACATGAATAGAAGAAGGTCTCCTTCCGCCACCGAGAAGAACCTTCAACCAGGAACTTGACAAAAGGAGGTATTGATGTCGGTTGTTAAGGAAGCGGTCCCTGTTCAACGAAGGGCGCTGGCATTGGACGCTCTGCGAGGGCTTTCTATCCTGTTGATGGTATTTGCGAATACAATGCCGAACGGACTGCCATCGTGGATGTACCATTGTCAGGTGCCTCCACCTTTGCGCATTTTCGATCCTAATCTTCCGGGAATTTCGTGGGTAGATCTCGTCTTCCCATTTTTCCTCTTCAGTATGGGAGCCGCGATTCCGCTTGCCCTGTCAAGGCGAATCGAGAGCGGTTACTCGTCCTGGAAATCGGTGAAATCGATCCTCTTTCGAGGGTTCTTGCTGGTGGGATTTGCGATGTTCGTGATGCAAACGCATCCCTATGCTATAAGCGCGAATCCTGATTGGAGGATATGGTTTGTCGGTTTATTAGGCTTTGCATTATTATTTCCCATACTTGCACGATTACCTGAGAACTGGACCAAAAGAAGAAAATATCTTGTGCGTGCGATAGGTTGGGGCGGGGCGATTATTCTTATGGCACTCGTGCGATTTCCGGACGGCTCAGGGTTCTCACTCTACAGAAGCGATGACATAATAATGATTCTTGCCAATGTTGCAGTTTTCGGAGGATTGGTTTGGTTGATTAGCCGCGACAATTGGCTGCTTCGTCTGAGCTTCATGGGGGTCCTGCTCGCCTTCAGATTGTCCTCAGGTGGACCAGTCTGGCTGCCCGATATACCGTACCATAGTCCGGTTTTATTCCCGATCAGTTTCTCGCCAGCGCCTTCCGAATGGCTGCATAGCCTGTGGCTTATCTCTCCATTTCCGTGGCTCTTTCAAATGAGATTTCTGCAGTATCTCTTTATCATCATTCCCGGTACAATTGTTGGAGACATGATTCTCAAGTGGATGCGAAGGCCGACCATGGAATCCACCGTTGCGGAAAATAAAAGCTGGAGCAAAGGCAGGCTGGTTTCCATTTCACTTCTGATGATTCTGATCAACATTGTTGTGGTGGTCGGCTTGAAAGCTCAGTGGGTCTTAGGGACCTCGGTAATAGCTTTCATCTTTTGCCTGGTGGGGTGGAGATTTGTCAGGGGACCTGCTGACAGCAACGAGAATCTCGTGAGCTCACTTTTCAAATGGGGTTTCTACTGGCTGGTTCTTGGATTGCTTTTTGAACCTTATGAAGGTGGAATCAAGAAAGACCCCGCGACAATGAGCTACTATTTCGTGACGAGCGGGCTGGCAATTTTTGTCCTGATAGCTTTGGTTATTCTTGTTGATGTTCTCGACCACAAGAAGTCTCTCAGGTTTCTTATTGATTGTGGTCAAAATCCGATGATAGCTTATGCGGGCGCAGATAACCTGATCGCACCCATATTGGCGCTAACCGGGCTGAGTTTTGTTTTGAAAGTGCTAACCCCGACGCCATGGCTCGGAGTCATTGGAGATGCTATCATAACTTACTTGGTTGCTCTCTCAACGGTTGTACTTACAAGAAAGAAAGTGTACCTAAGGACGTAACTGAGTCATTGGATAAACACGCATAAACAAAAGGAGTGTTCTCATGAGTGCGCTGACTGAGGCTTGCACTGTGCAGTCGTCGAAAGCTCGACCTGGGAAGCGATCTGTAGCGGTCTCAAAACTGAAATGTATGGAGTTGACAGTGAGATGTAATAGACGAAATTATGTCCTTTCTGCATTACTGCTATGTGTCATCGGCAGCTTTTCGTTTGCACACGCTCAGAGTATACCGAGGAGTGATGCGATCTGGGCACGTACGGTTCCTCCCGGGACAATCACACTCGATGGAAAACTTGATGAGCCTGCCTGGGCTTTAGCGGATTCCGTTCACATATATTATGGAAGAAGCTCCGGACGACCGGGAAGCGGATGGATGAACAATGCCCAGAACGAACCCACAGATCCCATCCATACCACTGTCAAGTTTCTCGTTTGCGGTGATAGCCTCTATGTGGGAGCTTGGGTACCCGACAGTTCCATCGGCGGTGGTCCGTGGCCCCGGTTCGATGGATTCCTGATAAACATTTATGACATTACCACCGGCACCGCAGAACCGCACGAATACTTTTTCGGCTGGGAGACGGATTCGTGGGGTAATCCAGGTACAGGTGCAGTCGGAGCAATGCCGACCAAAATCGGCGGCTCCGCAAGTGATACAACCTGGCAGGCTGCTGCTTATGTTCTGGGCACCCCGAACTCTGATACCACTGCCAACGGTACTTTTAGCCCCGATACGGGCTACTATCTCGAAATGAGATTCTTCCTCGGAGCCCGCGGTTACCATATCGACAATCCCAACGGCGGGGTAATCCTGTTCAGCATGGCTCAATACGACGCCGATTGGGAGTGGCCATTACAGGCTGGCAAATTCAGTGCTGTTAAAGCTTGGATCCAGGGACCATGGAGCAATACAGAGCGCTACGACGCACTCCGGATCTACACCAACCCTGGTGTGACTTTGAATTCCGGTACCGAACCCGCTATCCCTGCGAGTTACATCATTCCAAACGCAGATAATTTTTCGCCTCCCACTATCGACGGAAACTTGAATGATCCTGTCTGGAAAAACATCAAAGGGTTTCGGATCTCATACGGGGATACGGCGTTGCGCGCCTCGTACCCTGGTGCAGGCAAATATCTTAGTGGACAAATCGAGAACACAATTGATGGTACAACTCAGAATGTGGGTGATCCGAACACCGCAACGATTAAGGCATGCTTTATTGGAGACACATTATATTTGGCGGCAGACGTGGACGATAAAGTTGTCACGTCTTATCCTAACCCCAACCAGTGGGACGGAATCGGATTTACGATCAATGATGACACCGCACTGGGAAGTGACCATCAGATGAAAGTGTGGGATTTGGTGGTCAGGGTCGGCCTGTGGTACCTCGGCACAGCAGGCAATGCTGTTTTGGATGGCGACGGGCCTTACATGAGTGATTCCTTGCACGCCGTCCAGTCTGCCTTGATGCTCAAGCCGGGCACCAACGTTAATGACGTTAACAACGCGGGAACCGGATATCAAGTTGAGGTTGCAGTAGACCTTACTAAGTTGGGGTATCCCGACGGCCTCGGAAATCATAATTTGTGGCTGGGCGTCGACATGTACGATTATGATGCTTATTCGGATACATCCAGGAATACGAGCACCGAGACATGGTGGTACAGGCGGACCAGTGTCCCTGAGGTAACCGGTTCAGTAGGACCGGCGTGGTGTTATATGGATCCGAATACCCTTGTAACGAGTGTCAGGTCCAATCAGCAATCAGTCTCACCGACGAAATTCGCGTTGGTCGGCAACTATCCGAACCCGTTCAACCCATCGACAATAATAATGTATACTCTGCCGGAAGCAGCAAGGGTTACATTGACCGTATTCAACGTCCTGGGTCAGAAGGTTCAGACTGCAGATCTCGGGATGCAGTCACCCGGTATGCGGCAAGTCACTTTTGACGCCTCGCGACTCAGTTCCGGTGTGTATTTTTATCAACTGCAAATGAAGAGCGCTAACGGGAAAATTCGATTGACTGCTACCGGCAAAATGTTGCTTCTTAAATAACGACAAATGTCCTGACAGCTGATTGTGTCGAGACGGCTGTCTGAGCATATACCTCAGCTATTACGTACACTGATTCCAGGGAAAGGTGTGTTGCATGTCTGAAAGAACCTCAAGAAAGGTTAGTCCCGTCTTCTGGGTGCCTACGCTTTATACAGCAGAAGGTCTTCCGTTTGTGATTGTCAATGTTGTATCGGTGCTTATGTACAAGAGTTTCAGCTTGATGCTGAAAAGCAAAGGGCTCCCCGAAATTCCCGACAGCCAGATTGCTTTGTTTACAACGCTGGTGGCATGGCCGTGGATGCTAAAGCCTTTATGGGGTCCCTTCCTGGAAATGTTCAAGACGAAGAAGTACTTCGTGGTTGCTACACAGTTTTTTGGCGGCATCTGTTTTGGACTCCTTGCGCTTGTTTTGAAGCTGCCAACTTTTTTTCAGTGGTCTCTTGTCCTCTTCGCAATTATCGCTTTCAACTTTGCAACCCATGACATGGCTGCCGACGGAGTTTACATAAATACGCTCTCTCAGAAGGATCAATCCAGGTATGTCGGATGGCAGGGGGCCTTCTATAATGTTGGGAAAGTTCTCTCTCAGGGTGCGTTTGTGATTCTTGCCGGGTATCTGGAAACGAGGATTGGTGTTGAGGAAGCATGGATGGTTGTGATGGCAATGTTCGGGGGACTCATGATTCTTCTCAGTCTTTATCATGTGAGAATGCTCCCCTCTGGCGGAGCTCCGGGTCAGGTGAAGACTTTACGAGAGACTTTGGACACGTTTTGGGATGTTGTCAAGACATTTTTCGAGAAGAAGTATGTTTGGTGGGGGATCAGTTTTCTCATTTTCTATCGCTTTGCAGAAGGACAGGGGATCAAGATTTTTCCGCTCTTCATGCGAGCGGCAAGGGACCACGGAGGACTTGGTTTGCCATTAGAAGAAATCGGCGTCCTCTACGGCGTTTTTCCGCCTCTTGCATTCATCACAGGTTCTGTCCTTGCGGGTTACTACACCGCGAAGAGGAGTCTCAAGAAGACTCTTTTTACACTCTGTGCCTTCTTCAATATACCGTTTGTGGCCTACGCCTTTCTGGCAATTGCGCAACCAGTCAGCACATTCGTAATTGGTGTGTGTGTTGTAATTGAGTATTTCGGCTACGGTTTCGGATTCGTAGGGATGGTGCTGTTTGTCATGCAGCAAATTGCGCCGGGGAAATACAAGATGGCTCACTACGCATTCGGGAGCGCAATAATGGCACTTGGGTTCAACATCTCGGCTATGTTCAGCGGTTACCTCAGCGACTATCTTGGCTACAGAAATTTTTTTATATGGGTCCTGGCAGCAACCATCCCTTCGTTCCTTGTAACATGGTTCGTGCCTTTTAAGAAGACTGAAGGGGAAATGTCCAACGAACCAGCGGGAGAACAAGCCACATAGATTTGATATTAGCCACACGAAATAGGAGCAAGATTTATGAGAATGAGATTGTTACACCGCCTTACAAGCTTCACACTGCTGCTCGTGGGATTAATTGCTTTCTCTCAGCTTGCTGATGCGCAGCAGGTGTGGTACTATCATCGCGCAATAGGTTTTCCGGTTTCGGATACTGCCTATGTAAGACTCTACGCGATGACGGTTGATTCGAGAGGAAATATCTGGGTGATTTCTTCTACCGCGACAGATACGACCGCACATAACTCCGTTTGGGAGGCAGATCCTCAGGACACCGTTTTCAAGAAGATTGTAGACTTTGGCAGCTACTATGATTCTTCTTCGAGTTCTTATTTTGATAAGAATGTGGGATCTCTTACAGGCGTCGCTGCTCTTGGTCAGACAATCTACCTGAGCGGTGACCAGCCTTCTCAATTGACGCAATCGAATACTGTCGCGTTTATCTACGTACTACGAAACGGGAGCCTGACAGACTCTCTTCATCTTGGCTACGGAATGCGAGGCTCTGGCTTCGGAACCTTTATCAATTGCATCCAAGTATCATCTGATTCAATCGCCTTCGTTGGTTGTCCTTATGATCCGAACCATGTCGGGCCATCCTGGCGTGCCTACAATATGACGAGCGGGCCCTTCATTGCGTATGACAAAAACGGTGTGGCTGCGGAGCGCCCTTTCGGCGCCTATCTTTTCGGCGATCCCTCTTATGCTTATTCGGGGTATTATTCTCCGGCTCCGGGTGGACCAGCCGCTGGCGGTACCAATGTGATCTTGAGCCTCGCTCTTATCCCGGGGATGAACTATGCTGACAGTGCGAATGCCATCAGGAATTCCTATTTCTTTACTTCCAGGAGCAGCGGAGCTGGGAATCCTGGAACAGGTGGAATTGCAGTCTGGACCGGCGGCTACGATAGGCAACCCGCGCTCTACACCGCGAAGCAGGTGACCGATATCGCCGGATATCTTTCCCTCGGCACGTATGCATATTACGGGATAACGGCAGATTCTGCTGGTGACTTGTTCGTTTGCAGAGGTGATTCAGGTTATGATTGCGTGAAGATTTTCCAGGTGATAGGAACATTTGCCACGGAAATAGGCAGTTTGCCAAGCAGGACTGACCCAAACAATCCGAATCCGAATGGGGCGCCATTTGCAGGTCCGACAGCGGTCTCGCTTTCACCGGATCAACAGACTGCCTATGTCGCGGACCGAGTTGCGCGAAAAATATTCGTGTTCAGCACGAGTTTGACTGGGGTAGACGAGAGACCACAATCGCAGCCATACCGTTTCCATCTGAACCAGAACTATCCTAACCCGTTTAATCCGTCCACGTTGATATCTTATGAGCTCCGAAGTAACGGCAGAGTTGATCTCCAGGTTTTCAATATTCTTGGACAGGAAGTTGCCACTTTAGTCGATGGAGTCGAATCTGCTGGAGTACATTCCGTTTTGTTCGATGGTTCGAAACTTTCATCGGGCGTGTATTTCTATACGCTTGAAAACGGTCCCCAACGAGTTACGAAGAAGATGATCTTGATAAAATAACGACATTTGTCGATTCGGGTAAAATTAAGTTTCAAAATGAATCTAGTGAATGGAGTGTACGTATGTCAATATTGACGAAGTGGTACCGTCTTTCAATGTTTGCCGTTGCGGTCACAGTGATGCTTGGATGTGGTGCGGCTTTGTGGGCGCGTTCCTCAACGTCCGACAGGGATAAGGTTTCGAAAGATCCGGGGATTGACCAGATTCAACACGTCATCTGGATTATCCAGGAAAATCATTCGTTCGATAATTACTTCGGTACTTTCCCCGGCGCTGACGGTATCCCCCCAGCTACTTGTCTGCCGAAACTGCCGGAAGGGAAGCTGTGCGTCAGGCCTTTCCACATGCCGGACGGACAACCGCTTATCGATCTGGAACACAGTTGGGAGTCGGCACATGCATGCTATGACAACGGAAGAATGGATGGATTTGTTTGGGCGGAAGGATCACCCTATACAACGGGGTACTATGATTCGACAGACATACCAAATTACTGGAGATACGCTCATACATATACGCTCTGCGACCGTTACTTTTCATCAGAAATGAGCGGCAGTTCTCCCAATCATGTATATACTGTAGCGGCACAGTCAGGGGAACTCAACAACGTTGGCACTCTCGGAGGGTTGAAAGAGGTAATGGATGACGATGATGGTTTCAATTTCATTTCAATTGTAAAGAGATTTACCGGAGAAGGGATAACCTGGAAATACTATGTGGAGACCCAGACATTGCCTCCCGATGCGGCACAAGTCAACGCTCACCTGTCGGACCTGGCCTATCCCAATCCGCAGACGTTCACGCTTTGGAATCCGATGCCCGGGTTCAAGGATATTCGCGACAATCCGGAGATGATGGCCCACCTTGTTTCCGAGAATGATTTCTACAGTGATTTGAAGAATGGAACGCTGCCGCAGGTTTCGTGGCTTATTCCCGATTTCCAGGACAGCGAGCATCCGCCGGAACCGATTCAGCAGGGAATGTGGTATGTGACACGGCTGGTCAACGCAGTCATGGGGAGCCCTTACTGGAAGAACAGTGTCATATTCTTATGCTGGGACGACTACGGCGGCTTTTATGATCATGTGCCGCCGCCGGAGGTGGACGCTTACGGCTACGGACCTCGCGTTCCGATGATCGTAATCTCTCCTTATGCGAAACAGCATTACATATCGCACTACACGTATGACTTAACCTCCGTGCTGAGATTTATCGAGGACCGATGGCATCTCAAGTATCTGACCGCGCGTGATGGCCGCGCAAACGACATGGTCGATTGTTTTAATTTCAATGAACCCTCAGCGGAGCCATTGATTATTCCTGTTCCGCGGGACTTCAAGTCACGATTGGATCCCGTGCATATGACTTATCCTCCTTCTGTGACGCTGCCGCATCAGGCTTCCCTCGCGCCGCAGGGCACGGAGGCGGTTCCATACATTCCACCGACAGAGAAGAAACATTGAATGTAGCAGCCGGCGCACCAGTTTAGATACACATACAAAGAGGGCCGCCTGGCGTAAGCCGGACCCTGTTCAAATATGATTCTTATTTCGGAGAGAAAATGCCTTACTTAGAACAAGACTTACCTGAATTCAATCATCTAAAGCACCTTGTGTTGCTTTACGGCGATAGCCGGAAACCATGGACGAGAGAATCTCTCAAACATTATATAGTGCACTTCGGATCAGATAATAAACCGGATGGTTGGTTTTTTGATTCTTTTCTGTTAATAAATGCTAAATCCCGATCAGGAAAAGACTATGTCGCTGATGTGAACCTAGGAAAATCGATGTCGGGGGAAGGAGACTTTTTTACTGCTTGCTCTCCAAACCCGGCCGACAAGACGGATTGGGAGGATCTCTTAGATTTTTACTTTGGCAACGATGGAACATTGCATACCCTTGACACGACGATCGAGGAATTGTCAGGCATCGTCTTGCCCCCGGAACATCGCCGGAACATCGTTCTAACGCTCCCTTATCCGCATATCAGCCAGGAGAAATTTGGTGCAATCGTACCAGGGGAGAGTGATCTAAACTTTTCTATTAAAGGGCAAGACCTGGCGCACGCTACAGAGGCGCGTCTGAAGGCTGAAGCATGGTTCGTGGACGAAATCATGAAGAGGTGGAGCAACAAGCGATTTAAGAATCTCAACCTGCTTGGAGTGTACTGGATATTCGAGACCGTCTACAGGGCATGGGATGTCGATGATCATGTCTTACTGAAGGAACTGCGGAAACATATCAACTCCAAAGGCCTGAAATTCGTTTGGATTCCGTTCTATGCCACTTACAATTTTCATCTGCTGGAAAACTACGCTAAGTATTATTTCGATATGGCTTTCCTTCAGCCGAATTTCCTTTTCTATAAATATGGCAAATACATTGAGACTGCATCGGGAGTGGCGAAAAGATGCGGTGCCGGGATCGAAATGGAGTACTACCTGGAATTGAATGAACCAATTTCTATCAAGGACGAAAAACACATACGGTTCAGAGAATACCTTAATGCGGGAGTGACGCATGGCTACATGACCGAATCTGCATGTGCTCACTTTCAAGGTGCCGACTCACTTGAAAGAATGTATCGTCACAGAGAAGCCATCGAGCGCGAATTCTATGAGGATATTTACCGGTTTGTCAAAGGCACTTACGAAGTCAAGCCCTATCCTCCCGTGCCACCCCGTTCTACCTTTGTACCAAAGAGACGGATAACAATCAAAACATCAAACAGAGAGAAAGGAGCAGGAAAATGAGAAGGCTGCTGGCTACAGTAGTTCTTGGACTGGTCGCTTGTGTGTCGGTATCTTTTGCCCAACTGCCAACAGTATGGCAGAAGTCGAATGCGACAGGTAATCTTCCGACATGGTTTAATACAAGCAGTGCGCAACGCAACTTAGCATACGGCAATGTGGGAGGCAAGAATCGACTATACATAACGTATGCGAACAAGACGTTGTCGCCGATTCTGATTTTGGATGCTGCAACAGGTGACTCCGTAGGGACACTTGATACGACGGGAATATCGGGCGGCATATTCCCACTGAATGATATTGAGGTATCTTTCGACGGAGTTATTTTCGCGGCGAATCTCACACTGAATGCACAGACGAGCGCGTTTAAGGTATACAAGTGGACAAGCGAGAGCGCGGCCCCAACGCTGGTGATTAGTTATGCCGACAGCGCTTATCGACTTGGTGATCACATTACGGTGACAGGTTCGACTGCGGACAACAGCGTCACGATCTGGGCAGCGGCAACCGGGAAGAAAGCGGTTGTGAAGTTCACAACTGCGAACAACGGCGCATCGTTCACGCCGACTGTAATAGCCTTGAACGATACGGTGACCACATCTGCCACACCAAAGGTGTATCCCGCTGGCAATGATTTCTTCGTTAGTTCGGCAGGAGATGGGATAAGGGAATACGATGCGTCGGGGAATCTACTTGGCGCCGTAGCTTCGATGCCGACAACGATTGGGAGTATGGCATATATTGCGGGAGGCTCGCCGATGAAGGCCTATGTATTAGGTTATAACTACACTTCTGCGCAGCCGGGCGGTACCCCGCCGCAGTTCGTGCAGGTGGTTGATGTCACGAACGGTATTAACACGGCTGACTCAGTGGCTGCTACTCCTGTGCTCGGAACGGCCATGAATCTGAATGGAACTGGTGACATTGCAGTGGAAAAAAATGGCGACGGCACAGTTACCGTCTATGTTCTGGCAACAAATAACGGCCTCGGTGCCTTTACCTTTAACGCGAAGTTGACCGCGATAAGTGGACAGGGTGAAAGTACACCAACGTCGTATGTCCTCAGTCAGAATTATCCAAATCCATTTAACCCGACCACACAGATTGAATATTCGATTCCTGGCAACAGTTTTGTGACCCTGAGAGTCTACAATGTGTTGGGACAGGAAGTTGCCACGCTTTTCTCTGGTAACCGAAAAGCTGGGAACTACTCGGCCACGTTCGACGCATCACGTTTCGCAAGTGGAGTGTATTTCTATCGATTGCACGCAGGCAGTTTCTCGAGCGTCAAGAAGATGCTTCTCTTAAAATAACGACATTTGTTGCCTCAGGTTGAGTCAATATTTAGAAAACCTGATGGACAGAGAGAAAAAACAGAATTAATCCCCAGGGAATGCCTCGTGCAAAGGAAGGCAGGATAAGAGTCAGGCGCGAAGGCCTCCTTCGGAGAAGGAGAATTCATATGGAGGTTGTCCAGAAGAGATCACTTCGGGAGAAAACTCGTATGAGCTCTCCCGGAAATTAAGTGAGCAAGCATCATCGTCTCGCGTGAGGCGGCAAAAAAGGTTAACAAGTAATCCAGAGAGGGATATAAGGTCGGAGGATAAATTATGGATGTTATTGGGTGCTTCAACGTTAGGAATCGGTTTGGGAAGAGTGTCGTTGGCATTTTTCTTGTTGTGAGCATTTTTTGTGTGGGACTGGTGGGCGAAAGCGCAGGAAAGGGGAGGGGAGGTGATCGGAGTGCGGTAAGGACGTGGCCACATCTTATCCCGTGCAGGATTCATGAGGGGGCCAATAAAGACCTGTTTGTCATGACACTCGGTGATGTGAAGACACCGCTTGCCCAGGGGATGTTCGACCCGGCAAAGGACGAGGTGATTTTAAATGACGGCAGAGTGATAAGGGACTACTATCGGGATTCACTGGGGATAAGATTCTACAAGCCGATTGACAAGTCGGCTTTTCCACTGCCGCCGTCGGGGTGGTGTTCGTGGTATTATTATTATCAGAATGTGAATGCTAAGGAGATAGAACTGAACGCGAAATGGATCGCGAAGAATCTGAAGGGCTACGGGGCTGAATATGTTCAGATTGACGATGGGTGGCAGGGAAAGGGCCACGGCGCCGGTGACAACAGGGACTGGACAACGATCAATGGTCGTTTCTCGCCCGGGATGGATGAGCTTGCGAGATATATCAGGAATCTCGGACTAAAGCCGGGACTGTGGCTGGCGCCTCAAGGTCAGAGCAACCCGCAGGTCGTCAAGGATAATCCGGGAGCATTTCTCATGAACAGCGATACATCGGTGTCGCGCACGTGGGAGGGGGAATACCTTGTCGATCCGTCATCGAAGGCGGGGCTGAGTTACATTAGGAATTTGTTCACGATGCTGAAAGGCTGGGGCTACGATTACTTCAAGATAGACGGACAGCCAATCGTGATCGATCAGTACCGTGAGAAGAGAGCTTACATGGAACAGCCGTCCGACAATACAGATTCACTATACCGTGCCACAATTGAGACGATCAGGAAGACAATAGGCGAGAAGCGATATTTGCTCGGTTGCTGGGGGATACCGCTCGAGGGTGCAGGGATAATGAACGGTTCACGCACAGGCGGGGACGTTTTGTTGGGGTGGAGTGGTTTTATGAACTCCCTCGATGCGACGATGCACTACTACTTTCTCCACAACATCGTCTGGTACTGCGACCCTGATGTGATGCTGCTGCGGTATCCGCTCACGCTTGATCAGGCACGCGCCTGGGCGACACTCCAGGGATTAACAGGTGAGGCTTTGATGGCGAGCGATAGGATGATGGACCTGTCAAGTGATCGCGTCAAGATCCTGAGGAGTGTATTTCCGGCAGTCGACATTCGCCCGCTGGATTTGTTTCCGTCGGACGGAATGAAACACATCTGGGATTTGAAGATAAACGATCTCGGCAGGAACTACGATGTGGTAGGACTCTTCAACTTCAGCCAGGAGAAGTCACGGACGATATTTCTAAGTTGGAAGGAACTCGGGTACGATCCTTCGACACTCATGCAGATCTTCGACTTTTGGAATAAGGAGTATCTTGGGGCGTGGCAGGGAGGTATAGCGGTGACGCTACCGCCGACAAGTTGCCGTGTCCTGACGCTGTTGAAGAGCGACGGACAGATACAGCTTATATCAACAAACAGGCACATAACACAAGGCTACATCGATCTCGTTTCGCTCAAGTTTGACGGGAAGACGAACACATTTCAAGGGAAGAGTAAGGTTGTCGGGAACAACCCTTATGAGATGTTCTTTGCCTTCCCTCGCGGGAGGAATTTCACAGTCAAGGCGGCACGGGCGGAGAATCTAAAAGTGAGGGTATATAATCATCAGGGATGGGCGGAGGTGAAGTTTACTTCCCCGAAAACGAGAGAAGTGAAATGGGAGGTATCCTTTGTCCCCGCCAACTACTATCACTATCGTGTAAGAACGCCGTATGGACTTACGGTTACAAGCGATGGCCTGAATCGTGCATTGGTTCAATGGTCAGATCAATACCACCTTAACCTTGGCTGTGAAGTTTATCTAAACGGCAAGCTTGTCGGATATACTCCGACAAATGTTTTCCCGTTGAGACGCTTAGACCCGGATAAGACCTATAATGTTTCGGTGCGTTCGGTGTGGCAAGACGGGTCTGAGAGCAGCGGTGCAGACTCGGCAGGTTTCGAACTCAAGAAAATCCTGCCGGATGTAGTTTACCTCAGTGACCTGAAACCGCTTTGTGCCGTTTCAGGATGGGAATTCGTGCGCATGAACAGGTCCGCATCGGGACAGGAAATATCGATTGGAGGAAGGCGCTACGAATTTGGAATCGGTACACGCGCTAACTCTGAAGTGTCGTTTGATGTTAATGGACTATATGGGACATTCTCGGCGGTCGTGGGCATTGATGCTAACAACGAGAGCAAGGAAGGGAGTGTCGAGTTCTTCGTCTATGGCGACGGGCATCGTTTATGGCGCAGCGGCCCGGTCACAAGGGCGACGGGCGCGGTGCCTGTCTCTGTTAATATAAAGGGCGTGAAACGTTTGATGTTAAAAGTAACCGCGGCAGGAAGTGGAACAAGTCACGACCTCGCAGACTGGGCCGACGCGAAGCTTAAGGGCTTTGGTGACTGAAAAATCCCCTGTACGTTCATCCTAAATTGGAGCATTCAATCGTGGAATTAAACTCAGATGTAATTTACTTGCTAAGGAAAGAATTCTTAAGGCTGCATGGCCAGAATAACAAGATGGTCATTGTAAGGTCGCCTGGTCGAATAAACCTGATTGGAGAACACACAGACTATAATGAAGGGTTTGTGCTCCCGTCAGCGATAGATCGGGCAATCTACCTCGCGGTGGCACCAGGGCATGATTTTGAAGTCACGATCACATCTTTGGATTTTAACGACAATTTCAGTTTCGATTCTCGAAAGCTTGCTAAGTCGGAGAAGATCTGGGCCAACTATCTGATTGGAGTTGTTGGTGAACTCCGCAAGGCCGGTTATCCGGTTAACGGTTTCAATTGTGTCTATGCCGGAGATGTGCCGATCGGTGCGGGAATGTCGTCGTCCGCGGCTGTGGAATCTGGGTTGGCGCTTGCCCTGAACACAATATTCGGCCTCGGCATAAGTCGTGTCGAGCTTGCCAGGATTGCTCAGCGGTCGGAGAACGAATTCGTCGGTGTCAAGTGTGGCATCATGGATCAATTTGCGAATCTATTGAGCAAAGGCGAGTCGGCGCTCTATCTTGATTGCAGAAGCCTCGGGTACGAATATATCCCCTTTCTGAGAAAAGATTTGAAATTTGTCTTGTGCGATACCGGCGTGAAACACAGTCTGGCGTCTTCTGAGTATAATCTTAGAAGGCAACAATGCGAGGCCGGCGTGAGGATTATGAACGAGTATATTCCGGGAACTCGCAGCCTTCGCGACATCACTTCTCAAATGCTGCAGGAACACGAGAAGGAATTGGGCGACACAGTGTACAAACGATGTATGTACGTAGTTGAGGAAAACGCTCGTGTCGGCGCTGCTCGCAAGAGTCTGCAGCGGAATGATTATGCCAGCGTGGGAGAACTGTTGTACATCTCTCACCAGGGCCTGAGGGACAAATATGAAGTGTCCTGCAAGGAGCTTGACGTGCTTGTTGATGGAGCATCAAAGATCGAGGGTGTACTTGGTGCGAGGATGATGGGGGGAGGTTTTGGCGGATGTACGCTGAACCTCGTCGAACGCGATGCCGTGGGGGATTTCAAAAGAAGAATCCAGGAGACCTATCTGGAAAAAACCGGCAAG
The DNA here is from genome assembly GCA_021825585.1 of Bacteroidota bacterium. Classification (GTDB taxonomy): domain Bacteria; phylum Bacteroidota; class Ignavibacteria; order Kryptoniales; family JAKASW01; genus JAKASW01. The sequence continues at coordinate 7,749 of JAKAGT010000037.1, read as the reverse complement.
GTGCCACAGCTGTATGAATGTGTCCTTATGCCGGGTACTGACGTAGTTACTGATTGACCTTTTTCGACAAAATATCAATACAATGGAAGCAAGTAAGAGATGACAGATGATCTTTTGAGACATTCACATCGGAGATACAATCCCCTCAATGGAGAGTGGGTGCTCGTATCGCCAGGAAGAATTAAAAGACCGTGGCAGGGAAAAGTAGAGAACTCCCCTGGGCTGGTTCTGCCGAAATATGATCCGGACTGCTATCTATGTCCAGGCAATATTAGAGCCAGCGGAAAGAGAAATCTAGATTATGATTCGACCTTCGTGTTCGATAATGACTTCAGCAGCCTGTCTCATGCGACTCCAGATTTAGAATTAAACAAAAACGGACTGATTCATGCTAAGGCGGAGCGGGGAACGTGTCGTGTGATTTGTTTCTCGCCGCGGCATGATTTGACGCTTGCACAAATGGACGTTGATGCGATTGCAGATGTCGTTGAGGTGTGGAAACTCGAATATGAGAATTTGGGAAGATTAGATGACGTGAATTATGTCCAGATATTTGAGAACAAGGGAGAGTTGATGGGATGCAGCAATCCGCATCCCCATTGTCAAGTATGGGCCGAAAGCTCCGTTCCTGTTGAGCCATCAAAAGAGATGACGCGGCTTGGTGAGTACAGAGAGGCGAAGAAGCGTTGTCTGCTTTGCGATTACGTTGAGCTGGAATTGAAGGAAAGAGAGCGGATAGTCTATGACAACAGCAGTTTTGTCGCCCTTGTGCCATTTTGGGCAGTCTGGCCTTTCGAAGTGATGATTATTTCAAGGCATCATGTTGCAAATCTGCCGGGAATGAGCAGGGAAGAGAGGTGCGAGTTTGCGGAGGTACTGAAGAACGTCACTATCCGTTACGACAACTTATTTAAAATATCCTTCCCATATTCGTCGGGAATTCATCAATCGCCGACTGATGGTTTGGTGCATGATGAGTGGCATTTTCATATGCATTTCTATCCGCCGCTCTTGAGGTCAGCGACTGTGAGGAAGTTTATGGTCGGCTATGAAATGCTTGCCAACCCTCAACGTGACATTACTCCTGAAGATGCTGCGGCAAGATTGAGAGAAATGTCTGACATACATTTTCTAAATTCGGAGGTTATGTGAACCACATCATCAATCTGAATGTGATTGATTATATAATTCTCGGGGCATACGTCTCGATAACCATAATGGTCGGGTATGCTCTCAAGAAATACATGAAGACAAGTGAAGATTTCTTTTTGTCCGGCCGCTCGCTTCCAAGTTGGATAACGAGTCTGGCATTCATATCCGCTAACTTAGGTGCGCTTGAAATTATAGGGATGGTGGCAAACTCCGCGAAGTACGGAATTCTCACCGTGCATTTTTACTGGATTGGCGCGATACCGGCAATGGTTTTTCTCGGTGTTTTCATGATGCCGTTTTACTATAACACAAAAGTCAGGAGTGTACCGGAATACCTGAAGCTTCGTTACAACGAGGCAACACGTGGTCTGAACGCTTTCTCATTTGCAATCATGACGCTCTTGATGAGCGGCATTAGTATGTATGCGATGGCGCTTCTGTTCGAATTAATGCTCGGCTGGTCGCTTACATCGAGCATTCTGCTTTCTGCTGCTGTAGTCCTGATATATGTCTTTTTCGGTGGACTGTCTTCATCAATCTATAACGAGGTCATTCAGTTTTTCCTGATCTGGTTCGGACTCCTTCCTGTGGTTTTCATCGGGCTTCATGCGGCAGGTGGGTTCTCGGGGCTTATTCAGAAAATACCGCCGTCATTTCTTCACAGCTGGCAGAGCATGGCGAAAGCGTCGGACAACCCGATGGGGGTAGACTGGGTAGGTGTTGTGCTTGGGCTCGGCTTCGTGCTCTCGTTCGGATACTGGACTACCGACTTCCTTGTTGTGCAGCGAGCAATGGCATCAGAAGACCTTGCAGCTGCCCAGCGGACACCGCTGATGGCCACCTTTCCCAAAATGCTCGTTCCCATTCTTGTCGTGATCCCTGGACTTCTCGCTGTTGCGTTGCTGCCGCAGTTCTCCGTTACCGCTCCAGCAGGTGTGACTCCCGACTATAATTCGGCTCTGGTTTTGCTACTGGCTCACTATCTGCCGAACGGCGTGCTCGGGCTGGCAATCACCGGTTTACTTGCCAGCTTCATGTCTGGAATGGCAGGAAACGTTACGGCGTTCAACACAGTCTGGACATATGACATCTATGGCAGCTACATCAAGAAGAACATGCCTGATGAACATTACTTGAAAATGGGGAAGTACGCGACAATCTTTGGCGTTCTCTTCAGCGTCGGCACTGCATACATTGTTCAGTCGTTCCCGAATCTGATGGATTACATGCAGCTCATCTTCTCCTTCTTCAGTGCACCACTTTTTGCGACGTTTCTACTGGGGATGTTTTGGAAGAGGGCCACTCCCTGGGGAGGTTTCTGGGGATTGCTCTCCGGAATTCTGATGGCTGCAGTCCATTATGCGCTGTACCGACTGAATGTTGTTCATTACGCCAGTGAGATGGCAGCAGACTTCCTGCAAGCCTGGTGGGCATGGTTTGCCGATTTCGTCGTTACAATTCTGGTCAGTTTTGTGACCGCCAAAACAGAGGAGTCGCGCTTGGTTGGGCTGGTTTACAGCCTTACTCCCAGGACCCATCATGAGGGGAAGTTTTTGCGAAGACCCGCGGTCTGGGGAGTGATTGCGATAATCGCGATGGTTGTGCTTAACATTATTTTCTGGTGATAGAGGAGTTTACAATGAACAATTCGAATTCAAGGCCGCATTTCTTTGATCTAAAAATTCCACTCGGTGGTCTCCTTACGTTCTACGGATCGGTCCTCTTGCTTTACGGGATTTTCGGATCACATGCCATTTACGCTATGTCCTTCGGAATAAATGTGAATCTAATCTGGGGAATTGTCATGATATTAGCCGGTGGAGGATTTCTCGGATTTTCATATATTCGCAATCGCAGGTAGCCAATGCAGAGCGTAGAGGGAAGGGGGCTACCCAGTGAAATCAAATAGCTATTTGTCTTATGGCGGTGCATCGAGGTAGGACAAACCAAAACATCAATCTGGTACATGCTGAGGTAGGTCTCGCTCCACTTAAAGATTGGTTTGACGTCTATCCTGAGATGAGCGTTGTAGTGCCTTTAGATCCGCATTTGACCGTATCGGAGGGTGGGAACTCCACGTATCCGGCGCCTGCTCATGTCCCGGTTATGTACAGACTCGTCTTGAAAGCATACTTCGTGCCATGATGCTTCTCATCTCAGCCTTTCTACGATTATCGGTAACCAATTACCGGCTGGATGTCTATCACACTCCGAAATTTTGTACCGACGTTCTGTAAGGGTCTGCCGCACTTATGACAAGTGGATGGACCTTTCACGTCTACAACTTCATCGGCTTCCTTCTTTCAGTCTCTTCTTCAGTTTGTGGTTCTCATTGCGCAGATTCTCGTTCTCTTTTCTCAAACGATCAATCTCAATTTGCTTATTGATGCACTCGTTGCAGAAAAGCCGGCTCAAGGTTTAACCCCTTTCACGCCAAGTCGAGCGCGGAAGTCCTTAACCAGTGGATACACGTACACATCTTTCACGCTTAGCGCGTATGCCTTGGCCCTGTCGTTTCTACCCCGACCTGCTGTCGTTCCGATTAGTCGCCAGTTCGAGGCGCGGTAGCATGTCCCTATAAATCGTTCCCTGTCAACGAAAGTCTCAACCAGTACTATCTCCCTGACATAGCACGAGTGCCAATCTTCTCTTAGCCGCCTCAGGACAGTCCCCAATATGTGTGACGCCAGGTATTTTACTCTCACATGTGGCAGTATTAAGAACCGGTTGTTGTTCACTACCTTCTGTAAGTTCTCTATCCTCTTTTCCTCGCTCCACCCGATATACTCCTCTCTGCACCTCAACTTCAGAGCCGATGCCCCGAATCCAACACACGCAACGTCGCTGCTCCCCGCATATACCACATACTTCAACTGCTCCCCTGCCTGCTGATTATATCCAAGGTAGTGGTACGCTCCTATCAGTCCATTGTATCTCTTCTCCCTTCCTGTCCCGCGTACCATCTCTATTTACAATTCCCCAAGCTCTCCAACTGAACAGTCTAAATCCCTTCCGAACAACTCTAATGTCTCTCCTTCCAATCCCAATGTCGTCCGGTTCTTGTACCCTTTCTGTGGACATGATTTCTGCCGTCGCTGTCTCTATGAACCTTCACGAGTCCAGTCCCCCACTTCACCTTTCTTCTTAACTTAGTCCTGTAACTGAGCGGTTACCATGAGTCCATCAAAAATAATTGATTTACTGCCTCGTGTGCGTTATCTTTACATCGCCGTATCAATCATGATGAAGCGCTAGATTGTGTGACGGATCTCAATTTCCACCCCGTCATAAATCCGTCAGAATGTTTTGACAATCGTTGAAATTGGCCCGCCCGGGTGGCGGAATTGGCAGACGCGCTAGATTCAGGGTCTAGTGTTCGCAAGGACGTGCAGGTTCAAATCCTGTCCCGGGCACAGCAAAACAAAATGAGTTGCCGGATTTTATCCGGGGCCTAACCTCCCGGTCTTTCCTTCCCATCTCCGAGGTACCATTTTCTCACCGGTAATTAATCCTCTGCGAATGGATTTGAGTGAAGTTATTGTGACCATGACAATGCCTGAAAAGGGCGGGTACTTTGAAGCTGCTCATTTATTCACCGTTCCCTCCAACCAGAGCCGTCTGGAAGAGGCATTGTTGAAACTCCAACCAGCGTCACTTCCATTTGAAACAATAATAGGGGCTCACTCGGCTGACGCAGCGGACATGAAATACAATTGTTATCTCTAATGATTGAATCAATGGGATGGACCGGCAGGCTTTTCAATGTCGTCTTCTGGTTTATCCCACTTTGCGCGCGACAAAGATTTCGGCTAGCACGAGCACCATGACTTTGAGCTCCCCAGGCTTCGGCGTCGGTTCATCCGTCCTTGACATTATAAAAGGCCGGATGTCTGCGGCAAAACCGAAGCCTGCGCAAGAGCGCCACCCCCCTGAACGGGGTTTTGAACATTGTGAGCCGTCCCTTACCAACGGATGGCGACCGCTCATCCTCTCCAATGTGGCCCGGCCGCAGTTTGAAAATCTCACGCTCATTAGCTAAAATCAATCACAAATTGAAAGCGGGCGAGTTGCGTACGCGGCTATGATTTCCAGGCACCACATCTTAAGAAACGAAAGCACTAAAGGGAACCCCTAATCCATGTTTGAACAGGCATTTAGAAATATCGACGACGTCCTCCGTAAGGAAGCAGGCTGCACGACGGAGCTCGATTATACCGAGCAGACTTCCTGGGTTCTCTTCCTGAAATATCTCGACGACCTCGAACAAGAAAAAGCAATGGAAGCCGAGCTCGGGCGGAAGAAATACACGCACATTCTCGACAAGCCCTATCGCTGGGAAAGCTGGGCCGCGCCCAAAGATAAGGACGAGAAGGTTGACCACAACAAGGCTCAAACCGGCGACGATCTCAGCAAATTCGTTAATGAGAAACTCTTTCCTTACCTGCACGACTTCAAGCAGAAGGCGACCGGGCCGAACACTATCGAGTACAAAATCGGAGAAATATTCGGCGAGATAAAGAACAAAATACAAAGCGGCTACAACCTCCGTGAGATTATAGATCACATCGACGAGCTTCGTTTCCGCTCGCAGACGGAGAAACACGAACTGTCGCACCTTTACGAAGCCAAGATTAAGAACATGGGCAACGCCGGTCGGAACGGCGGCGAGTATTACACGCCGCGTCCGCTCATCCGCGCCATCGTCAAGGTCGTGAAGCCGAAAATAGGCGACCGGATATACGACGGAGCCTGCGGCTCGGCGGGATTTCTGTGCGAATCGTTCGACTATCTTAAGGCGAAAGGGAACCTGACGACAAAAGACCTCACCACGCTCCAGAGCCGCACATTCTACGGGAAGGAAAAGAAGTCGCTCGCCTACGTCATCGCCATCATGAACATGATTTTGCACGGCATCGAAGCGCCGAACGTAATCCACACGAACACGCTTTCCGAAAACCTTGCCGACATACAGGACAAAGACCGGTACGACGTGGTGCTGGCCAATCCGCCTTTCGGTGGCAAGGAGCGGCCGGAAGTGCAGCAAAACTTTCCCATCCGTACCGGCGAGACGGCGTTTCTTTTCCTCCAGCACTTCATAAAGATCCTTAAGGCCGGAGGGCGGGGAGGCATCGTCATCAAGAACACGTTCCTTTCCAATACGGACAACGCTTCTGTGAGCTTACGGAAACTTCTTCTTGAAAGCTGCAATCTGCACACGATTCTCGACCTTCCGGGCGGCGTGTTCCAGGGGGCGGGAGTAAAAACGGTGGTCCTCTGCTTCGAGAAAGGCGCGCCGACACGGAAGATCTGGTATTACCGGCTCGATCCCGGGAGGAACCTTGGCAAGATCAACCCTCTTAACGACGATGACCTTGCTGAGTTTGTCAAGCTGCAGAAGACCTTCACTGATTCGCCGAAAAGTTGGAGCGTGGAAGCGAAGAGTATTGATCAGACCACCTTTGACCTCTCCGTGAAGAACCCGAACGCCGGCGAAAAAGTTAACCACCGGAGCCCAAAGGAGATCATGAAGGAGATTGCTGGGCTGGATGCGGAGAGCACGAAAGTGCTCAACAAGATTAAGGGACTACTGTGAAGAACGTGTGGCATTGGAAGCCGCTGGGCATGGTTTGCGAAGTCATGAACGGCGGGACGCCGAAAACCAGCGTTCCCCAATATTGGAACGGGAGCCGACTTTGGATTACGCCAGCTGAGATGGGGAAACGCCTCAGTCCCTACGTTGACGACACTGAACGAAAGATCACGGTTCTGGGGCTACGCGATAGTTCAGCACAAGTGCTGCCTGCGAACTCGGTTATTCTATCGTCTCGAGCGCCGATCGGCCACTTGGTTATCAACACTAAACCGATGGCGACAAACCAGGGTTGCAAAGGGCTAGTTCCGGGGGAACAGCTTCAGCACAAGTTCTTGTACTACTATTTGAGCAGCATAGTGGAGTTACTGAACTCGCTTGGAACCGGCGCAACTTTCAAGGAGTTGTCTGCTGCCAAGCTCAAGGAAGTCTCGATTCCCATCCCTCCTCTTCCTGAGCAGCGTCGGATCGTCGGCATTCTCGACGAAGCGTTTGCCGGCATCGCCACCGCCAAAGCCAACGCCGAAAAGAATATTCGGAATGCACGGGCCATATTTGAGAGCTACCTCGCATCTGTCTTCGCCAAGCGGGGTGAGGGGTGGGTGGAGAAACCAATTGCGGAATGCTTCAAGGTTCACAGTGGCGATTTCTTACCCGCTAAGGCAATGGTAGATGCGGGTAAGTTCGATGTCTATGGTGGTAATGGAATCAATGGGAGACACGATCAAAAGAATTTGAGTGGCAGTAATATTATCATCGGTCGCGTTGGCGCGAAATGCGGAAATGTCCGGTATGTTGAGGGTGACCTGTGGGTAACCGATAATGCTTTCTACATTTCAGAGTATTTCTACAAATTCGATCTTGAATTCCTGTCACGTCTACTAGGAGTCTGTCGGGGAACCGAGGGATGGGCGGCATAAATATTGCAGGAAGATAGGTGAAGGAGAGAGAGTGAGATGAGAAAGTTCAGAGAATACAACATGGATCAGTTGCTGCTGATGCCGCCG
>JAKAGT010000015.1 GCA_021825585.1 Bacteroidota bacterium | reverse complement strand
TATCGATTACAAACTCCGCGAGCAGGTAGCTGATTCAATACCCCCAAGAAAGTTCCCTAAAGTGTAAACGATGTTGTGACACAGCTAAGAGTCCTAAAAAGTGTAAACGATGTTATGAAACATGACATTTAGAGTTTAGTATTTAGAGTTTTCCTGCGGTGTTTCTCAAGAGCCTCCTGTACCACTTTACTCTCTCCGGCTTTCCGGACATCTTCAGGCATCTCCGACATCTCGAATATCTGCCGCACTTCGATCACGGCACCCGAGTCGACCTTCACTGCGGGACATCGCTTCGCCCATTCAACCGCTTCCTCCTTCGACTTCACGTCGATGAGCCAGTAGCCGCCGACAACTTCCCTGGCCTCCACAAACGGTCCGTCTGTCACGGTGGTTTTGCCGCCTTTGTAGGTGACGCGCGCTCCCTTCGACAGAGGATGAAGCCCGTCGAGTGAAATGAGAATGCCTGCCTTAGCAATCTCTTCGTTGTATTTCATCATTTCCTCAACTGCTTCCTTCGGTGGTACAAAATTGGCATCGGCTTTTTGCTTCGGCGATGCGTTCGGCTGATACTCCGGCGGAATCATGAACATAATAAAATTCATTGTCATTACTCCTTTGTTTATTCACTAAGTAGTCGTTTAACATCGGGCGAAATCGACAAATCCATATGAGTTTTTGACACTATCGTTTTGCGGTTTTGTTAAATGGTAAGAGCCAGTCGCCGTTGCAAATATGAGAATCGCTAGACATATGTAATCTACATGAATTCCAACACCGACCTTATAGCCCAGATTCCCAGAGAACAGATGGTGGAAATCATCGGAGAGGCAGCCTCAAAGGTGACCACCGGAACTCAGAGCGGTCATCCAAGGATTGAATGGCGTGATATCATAGACACGCGAAACCGCCTGATACACGCTTATGAAGCCGTCAATTTCGAGATTCACTGGCAAATCGTGAGCGTTGACTATGTGCCTGTGTGTTTTAATCAAGCGGTGTTCCGCGAAGGCCGTTGCCGAGACCATTGTGTCCGCAAAAATCGGGACCAGAAATGCGCAGACTCACAGCAAGGCTGGGTCGCACGCCATTTTGCCTGACTTCAAGATCGCTCTGGTCGACCTGAAGGGGACGCTGATTGAGACGAAAAGTGCGTTGCGTCACGTCAAAATCGCGTTGTTCGGATTGAAGTTCACATTGGTTGGCCCCAGAACGACGAAAACAGCCGCCGGTATCGCATAGATTGACAATATGACCCTTCAGCGTTCCGCTCACAACCAATCACGATGCAGGCAGCCATAAACCCCGAAGGAGTTTCGCGCCTTTGCTGAGGCGTCCCGACAAAAATGGATTCTGTCGGGATGCCGATGGATTCATCTTTTGGCAGACGATTCGACCACCACCCTGTGCTGACCCAGCGTATTCACGAGTTCCCTCACAGGCCGCACCTCTATGCATCCTACCCGTGCCGGCGGAATCTTTTCTGCAATCTGCAATGCTTCATCCATGTCTCTCGCATCCACCATGTAAAAGCCTGCGAGCGCTTCCTTTGTTTCTGTAAATGGGCCATCCATAATGGAGGCTTTACCGCTCCTCACCCTCACGGTCTTAGCGGTGCTGACCCGCTGCAGCGCTTCCGATGCGATGCACTGATCGCTTTTTCTGATTTCAGCGTCGTACTCCATGCACTCGTCGTCGGTCATGGCGGCTATCTTATCCTCTTCGCCGTAAACAAGGCAAATGAACTTCATCGACTCATCCTCCTATCGATTTGTTGCACACCTGATATTAGGATAACCAGAATTTCTCATGTCGAGTTCGTATTCCTTAACGTCAGGAAGTGTCGTTTTCGCGACAAATTGCGGTGTTTGCTATTCACGGCATGAATGATTATCATTCATACCCAGTTCATACTCACAGGCTCGGCCAACCTTCTTTTGATGAAGAGCGTCAGCGAATCTCTTGCCGGACGCGCAGTATATTTCTCTCTCATGCCGATGACGAGGCGTGAGATCCTCGGCCTCCAATCGGCGGGGGTGTGGGAGGAATTCTTTACGCTCCCTCTGATGTTAAAAATTAGAAACGGCGCGACGCCGGATGGTTAAGCTCGTCCAGTCTTCTTTCAAGAAATCTCTTTTCAGGTTCCTGTTGCGCGAGTGACAACGCCTTTTTGTAGGATGACATAGCTTCCTCCGTTTTTCCCAACCTTCTGCAAAGCTCCGCGCGTGTGGAATGTGCGAAGCGGTAATCCTTCAGCTCGCCGCGAGCAAGGATGCTATCGATAATCTCCAGACCAGCTTGTGGCCCATCCCGCATCGCCACCGCAACGGCACGGTTCAATTCCACAATCGGCGACGGATTCATTCTCATCAGCAAATCGTAAAGCCCGACAATCTCCGGCCAATCCGTCGATGCCGGGTCGGGCGCCTCCGCATGCACCGCCGAGATCGCTGCCTGAACCGTGTATGCGCCGAACCGTTTCGTGCGCAGCGCCCTCTCCACCAGCACGATACCTTCCACGATCATTTCCCTGTCCCAAAGTGAACGGTCCTGGTCTTCAAGGAGAACAATGTCGCCGGCCGATGTTGTACGCGCCTCGCGCCGTGACTCGTGGAGAACCATCAACGCAAGTATGCCTAGTACCTCAGGTTCGGGGAGCATTTCCATGAGAAGCCTCCCCAGTCGAATCGCTTCAGCCGAAAGGTCGGTGCGAGTAACGGATTCTCCCGACGAAGCGGAGTACCCTTCATTGAAGACGAGATAGATCACTTGCAGAACGGCGTCGAGCCGGTCGGGAAGTTCATCCTTTGATGGAACCTGGTAGGGAATTTTCGCGTCATGTATCTTCATCTTCGCGCGGACGATTCGCTGGGCAAGCGTCGGCGGGTTTGTCAGAAACGCATGGGCTATCTCCTCGGTCGTCAGCCCGCATACTTCCCGGAGTGTCAGAGCAACGCGCGCCTCCTCAGCAAGTGCCGGGTGACAGCAGGTAAAAATCAAACGCAGTTGATCGTCTTCGATTTTGTCGTCATCAAAGTCCTCGTCGGCAGCAATACTGTCTGCCAGCTGTTCCGAGAGAGGTTCAAACGACATCTCAAACTTCGCCCGTCTTCGGATTTGGTCAATCGCCTTGAACCGTCCCACAGACACAAGCCAGGCCCGCGGATTCTTTGGTATCCCTTCATTTTGCCATTGTTCCATCGCGGCACCGAAGGCTTCATGCATTGCATCTTCGGCGGTGTCGAAGTCGCCCAGTATACGAATAAGCGTCGCAAGAATGCGGCGCGATTCGGTGCGGTATATTTCGTCCAGCGCCTTACGGACGCTTTCTGCGGAAACGTCCATCATACTCCTCTATTCCCAGCATTAGGCCTGCGATTGCCAATTCTCTTCTTTTGGAGAAAAGACAACGGTTTCTCTCGTCTCACAATATCTCCTGTTCCTAATCGTCCTGTATACAGAGGTGCTTCTACAGGGCACGAATCAAGACTTATAATTGGAGCTACCGGCAGCCAAAGTGAGGCGATAGTCGCAGCTTTAAGAAGAACAAATTTCTAACCCTGAGCGTTCACATGCATTTGAGTGCATAGTCAACCTGAGAAAAGTTGGAACCATCGTAAATGTCAGGCAGTCGTTTCCAAACTACAAGAGGTTGGGAATCACCGGCCGCATTTCGTGGCTGCTTATCCTGATTCCCGGAACTTAATCGATGCTCTTAATTCACTATCACTTAAGTATTTCACCTCGCCGTGCCATAACATCTCGCCGGCTAATCCTGAAGCTGTAAACGAAGGCGACCACCGCCACGAGCGCTGCAGGCAAAGCAAGAGTTCCCACGAACGGAAATGCGGCGAGCGATATTGAGAGAGCCATCCACGGGAGGCTTTTCCTCCACCCGTATTTTTCAACAGTCTGATTCCTGCCACCGAGCCGATGATGTAAACGATAATCGCCGCACCGCTCGGAATGAGCAGCGCCGTTTGCAGGTCGGCGTTGAAGACATAAAACACTCCGAGCATCACCATGGAGAACCCCGACAGAAACATCAGACACAGATCGGGCACCATGGTCCGCGAGTTCAAATGTGCGAGCGCGGGAGGAAATGCCGCGTCCTTTGCCGCCGCAAAAATCACCCTCGATATTCCGGTAGTATAGGCGTTCGCCGCACCGAATATTATGAAGAATGCAAGCGCAGCAGTCCCGGCCGCTCCATATCTGCCGAGCAACCTGGAGAAGATCGCAGCGAACGGTGCCACACCTCCTCCTGCATCGTATGCTTTCGTGCCGACAGTAACAACCGCAACCGACACGTACAGCACGTCGACGAGCACAACACTGAGGACGACGCTTCGGAGAAAATCCCGCTTCGGATTGCTGAATTCCTCCGCGACGTTGGATACGTTTTCATAACCGAGGAACGACCAGAATATCAGCGCGGCAGCCGTACCGACCGAAAGCAGCCCGTTCGGAAAGAGCGGGGAGAAGTTTGCGGGCTTCACCGAACCGACCGAAGTTGCGACGGCGGCAACCGGCATAGCGACTATCGCAACGACCACGGCAAGCTGGACTTTGTTGCTGAATGTTATCCCGCGGTAGTTGACTCTGAATGCACACATGATGACGAGCGCCGCCACAAGGTAGATGTCCGCCCTGCTCATTGGGAATGCGTAGGCGAGGTACGATGCTGCAATCAGCATCACCGCAGGCGAGCCGGCGATGTACCACAATCCGAAGAGCCATGAAGTCACGGTCGCGGCGTGAAGTCCGAAGGCCTCCTTCGCAAACGCATACACGCCTCCCGATTTCGGCATCCGCGACGAAAGCGATGCGAACGTGTAGGCGAAAGGATAGCTTGCAACCGCCAGGAAAACCCAGGCAATAAGTGATGACGGCCCTGCAATTTTGGCGGCGAGACTGGGAAGCACGAGAATGCCGGAACCGAGAACCGAGCTTACGTAAAGGGCGACCGCATGGCGAAGCGAGATCGCCTTGCGGAGATGCTGGTCGGAAGCAGACCTGTCTTCGGATTCAACTGTCAATATCGCGCTCCTCTATGCTTTCAATTCCTGACGGACGGGATCGCGCCGTTTCGCCAGTACAGCATCGAGGCTCCACGGTCCAGCGCCGGCCGTCGAGAGATAGAACCAGACAAAGCAGTAGAGAAATGCAAGTTCTCCGCCACTCAGAACCGGCCAGAAGCCTCTCGGGAAATGCACCTGGAAGAATGCAACCGCCATCTCGCCAGAAAGAATGAACGCGACCGGGCGGCTGAAGAGTCCAAGGAGCAGAAGTACACCGCCGAACGCTTCAAGAATGCCCGCGAGTCCCATCTGGGAAAACAGATGCACCGTCATGCCTCCCGGTCCCATCCCGGCGGGAAAAGCGAATAATTTCACTGTACCATGGAGCGTGAATGTAAAGGCAGCAGCGATCCGCAGGATGCTTCGAAAATACGGCGACATCGCCTGCCATTTGATAATGATTCCCGTCATCTGTTACATCTTTCCTGTTAATTCAATGATTATTCGGAAGGTTCAGTTGCCATGACACTCCGAACCTGTCATCGACCCATGCGAACTTTTCCCTGAATTGATATTGGCTCAGCGACATGTGGACCTTTCCATTTTCCGACAGCCGACCAAACAACTCATCAATTTCCTGTTCGCTCTCGCACGTCACGAATATAGACATCGCGGGCGTGAAAGTGACCTTGTGATCGAGACCGCTTTCCATGACCATGAACTCCTGTCCGTTGAAAACGAACTCGGCATGCTTGACAGTTCCCTCTTTCTCCCCTTCATTCGGGCCGTACCGTTCCACCTTATGGATCGTCGAATTCCTGAACAGCGAAACATAAAAGTTGATCGCCTCTTCGGCTTTGCCGTGCTGCTTGCCGACGAAAAGAAGAAACGTTGTGAGCTTCTGCATGATTATCCTTCCACATATTCTTTCAAATTCTTGCCGACGATCATGGTCCATTGTTGCCCTTAGGAAATAATTCGAATGTCACCCGCGAATTCCCTTCATGGCCTTCGTAGCGCCATGAATAAGCAAGTTTCTTTTGCGGAACCACTTCGACTACTTTGCCTCCCAGAACTCTCGATACTGCTCGAGCCAATTCGAAATCTCCGCGAGCTTTTCCAGCCGTGTGCGACAACACCGTTCTCTCCCCTGTTTCCGTACCTCCTAAGTTCCCGCACAAGCCGGCCCGCTCCTGGACATGCAGGATTAATTCCTCAAAGAAATCATCCCCTTTCGACTGGAGTCCCCTGGTGAAATCGTAGCTGCCATCCCTTCTCTGTCTTTACCCAGATCGAGCTTCGGTTACCCACTAGCACAGCGCGATTATATTTGACCTCGCTGGTGTAGGTGATGAGAACGACTTCAGAAGTAATTTGGATGACTCTGAAGTCGGCCAATGGCAGGCAAGCGTTGATTTCCTGATCCGGTACCGTCAACGTTTCCTCCCTGTTGTAGATCCGCCCCGATCGGCCAAACTCTATGTAGTCCGGTGAGAGTATTCGTTCCATGTATTCCCTGTCGAAACGCGTCTCTCTTTTCCAAAGAGACTCCTCAAGCCTTCGCAGGCCGTTAATTTCTTCTCTTTCCAGCTGCACTTTACACCTCGCTTCTTGTCGATTCTCCACGATTATAAACAAGAAGACTTAGTATCGCAAGGTTCGCTCCAATTTTAGCAGGCGTGACACTGGCAGGGCCAAGACTTAACGAAAGAAACATCATCTGCGGAACTAACTAACCATCAATGTCCCTGTCACCCGCCTGCCGTGCACTGTGTTAGATGAGGCACATTATGGAACTAACTTCGCTGGTGCGCGGTTACACAGTGGTATCCATTGATCAAAACTGTCGGCTCGTGCTGGAACAACTGTTCCAAACAAAATCCAGGAGGCGTGAATGTTAACAAATAGAGCGGTCATCATTCTAGTCATCGTTACGATTGCAGGTTTTGGGTTTGTGATTCCGTCGCACAAGCCACCAGTGAAGCCATCCAACAGATTCACGAAAGCCCAAATCGAACATGGGGCGTATCTCGTGAAATCTCTGGGAGGATGCAGCGATTGTCACACACCGTCGAAGATGACGCCGAACGGTCCGGTACCCGACATGGACAAATATCTTTCCGGCTTTCCAGCGGTGGGAGACACTCTCCGGATCCCCCAGGGAGCCCTGGGGTCGAGCGGCTGGGGGATGCTTGCCACGCCTGATTTCACAAGCTATGCGGGGCCATGGGGTATCAGTTATGCGGCGAACATCACTCCGGATTCCGCTACCGGCATAGGCTCATGGACCAAGGAAATGTTCATAAACTGCGTTAGGGAAGGAAAGTACTGGGGATCAGGACGGCCGCTGCTCCCTCCGATGCCGTGGGAAGGACTCGGGCGAATGACAAACGGCGACCTGACTGACATTTATGCCTACTTGCGTTCAATCAAACCGATCAGCAACCAGGTACCAGCTCCGGTCCCACCCGACAAAGCGGTTCAACATTAGTTGGCAGGAATTGAATAACTGCTGCCAGCACCGCCGACTGTGAGCAGATAACGCGTCAATTCGTCGCATCTCCGAGTTCCTGGTCCGAGGTCCGGACATACGGCGATCACAAATTGACTTTTTATCGCAGAAAAGATACTTTTTATTCAATGAATGATTCACTTTATTTGGGTTTTGACGGCGGGGCAACAAAGACAGCCGGGGTGGCTCTCAATTTCGAGAAGGAAACACTTGCCGAGTCAGTTGGTGAGGCGACGAATTTCCAGATCATCGGCGTCGAAAGAGCTTCCGAACACATACTCCAGGTCACCGAGAACTTGCTGAAGACAATCGGTGCGGACTTTTCCCGTATCCGGTCCATGTTCCTGGGATTGGCGGGTGCAGGAAGAGCCGATGATGCCAATAGGATGCGCGCAGCGTTCCTGGATCTCCTTAGCAAAAGATCATTACGGATTCCTCATGTCGGGGTCGGCAGCGATGCGATAGCCGCTCTCGAAGGCGCTTTCAGAGGGAAGCCGGGAATGATCCTTATCAGCGGAACGGGTTCGATACTGTTCGCGAAAGACAGTACGAATGCGATTCATCGAATAGGCGGATGGGGGCGCTTTATCGGCGACGAAGGGAGCGGCTATGCAATCGGCAGAGCCTGCCTCGTTGCCGTGGCGAGAGCTTTCGACGGTCGCGGTGAGCTCACCATGATGACCCAGCTTTTGAAAGATAGGAAAAACATTGCCGATCCCCAGTCGATGGTCGTAGAGGTATATCAGAAGAACTTTGATATTGCCTCTGCAGCCCCAATAGCTCTTGAGGCTGCTGAAAGCGGCGATGGGGCAGCGATAGGCATAATAACCGAAAGTGCCAGGCAGCTGTCGGATCACATCCGGGCTGTTGCAAATAAGGTCGACGAGCCGCTCCCCCTCGTCCTGATTGGAAGCATACTCACGAAGTCGAGCCCTTTGTCGCGGAAGTTTCTGCAGATTATTGCCGAAGACTTTCCGGAAATCAGAGTACAACCAGCAGAATCCTCTCCCGCAGTCGGAGCGGCCCTTCTGGCTTTCAAAATTGATGAGGCAAAATGATGAAACCTATTCTACTGTTTTTAGCAGCACTCTCTTTTTCACTTGTATCATGTTCCACGGCCACATACCAGACAAAGGAAGCCCTTCCTGAGAGAGCGGCCACGCCTCCCGCGCTTGCGCAAGGCTCTGCCGCACTTCCGGACACCGGTATTTATCATTGGAAAGTAGACACTGCTTGGGTCAATAGTACCCTCCAATCGCTCTCGCTGCGTGATAAAGTCGCTCAGATGACCGTGGCATATACGATGACTCACTACATGAGCGACGACGATAGAAGCTATGACGAACTCGTTCATCTCGTCCGCGACGTCAAAATAGGCGGACTCGTAGTCTCATTGGGAGACATTTATGAACAGGGGATGATTCTCAACAGGCTGCAGAGCATAGCAAAGGTCCCGCTCCTCGTCTCTTCCGACTACGAATATGGACTCGGTATGAGACTGCAGGACGCAATCGGTTTCCCAAGCAACATGGGATTGGGCGCAACGAGAGACTCCGCACTTGTTTACAAGATCGGAAGAGTTGTCGGGGAGGAATCCCGTGCAGTAGGCGTCCTACAGAACTACGCACCGGTATCCGATGTGAACGACAATCCCGACAATCCTATAATCAACGTGCGCTCATTTGGGGAGAATCCTGAGCTCGTCGCCAAACTGGCATCCGCATTTGTGGTTGGCACACAGGATGCCGGGGTGGTCGCTACTGCCAAACATTTTCCGGGACATGGAGACACGGACATCGATTCGCACATGGCCCTGCCCATCATAAACTTCGGATACGGCAGGCTGGAGAAAGTGGAACTTGTGCCCTTCCGTCGCGACGTTGCCGCCGGGATCAAGTCGGTCATGGTGGCACATATAGCCTTCCCGAAGATCGTCGGCAATTCCAATGTCCCCGGAACACTGGCTCCGCAAATATCGACGGGACTTCTTCAGGATTCAGTCGGTTTTCACGGACTGATTGTCACCGACGCCCTTACGATGCGCGGTGTCTCGAGTGAGTTTTCCGCCGCTCAAGCCGCGGTCATGGCCGTGAAAGCCGGCGCGGACATCCTGCTTATGCCACCCGACGAAGAGACCGCAATCAATGCCATAACAAAAGCGGTCGAAAGGGGCGAGATTAGTGAAGCACGCATAGATGCCGCAGTCCGTAAGATCCTATCGATTAAGTCGGAACTTGGTCTCGACAAGAACCGCTACGTGAACATCGCAGACATTGCGAAAATTGTCGGGATACAAAGCCACAGGCTTCTTGCCGAGAAGGCGGCGCGCCGTTCAATCACGATTGTAAAGAACGACGGAGATATACTGCCGCTCCAGTACCACCAATCGCCTAAGATACTCTGCCTGACAGTATCGGATAACGGAGATCCTGCAACGGGCGGTGACTTCCGGCAGGAATTATCCAGCCGGTACAGCAACGTCATTTTCCGGCAGGTGGGTCCATGGTCGAATCAGATCGACTTCGATAACATATACCAGCTCGCGCAGTCGTGTGATATGCTTCTGCTCCCCACATACGTCAGCTGGAGCGCCGGACAGGGTACGGTCGATTTCAGCAAGCCGATCCAGGGCTTTCTTGACACTCTCCTGAACGACGGCAAGCCCAGCGTAATGGTCTCGTTCGGAAACCCATATCTCTTGAGGAGCGTCCCCAACGTTTCCGCTTATGTATGCGCCTATTCAGCTACAAGGTATGTCGTCCAGGCTGCCACCCAGGCGCTCTTCGGAGAGATAAATGTGACCGGAAAGCTCCCGGTTAAGATACCCGGGGTTGCTAAGTATGGAGACGGGATCGACATTAAGAAGACCAGCCTCAGCTACGCTGACCCGATTGCGGCGGGTTTCTCCGCCACGCGGCTGGCCAGACTAGACTCAATAATGAATTTTTGGATAGCCGACAGCGCCTTCCCCGGCGCACAGCTCCTCGTGGCAAGAGATGGGAAGATTGTGTTCAACAAGGCCTTCGGGACTTACGACTACTCTCCGTACTCCAGACGCGTAACGCTCAGGACAATGTACGACCTGGCATCGCTTACGAAAGTCATAGCGACCACTTTTGCGGCAATGAAACTGTACGACGAAGGAAAGCTTGACATACATGCACCTGTCGTAAAATACATTCCGCAGTTCGGGCAGAACGGCAAAGAGAAAGTAACCATCACGAATCTCCTCGTTCATGATTCCGGACTACCGCCTGATCCGCCCCGCCATTTGTGGGACACAGAGGCAATACCGCATGATACTCTCATGATGCTCCTGAAGCATCCGCGGCTGTTCCTGACGGACCCGGCAGCACTCGCGGCTCACAAAGCGATGTACGATTCCTTGTACGCAAGCCCGCTTGTCTACAAGACCGGGACAAAAATGGTATACAGCGACATTAATTTCCTCGTCCTTGCAAAGGTCATCGAGAAAATAACCGGGATGCCCATAAACGAGTATGTGGAGAAGAATTTCTACGAACCACTCGGCATGACTGAAACAATGTTCACTCCACCATTGGCGCTCAAAGACATATGCGCCCCGACGGAATTCGACGCCGTGGCCGGCCATCTGTTGCAGGGTATCGTCCACGATGAGAACTCCAGATCGCTCGGCGGCGTGGCGGGACACGCCGGTCTGTTCTCGACCAGCCACGATCTTGCGATCTACCTGCAAATGCTCCTCAACGGCGGAGTCTACGACGGTCACCGGTATCTTCATGATTCAACAATTGCACTGTTCACGAAGAAGCATTCCGACCTAAGCACGAGAGCTCTCGGTTGGGATACGAAGGCCCCCGAGCATTCCAGTGCAGGGCGTTACTTCTCCCCGACATCATGGGGTCATCTCGGATTCACGGGAACTTCAGTGTGGGTCGACCCCATTAGAAAGTTGTATGTGATCCTGCTGACAAATCGCGTTTGTCCGACAAGAGAAAACTACAAGATTGCCCGGGTGAGGCCGGCTGTTGCAAACGCAGTTATCGAAGCGCTCAAAGATTTCAAGGCGCCGCAGAAACCCTGACGGAGAATTAGCCCCCTAAGCCGTGGTTCCGTTCGGCGGCTGCCGGTTTCAGATGGCAAGTGACAGCGACTGTCAACAGAAAATATTCAGACACGGTGGAGCAAGTCCTCTTGCCCCACCGTTCTCGTAAAAGAGAGAATGAATGATGCGAATACTTGTCGTCGAAGACGAAAAAAAAGTGGCGTCCTTTATCCGAAAGGGCCTGGAAGAGCAATCTTACACCGTGGATGTGGCGCATGACGGAGTCCAGGGTGAACAAATGGCCTGTGAAAACGACTACGATGCAATAATCCTCGATGTCCTCCTCCCTTCCCAGGACGGGGTCACAACCTGCCGGAACATTCGCAGCAAGAAGGTGGATACACCTGTATTGATGTTGACCGCCCTCGGAGACACCGACGCAAAAGTCCGGGGCCTCGATTCCGGCGCGGACGACTATTTGACGAAGCCTTTTCACTTCGAAGAACTCCTCGCCCGCATCAGGGCTTTGCTTCGCCGAAAGAGCCAGGATAAATCCGCGGTTCTTCAGGTAGGAAAGTTGATTCTCGACCCGGTTACCCGGAAAGTCGAACGTGATGGAACTCCGATTCATTTGACGACACGCGAGTTTGCCCTCCTCGAATATCTCATGCGTAACAAAGGCCAAATTCTGTCGCGTTCTTATATTGCACAGCACGTCTGGAATGTCAGTTTCGACATGGAATCAAATGTTATCGACGTTTACGTTAAGCTCCTTCGCAAGAAGATTGACAGGGATTTTGACAAACCGTTAATCCGCACCATAGTCGGCGCCGGTTATGTGTTGAGAGACGAAGATGAGAACGATTAGAGCGAAGATAACACTCCTCTTCGTCGTGATTTTCGGGTTTACGCTGTCTGCGTTTGCGGGTGCCCTGTATTTCCTATACGCCAGGCAAAGCGCGCAGAATTTCGACCTTAATTTGAGCAACGATGCGCTTGAAATCGCCGGCCAGATCAAGGGGGACGAACGACTGGAACTGGAAATTCAGTCCGGACTTATCCAGCAGCCACTTACGGCAAATTTCGGCACGAATGAGTACGTGCAAGTTTTGTCGATCGACGGCGTCATCGTAATCAAATCGACAAGCCTGAGAAGCCTTAATCTGCCGGTTACACCTGAAGTCCTTGCGCTTGCTCTCAGCCGTCACCAGGTCTTCCAAACACTTGAGAAGGTAACATCGTCCCATCTGATAAAGAGCGGCCACCTTCGGGTAGTCACTTACCCAGTGTTCGACAACGGAATCCCGACCTATCTTGTACAGGTGGCTTCAAACACACTGATCCTGGACCAAAGCCTGTTCGGCCTCCGCCTCCTGCTCCTCATCGGGGTTCCGTTGACAATACTGGCCGCAGCCCTGGGAGGATTCTATGTGGCGAAGAAGGCTTTCGACCCGATCGACCGGATCATTCGAACGGCTCAATCCATCTCCGCTGAACACCTTGACCGGCGACTGGAGACCAAAAGAGTCGACGATGAAATATCCCGGCTGTCCAAGACGCTGAATGCGATGTTTGACAGAATCCAGGACGCCTTCCTGCTCCAGAAACAGTTTACTGCGGATGCTTCGCACGAGCTGAAGACCCCATTGACAATATTGCTTGGCGAGATTGAAGTCGCACTTAAGAACCCGCGGACCACGGACGACTACGTAAACATCCTGAACAGCGCGGTCGAAGAAATCAAGAGAATTACAAACATAGTCGACGAGCTCTTGACCATGGCGCGTCTCGAAAGCGGGCAGCTTCAGCTTCAGATGCGGTCAATTAGAATAGATGAGCTGCTGCTCGATGCAATTTCCAAGACTTCCGCGTATGCTTCGCAGCGCTCGATCCAGATCAACTACGAGGTCCAGGACATTACCGGCCGGGAACACGAGGAGGTTTTCGTCTCTGCAGACAAGGATAAACTCCTCAGTGCGTTCATCAACCTGCTGGACAACGCCATAAAATATTCGAATGACGGGAGCACCATTAGAGTTGTGCAGGCAGCCGGAAAGGGCACAGTCAAACTCCAGATAATCGACAAAGGCGTCGGCATCCCTCCTGAGGATCTCCCTCACATCTTCGACAGGTTTTACCGTGCTGACAAGTCGCGCTCCTCCGGCGCGACACGCCGGGGAAGCGGATTAGGACTCTCAATCGCCCGGTCGCTTATAGAGTCTCATAAGGGGACTATAACGGTTTTGAGCCAGCCTGGAAGCGGAACAACAGTCACAATAACACTTCCGGCTTTGTCCGTTGACGATCTTGCTGAACCCCGGACAGCGGACGTGATCTCCTGACGGAATATCAAAAAAAAGCGGCTTCCGCCGCTCTAAGTAGAATCACCTCTTGCCGTTCTCTCAGACCTCGAGAATCTCCTTCTCCTTGCCCGCGAGGATATCGTCTAACTGTTTTATATACTTGTCGGTGAGTCTCTGCACCTCGGTCTCCCCCCTTTTCCTCTCATCCTCAGAAACATGCTCGTCCTTCTCGGCTTTCTTGAGATGCTCGTTGGAGTCGCGCCGCATATTCCGGATGGTAACCCGTCCATCTTCCGAGAATTTTTTGGCAACCTTCACAAGCTCCTTGCGCCTCTCCTCCGTCAGAGGGGGTACCGGAAGTCTTATCACCGCTCCGTCATTCGATGGAGTCAATCCTATGTTCGCTGCAAGGATCGCCTTTTCAATCTCCTGGATCATCGATTTATCCCACGGCTGCACGACCACCAGATGGGCGTCCGGTGCACTGATCGAAGCAGTCTGCGCTATTGGCATCTTCTGGCCGTAGTAGTCGACCCTGATATCATCCAATAAGGCCACGGTCGCTTTCCCGGACCTCAACTTGGTCAGCTCCTGCCGGGTAAAATCAACCGCCTTCTTCATTTTGTCTTCCGTCTCGTGAATTATTTTGTCAAGCATACGCTCCTCCGAATTATTGATCGACTGTTCACGACTGGAGAACGGTTGAACCGATCCCTTCCCCAGTTACAACTCTCTTCAAATTCCCCGGCGACGTCATCTTGAACACGACTATCGGGAGTTTGTTTTCGCGGCAAAGAGTGATTGCGGTCAGGTCCATGACTTTCAAGTCTTTCTGCAGGACATCCATGTAAGTGATCTCAGGCAGTTTGATGGCAGCAGGGTTCTTCTCCGGATCGGAATCATAGATCCCATCCACACGTGTCCCTTTGATGATAACGTCCGCCTTGATTTCAACGGCTCTCAGCGCCGCGGCGGTATCGGTGGTGAAATAAGGATTTCCGGTGCCGGCACCGAAAATTACAACACGTCCTTTTTCGAGGTGGCGTATGGCGCGCCTCCGTATATACGGCTCCGCAATCTCTTCCATTGTAATCGCGCTCATCAACCGCGTATATATTCCGTTCTTCTCAAGTATGTTCTGCAGGGCCAGGGCATTGATCACGGTAGCCAACATACCCATCTGGTCGCCGACCACTTTGTCAACGCCGTCAGCGGCCGCCGCGATGCCTCTGTAAATATTGCCTCCTCCGATTACGATTCCGACCTGAACGCCCAGGGAAAGCACAGACGATACTTCTTCGGCAAACTGATTGAGTACGCCCGGGTCGATGCCATACCCTCTGTCGCCCATCAGCGATTCTCCGCTGAGCTTCAACAATATCCGCTTATACTTCAGCGCCACGCTCGTTCCTCCTTCTGATTTACCTCTTCGAAACATAAAAAAAGCTGCACTATCACAGGCTAGTGCAGCTTTTGAAATCTTCTACTCTACAATTACTAACGGAGATTCAAAACGCTTTTCACTTTGAACCATCGACTCCAAGCTCAAATCTCTGGAACCTTCTGATCGACACGTTCTCTCCGGTCTTCCCGGACATGTCGGTAATAAGATCCTTGACCATTCGCTGCGGGTCCTTGATAAACGCCTGTTCAAGCAGGACGACTTCCTGATAGTACTTCTCCAGTCTGCCGCTCGCGATCTTTTCCGCTACGTCTTGCGATTTCCCTTCTGAAACAGCCTGCTCGCGATATTCGTTTAATTCCTTCTGTATGAGTTCAGACGGAACTTCTTCACGGCTGGCGACCAGGGGACTCATCGCTGCGATCTGCATGGCGATATCCCGCGCCAGCTGCTTAAACTCCTCAGTCCGCGCCACGAAGTCGGTTTCACAATTTACCTCAACCATTGCCCCGATGCGGCCGCCTGCATGGATGTAAGATTCAACGACGCCCTGCTTGGCTTCCCTTCCGGACCTTTTCTCGGCAACCTGGGCGCCGCGGGCGCGAAGGATCTTCTTTGCCTGTTCGATGTCACCATTTGATTCCTGCAGGGCTTTCTTGCATTCCATCATCCCCGCACCTGTGACGTCGCGGAGGGACTTCACCATCTCAACTGTTATTTCCATTTTTACTTTCCAGTTCCTTCTTTAGCGGAAGCATCCGCAGAATGTTCCATCATTGCTTCGACCTTCAACTCTTTTGAACGCTGGCCTCCTTCCACATATGCATCCGTCAGCGCAGTCACGACGACTTCAATTGCCTTTGCCGCGTCATCGTTGGAGGGAATTACGTAATTGATCGGGTCAGGATCACAGTTCGTGTCAACCATCGCGAAAATCGGGATGCCCAGTCTTTCGGCCTCCTTTATGGCAATGTGTTCCTTCTTTATGTCTACGACAAACACCGCGCCGGGCAGTTTGTTCATATCGCGCACCCCTGAGAGTATCTTCTCAAGTTTCTCTTTCTCCCTCTTGAGCCTGAGGCCTTCCTTCTTGGTCAGGCTCTCGATGGTGTTGTCGCTTTCCATCTTTTCAATGTGTTGGAGCCTTCTGACGCTCTTTCTAATAGTCGTGAAGTTGGTCAGCATTCCTCCGAGCCATCGCTCTGTAACGTAATGGACTCCAGCCCGCTCAGCCTGCTGGCGGATTATATCACGCGCCTGCTTCTTCGTGCCGACAAAGAGGACTTTCTTCCCGTCTGCGGCCAAATTAGCCATCGCATCGCAGGACTCTTCGATTAGCTGCTGCGTCTGGCGCAAATCGATGATATGGATTCCGTTGCGCTCCATGAAGATGTACGGCTTCATCTTGGGATCCCAGCGGCGGGTAAGATGTCCGAAATGAGCACCCGATGAGAGGAGTGCTTCAATAGTTACTCGTGGCATGATTTCTCCTTTGGTTTTTGCGGCCGGGGGCCAACTGCCACCGGCCTCACTTCTACTTCCCTCAACTCCACGCGGAATGACGCTCGCGTCACACCGCCGCGTGAATTCCCGGCCCGATTGACTCTTTCCTGAGGTTCTATATCGAACTTGATCAACCTGGTCGATCGTTCGACCCGAACCGGGTAGCGGACTCTCGCGTTGCACGAGAATCAGCCTGGGAAGTATGATTATTTTAGTTGATTAACGCTTTGTCCACTGGAAGCGTGCACGCGCCTTCCTGCGTCCATACTTCTTTCGCTCGACCATTCTCGGGTCTCGCGTCAGAACACCAGCTGCACGCAACCTGGGTCGCATCTCTTCGCCTTCTTTCACCAGGGCTCTGGCGATTGCAAGTCTGAGAGCTCCGGCCTGTCCGGACAATCCGCCGCCGTCCACTACAGCATAGACATCGTACTTCCCTTGCGTTTCGGTCGCCTCGAACGGCTTGAATAATTCGTTCTGGACCGAGACAACGGGAAAATATTCGAAATGCGGTTGGTCGTTCACAAAAATCTTACCGGAACCTGGCACAAGTTTCGCTCTTGCCGTAGAGGTTTTTCTCCTGCCTACGGCCACTTGTGCATTTTGAACTGAAGCCATTAAAACTCCTGATTATATTTCGATTGCAGTCGGCTTTTGAGCCTTGTGTGGATGATCGGAGCCAGCGTACACTTTTAGCTTTGTAAAGAGCCGTGCACCCAAGCGGTTCTTTGGCAGCATTCCTTTGACCGCATGTTCTATTACAGCTTCCGGTTTCTCCTCAAGAAGGTCCCGGTATTTTGTGTACGTTGCACCGCCCGGATATCCGGTGTAATGGAAATAGACCTTAGTGTCCATCTTACTGCCGGTCACTTTCACCTTCTCTGCGTTTACAACGATCACAAAATCGCCTGTATCAGAATGCGGCGTAAATTGGGGATTGGTCTTCCCCCTCAAGAGAGACGCAATCTTGGTCGCCAGTCGTCCGAGCGTCTTTCCGTCAGCATCGACGACGAGCCACTTCCGATCAACATCCTCCTTCGCAAAACTTTTCGTTGAAGCTTCAACAGACAATTTTTACTCCAAATTTTGTTTAGTAATATAGCATTTCCACGCAAATCAGTCAAGATAACGGTCAATCCGACACATCGTTCGCCACCGCTTGAAAACGGGCACAGGAACGGTTGTTTTCAGCAAAATTCACGCGCTTCTTTCTGGGATATCAGGAAACCTCCGCCTATCGTTTTGTGGTTAGTAAATATATCACAGATTCTCAAAGAGGAGCGATTTATGGCTAAGTGGTCCTGGCGCGGCAAGGCGCTAAACACGAAGGATTCGAGTCACCATACTGAAGCGGTCCACATCCCAGGCGGGAGTATTGTGCGTGAACTTGTATTCGGAGCAAACGACGGGCTGGTTGCAGCCTTTGCAGTCGCATCGGGTGTCAACGGAGCAGGCGTCAAGAGCGAGGTAATACTCATTGCAGGACTGGCAGAGTTAATCGGCGGGACGATATCAATGGCTTTAGGTGCTTACCTCTCCACAAAATCTCAGATCGAATATTATCGCGGCGAGATGAACCGCGAGACTTATGAGGTTGACAACTTCCCTGAAGTCGAGCGCCAGGAAATCCGTGACATCTACCGTACCAAGGGATTCACCGGGGAGATACTCGAAACAGTGATCTCTCATATCACTTCGGATAAGAAACGCTGGGTAGACATAATGATGCAGGAAGAGCTCGGGCTCTCATTAGATTTTACAGTATCGCCCCTCAAGTCGGCGGTCGCTACCGGAGGTGCGTATACTTTCGGCGCTTTCATGCCGATCGTTCCATACCTTCTCATGAACCCTGCAAGCGGATTGATAGCAAGCGCCATCCTGACATTGTCCGTACTGTTCGGAGTCGGTGCGGCTAAGACGGCGGTCACGGGCAAGAATCCGTGGAGGAGCGGCCTGGAAAGCGTAATCATAGGCGGCCTGGCAGCCACGGCCACATTTATTGTGGGAAAACTCTTTTTTTTTCGATGATGTAAACGACGCTCCACCTTCTTCGACCTGGGAATCTTCTGAAAATCAGAGATGCAAAGCTGTTTAAACCCGCCCTTCCGACTATCGACAGAAGTCTGAGGTGAGTGACGTACGGACCCCTCACGCGCACGCCTTCGCGGTCCACGAATCGTTTGATCTCATCATAGGTGTGATATATCCACTCGTTCGTGGGTGCCTCATCACCGGAGAAATCACTTGCGCCCAAGAAGATCAAAGCCCCTTCTCCTGAGATGTATTCGGTCAGGCTCGTGAAGAACAGTTGAATCGCCGGAAAGTCACGTGTGTTCGTTAAACTGCAGCCGGACATGAAAAGGATATCGAAGGAGGCTGGCTTGAACGGGAGCCTCGCCGCATCTCCTACTAGAAAAGGAATGCCGGGATATTTCTCTTCAGCTCTTGATATCGCCACCCGACTTATGTCGATACCTACGGCCGAAATCCGCAGATGTCTAAATTGATCTGTGTAAAACCCGGTGGCACAGCCGAGATCCAAAACGGTCTTCCGTTCCGTTGAACCCGTTTTCTTTAACAATGACCGCAGTATCCTGCGGGTCGCACCCTCATGGTAGTGTCCGAACTCAGAATTCTCAAAAAATCGGTCGTAATAAGCCCGGAGCCTTTCCTTCGTGACAGGATTCGTTGGCAGGTTTTCGGTTCCGCTTCCGTATACTTTATCGTCCTGCTCAGATTTCATGCTGACTTATGCTGCCGGCACGTCCGTTCAGGTGCCGTATATCCTGTCTCCCGCATCG
Organism: Bacteroidota bacterium; assembly: GCA_021825585.1. Classification (GTDB taxonomy): domain Bacteria; phylum Bacteroidota; class Ignavibacteria; order Kryptoniales; family JAKASW01; genus JAKASW01. The sequence continues at coordinate 105,463 of JAKAGT010000015.1, read as the reverse complement.
CCCAGACCCGGTACGATGTAACCGCTCTTGTTCAGCGCTCTGTCCAGCACTGCGGCATAGATCCTCACTTTCGGATGTTCCTTTTCGAGGAGTGCAACTCCCTCGGGAGCTGCCACTACGCAATTGAGACGGATGTTCTTCGCATCACGCTCTTCGAGATAGCTAATCGCCGCAGAAGCACTTCCTCCGGTAGCCAGCATAGGATCTATCAGTATCACAACGCTCTGTGACAGGTTCGGAGGAAACTTCGCATAATAGTCGACGGGTTTAAGTGTAGCCTCGTCCCTATAGACGCCGACATGCCCAACCTTCGCGTTGGGAAGAAGACCCAGGTAAGCTTCCAGCATGCCGAGTCCGGCGCGCAGCACAGGAACAAGAATCACTTCATCTGCCAGTGTGAACCCGTCGGTCTTCTCCAAAGGAGTTTCAACGATATGAGAATCAAGTCTGATGTCTTTAGTGACTTCATAGACCATGATAGAAGTAAGCCGCCTCAGCACTATCCTGAAATCTTCGCTTGTCGTCGATTTCGCGCGGAGGAGACTCACGTCCCGTTTGACTAAGGGATGATCGATTACGTGTAAGTTATTCATTGGTATGTGTGCAAATAATAATCAAAGGGGTCGGAGAAAAGCAACAGATTTCTGGCAGATTCGCTCATGTTTGAGTTTTTATCCGGAAAGGCCGGCTTGAATCAAGATTTAACCCAGTCTCCCGCTCAAGTCTTTGATGGAGTCGAAAGAGTACTCGGGAACAATTCCGAAGTGCTCACTGTATGAGTCGTTATATTTCCCTGTTTTCACAAGAACTCCCAACAGGCCGGCGTCCATGGCGCCTTTGATATCGGACTCTATATCGTCTCCGACCATGGCAAACTCCGCTGAAAGCCACCGCTCCCCCGCCTCTATTCTGATGTCGTGCACGGCGAGATTGAAAAACTGCCTGGAAGGTTTGCCGATGATTTTCGCCTGTTTATTCGAAGAGTATTCGAGGCCAGCCACGAACGCGCCGACATCTATCTGCAGACCATCTGAACCTCTGAAGAATCTATTCTTCTGAAGGGCGATCAATTCCGCTCCACCCATTACAAGCCTGAACACTTTATTCAGCAATTCGTAGTCCATGTCCCTGCCGACGTCCCCGATCACTACATAGTCGGGATTTCTTTCGGAGATATCTATCCCATCGAATTCTTCGCGCAGCGCATCGGCAACAACCAGATAACATTTGACACCGCCGAACGTCCTCAGCAATTCTGCCGCAGCCGAAGGCGCGGTGAATATTTGCTGCTCACTCGCGTTCATCCCGAGCCGCGTCAGCTTTTCTGCAATTTGTCTGCGGGAGTAGATCGTGGTATTTGAGACGAATCTGAACCGCCGCTTTTGCTCTTCCAACTTCCCTATAAATTCGATGGCTCCGGGCAGGATTGTGTCCCCCAGATACAGAGTTCCATCCAAATCAACAAGCCAGCCTTTTATGTCTGTAAGCTCCGTCAACAATCTCCCGCAGTTAGCTGATGAAATCTCAAGATAATGTTTTGAACCCTAAGAAGCATCAAAGTCGTTTAATACGAATGAGCGGTCCCCATACAGCAAAGAGCCAAGGACACCTTATCTGCCCTTGGCTCCCCATTTAGAAATCGTACCACTCATCCTCTCGCGCCGAAGAGGTGCCAGCTCACCACACTGATAGGGACTTCCCGTATAGCTCCAACTTTCCGTTCACGTGGAGTGAGCTGTCCTGTATGACCCCGTTCGGACCGATCATTGGCTCGTGACAGAGGTAGCAGGTCTGCATAGTCTGCCCCCGGTGAATTGGCGTGTTGGGTGGGATTCCGTGACATGTACCACAAGCTGCCTGCCCGGATGTTGTTTTGTTCCAGGTGGGCGTATAATTGTTGCCGTTCTTGAAATCACCGTGGCAATAGGTGTTCGAGCATTCCAGCGTCTGCTGGTTGAACATCGGTTGCGGCACGACAGTCGGCTGAGTGCTGTCATAGAAACGAGATCCCGGAGTGTTTGTTTCGGTAGTAGCAACCCCTGAGAAAGCCACCAGGGCGGATTGAGTACCGAACGGGTGAATGCCAGGACCGGCCGCCTGAGGTACGACGTGGCAGGAGGAACAGGCCACCGATGACAGGTAGCTGTTACCCGCCAGGTGGCTCTGATGAGCACCGACACCCGGGTCCGTTGTACTCGTGTTGCCGGATAGATCCGGCGGGGGAGCGGCGTTGTTCAGACTGCCATGACAGGTGTTACATGCCAAAGGACCGTTTGTCTCCTCGTGGCAGGTGTAACACGACTTGCCGGAAATCCCGCCACGATAATCCGCACCGTGACATGAAGCACATGTGGCCAGGTCGTAATTATGCTGCTTGATATAAGTCCCGTGGAATTCGGACGAATTAAGGTCCGTCCAACCTGCCGGATGAACCACATCCTGTACTGAAGCAGGAGCAAGAACATTATTTTGCAGCTTGCTGCACGAACTAAAAGCGAAGCCCACGGCAATAGCTAATATTATTTCAATGTGTTTTTTCATTTCTCAGTCTCCCGGATTGCTGCCGTGACAATAACCGCAAAATCCAACACCCGGCTTTCCGCCCGGATGTGCGTTAGGATCGGTGTGACATACGTAACAAACCGATCCAGGATTTGTATGCCAGTCCCCGTTTACGTCCCGCATGAAGAACGGCGCGTGCGTCCTGGGGTCGTCTCCTTTGATCCCATCGGGATCGGTGTGACAGGTTATGCAGACCGGGTCGGCACCCTGGACATCGTGGCAGCTTGCACAACTCTCGATGTCCTTTCGCGCATATTGTGCGTGTCTCCCTCCGCCACTGCCGACGCCGAGAGTCACGAAGTCTCCTCCGAAGTGCCAGACAGGCTCAATCCGGGCTCCGTTTGCCTCTGAGTTATGACATGGCACGCAAAACGTCCTTTCGTCGTGACAAGTATAGCAGGTGCTCTCACGCCCCTTCGCCTCGATTGCGTGAGTGAATCTGAAGTTAGAAGGATGAACCTTCTGGAATGTGAGTTCCTTGTGTGTGGTCACAGGCGAAAGCGACGGAGTCGAAGGGACATACAGCTGACCTGGCGTCAGGTCCTTCGCGAAGTTGCCGGCGTCGTGGCATTCCTGACATGATGTGGGAGAGTGGCACGACCGGCAATCGTTCTGCGGACCGGAAGCGTTGACAAAGTCTTTGTGCTGCGTCATGAAGTCGGGCATCTTATGCGACTCGGGGACAAGCTGCGTCAGGTCTTTATGGCACGCGCCGCAGGCACCCGGGGCAGTGGTGATGGGATGACTGACCTTTTCAGCTCTGAAGTTGTTGCTCAGCTGACCGTGACATACCGCGCATTGCTCCATTTTCGGGAGACCGCCGTTAGGAGCCTGCTCCGCGTACTCGACTTTGTCGAGCCCCTGATGGCAGGTCTCACATTTCAATTTCAGCACACCCGCATGCCTCTTGTGCGAGAAGAACACCGGGCTTGTCGTCTGAACGAGATCACGATAGGTGCTGCTGTCCGAAGAAGTATGGCAGAACTCGCACTTGGTCGACGATTGGTCGTGGCAAGTGTAACAGACAGACATGTTCGGTATAAGATAGTCGGTTTCCTTCGTGCTGGTCGTCACATTGGTATGACAATCCGTGCAGGCCGCGCCGACGTCGTTGATATGCAGCTTATGGGAAAATTTAATCAGCTTCGCGTTGTCAACCCTGGGAGCGTCCTTCGTTGCGTAGAGATTGGAGATCGACAGGAGCGCGACCAATCCGACAATTCCAAAGAGTAATAGTTTCTTCATCTGCGCCTCCGTCAATTCGAATCAAAACTTTTGAAGAAATAGTAGTTCACTTGCAGGTACCCTCTAACGTCGTTCTTATACACCGGGTTCTGATAGTACTGACCCTGCAAGTTGAACGAAAGGAGGTCAATCGGCCTGTAAGTGACCCCGAGTGAGCCACTGTAAAGACGGTTGGTTGGGATCGAGCTCTCCTGAAGTATCTTATAATCCATCGCCGACGCAGAGGCAATCAGAACAATCCTGCGTTCCAGCAGTGGATACATGAATTGGGCGTTCAACCCGTTGAGGTTTCCTGCAAACCCGTCATTATGGGAGAAGTTCAGGGAGAACAGGTATATGTTGGTCCCGATCGAATACTGAGTCGAATTATCGCCGGTGTAATAGACTTTGCTGACAGATGCGAAGGCGCTGACGTTGTTTGCAAGAATATAGTTCACCCCCAAATCGTATTCGTCTGTACCGGCGTGATCGAACACCGAGAAAATTGAGTTAAACGGCAGTCGTGCATCACGATGAAAATACTCGAAGTTTGCGGAAAGAGAAGTTATCGGAGAGTATCTAAATGAGAACTCGGTGCGATTGAAATCGGCGAAGTTAAGATCATAGTCGATTCGAAGATAGCCGGTCACATTCTTGTTATAATAAAGTACATCGCCTGAAACAAACTGGTAAGCCGTGGCCGATGGGTCGATATAAACACTGTCACCAAAGCTGGGAGTGTTGTGCAGGTCAGTCAGGCGGTAGGCATAATAACTTGGCGGCTTAAAATTCTTATCTATATACGCACCGCCGATCCTGAGATTCTCAATCGGAGAGTAGTACACCTGACCTCCGTAAAGCGTATTGTTCTTCAGGTCGGAGTTCAGTTCAAACCTCTCATCTATGGGCGGAAGTGCGCCGCCGAAGGCTATAACGGATACTTGCCTATTTAAAAAGTGGGCATTCGCGCTCAAGCCGTCGAAGGACGAGACTCCGACCTTGCTGAAGATTGGCTGCCGGCCCAGTTTGAGATCCACGACATTGCCGATGTTTCTCGCCTCCAAATACAAATTCCCGGCCCGGAGCAAAGGATCGGTTGGCAGCGGCGTGATGAAATCGTTGGTAGCGAGTATGTACGTATGCAACTGGTAGTTTCCCGCTCCGAAATTCAACTGCATAGCCTCGAAACCTCGCAAATCAAGCTTGGCAGCATCTGTCGTATCATATTGCTGGTAAGAGTAGAACGAAGTGACGAACCGTCCGCTAACCGCCTGGGCGAAAGCTCGCCCGCTTCCCATCATGTTCATGACAAAGAGGAAGACAAATGAAAGCAGCCCTAAGGATTTAAAGTCGCGCATAGAATGATCCAGAACCCGACCCCTGAAGTCAGTTCTCGACAATTTGAAGTTATTAGTCCCTGATTCGTCCGGGAGAAAATAACCGGCATCGTGAGAACGATGCCGGTCTTCTCCACAAATTTCCGATTGCATATGCACATTTACCTTCACAACCCACCTTCCTTTATGGAGATGAAAGACGACATAATTAATTAGCCGGAACCGGATGAGCTATCTGTGGCCACATCGTCTTGAAGTCGAAACCCTTGAATGTCGGACTCTTCTTGTTATGGCATGTGACACACAGCTTCTCTGCGCTGCCATCCTTGACGGAAAGAAGGACCAACCCATTCGCAACTGCGAGTTTCTGATTCTTCATGATGTCCATCTTCATGTAGTCTTTGCCTGGTCCATGGCATGTCTCGCACTGCACACCGTCTTCCTTATTGAACCTCGGGCCGAGCTGTGAAGCAGGTGCGTCGTACGCAGTCTCGTGGCATTGCAGACACTCAGGCGACTCCGAGGGTGCTCCCTTCAGTCCCTTCTCCTTTGCAATCTTCAGAGCTTCGGGACTTGAGAGAACCTTCATGGCCTGAGAATGCTTGCTCGCCTGCCATTTCTGGAACTGCTCACCGTTCTTTGGTGTCCTGTGGCACATGGCACAAACGCTCGCTCCAACATATTGGTGGCTGGGTTCGCCCGCCAACGAGATAGTCGAAGTCAGGGCGATCGCCATGGCTATTAGTGTTAGTTTTCGCATCTTGTTACCTCCATTTATTTATTGGTATATACCGCATCAATTCCTCCCGCCACATTCGCTGCAAAATGTCCTGGTCGGATTTTTCTTAAGCTCTTTCTGACCGATGAAGTTTGAGCAGTTTTCACAATAACCAAAAGTTCCCCTCCTCAGCCGGTCGAGTGCGAGCTCGAGCTCCTTGAACTCGGTCTCCCTCTTCCGGGCGATCTCACACCTGTAATCCGGCTCGACTTCACATCTCTTGTACTCCAGATCGCATACTGTGCAGATGTACTTTTCCCCGCTTTCCAGATCGACAAATTCATCCGGCCGGTCATACATAGCCTGTAGCATCACGCTAATCTTCCTTCTCAAAAGAGACTCAAACCGCGCCCTCAGCCGGCTGCCAATTTGGCTGTTCTGTCCCATGCCGCTTCCTCCTGATTCAATTGCTGCCTGTTCGATTGTCAATCTATCGCCCATCCATCCCGGATAATTGTGCGGTTCCCGCCCTGCTATCAGAGCCAGACTTGAAACTTCCGACAAAAGTGGTCGCCCTCCTGATCAAGCCCTGTGTGAAACCTAGGTTGTGGACACCCATCGAACCTTCCTCTTCAACTTTTTCTAAGTCGGACTCAATGGCCCTGAGAGTATCTAGCGTTTCTTTTGATTGCTTTGATTTATAATATGCAACCATTTCGGGAAAAATTCGATTCCACTGAGAAATGGCGTTTTCAACCTGAATTATCTCTGCTTCATATTTCTTCGTTGCCGCTTCGTCATGACAGCTTGAGCACACCTGCGTTGTCGGTATTGAAGGGTAATTTCCTTCAGCGAGGTGACAGTCGGAACAGGCGATACCAGATGCTGCCATTGTGTCAGGTGAAGCGGCAAGAAATTTCCCGCTGTAGAAATCTGACTGCAAGCTATGGCATGTCTCACACTTTGTGTCCTTACTTTCGTGGTGGCAGTTCGTGCAAGAGGTAGCCTTCTCGGCCAACTTACCGTGATTAGCCGAAGATGGTGATGCATCTTGATGGCAATCGACACACCTCCTTGTAAAGAGGTGAGAACCGTGAGGGAAGGTTTCACCCTTCACATTGACGCTGAGGTTCTCAATACCAAAGTGACAGGTCAGGCAGGCGGAATTCCTTTCATACAGAAATTCAACGCCGGGCTTCTTATCGACTACTTTCAATTGCTTCTCTGTTTGGTCAAGAAGCAGGTTGACATACCTGTTGTTATGTGCTCCGTAGCTTCCATCTTTCAGGACAAGATCGAGGTTCTTGTCCTGGGCGGGTTTCCGACCGGTGAAAAGATAGTTTCTTGACTCGGCCAGCTCAAGCTTCTGTATCCTCGCTTTTACATTATCCTGCCACATAATCATCAGCTTGTCGTAATTTCCACCATGGCATGTGCTGCATGTCGAGAGCTTAGCTAGACTTCTCGTTGGATCCACTTGTGTGGGATTCTGAGAGGCAATCACACCGCTGGTACCCACGGCCATGGAACTATGGCATCCCTCGCAAGTCACATCCGCCAAGAACATGGGATCCGGAATCACAGGTACGTTTGTTCCGCCTGACCCTGAGAAAACCATTTCCTGTGTACTGTGACGGTTTCCATGGCATTGTTGGCAGTCTGGAGAAAAGACATCGTACATTTCAATCCTCCCATGCTTGATCTCTCCATGGCACTTGAAACATTTGATATTATCCTTGCCAACATGTTCCTCATGAATGCTCTTCCTGTCAGGAAACGTATCCGCCACACTCACGTGGCACTCCAGACACTTGTCTCTTGTGACACTTCCGGTTCCTGTTGTCACATGTAAGTGGCAAGTCTGACATTCGACTCCACTCTTCAGATATTTGGAGTGATTGAAAGGAGTATCCCAAACATAAATATCGTTTTGTGGCGGACCATGACATGTATTGCATCCGCCAACTGGACCTCCACGCATGTCCGACCCATCAAAGTGACACAGTACGCAGATTTGAGTCGAGACGCCGCCGTGCTTGCCCTGCACTAATTGGGAATGGCAGGTCTGGCACTTGAACGAGAAATTGACTTTCTTGCTCGACAGATGGACCTGATGACTGAACGTGATCTTACCTCTATCAAACTCTATCGTCTTGTAGAAATCCTGTGTCTTGTGACACTGGAGGCACGCGCCGTCGCTGATTTTCGAAGTGACCTCCGGTGAATAGGCGCCGATGTAGTAGCGGACTATTTCAGAAGCTAACCTTAATTTGCCTTTGAGATAATTACCAAGACCGGGCGCGTAATGGCACTTCCCACAAGATATCTGATTGTGTGAAGAAGTGAGCCAGTTGTCGTAGTACTGCTGCATGTAATGACACGAGGCGCAGAACTTCGGGTCATCTGAAGCTCTGAGAAACAGGAAGAAGCCGTACAGGATGAAGAGCGGCAAAGCAATGGCGATTGCCCGTCTGAACTTTTTCATCTTGGCTTATCTCCGGTGCTTGCCTTCTCCGTTTCCGCCTTCAGCCGCTCATACTCCAATGGATGATCCTTGAGCATTTTTTCTTTCGAAATCTTCCCGGTAAATATTGTTGGGTTGAAAGGAAAGACCTCGGGGTTAAAATGCACGTTGTACCAGTGCCACACGACAATTGCGAGTGTGGCAAGCATTGCTTCGTCTGAGTGGACCTCGGTTGCGATATCGAACATGAACTTAGGGACGATTCCCAGGAAGAAATTGTTGAACCACAGCAGCAGTCCCGAAAAGATCATAATAACCATTCCCCAGTAGACTGCCCAGTAATCGAATTTCTCGACGTAAGAGAATCTACCGTACCTCGGTCTCTCTTTCGACAGTCCCAATAGGTATTTAATGTTCTTTACAAAGTCTTTCATATCTTCTACGGTCGGCAAGAGCTGCTTGAAGTCATTTCTGCCGGTCTTCGTGAGGGTAATGGACAGCACGTGCCAGACGGAGACGATGATAAGAAGCGTCGCCCCAACTCTGTGAATCATCCTGGAAACCGCAATCCCGCCGGTCAGCTCGAAGAATATCTTTGCCACCGTGCTGTCGTGGAACTTTATCGGCAGCCCCGTGATTATCAGAATTATTACACCTACTGCGAGTGTCAGGTGTTGCATTCTGAAGTTCAAACCGAAACGTAGGAAGTACTCTTGTTTGGTTTTTGCTTCCTTCTTCCTTTTTTCTTCTTCCTGCCGGCGTTTACTCTCAACGTGCTCTCTGATCCTTTCGATGAGTTCACGCTTCAGTCGCGATTTGAATTCCTCGTCGAGATCGATCTTTTGGTCATTTACAACGTCGTTGATCAGGCGTTCAGCGGCGTCTGCTATTTTGCTGTCTTCTTTACTCGTGCCTGGCATACTTTCGCCTTATGAATCCTGAAAGATCGAGTACTATGTGCACGAAGAGGAAAGCGAGCACCGCGAGAGTAAACCACTTAAAGAACGTATATACATAAAACACGACACCGGCGCTTTTCTCGCTCGGTATGATGTGGATCTTCCCTTTTGCGACGTTTTGATCCGCGTTCGGATGGCACTTCCCACAAGTCTTAGGAAGGTTCCTCGGATTGATAGGAGATGCAGGGTCACTTGCCGGAAGTATATCGTGGTGGCCGTGACACGAAGTGCAATTTGCAGCTTTGACCATTCCGCTCTCCAGAGCAATGCCGTGGAAACTCTCGCTATAAGCTTCGGGTTGCTGTACCGGAACGTTGGCCCTCTCCATGAGCAGAGTGTCCGAGTGACACTTTGTGCAGGTGTTAACCACACTTTGTGGGTTGAGAGCGGACCTCGGGTCGTTCGGTGGTAGTACATCGTGTTCCTGGTGGCAGTCGGTGCATACTGCCGCCCCAAGCATCCCATTTTCCAATGCCTTATAGTGGATCGATTTGCTGTAAGCTTCGAATTCCTTTGTGTGACATTTTCCGCAGAGTTCCGGAACATTTCTCCGATTGGTGGCGGAAGTCGAATCCTTCGGACTCTTCACATAGTGAGTTGTATGACAAGTCTCGCAATTCGGAGCGTTAGGATTACCTTCGGCTAAGGCTTTGGCGTGGACACTCTCTTTATACTTCTCAGGCATCCACTTTACAGGAGCACCGACGGTGTTGCCTTCAAAATGACATTGGAGACAGATGATCTTCCGTGGCTTGATGAAATGTGGAATTACTTTGACGTCTGTATGGCACTGCACACATGTAAATTTCCCGTGGATGGAAGTCGAAAAATCTTTCGGTGAGACGTAAAGAGATTGGAACTTCCCGTTTTCGACAACTCCGAAATTTGCCTTCCCGTGACAGAGAAAGCAGCGGCTATTCGGATTGGAAACGCCGATCTGGAACAATGCAAGGAGAACCGTCAGGAAAGCAGTCATGCTAGTCCTCCTTCCCCTCCGATTTTTTCCCCTCTCTCAGGCCTTTCATCTCTTCATATTCCAGCGAATGATTCTCTTTCAGCCAGCGTTCGGTCACGTATCCATGCCAAAAGGACGAGTTGCCGGGGAAGTTTGCCGGCGAGAGGTGAACCACATACATGTGCCACAATACCAGGAAAAGGATAACCAGTGTTGCCGTACCACCATGCAGTGCGAACGAGACATCAAACGCCCATTTGGGAAAGAACCCGAAGAAGAAATCGTGGAACCAGAGAATTACACCCGATATGAACATAAGAAAAATGAATATGAAGAATGCCCAGTATTGGACCTTCTCCCGGTAGGAATATCTCCCAAAGGCAGGCTTCTCAGACCTTTTCAGCAAGTCATATAAGATGCTGTTCTTGAGATCCACAAAGTCGTTTTTGTTCGGAAGAAGACTCTTGAACTCTCTTCTCCCTTCCTTTGAGAAGGAAATATAGATCAAATGGTATATGGCCGTAATGAAAAGGAGAACTGCAGATAAGCGATGCAGTGCTCCTCGCGCCTGGAATCCGCCTTCCAGAAAAAGCAACACTTTCCCCCAGACGGTCTCGGAGTATTTCATGGAAAATCCCGAGATAATCAAAAGTAGAACGCTAACCATGAGGAGCATGTGCTGCAGGCGCCAGCTCCGAGAGAACCGTGGTATCTTATCGTCCATAGTTTCCCTTTCAATCCTTATTTCTGGGTATCCACTCCGTTCTGTACCACTATCTCTTCCTCCTTCGTTTCTTTGAGCCTCTCGAGTTCAAGCGGATGTTCTTCTTCCATTTCCTCTTCGCTAAGTGTGCCTTTTACAAATGAAAGATTAAGCGGGTAAACATCCGGACTGAAAATTACCGCATAGAAATGCCAAACGAGTATCGCAAGGCTCGCGAGGATCGCTTCGTAATAGTGGATTAAGGTTGCCGCGTCAAGGCCGAGCTTTGTTATTAAGCCGAGTGAAAAATTATTGAACCACAGTAGCAGGCCGGTAAGTGCCATCACGGCTGTGCCCCATATCAGTGCCCAGTATTCCGCCTTCTCAGCATAGCTGAAACGGTCGAACCTGGGCCGCTCTTTGCTCAGACCCAGATCATATTTGATTGCAGTGACAACATCCCTTGCGTCCTGGATCTTGGGCAACATATCTTTGATGAACTGCCTGCCCCTAACCGTGAATGCCACGTAGTAAATATGGTACATTGCGTCCGCAATCAAGATCGAGCCGGCGATTCTGTGGATCAAACCGCGGAGATCGGCGAAGCCGTTACCCACAACATCCCTGATCAGTTTCACCCACCAGGAATCGGGAAACTTCAGCATGAATCCCGTAAGGACCAAAGTCAGGAAGCTCAGAAGTAGCAGAAGATGTTGTACCCGCTCATTTGCAGTCATCCTGACATAAAGCTTACCACCAGATCTTGTCGGATAGCTTCCCGATCTTCTTTCGGTCAGCTTCCTTATCGATTTTCTGAAGAAGTCGAGGATGTTGTGCAACAACATCAGACCGATTATCCCGATTATGAGTACCACATAAATTTGAGAGAGCCAGTACAAAAGCGGCTCATTGCTGGAACTCAGGACAACGTGAATGGGTGTTGACGCAAACCTGATCGTGGCTCCGTTGTGGCACTTCCCGCAGGTGCCTGCCAGATTTGCCTTGTTTATCGAAGACCTCGGATCGGACGAGGGAAGTATTTCGTGAGCACCGTGGCAGCTCGCGCAATTCGCGGCAGTGATAGATCCTTCGCGCACCGCCAGTCCGTGATAGCTGTCCATATAGCTGCCGACCCTGTTGGGTGGAATACCATATCGTTCGGTGAGCCTGACAGATGAGTGGCACCTGGAACATGATCCGGCTACGTTTGTCGAGTATACCGTAGATTGTCGGTTGCTTGGAGCAAGGATTTGGTGATCGCCGTGGCAGTCCGTACAGACAGGCGCATTATTATTCCCGGACATCAACGCTGTGCCGTGTATCCCGGCAGAATACTTTACTGCTACGTCCTGGTGACATCCCGCCTGTCCGCAGGTCTTGGGGATATTATTCCTAAATACCTTTGACCGCGGGTTGCCAGCCGGGAGCATATCGTGGGCGCCATGACAGTCGCTGCATGTGGCCGCCTTCAGATTCCCTCTGGACAGGGCAACAAAATGAACGCTGCGCTCAAGGCTCATCAGAAAGGCTTTGGAGACGCCTACCATTTTGAGAACCGTTTCATTCTCCAGGTGACACTTCAGGCAAATCTTGGGTTCATTTGCCCGACTAACCGGTGATTTCGGATCCCTGATGGAATTGATACTGTGTTCGTTGTGGCAATCTGTGCAGACCGGCGCAACGCTGAGACCCTCTTTGAATGCCTGACCGTGTGACGAATCCAAATAATGTTTCTCCACATCGGCATGACACTTCCCGCAGGTGGCGACTATGTTTGCCCTGTTTACCGGGGACGACGGATCACTCGCAGGCAGTATTGTATGTGATCCGTGGCAGTCGACGCATGTTGCCCCTTTTCCGGTCTTCTTCAGAGATTCGGCGTGAATGCTATGCTGATACTCCTGCACTAGAAATGTCAGCGAAGTCCCGCCTTTCGTACTGACGCCGTCGAAAAGTTTCCTGTCCGAATGACATTTATAACATGCGTTCTGAGATATTGCTTCTTTGGATATTTCCGCCGAGTGTGCCGTGTGGCAGGAAACGCAGGTCAGTTTACCGCTTGCAAGTGCCTTCCCATGAACACCGAGGTTTATTTCTTTTACTGCTTCTTTATGGCACTGAGAGCAGAGTGAGTCAGAGGCTATGCCTTGAATCGAAATCGTTGTTCTTACGTCGTGAGCCTTCTGGTGACACACTTCGCAGGTGAAGGCTTTGGTTCCAAGCGTCGTTTTTGCGTGCGCAGCTGTTAAGAAGGTTTTCTGGGTGGAATGACATGCGAGACATTTCTTCACCACCGTAATCTTATCGGCCGCCTTGATATTATGCGTCCCATGACATTCCCAGCACTTCACGGAGGAGTGAGCCATGTGATACTTTGCTCCCTGTGGAGCATGAAGCTGGACGTCATGACACTGACCACAGTTGACATTCGGCGTCGTCTGTTTGTGGGGAACGTCATCGGCACTAAATCCCTGATGACAATCTACGCAATTGAGTCCTGCGTCACCGTGCACCGAGATCTTGAACATATCGGGATCGACATACAGGCTAACCGTCTTGCCGTTGCTCTGCATGGTCAAGGTGGAGTCAGAGTGGCAGGCGAGACAATCGTCGTTTGATTGAGCCCTGGAGTTATTAACGGCGCCGATTATTAGGAAGGAGCCGAGTAAAAAGAGCAAAGGTCCGGTCTTCATTTACCTGGAAGGATCCGTTTTTTCATGCATCACTGTTTCACAAGACGGACAGAGCCGCGCGGTCAAGTTCGATTTAAGAACGTTCACCGGAATATCATGCCTGCAAATCACGCATTGTCCGTAGATACCCTTCTCAATTCGGCGTAACGCAAAAACCAACTCATTTAAATCCGCCGCATCAAATCGGGACGCCGCTTCCAGGACGTCATCCTTACCATCGCCCGCCCTGAGACCGTGCCTTGAAAGCAGTAACTCTTTCAATCGCAGTACAACAAGTTCGTCAAATTTAGAAAGGTCTTCTGATTTCATTTATTTATGAAATGTTCAAGCCCTGTGCCGACTTTGATAAATCTACACCTTTAAAAAAGCTGAATTTTAACGATTCCATTACCAGGCAGTGGCAATATCTCCAAACGCCTTAAAATTGTGTGGTTTTATGGCACATCGTGAGCAAACTTACCACACCGTACAAAAGAAAAACTGCTGCCAGGGCAATTGTAGAATTCCCTGGCAGCAGCAGGAGGAGGAAAGAGGATATCCATTAAGTATATCAAAAACTTTTGGGCCGCCGAGATATGGCAGTGCCTTCCCCTGAGCGAGTAGCATTTAAATAAATCAGCAGCCCAAAACTCTCTTGTCCTATTGAAAGAGTTACGGAGAAATTCACTCTTCCACCGATTCGAATCAAACTCTGAAAGAACGTGATGAAGCTGTTACTTCCCGGACCTGCCGGTCAGCGTCTCCAAACCGGAGAGAGGACTTTCCTTTATTGCCGACATCCCGATAGTCTTCTCAACCGTGCTGCTCAACTGTCTGAGGTTCAGTGGACGTTCGGACATCACAACGACATTATCGTCCAGGTCAACGTAGTCTTCGTCGCAGCACTGGACAACAAGCACGGCACGCTTCCTTTTCATAAGGTCGCCGAACCAGTCTTTCGACTGCCCTGACTCGCGCGTGGGCGCGTATACGATTAAAGCACAATCATCATATGACAAAGGATCGTGCGACGCCCGTCTCACTTCGTATCCTTCCTTCACCAGGAATTTTGCCAGCAATTCATACATTGCCTCTTCGTCAGTGATGACTCCAAGTACCGGTCTCTTGTCGCTCTTGCTCATCGTGAATGATAAGAGTCAACCTGCGTGCCGTGCACGGCCTGAGGAAGAAACCCGAAAATGCCTGCAAATCGATGAAAAGCTACACCCTCAGAGTACAGATGCCATCCGATGCGTCATATTTCCTATCATCAAAGAGGAAAATTTCCGCAATGGCGGGAATTGCATCACTCCCCCCGAGTTCAACTTCTCATTGAAATTTGTTTCGGTCTTTGCAAACTTATTACAGCAATGGCCAGGGACAGAGTAAATGTTTAGCACTTTGAGAGCGAAGGTCGCCGCCGGATTCACCGTGATGGTGATCATTAACGTCGTGGTGAGCGTCTGGTCGATATACAACTTCAACCAGCTCACACAAACGATCACTACGATGATAAGGCAGAATTATCTGAACGTGATTGCCGCCCAGAACATGTTGGTTTCGCTCGAACGCGACAACAGTGCGCAACTTACAATGCTGAATGGGATGATCGATACCGGATACGAGCAGTTTCAGGACAATCGAAGAAACTTCTTTACCTGGTTCAAACAGGCGCGCGAGTCGAACATATCGCAACTTGGGGCCAATACACTGGCAGAAATAAATAAGTCATACGCCAACTACACGAAAGCTACCGATACTCTGAAGACGATCCTGGAGACTCGCGATCATATCTCTGCTCAGAACTATCACTACGATAACATCATGCCGTTGTTCAATCAGATAAAAGAAGGGTGCTTCCAGCTTCTTGACATGAATCACAACGCCATGGTCGAGACCGACGCGAAGGCGAATTATATTTCAAACCGGGCTACCCTCGCCGTTCTCGGCGCGGCACTGCTGGCCATCGTACTCAGCATCGTCGCGAGCTGGCAGTTTTCGCAGTATATACTCGAACCGGCTGAAAAGCTCACGGATACGGTCCGAAAAATCGGCCGAGGATATCTGGATGTCAGGGCAGACATAAATTCAAATGATGAAATTGGTGAACTAGCTAACGAGTTCAACAGGATGGCCGAGCGTCTCATGAAATACGAAGAGATCAACATCGAAAAGCTGATCTCGGAGAAGAAGAAATCCGAAGCGATAGTGAGTACTATCTCCGATCCGATTGTCGTGGCCGACAAGGACGGAAAGATTGTGCTGATGAACCAACTCGCCGAGGCAGTGTTCGATATTTCAGAAGATGCCTCCATCGGGAAAGATTTCGATGACGTCGTGAGAAACAATACGCTTAATAAGTATGTGGCCGAATACCTTCGCGGCAGGAGCTCGACGAACATTCCGCCCTATTTCGAGCTCCGCATAAACGGCGAGGACAGGTATTTCAGGATAAAACTAAATTCTTCGTGGGACAGTTCCGGGAAGGTTATGGGGGTGATATTGATCCTGCAGGATGTCACGCAATTTAAGGAGCTTGACAAGATGAAATCAGAATTCATGGCTCGTGTTTCGCATGAATTCCGAACACCACTGACTTCCATCAACATGACATTCGACATACTGAAAGACGAGCACCTGGGACATGTAAACAAGAAACAGCGGGAACTCCTGGTTGCTGCAAAACAGGATGCGGAACGCCTGACGAAACTCGTCAGGGAGTTGCTTGAACTTTCCCGTTTGGAATCCGGAAAGATCCAGCTGAAGGAGGACCGTGTGGATACGAAATCGCTCGTCGACTTTTCGATTCAGCCCGTTCTTCTGCAATTCAAGGACAAGAACGTAGAACTGATAACAAATGTGGATGCCGGGATTCCCGAGTTCGTTGCGGACTTTCAGCAGTTGTCCTGGGTCGTCTCCAATCTGGTTACAAACGCGCTCAGGTTCACCGAATCGGGCGGCAATGTGACGATCGATGCGACGACGAACGAGGAAGATCTCATTGTATCGGTCCGCGACACCGGATGCGGAATCGAGCCCGAAGAAATCGAAAAAGTATTCGACCGGTTCGTTCAGCTGCAGGACTCCCCCGGCTCGGTGGGACTTGGCCTCTCGATAGCAAAAGAGATCGTCGAGTTGTACGGCGGACGAATATCGGTCGACAGCAGAGTGGGCGTCGGAACTATTTTCACATTTTCCCTGCCGATCAAAAGACGAATAGCTCCCGAAAGAAAATTATCAATATGAAAGCAAACGTATTATTAGTTGACGATGAGCAGAACATTCTTCGAACGATGAAAATATGCCTCGAGTCCATTGGGCTGGAAGTAACGGCCATATCCAAGCCGGACGAGGCATTGGGGATCGCGGCTCAGACTCAATTCGACATAGGTTTCTTCGACCTGAAGATGCACCCGATCGATGGACTTCAGCTTCTGGCGGAAGTGAAGAAGTTCTCCCCCGATATTGTCGCTGTCATAGTCACCGCGCACGGTTCTGTGGACAGCGCTGTTCAGGCGATCAAGCAAGGGGCATACGATTATCTTCAGAAGCCCTTTGACTTTCAGGAATTGCAGCATTTTGCTCAGAAAGTATACGACCATTATGCACTCCAGAAGCAGCTGAAAGACCTTCAGCAGCAACTCCATCAATACCAGGCAGCCGAGAACATCATAACTACGGATCCTCAAATGCTGTCTTTGCTCAACTTAGCGCGGGAGATCGCCGATACAAACATCAGTGTGTTGATAGAGGGAGAAAGCGGAACCGGAAAGGAGCTCCTTGCGAAGTTCATACACAAGTCCAGCTCAAGAACCGATGCGCCGTTCACGACCGTGAACTGTGCGGCACTTTCTGAGAGCTTACTTGAAAGTGAGCTGTTCGGTCACATCCGCGGCTCCTTCACCGGTGCGGTGCGCGACAGGCAAGGGCGATTTGAGATAGCGGACGGGGGGACGGTGTTTCTGGATGAGATAACGGAAATACCGACTACTACGCAGGCTAAGCTGCTCCGTTTTCTCCAAAGCAGGGAGTTCGAACGAGTGGGCGACTCCCAGACTATAAAAGTGGACGTGCGGTTCATCGCGGCGACGAACCGTGACCTGAAAGAGGCTCTGGCCGGGGGAACATTCCGCGATGACCTATATTACAGAATCAACGGAGTCAAGTTGAAGCTTCCTCCTCTGAGGGAACGCGCGGACGATATACCCCTTCTGATGAAACACTTTGTCAAGAGATTTGCGGGCGAGAATCCTCCGGAAATATCCGCGGAATCTTTCCGGCTTCTTACAGAGTACAATTGGCCCGGCAACATCCGCCAACTGGAAAATGTGGTTGAACGTGCGGTGCTTCTAGCTCATGGAAAGAGGATAGAGGTTTTTCACCTTCCGGATGAGCTGCAAAAAGAGGAGAGCAAACGACTCGTCTCGTTGGAGCAACTCGAGAGGGACTACATATCCAGAGTGATTCAGGAGACACCGACTGTCGAAGAGGCATCGCGGGTACTTGGAATTGATCCGGCCACGCTCTGGCGCAAGAGAAAGAAATATGGATTGTAATCCGGTCTCTCGGGAACACTGCATGATGACCGCATGCGCACGGTGGTGTCGTGATTAGGAAACGAACGATACAGAACGGATCCCCGGCTTCCTGATACGGAAGTGAGGGGTATATGTAATCGGGCCGTGCTTCCCTGTGCGATTTCCCTAAGGAACGACAAATTCGTGTTCGTGCGGGCGGATCGTGAGGACGGGACATGGGGCTTTTCTTACCACCTTGTCTGCAGTGCTCCCAAACAGCACATGGTCCATCCCTGTCCTTCCATGAGAAGATATCACTATCAGGTCAGCGCTCTCCGCTTTGGCAACTTCGACTATTTCGATAAAAGGCTTGCCGACTCTTATCATCGGAGTCGCCTTTATGGTTCCGGGGACTTCCTTGCTGAGAAGCTCGTTCAACTGTTCTTCGCTATGCTTGCGTATTTCCTCCTCCATAGCCGGGATGCTGACCTGACCGAAGCTGAAATCTGCCGGATATACAATAGGTTCGACGATATGAAGTATGATCAGTTCGGACTTGAACAGCTCCGCGAAAGTAATTGCATATTTCAGCGCATGAAGAGAATAATCGGAAAAATCCTGCGGTACCAGGATCTTTTTAAGGCTTACTGTTGACATGGCTCCCTCCCCGCTTGTTTTCTTGATTAATTTCCAATTCCGCGCTCAGATTGATGAGCTCTTCATTGGTAATCCTCAACCGCGTCCCGATGACTTCACCCAACTTCAGAAGTATCTTAGTTCCGATCTTTGGCGAGCGATTAAGCAGGCCAAGCAAATCAGGCCTGAAAAAGCCGACGACTTTCAACGGGGTTCTCGCTACTGCTGATGCGCTGCGAGCAGACTCGTCGAACAGAGAGAGTTCCCCGAAAAAATCTCCTGCCGCCAAAGCGGCCAGACTTCTTTCGGCACCGTTCTTGTCTGCGCACACAATTTCCACTTGGCCCTCTTCGATGACGTACATTCCAAGTCCCGGATCCCCTTGACTGAAGACGTACTCATTTGCCTCGTACTCCCGGTGGTGAATGACCGAACCAACCCTTGCAAGCTCCCTACCAGTCAAATCTGAGAAGATAGTGACTCTCGAGAGGAGTGTACTTAACGAGTCATCTCCATCGTCTTGCTGCCTGAAAAAGTTCTGCCACAGGCCGCCTCGGGGAGATTCTTTTCCTGCCATTTCAGGATGATTCCGGAGCCTAGGAACGCTGCATGTTAATCATACACAAAACTCAGCCAATCATGTTTGTCCGCGCCATCCCTGACGACTTCGAAGAAGCGCTTCTGCATCTCGCGGGTTATAGGACCGGGCTTGCCGGCGCCAACTTTTATCTTATCCACGGATCGGATCGGAGTCAGCTCCGCGGCGGTTCCGGCAAAGAACACTTCATCCGCGACATAGAGCACCTCGCGGAGCATCGTCTCCTCCCTGACTTCAATCCCTGCGTCCTTTGCCAGCTGGAGTACACTTGATCTCGTAATTCCCGGAAGTATAGAAGCGTGAAGCGGAGTCGTGTAAAGCACACCCTCCATGACAACAAAGATATTTTCACCGCTTCCCTCGCTTATATAGCCGTTCGAATCCAGAGCAATGCCTTCGCTGTAACCGTTTGCAATCGCCTCGAGTTTTATCAGCTGCGAGTTCATATAGTTTCCGCCGGTCTTGGCCATAGTCGGAAATGTATCCGGTTCGGGGCGCCTCCAGCTCGACACACATACATCTATCCCGTTTTCCAGCGCTCCAGTGCCCAGGTATTGTCCCCAATCCCAGACTGCGACCACCGTATCGACGGGATTATTCGACGGATTGACTCCGACATCGCCGTAGCCCCGGAACACAACCGGCCGGATGTAACACGCCTTCATCCTGTTCGCCCTTATCGTCTCCATCACGGCCTGTTTGAGCTGTTCGTCCGAGTACGGAATCTCTGCACGGTAGATCTTCACGGAATTATGAAGCCTTTTTAAGTGTTCATCAAGCCTGAAGATTGCCGATCCTTTTGCCGTATCATAGCAACGAATTCCTTCAAACCAGCTGGACCCATAATGTATCACGTGAGACAGCACATGCACCTTCGCATCATCCCAATCAATCAGCTCCCCATTCATCCATATTTTATCTACTTTCTTTACAGCCATTGCTTTAGAGACCTCCGATTAAAATTCCTTTTTGTAGACTCTGTAAGTTTTATATTTCTCAGCGTTCAACAGGTCGGCGCTGCGATTCATCATCAGGTTATCTTCGAGAACCCACGAAGCTTCGCCGTCGTAGTAACCGAGCTTCACGCCGCGCTTCGCAGTCTCGTAAAAAAGCACGGCGGAAATACCGGTCTGCTGGTAGCTGTGAATCACTCCAAGCACCATAATTCTCACCCAGTGAATTTGCTTCTTCTTGGTCAGAAGATGGTACGCGCCCGGCAACAGCCGCCCCTTCTTGTTATACTTCAACGCATAATTTATATCAGGCAGAGAGAGCGAGAAACCGACCGGCTTCCCTTTCACCTCCGCAAATATGGCCAGGTCCGGCACGACGACTTGTTTCAAATCTTCGGCAAGAAAATCAAATTCCTCGTCGGTCATCGGAACAAAGCCCCAGTTCTTGCTCCAGGCTTCGTTGTAAACCTCTTTGACTCTCTTGATCTCTTCATCGAGCTTTTTCATATCTATACTGCGAAACACCACACCCTCTTTATGGGTTATCATTCTAGCAACGCGTTCGAGCTTCTCCGTAAATACGCGATCCTTGTTGACATGATAGGCATAAAGGTCCTTTTCCTTCTTCAGACCGTAGTTGGTGTAGAGATCGAGATAGTACGGAGGGTTGTATGTCATCAGGACCAACGGGCTGCTGTCGAAGCCCTCGGCGAGCAAGCCGACCTCGTCATTGGTCGATGGATTCATCGGCCCTCTCATTGCCGAAAAGCCCTTTTTCTTTATCCAGTCTTTGGATGCATCGAAGAGCGCATTCGCGACAGCCTGATCATTCACTGATTCAAAGAAGCCGAAGAAGCCTATTTCCTCTTCCTGAAACTTGTTGTGGTTACGGTTGATAATTGCCGCGTTTCTTCCGACAATCTCCCCGTCTTTTTTCGCAAGGAACAACTCGATCTCAGAATGCAAATAAAAAGGGTTCTTTTTGGTATCAAGCAGCTTCTTCCGGTCCATAATTAGAGGCGGAACCCAATACGGATCATTCTGATAAATCTTCCATGGCAACTTAATAAAAGTCATCAAGTCCTTCTTGGTTCGAACGGGCTCAATGTCGATTTGGCTCATATCATTCCTCAGATTTGTGCTTCGTAAGTGAATTGACTGGTTTACCGGCTATCAATCAAGAAATGACACCCAGTTCCTTCCCAATGACTCCGAACAGCTCGACAATCTTATCGAGATGCTCCGGCTCGTGCGTTGCCATGTAGCTTGTTCGCATCATCTCGTTTCCCGGAGGTACGCCCGGTCTCACAAAAGCATTTGCGTACACGCCCGCATCGAAGAGTTTTTTCCAGAACAGAAGCGTCTTCATAGTGTCGCCGATGATCACGGGAACTATCGCGGTCTTATTCTCATGCACATCAAAGCCGAGCTGCTTGAGTCCTTTGCGCACGCGGTCGGCATTCTTTATCAGCCTGTCAACCAGTTGCGGCTCTTCTTCCAGAATTTTGAGAGATTCGATGGCCGCAGCCACGGAGGCAGGTGTCGGACTGGCACTAAAAATGAACGCGGGTGAGTTGTGTTTTAGATAGTTGATAACTGCCTTATCCCCGACAACGAAGCCGCCCAACGACGCAAAAGTCTTTGAAAAAGTCCCCATGACCAAATCAACACTATCTTCCAGCCCGAAATGGCTGGCTGTCCCTCGCCCGCCGTTTCCTATTACTCCAACAGAATGCGCGTCGTCAAGCATAACACGGGCATTGTATTTCTTGGCAACCTCCACCAAGGGGGGCAGGTCGATAATGTCTCCTGAAGTAGAGAATACTCCGTCCGACACGATTAACTTGGGAGCATCCAACGGTAATCGGGATATCACGAGCTCAAGGTTTGCCATGTCGTTATGTTTGTAACGTACCAGCTCCGCCATTTGACCCTTTGATATCAGCGTGCCCGTTACGATGCAAGCGTGATTGTCTCGATCAGATATTACATATTCGCCGTGACCTACGATGCCGGAAATAACGCCAAGGGCGGTCTGAAAACCTGTCGAGTAGGTAAGGCAAGCCTCCTTGTGCATGAATTTTGCGAGCCGATCTTCAAGCTCGACATGCAAATCCACAGTGCCTGTCAGATACCTCGACCCGGAACAGCCCGTCCCATACTTGTCGATCGCCTTCTTGGCGGCCTCTTGAACCCTTGGATGTGTAGTCAATCCCAAATAGTTGTTTGACCCTGCCATTATTATTTTTCGTCCGTTAATTACAACGACAGGTCCCTCATTTTCCTGGAACGGGTGAAAATAAGGATAAAGCCCCTGCTTCTTGACGTCATCAGCGAGAGTATAATCGTAGCATTTTTGGAATAAGTCCAATCGAGTATGCCTCCTTTGAGTGAGTGTGGAAATGCTGTCCATTGATTTTTTTAATATAAAAGACAGTGCATAAAAAAGCTAACCACCGCCATCCATCTCCGCGGGCACGATCATTTGCCGCCAAAAAATGCACACATCGGGCGACTCATGCGGAAGGCCGGGGAAACGCCGGCCCACACCTACTGCCTGATAATTGCCATTTTCGCCACAGTACTCTGACTCCCATCCGAGGAGTATGCAACGACGATATAAATACCGCTCGGAAGAAGTTTGCCACCGCCGTCTGTCCCATTCCAATATGCTATCTTCCCTCCCTGCGCCTGGAATTCATCAACGAGCCTTCCGTCGACCGAAAAAATCTTGATCTGGCTGTTGGCTACTAACCCGACTATCTGGATCGGCTGGGCGCTCGGGATCCTGGCAGGATCCGGGAATATCTTCAGTTTGGAAAAGTTCTGTTGCGGCTGCTGAATACCCATGTCTAATTCTGTGACCCCGTACGGGGTAGCGAAATATACAATTCCACGAGCCCTGTCGCACGCAACCGAGATCACGTTGTCACTGGGCAGGGGGCTGTTTGTAGTATTATACTGCGCGAGCCTGGTATTTCCGTCACTCGACAGGACGTATACTCCGGTAGCGGTCGAAACCCATTTGTGGTCCAGTGCGTCGTAGTCTATTCCGCTGACATCCTGATCGAGCATCGAATATATCGATGAAATCCCGCTCTGGTATGCAGGATTCGGATCATAAATTGCCCCCAACCCCAGCGTTGTCCCAATCCAGAGCTGTCCTTCGTTATCTACAGTAACCGCGTTGACCTGATCGCTGAGATAACCGCTCGTCTGACTCGCAACGTCGATAAGAGAGCTTATATCGTCTGCTTTGTTGCTGAGGGTACCGTTCGCATTGTAATAGAAAAGGCCGTGGTAAGCTCCCTGGCTATCTCCGTACTCGTCACCGGTCCAGATACCGCCGTAAGGGTCAATCGCTATCGGCACAAACTTCGAGGGGGCGCAATAAACGTTGCTGAAGGTGTACCATTTGTTCTGAGCAGGGACAAACGCTGCAATCACGTTTCCATTGTACGCGAATGGATTTGTCATCCAGATATCGCCGCTCGAATCACAAACCGCATCCCCGACCAGAACGTAGGATGGATTTTGCTGGACCCCGACCAAACCTGAATTTGAATTATTATAAACGGTCATGGAGTCGCCTTGCAGCAGGGCCATACCAAACCCCCACGAACCCGCCAGAACTCTCCCTCCGCAAAGTGCGCTGATCTGGAAGAAGGTGTTTGACGGGAGTATCGAATCCCGGGCAACGCTGTAGTTCCGCCACGTCGTGCCGTCGAACTCCATAAAAGCCACTCCGACATCGTTCAAACTAGTGGCGCACCACAAATTGCCGGAAGCGTCTACGGATAAGTGAGAAATCGTATTGGTGGCGGGACCGGGAGGCGGGATCAAGCGAACGGCCGATCCCACTGAAAGCAGACCTTGATCTGTGGCTCCGATCAATAGCGTATCGGAATAAGCGACCGCACCGCTCAACTGTATTCCACCGTTGTAAACGGCGGTCACAGAGCTGACCGAGTTTAGTTTGTAGAGGCCTGTTGAAGTGTTGACGAGGAGAAATCCCGCGCTCTCAGAGAGACTCGAGACTGTGCCTTGAGGGATTCCTGACAACTGGTTGAACGATCTGCCATCGCTGCTATAGTACAGCCCCTGATTGGTGCCGACCATCAGAAGCCCGTTGAAGACTATCAAGGCGTTTACGCCAAAATTCAGACCCAGAGTATCGTTGACAGTCCAGAGGTCCGGGGCTGCGAGATTGATGCCTGACTGCGGAGCGTAAGAAAGACCAAACTGGCTCCCGACATAGATATTACCGTCAAACAGCGCCACGCCGTTTGCCTGAACAGAACCTTGTGAAGGAACAAAATGAGTATAGCTGTCAAGCACACCGAAAGATGATCTTGAGATTACCACTACGCCAAAAGGCGTGCAGGCGAAGAGAGTATCTCCTGACAGAGACATACTGGTGACCTGCTTCGAAAGCGCCGACGACTTTACGATGTCCTGCTGTGATCTCAGCCGGTGGCCGGACGAGTCAAGCTCGTCGATGGCTCCGTTCCCTTCCCCTATTAATATTGCGCCGCCGCTGTCGGCCGCTATCGATGTTGCCTCGATGTCCGACAATCCTTCCGTGGTTGTGAACTGATTGAACGTACCATTGAGAGGCGAGTACGAAAAGACGCCGCCGGAGGTTGCGGCCCAGACTTTCCCCTGGATGACCGTCACCTGGTTGACATTGTACATGCTGGAAAAGTTCTTCCAGGTAAGGGTCTGCGCAAAAGCAAACCCACCCCAGAGAATGAAAACGAGAGACAGGATTATTTTTCTGGACATGAATCGGGCTACAGCTTCTTCACCAGATTCACCATCTCGATGGCAGTCATTGCTGCATCAAATCCCTTGTTCCCCGACTTGCCTCCCGACCTATCAACAGCCTGGTCAACCGTATCGGTTGTAAGTACGCCATAGATCACCGGCATGCTTGCCCTGATAGAAAGCTGTCCTATCCCCTTTGCGGACTCGCCCGCTACATAATCGAAATGAGGTGTCTCGCCTCTGATCACCGCCCCAAGGCATATCACAGCGTCGTGTTTCTTCGCATCGACGAGCTTATTCACGAGGGCCGGTATTTCAAACGCGCCCGGACAATAATACACATCGATGTTATCGTCGGCTACTCCGTGCCGCAACAACCCGTCGAGTGCCCCTGAGAGAAGTTTTTCTGTGACAAAACCATTGAATCTGCTGACCACTACGGCCATCTTCAGGCCGTCTCCGTTCAGCTTACCTTCATGCTTAATCAAAGGATTCTCCTTTATTCGATATTTCTTTTGCCGACTCTCGCCCGGATTGCATCGAGCCAGTCCCGGCCGATATAATATTTGCCGAGGTTCGCGTCGTCGTTTTTCAGCCCACCATGGAAATCACTCCCTCCAGATTTAAGAAGCGAATTTTCATCGGCGAACTTCCCGTAGAATTCGACTTCTTCGGGTGAATGAGACGGGTGAATCACTTCCACACCGTCGAGTCCTGCCTTCACCAGGTAATGCAGCATGGCAGTGTTCACATAATGCGACGGATGCGCGAGAAAGCTCAGGCCGCCAGCCGCCGAAATCATCCTGATCGCTTCATCGGGTGGAAACGGCGGATTTGCTTCGTAGGCCGGCTTCCCAATTCCTATGTATTTATGAAATACCTCATCGTAACTCCCGGCGAACCCCTCTTCAACCATCGTGTTCGCAATGTGAGGTCGCCCGATGGAATTCTCAGGTCCCGCCCTTTCAATTACCGATTCGAATTTTAAGGGTATCTTGATCCTGTTGAGCTTCGCGATGATCCTCTTGGCCCGAAAGACCCTCGCATCACGCAACCCATCCAACCTGGTGAGGAATTTCTTGTCGCTATAGTCGATGAAGTATCCAAGAAAATGCAGCTGGAAATGTTTGTACCCGGTCGTGATCTCTATTCCTGGAACGACTCCAAGCCCAACCTGCCCGGAATATTCACGGGCTTCATCAAGTGCGGAGATCGTGTCATGATCGGCTATCGCTATCGTCGTCAGTCCTGACTCTCTTGCCCTTCGCAAGAGATCGCAAGTCGGAAGCGCACCATCGGAACGTGCGGTATGTGTATGAAGGTCAAACCTCTCGGAAGCTTCTTGTGAAATACTCACGATCGCTTTATATGAATTTCTGCCTGAATGATTCGTAATCCTGAACTATTACCGTATTTCCCAAAACGGTAATAAGGTTGAATCTTTCCATTCTCCCGAAAGTACGGGAGACGGTCTCCCGGGTTGTTCCTGCCAGCTTCGCAATTTCCTGGCGTACGGGGAGGTCATCAATTTCCACCTTGCCATTCCTTATGTGCCCTCGCTCATCGGCAAACTGAAGAAGAACAAAGCCGACACGATGATAAGCATCTTTTCGCGACAGGCTCTTTATCATCGACTCCGCCTTCCGGACCCGGCGGGCCAGAGTCTTGAGCATAGAGCCCGCGATGCTGGGGTACTCGTTCAACAATGCGAGGAAATCCTTGCGATAAATAGTGAAAAGTTCGGGAGCTTCGAGTGCCACGACGCTCGAAGCGCGGGCCTCCCCGTCCAGTAGAGACAACTCACCGAAGACATCGTTCGGACCCAGTATATTCAGGACAACTTCCCTTCCGTCATCCCCATTTCGTACTATTTTCACTTCTCCCTGAATAATCACGAACAATGCCGAGCCCGACTCTTCGGCCCTTACAATTACATCTCCCTTCTGGTAAGTCTTTCTCACGCCGCATGCACTGATCCTGGCAAAGTCTCTTTCCTCGAGTCCCTCAAAAATGAGCGCATTCTTCAGGAATTCAATTGCCTCTCTCATCTCAGTGCTCCCACGTTCTCAGTTTGTGAATGGCTTCAAAATTCTCAAGAAAAATATAGATGCGCCTGTATATAAAATCAACGTCAGGAAAGAAGACTCAAGAACGACCTGAAAGGCGGGGGACAAAATGTTTCATTTCGGGGTTTTATATTTGATGAAAAAGATCATGCGACGAATATATCTCGACTACACTGCAACTACTCCGGTAGACAGGCGTGTGGTTGAAACAATGGCCCCTTATTTCACTTCGACATTTGGAAACGCATCAAGCATCCATTCCTTCGGCAGAGAGGCAAAAGCCGCGCTGGAGCAAAGCCGCGAGTCGATAGCGGCGCTTATCGGCGCACGGAGTTCGGAAGTTTACTTCACCAGCGGCGGGACGGAGTCCGACAACACGGCGCTTCTCGGCCTGGCTGCCAGATACGGAAGTAAGAAGAAACGACTCATAATATCTGCCATAGAACACCACGCGATTCTTCATTCGGCAGAAGTACTTTCGAAGAACGGATTCGACGTAAGAATCGTCCCTGTCGATTCGCAGGGTATCGTGCGGGAAGAAGCGCTCCTGGACTCTATCACGCCCGAGACATTTCTCGTCAGCGTCATTCACGTCAACAATGAAACCGGTGTCATACAGAATTTGACCACGCTCGCGGCTATTGCGCACGAAAAAGGTTCACTCTTTCACACCGACGCGGTCCAGTCGTTCGGCAAAATCGGATTCAACGTAGAAGAAACGGGCGTCGACCTTGCCTCATTCACCGCGCACAAGATCTACGGGCCGAAAGGAATCGGTGCACTGTATGTGAGAAGGGGAATCGATCTCGATCCTCTCCTCCATGGCGGTTCACAGGAGAGAAACAGGCGGGCCGGGACTGAGAGCATTCCCCTCGTCGCTGGATTCTCAAAGGCGGCGGAATTGGCAGGTGAAGAGATGCAGCAGGAGCATGATAGGCTTCTCAGGCTGAACTCGCACATGCGGAATATCATCGGCGAAAAAGTCCCGGCTGTCATCTTCAACTCACCGGCGGATAATTCACTTCCGAATATCCTGAGCGTTTCGGTCGACAGCAAGGAGATGGATATTGATGGCGAGGCCCTGATCATCAACATGGATCTCGAGGGAATTGCGGTTACAAGCGGATCGGCATGCAGCTCCGGAAGCCTGCAGCCGTCTCATGTGATCAAAGCGCTTGGGCGCGACGACAGAACCACGATGGCTACCGTGAGATTTTCGTTCGGCAGGTATACGACGGAAGACGAGCTGTCATTCGCTGCAGACAGACTGGCCGAGATTGTGGGAAGAATCGGAAAGAGAAAGAAGATTAGCCTTGGCGCTTCATAGCCGCGGCAAAGAAGCCGTCCATCTCGTGCCGGTGAGGATAGATCGCCAGAAAACCATTTTCTATCAAACCTGCATACTTCGGGTCTGTCAGACTAAGCGAAATGTCGATGACCCGAAACTGCGGGTTGGACTTTATGAACCACTCGACCACGGATTGATTTTCATCCGCGAAGATGCTGCAGGTCGCGTAATATAAATATCCGTCTACCTTCACCAATTTCGAATATCGTTGGATGATATCCTTCTGATAGGAGGCATGGGTCTGTACGAGAGATCTAGTCAGTCGAAATTTCTTATCGGGATTGCGCCGAATCGTTCCGCTCCCCGTACATGGAGCGTCCACCACGACTTTATCTGCAGTTCCGATAATGCTCTCGGCGCCCTCCAGTCCGTCGGGTTGGACTTTAATTACTTCAATATTTTCAAAACCGCTTTTCCCGGCGCGTTCAGCGAGAGCATTAAGCCGGTTCTGGTCCACGTCAAGCGCATAGATGCGTGCACCGCCGCCTGACAGGGCCGCCAGTTCCAGACTCTTCCCTCCCGCCCCGGCACATGCATCGACAATAGTCTCACCTTCCTTCGGGTCCACCGCCAACCCGACTATCTGACTGGCTTCCTCCTGTATATCGATCACGCCGTCCTTATATAGCGCGACGTTGTTCAGGTTCACGCGTCTCGGCAAATATATTCCCATAGGAGACAAATCAGAGGCGGCGGCCTCAATTCCCTGCCGTCGAAAATCGGCCATGACATCGTCTCTGGAAATTCTGTTCGTGTCGACTCTGACGCACACACGTGCTTCATGGTTAAGAGCAAGCATTATTGGAAGCGCATCAGGTTGAATGCTGGCCGGGAGAAGCTCGGCGAAAAATTCGGGGAATGAATTCATCGTGAACATCCCTTCGTCCGAGATTCTGATTTCCTCCATCCTCCTCTCGGCACACTCGCTCAAGCTGAGCAGATCAATCTCGTAACCGGCGAGCCGATAAGTCTCCATCAGTTTGGAGTAGCCCCCTTCAAGCTCGTCGGTCTGCATCTTTACCAACAGGAGTTCGTATATCAGGAAAGTGTAAACCGAGTCTTTCCTGGGCGCACATGTCCCGGCAACCTCCCTCAGGAGGATATAGTTTCTGATTATGCCGTAGACTTTCTCAGTTATCCAACGCCTGTCGTGAGATCCCAGATAACGCCGCTCTTTGTAGAAATCTGCGACGACCCGGTCTGCGGGGAGTCTAGATTTCAAGATCTCATCGATCAGTTCAATAACGTGACCTGCTAGTGATGACGGGCTCATCCTGCCAACAATTGCCTGTGTTTGTAAATCATGTACCCATAACGGAGACCGCGGTCAGTAGTCAAAAAAGTCTGAGCCCCCGATGCTTTCAGTATTTCGGACAGGATCAGCGCCCCGGCCAGAAGGACATCTTCTCTTCCCTCGGCCGCTGCGGTAATCTTCCTTACCTCTGACGGTGACATTTTTCGCAAATCACTCAGCACTTCATCGAGACCTCCTCGGCTCATCTCATAATTTGTAACTGCA
Source organism: Bacteroidota bacterium (assembly GCA_021825585.1). Lineage (GTDB taxonomy): Bacteria > Bacteroidota > Ignavibacteria > Kryptoniales > JAKASW01 > JAKASW01. The sequence continues at coordinate 75,465 of JAKAGT010000015.1, read as the reverse complement.
GCGAGGTCAAATTCATACTTTTTCTGCGCTATCAGAGCGATTGTGGTGGCCGTGCCCGCGACCGCGAATACACGGCTGGCTCTTGCCTTTGAAAACGGGAACCGGACCGCCGCCCTCCTTATAAACTCGATCGCCTTTTCCACTTCGTCGGAAGCCGGAGGAACACTCGTGAAGAATCTCTCAGTCAATCGAACAGCACCGATGTCAAGGCTCTTCGTGTACCGGGGCTCCATCTCAGTCCCGAAGCTCAACTCGGTACTTCCGCCCCCTATGTCAATAACAAGCGTCGGTTCTATCTTGTCCGAAATCGCGCTCAAGGCTCCCATGAAGCCGAGTCGGGCTTCGGTCACGCCGTCGATGATCTCGACATCCATCCCGCATCTTTGACGGACAAGATTCACGAAATCGAGCCTGTTATGAGCATCCCTGACCGCGCTCGTTGCGGATGCGACAACTCTATCGACCCGATATTCCTGCGCGATCTCGCGATACCTCTCCAGCACTTTCACGCCCCGCATCATAGCATCCTGCGCCAGTAGCTTAGAGGAAGAGATGCCTTTCCCGACGCGTGGGACCTCATAGAAATCTTCCAATCGACTTATCGACAGTCCCCCATCTATCTCACCGACGAGCATCAGGATCGTATTGGTCCCTATATCTATCGATGCATATCTCATTTCGACAGTACCAGTGCGGACCACTCCGCTTCCCGCCTGGTTTCAACCAGCTTGAAGCCAACCTGTCCATAATAACCGGAGACATCCTTTTCGTCAGCTGTGAGCACTCCTGCCAACAAGAGAATGCCGCCGTTCTTGCACTTCCTATAAAGATCCTCTCTGATATAAATGAGAGTATTGCGGTTCAGATTGGCCGCGACGATATCAAACTCATCCTCCTGGACCGATTCGATTTCCCCTTTCACCAGGCGTATCTTGCCTGCTACGCCGTTCCTTTCAATATTCTCACGCGAATTGCCTATGGACCAGGAATCATTGTCGACAGCCACGCATAGCTCGGCCCCGAGTTTTATTGCTGCGATGGCGAGAACTCCAGTCCCGGTGCCTACGTCGAGGACGCGCTCGTTCCCTTTTATGTAATGTTCAAGTTCCTGCACCATCATCCTTGTGGTCTCATGATGACCAGTGCCGAAAGACATCTTCGGATCGATCTCGATGACAATCTTCGCGGGACCGACATATTCTTTCCAGCTCGGTTTGATGACTATGTTTTCCGTCACCTCCACCGGAACTATCGATTCCTCCCACTGCTTGTTCCAATCCTGATTGCGGATGGTAGTCACACCTACGTCGAACAACTCTATCTTACCCTGCGCCTTCAGGCTCTCCAGGAATTCCCTGACATCGGACTCAAAAGCCGGATTCCACTTGTCCTCCGAAAAATAACATGACAGACCGGTGCCTTCTTCGACAAACCCTTCGGCCCCAACATCGCTAAGGAATCCGACGACAAGGTCGTTTACCTGAGAGTCGGCGGAAATCTTGAGTTGAAAATACTTGTCACTCATTTTAACTGATCGGAATCTTTCTATAAAGGACATCGAGCAATACCCTTCCCACCGACGACAGGCTTTGAGGGCTACACTTGTCCGGCGTGTCCTCGAGGGTATGCCAATACTTGTAGTTGAAGTCAATCAGGTCGACGGCCTTGATGCCGGCATTCTGGAGTGGAATATGGTCGTCGTAAATCGTGTCGCCCAGGCTGTCCACGAACTGGGGCACGTTCATCTCAGCAGCGGTATTCCAGATTAGATTGACCACGTCGGGTGCATACTGAACCGAATAGCCCTCCTTCTCGATCCGGAGATCCTTCTGGCCTATCATATCCAGGTTGACTGCGAAATCGGGTTGATAAGAATAAGGTTTCGTCGCGGCCCAATACTTCGATCCGAGGCAATAGTAGTCCAGTTCACCTTCTTTCCCGTAGTCTTCTCCGTCCCACAACATTATGTCGACACCCACAGGAGGAGGCGACTGTTTGAAATCACGGGCCATCTCGAGAAGAACCGCGACACCGCTGGCGCCATCGTCCGCACCCGGAATTGGCTTGTCGACGGGACCCCCGGGTTGATGGTCGGCTCGCGGCCTGGAATCCCAGTGAGCCGAGAGGAGCACACGCGTTGTCGCCTTCATATTGAAACTCACTATGATATTCGTCAGATGAAGGAGCACTCCATCGTAACCGGGGACATTGAAATTCTCCAGTTGAACCGTATCTGCATAACGACTGAATTCCTGTTGGAGGTACAGAAGGCACTGTTCGTGCGCTGCGCTGTTCGGGCTACGGGGGCCGAAATCGACTTGCTTCACGAGGTAGTCAAACGCGGAGTCCGCATCAAACGCGGGTATGGGTACTGTCGGGTAATGTGTTGTACTCTGTAACATCTCTGCCTGCTGTTGTGGTGACTTCTTCGAGCATGAACTCAGCATCACGGCTAACGAAAGGAAAAGGATTGTCTTCTTCATACCGAAGTTTAAAGGATGAGACGGGAAATTCCAAGGTAAATCAGGATGGATGAGCAAGTCGATGTGTCCGCGGGTTCATGAAGATGGATAAGTTACCACACCACTAAGTACTCTCATCCCGCCCGCAGGAATTGGTCATCATTGCTACCATAAGTCAGATCGTCACAGCTGCCGCCGCGCCATACACTTCGGACGCTCCATTATTTCGAAGAACACCGGCGCATTCTTTGATTGTGGAACCCGTCGTTATGACATCGTCTATCAGGAGTATCTTTTTGCCTTTCACCTCGCTGGTAAACCGCTCAGCAATCGAAAACGCTCCCGCGATATTTCGTCTCCTTCCCTCCGCATCGAACATCGTTTGTGACTGCGTCTGCCGGACCCTTCTCAGAAGATCAGGTTCGTGCCTGATTCCGAGCTCGCCGGAAAGTCTTTCTGCAATTAGTTCGCTCTGGTTGTAGCCGCGTTCACGTTTGCGTGCTGGATGCAGCGGGACGGGAGCCAGCATATCACACATAGACAGTTTAGGGTCTCCGACAATCTTCCCGGCTATCAGGATTCCGAATCTGTCGGCTATTTTCTCCGCACCGCCGTATTTCAAAAGATGCACTGCCGTACGTACCCCCGGATCCTGTTCGAACAAGAACACCGCATCGATCTTGTCGACAGTCTCGTCAATCAGAAACTTGCGTTCGATCGCCTGGATTATCGCCTCGGTCGGCGATACCCGCTCGAAGCTGTCCCAGCATTTCATGCAGATGAAGGCCTCGCCGCGCTTCAGATCTCTCCAGCAGGTCATGCACGTAGGAGGATAAACAAAATTGACAAACGCTTCGACAATTCCCAAGAGAGTGTCCACGGCGCTTATCCTTTAGCCGACAACCGGTGTATTTCATCCCGCAGCTCCGCCGCTTTTTCGAAATCAAGGCCCTTAGCCGCCTGATACATTTCTTTAGTCAGTCTGTCAATGAGGTCCTTCCTCTGAGCATCGGTAAGATACTTCTGCTTGCTTTCGCTGACGCCTGCCTGCTGGGACTTTCTGGTCTTTTCCTCACTTTCCCCGCGGACGTCCGCGATCGCCGTCGAAGCCATTATCTCTTCGGTTGTCTTCACTATGGACTTAGGTTCGATGTTATGTTGAATATTAAACTCTTTCTGGATCTTCCTCCGCCGGTCGGTTTCGCTCATCATTTTGCTCATGCTTCTGGTCACAGTATCGGCGTAAAGGATAACCCTGCTTCCGATGTTCCTGGCAGCTCTCCCCGCGGTCTGAATCAAAGACTTTTCCGAACGAAGGAATCCCTCTTTGTCTGCGTCGAGGATTGCAACGAGTGAGACTTCGGGAAGGTCGAGGCCCTCGCGGAGAAGGTTGACTCCCACAAGTACGTCGAACTCGCCGAGGCGAAGGTCCCGGAGTATGGAGACGCGTTCGAGCGAATCAATATCCGAATGGATGTACTTCACCCGAACATTCAGCCCCTGTAAGTATTCGGTCAGGTCCTCTGCCATCCTCTTTGTAAGCGTGGTCACCAGCGTCCGCTCCGATAACTTGACGCGCTCCCGTATCTCATGAATCAGATCGTCCATCTGGTTTTTCACCGGCCTTACCTCGACCTCGGGATCGACTATCCCTGTCGGCCGGATTACCTGCTCCACGATTACCCCCTTGCTTTTTTCCAGCTCGTAATCTGAAGGGGTTGCACTCACAAATACAGCCTGGTGAACCATCGTCTCGAACTCATCGAACTTAAGCGGCCTGTTGTCCAGGGCGGAGGGAAGCCTGAACCCATATTCAACCAGGGTCATCTTGCGGGACCGGTCTCCGTGATACATCGCCCGAAGTTGCGGTATGGTTTGGTGCGATTCATCGATGAACATGAGGAAGTCTTCAGGAAAATAGTCGAGTAGAACGTACGGCCGCTGTCCCGGCTGTCGGTTCGTAATGTGACGTGAGTAGTTTTCGATCCCGTTGCAGTAGCCGACTTCGCGCATCATTTCGACATCGAAGCGGGTTCGCTGTTCGAGCCTCTGCGCCTCAAGGTATTTCCCCATTGCACGGAGGTCTGCGAGCCTTTCGCCCAGCTCGGCCTGAATGCTCGTGATGGCTCTATCGATATTCTCTTCGCTCGTAACGAAGTGCCTCGCCGGATAGATCTTCACCTCTTCCATTTCGAGGCCGGGCGCCCCGGTCAGCGGATCGAATGTCCTGAGTGACTCGATTTCATCGCCGAAGAATTCCACCCTGACCGCCTCTTCGATCTCGTAGGCCGGAAAAATCTCCACTACATCCCCACGTGCCCGAAAGGTCCCCCGCGTAAACTCTACATCGTTGCGCGCGTAGAGACTTTGGATGAGCAGCTCCTGAAGATGCCTCCGTCCCATCTTCTCTCCGCGCGTGAGCGCCACGACTTCATTGCGGTAATCCAACGGAGAGCCGATACCGTAGATGCATGAGACTGATGCCACCACCAGAACGTCCTGCCGGCCGCTGAGCAGCGAACTCGTGGCGCGGAGACGCAGTCGGTCTATCTCGTCGTTGATTGACGAGTCTTTTTCGATGTAAGTATCCGTTTGAGGGATATATGCTTCAGGCTGGTAATAGTCGTAGTATGAAATAAAAAATTCCACGACGTTGTTTGGGAACAACTGCTTAAACTCACCATACAGCTGTGCGGCAAGCGTCTTGTTATGGGAAATGATAAGCGTTGGCCTGTTGATGTTCTGAATAATCTGGGCCATTGTATATGTCTTGCCGCTCCCCGTCACGCCCAGCAGCGTCTGGTGTTTCAGCCCTTTCCTGACACCGTCCGTCAGTTCGCGGATCGCTCCGGGCTGATCACCCGACGGCTTGTAATCCGAGACGATTTCAAATTTGTTTGTCATCACAGAAGAAATTCACATTTTCCGCTGACGAATTCAACCCGACTGGAGAACGAAACTCCCACTTCCCGAGCGAAATCAGCCCCGCTAATGCGGGGTCAGGTACTCGTCCTGCCGCTATCCGTCGTTTCCTGAGTTCAATCGCGCCCCTCAGGAGTTTCTTAACCGGCGGCAGAACCGATCACTGTCCGAAAAGAACCGACTTTAGAACGTATCCTGCGACCTGGGGATTTTCCTTGAATCGCCTCATTGAATACGCATACCACTGCTCTCCGAATGGCACGTAGATTCGCAGCCTGTGCCCGTCCGCCACTATCCTGTCCCTCAGATCGGAGCGCACTCCGAGCAGCATCTGAAATTCGAAGTTGTTTCTCTGAACATTAAGCCGGGCAATCGCATCGTAGGCGGACCTAATCAGATAATCATCGTGGGTTGCAATCCCGACTTTACATCCTCCCTCAAGCAGCATGTTCAGGAGCAAAATATAATTCTGTCTTATCTCCTCTCTTTTCTTGAAGGCGATGTCTTCAGGCTCGATATATATGCCCTTGCATAACCTCACGCTTGCCTTCATGTCTATAAGCCGCCTCACGTCGCTTTCGCTGCGCCGCATGTAAGCCTGGATGACCACTCCAGTATTATCGTATCCATCCGCCCTGAATTTTTCATAAATCCCGAGAGTAGTCGAGGTAGTACCCGAATCTTCCATGTCGATGCGGACAAAGTTCCCGTAACTCTTGGCTAAATCCATCACCGGCTTGACATTCGAATAGCAAAAATCCTTATCGATGTTGAGCCCGAATTGCGTCAGCTTTATGGATAGGTTCGCATCCAGTTTGTTCTCAGCGATTACCTTAAGGACCTCCCGGGCCGCGCTGGAAGATTTCTCCGCATCACTCTTGTCGCTGACGTTTTCGCCCAGGACGTCGACTGTCGCCATGATTCTTCCAGCGTTGAGACTCCGCACCAGCCTGACAGCGTCTTCGACATGCTCTCCGGCGATATAGCGAAGTGCAAATCTTTTAACTATGCTTTTTGGAAATAACTGAAGGCTTGAAACGATCATGTTGTTCAGAGGATTCATTTCTACTCCGTTCACAATTGTGTCGCGCTTTTCCTTCCGGCAAATTTAGATTAATTTATTTGACGACGACTGGAGAATCAAACCGGTTTCGCACGCCCCACTGCTTGCCCGCGCTTCGTTTAATAACGCGCCGCCGGAATTGAAAACCCGCGTATTACCATGCCAATTCTCGCGGACGGTGCAGGTGCGCTGCCCGCTGACGCGCGCCTGCACCTCTTGCTGTTTGACGAATCGATACGACGTTTATCCCGCCGACATTATCCGCCGATTCGAAAGTAACGGTAAGTTACTTTCTGACAACCGAGCTTTGTCGAAAAGGGAGCCGAAGATGATACGGTGCAGTGCCGGCCGGCCGGAGCGCCTCTAAACCGGATTTCTCCAACTGTCGGTTCAGGGAGGAGAGATCTTTCGATTCAATCGTCTTCCATTCATCCCTTGCAACCGAAAGTCTTGAGGCAAGCGTCCTGTAGGCTTCCATCATCTGTGAAGTCGGCTCGCGGTCGGCGCTCATCACATCCGACTCGAGACCTGCAAGTTCGCCGACGTTCAAAGTCGCCTTGAACTTTTTGAGTTTATTCGCAAGGAAACGGGCATCTGTAATTGCGTCCGAGCTCAACTTGCCTTCGCCGCTCAGGCCGGAAATCTTTGCATCGAGTGAATCGACCTGGACGGAAAGTGAATTCTCATCCGATATTGCGTTCCAAATGCCGATCGCGAGGGCGAGCTGATCCCTGAGTGCGACCTTCGTCACATGGACCCGTGGATCCATTTTCACATCTACAAAACGGGAGTATGATTTTCCGTCGACCGTCAACACAATCTTGTACTTCCCCGGGAGGACCAGCGGTCCTTCAGGTTCGCGGACGCTGTGCAGGTTTGCAATCGCCATCGAATAACCGTGGCCCGGCACATGCGGATGAAAATAGCGGAGATCCCAAACGAACCTGTTAAGCCCAGCATGTGCCGGCAGGCCCTTGAAAACCGGCAGCCATGCGTTCATGAAGTAAGGCGGATTCTTGTCCGGATTCGGTTGATAATTGCTCGAAAATCGTCTGACGAGATTTCCGTATTTATCCAGGACCTTGAGCGTTATAGTCCCCTGCGGCAACGATCCAAGGTAGTAGTCGATAATTGCACCGGCGGGTGGGTTTGTTCCGTGTGGAATCTCAGGGGGCAATGGCGTGTCGCTATTCACACTGCGTCGTATTCTGATTGCCTGCTCGGGCTGAAAAAGGTGCACATTCGAATTAAGAACGCTGCCGCTTAACTGTTCCAATGGCGTCAAATCATCGAGCACCCAGAAAGCCCTGCCGTGAGTCGCGGCGACAAGATCGTGACCGTGCACGGCAAGATCCCGGATCGATGCGGTCGGCAGGTTCAGCTGCAGTGACTGCCAATGGTCACCATCATCAAAGGACACGTAGACTCCTCTCTCAGTACCGGCAAACAACAGCCCCTTCTTCGTGAGATCACATCTCACCACACGCACGAAGGACTTCGGACCGATCCCATCCACTACAAGTGTCCAGTGCTTGCCGAAATCCGTTGTGCGATAAATGTACGGTGAAAGATCATCCAATCGGTGGCGCTCGACCGCAGCATAGGCTTCCCCGGGTACAAACGGAGAAGCTTCGATCATGCTTATTTTGGTCCAGGGAGTCATGCCGGGCGGGGTGACGTTCTCCCAGTGCCTGCCTCCGTCCTTGGTGAGGCGAATGAGTCCGTTGTCAGTTCCAATCCAAATGAGACGATCTCTTACCGGCGAGGGTGCAATCGTATAGATAACGCCCCATCCTTTGTGAGACTTCTCAACCCCGTTGAGGGCTTGCTGATTTTTGAATTGCGATTTGGACACCGTGAGGTCCGGGCTGATAGCCTGCCAGTGAAGTCCACCGTCCCTGGTCATGAGCAACTCCTGTGCTCCGAAATACAGAGTGCGTGGATCGTGCGGGTCGAAGACTATCGGGGATGTCCAGGTAAACCGGTATTTCCTTTTTGGTGTAGGAGTATAGAAGGAAGCAAGAATCGAGGGAGATATTACCTGTGACTGTCCCGTCGTCCTGTCGAAGCGAAAGATTCCGCCGTATGTGTCCCCGCCATATACGATGTTCGCATTCAATGGGTCGGGCGCGATATAACCGCTTTCCCCCGCTCCCACAGAATACCAGTCTCTGAATGTAATCTCGCCGTAATCGCTGCGGCTTGCGATGGAAACCGTCCCGGCATCCTGCTGCGCCCCGTATATCCTGTAGGGGAACTGGTTGTCGGTGGCTACATGGTAAAACTGCCCGGTCGGCTGATTGTACCAGCTGCTCCATGTCTTCCCGTTATCCAGGCTGAGTGTCGTCCCCTGATCGCTCGCCACTATCATGCGTTGATCGTTCTTCGGGTCGACCCAGAGAAAGTGATAATCATCTCCGCCCGGAGATCCTTTTATGGCGACGAAGGTTTTTCCGCCGTCGGTAGAACGCATGATCGACCGGTTAGGTACATACACTATGTTCTCGTCAGCAGGGTCCACGAAAACCCTCCCGAAATACCACATCCGGGTCACGATGCGTGGATCGTCGCTTGTCATACTCCAGCTCCTGCCGCCATTGTCGGAACGATACAAGCCGGAGCTTTCTTTGAGGTCCTGAATCAAGGCGTAGACCACTTCGCCCTTGGAACCGGATGCCACAGAGATTCCGATTCGCCCATACGGCTTCTGAGGTAGCCCATTAGGCGGAACCTCGATCCATGTCTTTCCCTCATCCGTCGATTTATAGAGTCCGCTCCCGTCTCCTTCATCAGGGGGGTATTGGCTCCATGGTGTCCGGCGGGCCTGCCACATCGCCGCGTATACTACGGAGGGATCGGTCGGATCCCAGGAGAGGTCTATCGCACCGACATCCGGATTCTTGTAGAGAACCTTCTCCCATGTCTTTCCCCCATCGGTGGTGCGGAACACGCCACGCTCGCTGTTAGGGCCGTAGGCATGTCCAAGGGCGGCAACAAGAACTAAATCAGGATTGTTTGGGTCGATTAAAATCTTGCCGATATGTCGCGTGTCCTCCAGACCGACGTGTACCCATGTCTTCGCACCGTCAGTCGACTTGTAGACGCCGTCACCATAAGTCATGTCTGAACGCATGTCAGCTTCACCTGTGCCCGCATAGAGAATCTCCGGGTCCGACGGAGCTACGGCAAGAGCGCCGATCGATGGATTCTCCAACCCGTCAGACATCGATTCCCATGTCAGACCAGCGTTCTCGGTTTTCCAGACTCCGCCGTCCACCGCCCCGAAGTAAAACACCCTGCAATTTCCGGGAATGCCTGCCGCTGCAAGCGCGCGACCCGCTCTGAACGGACCGACAAGCCGCCAGCGCATGTCAACGTGCGCGGGCAGAGTCACTTGCTGTGCTGAGACAATCGGGGAGGTGATATTCATCCAAACGGCAATCACTGCCAATGAATACCAGAAGAGACCGCCAGATATCATTCGGGCTATTTTCTGTGCCCTGGTATTGGTACGCGTGTATCGATTCTTTTCCACGGGTGTTCGCCTTTCTGATTTGTACTTCGCTACATTAGTGGACCAATCCAGTCTCATCAATTGCCATGGTGCTCATTCAACCAGAAGTCTGTGTGAAGAAGCTAAACAAGCCGATTAGAAAATGCAATTATGCCGGCCCGACATTACCGAACGCTTAAACGCACCGCCAAAGATCAGTTTTCGTGGCCGATCCGTTAGGAATGCCCGAACGAAGGTCATCGTCATACTGCATCCAGGACATTGCGAACCAACCGGAGGACTTCATCGAGCTTATAAGGCTTCTGCAAAAAGGCATTTACACCATGATGCGCGGCTCTTTCCCTCTCTTCGTCTTCTACAAAGCCGCTCGCAAGGATGACTTTCACGTCGGGATTCGATTTTCGTACAGCCGCGAGAAGGTCGACGCCGCTCACGTTTGGAAGGCCGATGTCCGAGAGAACGAGCTTGATGTCATGGTTTTCAAGAAAAAGGCTGACAGCTTTCTGACCGTCTCCTGCAGCCAATACTTTGTAGCCCTTATTCGACAGCACTTCAGTCAGGAATTCCCTGAGACCGGATTCATCCTCCACAACCAGTATTGTCTCAGTCCCTCCTCTAACATCCAAATTCTCAATGTCGTCTTCAATTTCCGGATCATCGGAATCTGCCCGTGCCGGCAGAAAGACTTCGAAGGTAGTCCCGGAACCCAGCTTGCTCGAGACGCTTATAAATCCTTCATGGCCTTCAACGATACCATAAACAGTTGCCAACCCAAGGCCCGTTCCCTTACCCCTGTCTTTGGTCGTGAAGAAGGGTTCGAAGATCCTTGTCTTTGTGGCTTCGTCCATCCCGATTCCGTTGTCAGACAGTTTTATCGAGATGTACTCGTCACATTGGATCGATGGAAACTTCTCAATCAAGTCTTTCCCCTTGAAGGAGGCGGTAGTGATCTCCAGACTTCCGCCGGCAGCCGTACCCGTCCGATCGATGATTGCGTCTCTTGCATTCACACACAGATTGAGGACAGTCTGGTGAATCTCGTTGGGATCTCCGACGACAAGCAGCGGTGTCTGACTCAGTCTAAGTCGAATTGAGATCGCTTTAGGAAATGTCTCCTGGATCAGCTTGAAAGTATCCGTGACGACGTCGTTCACGTCGAAAGCCCTGGAGATACGGTCTTCCTTTCTTGCAAATGTCAGAAGCTGACGGACCAATCCGACACCTCGTTTTGCCGCTGCTTCTATCGCATCAACTTCCTTGGACAGATGAACGTCCTCACGAAGAGACTTCTTGACGAGTCCTGCGTATCCCACTATAATGCCGAGGATGTTGTTGAAATCATGGGCAATTCCACCCGCCAGAGTTCCGATGCTCTCCAGTTTTTGCGACTGCCTGAGTTGTTCCTCGATAAGCTTCTGGGCAGTCACATCTCTTGCAACTCCGAGTATCCCCATGACTTTTCCGTCGCGCATCTGGACCGTCGAGTTCAGCTCGAGGACTGAGCTTCCTCCTGATTTCTTGGTAATTCGGTATTCGCCGATTTCGGACAACTCGCGCTTCAGCAACCGCTGGAAGGCAGATGTCGCCTTTTTTCGGTCATCAGGGTGCAGCAGGTCTGTGAAACTCTTTCCAATCCACTGCTCGGGCTTCCATCCCGTCATGATTTCAAATGCCGGATTCAGGCTCTGTATGATTCCTGAGGATGACAGACTGAAAATGGCATCCCTGGCTCCGTCGACGAGACTCCGGTATTTGTCTTCCGACCTCCGGAGAGCTTCTTCCGCCTCTTTTCTTTCGGTAATATCCTCGATTATGCTGACCGTATATTTCAATTTATTCTCGCTGTCGCGGACCGCCGATACGATCCGGTAAGCCCAGACGACCTTCTTGTCTTTCCTCAGATATCGTTTCTCATAACTGACCGCTTCTCTTTTGCCGGTTCTCAGCTGCTCCAGAAGGTCCACCCCGATGCTGCGGTCGTCCGGATGTGTCAGGCTGTCGAACTTGACACTGGCCAATTCAGCCTCACTGTATCCGAGAATGTTCAGTGCCGCCGGGTTACAACGAAGAAAATGTCCTTTTGCATCAAAGCTGATTATGCCGACGGGTGAGAACTCATAAATATGCCTGAAGTTCTCTTCACTTTGACGGAGTGCTATCTCAGCCTTCCTGGCCGCAGTGGTGTCCCGTACCATGGCCAGCACGGAAACCTCATGATCCATCTTGAGAGGGGACAACATTATGTCGGCTGGAAATTCGGTACCGTCACTCTTGAGGCCGTAGAGTTCCATGCCCGAGTTAAGTGACCGGCTATGGGGTTCCAAATTGAAACGGCCTACCAGGTTCTCGTGCATTTGGCGAAACCGTTTCGGCACGAGGACGCTAAGCGGTTCCCCGATCAGCTGATCCACCTTGAACCCGAAGACTCTTTCTGTTTCGACATTTGCGAAAGTGATTCGTCCCCTCGAGTCTGTGATGATGACTGCGTCAGGCGCGCCTTCAAGGAGTCCGCGGAATCTCGCCTCGCTCGCCTGCAAATCTTCGAGCGCCTTCTGCCTCATCGCTTCAAGATGATTGAGTCTTTTCCTTTCCTCGCCTTCGTGAAGTGCCCGCCTTACGGCAGGTACAAGTCTGCTTAGTTTCGTTTTCAAGATGTAATCGGTTGCACCTTCGAGCAAGCTCTGGATCGCGGCATCCTCACCCATTCGCCCCGAGACGAAGATGAAGGGCGTTTCCGGCGATTTCTCCCGGGCGGCGATCAGGGCGGCACCCCCGTCGAATGATGGGAGGTTAAAATCGGATAAGATCAGGTCGTATTTCCCGCTCCCCAGGGCTTTCAGGAATTCCTCACGTGAGCTTACCAGATGACTCTGGCTCGTGATTCCTGCCTCTCTGAGTATGTTACTGATAATCTCTGCATCTTCCGGATCGTCTTCCAAATGCAAAAGCTGATATATTCTGTTTGGTTCTTCGGCCATGCTTTCCCCTGCGCTCGAGATTCTATGTCCGTGTCAGCCTCTGGGCGGCGGTTCATTGATAATCGCCCAGAAAATTCCGAGCTGTTTCACTGCTTCCATGAATTCTCCAAACTCAACGGGTTTGACTACGTAAGCGTTGACACCAAGGTCGTAACTCCTGATGAGGTCGGTCTCCTGCCGCGAAGAGGTCAGTATCACTATAGGGATGCGTTTCAGATCCTGTGACTCCCTGATTTCTTTCAGGACTTGGAGTCCGCCCACTTTGGGCATTTTCAGGTCGAGAAGAACAACCGCTGGGTTTTCCGGATCTCTATCCTCGAAAGCCCCGCGGCAGAAGAGAAAGTCGAGAGCATCCGAACCGTCGTTCACTTCGACAACCTCGTTCACGAGCCGGCATTCTCTCAATGCCAGCATCGTGAGTTCAACGTCTCTGTGGTCGTCCTCGACAAGCAATATCTTCCCGAGCCTATTCATGTTTTCTTTCGCTTTCTTGGGAAGGAAGGGAGAAGTAGAAAGTAGCCCCTTTTCCTGCTTCGCCTTCGGCCCAGACTTTTCCGCCGTGGCGCATTATGATTCGACGGACATTTGCCAATCCTATTCCGACACCTTCAAATTCATCCTGCCTGTGAAGTCTCTGGAAGACCCCGAAGAGTCTACCCTTGTAGCTCATATCGAATCCGACTCCATTGTCCTTGACGGAGAAAACATCTTCGCCGTCCTTCCTTTCATGCGCTATCCAGATTTCCGGGTCTGGTCTCTTTCGCGAATATTTCATGGCGTTCGATATTAGATTGACAAAAACCAGGCGGAGCATACCGGAATCGGCTTCGACTTCAGGCAGCCTCTCCAGATTCCAGGCGATCTTTGAGGAGTCTTCTGGTTCGGAAATCTCCGCAATAACCCGTTTGACGAGAAGATCAACATCAATTCTCTTTTTCATTAGCTCGGTTCTGCCCATCCTCGAGGTCGAAGACGAGATGATCTCCACATACCTCTGGCTTTCCTTGTCGAAGCCGGAAGAGTGGCGTTGAAGCAGGCTGACAAAGCCATTGATGTGCCTTAGCGGCGCCCGCAAATCATGCGAAACCGAATACGAGAACGCTTCCAATTCTCTATTAGCTTCTTCGAGTTGAGCGGTGCGTTCTCTTACCAGCCTTTCCAAACCTTCCCGATAATCTTCAAGCTCCTCCTGCATTTTCTTCTCTTCAGTTATGTCGACCGAGAGGATAAGATGCCTTCGGGAACGGGTTCAACGCTCAAATTGAACCACGCAGAGTCGCTTCCGTCCTCATAAACGAAAAGGTTCTCCATCCGGTGTGGGATTCGTTTCACCATTGAATCCCTGAGCATGCCGAACATATCTGTGTTCTCAATCCCGGGATATACTTCCATCATTGTTCTCCCGAGCAGATCCTCTTCGCGCAATCGGCTGTGGCTCGCGCCGACATCGTTTATGTAAACATACCGCCAATCAAAATCGATGATCTGACATCCCTCAAGCAATTGGTCAAGTGTCTGCTTGTAGCGACCCTGCGCATTCTTCAGGGCCTCTTCCGCCTCTTTTCGATCGGTTATATCGCGCGCAATCTTGGAAGCCCCGACAATGACGCCGTCGGCGTCCTTCAATGGGGAAACGGTCACTGAAATATGAATAAGCTTTCCGTCTTTTCGCACTCTCAGAGTCTCATAGTGCTCGATTCGCTCCCCACGCTTTATTCGTCCGAGTATCTCCGACTCCTCATCCAGCTTGTCCGGTGGAAAGAGAATTAGAATTGACTTACCGATAACCTCATCTGCCGGGTATCCGAATATTCGCTCGGCGCCGGAATTCCAACTCTGGATTGTGCCATCAAGTGACTTCCCGATAATTGCATCGTCGGACGATTCCACGATTGAGGCATAGTAACGCGGCAGTTCTTCTGGACCTTTGGAATTCTGTTTCAAGAGCGGATAGATTCCTTCTCCCAAAGTCATTTTCCCACGCGACAGACTCGACACGTTCGAGACGTTACAAGGCAAAGGGAGTCTGCCATCTGTTCTCGGATTTCGCTTATGTTTGACATCGTCCAGGGCGCATTTCACTGAGCCATGTTTGACATTGCTCCCCCGATGGCCTTGCACGCTCGGAACAAACCAACCGTTCACCTACTGCTGGATTATCGAATTCTCTTACCAGACAGACTCAAAGCCACCTCGTCCTCAAAGGGACTACATATCACCGTCCAAACAGAACCGGTAACTCCCTAACCCCAAAACCCCTGAATTAGTTTCAATGCAGAGCCGCTAAAATTGCAGGCACATGTACCGACACATTATCGCTTCAAGTTCTATTACAACAACAAATTACGGGAATTCACATCACTAATAGCATTAGCTCCATCGGGAATTACCGGAATAGGCTAACTCATTCTCTCCATGCTACGATTTGAAAACCGCTGGTGCCAGGAAATGCAGGAGGAGAAGTAGAATAGAAACGATCATCATATCTGTAGTTCTTGAGGAAACCTGATTGGATCGTACTCACACCACCGAAGCTGCCAACAGCGCCACGGGTTTGGTTCGTAATGGAACCGCAAACCCTTAGGGTCCCCATAGGAGTGTTGTTAGTATTGCCGTTCCAATCCAAATACAGGAACTTCCCCTTCCTTGCAAAAATTGCCGCATCTATCGTCACATCTGACACAGAAGGCTGGGTGACGAGCGCAACGCTGTTATCCGCGACCAGCCCAAGAATATCGTTGCTGGGTCCAGCCTGGGGATCATTCTTGTAGGTAATATTTCCACCGATAAGGATATTTCCGTTATTGTTGCTACTGTTTGCATTATAAAGGTCTACGTCGTAAAGCGAAGTTCCAGAAGTTCCCGTAGCACTCCGCCCGGTTCCCTGCTGAGCCACAACCGTGATACTTCCATCAATCACGCCTTTGATATGTGCGTCGCCATTGTAGACGAGAATCACATTGCCGAGCTGGCTAACAGGAACTGTCGAATCGGGAGTAGTTGTAGTTACCATTGTCCCAGTGGGCCTGCCCGACTTTCCATAGGTAGTAATGACGGCCGTAGTGTGAAATGTAACCGTGCCATCAGAATTGAAATTCAGATAAACATCATAGGTGTCTTTGCTATATGTGTCGGTGTTATTAAATGTCTTTGTGGCAAGTGCCGCAGAAGAGCTGATGTCTGTCGGCATCGTCACACTGACGCCCGCCTGGTAGCCGCCGTAGAAATATGGTGCGTCAGTCTTATCCGGGACGAATTTCGGCGCGTTGTTCGTCACCCGTCCGTAGAATACCGGTTTTCCGGAAACGTAAATCTCCCCCTCGGTATGGAAGGGTCCCCAGAGAGTGTCTCCTGTTATCCAGTTCGTATTGTTCTCATTAATCGAGAAAAAGGCGTAAGCATTGAATGTCCTTGTCTTCAACAGGACTTTCACCGTATCTCTTATTAATCCTCGCCTGCCCTGATACTGAGTTGCTGAGACGATCGAGACATACTGAGTTCCATTTATGCTGATGAGGCTTGTAACGGAATTGAATGAGCCTCCCGAGGTTGCCCCAGAGAGGTTGAGTGTCGTCATCGAAGGGTTGAGGAAGAGTGAATCCGCCGAAATATTTGCGGCACTCACGGCTATATTGTGAGCAACCGTTGTATCGTAGTAGTCGACGAAATTATCGATTGCAACCGTGGATGACCTGTTCCAGTATTGGCTCGCTATTCCGAATATCACACTAAACCCCAGAATGACTATGAGCGTTCCTTTCCCGACCATGACGTGCCTCCTATCTCGCCTGGAGGTTTCTGGATGCCAGCCTGGTTTCCCTCCAAACCGAGAAATTACTGGTAGTGTCTGAGTAGGTGGCATTATAAAGCGACGTCGGCTCTACCCGAATGGTCACTTCAATCAGCTTCACCGTCGATGGAGCATCGAATGGAGTTGAAACCGTATCTCCATTCGTATCGAAGTACCTCAGGTAAAATTGAGTCACCCCAAGGTTTGCCTCGTACGGAGTGGCGCCGTTGATCGTGCGGTACAACATTCTGACCCGTGGGTTTGCGGTTCCGGCAATCGGCGTGGTTCCCTGATACCACCTGATCGTATCGAGCACGCCGTTGTCGTCCAGGTCGCCGACGAAAGTAATGTCGCTGGTGTCTCCATGTACAATGTACATGAAATTCTTTGGCTGGGCGTTCGGATCCCCGCAATAACCCATTTTCCTGAAGTCCCATTCGATATTGTTTATTATCGAGGTCAAATTCTGTTGGACGGTGAGATTTGCCTGCGATTCGAATGTATTTATGCTTGCCTGTTCATTCATTCTCAATGCTGCCAGAAGAAGGATCCCGCTGACCAACATCGAGCCGATTATGTCCAAGAGAGTAGCGCTTCCCATGTACCCTCCTTAAAAATACCAGTAGCTGAAAATCGTCGACATCCTTATCACGCCGGCCGAGTCTTCCTTGTTCCACACCATGACGTCGAGCCTCTTGCTGAACGTCGCCTGAGCTGAAATGCCGTCCAGATTAGTACCCCCGACGTAGCAGACTCTGGTCTTGACACAATATATCCCCGTGCTCAACTTGAATGTGTCAGTCCGGCCTGCATTGTTGAGCCCGTTGTAGTCGTCGAAATCATTGAGATCATTGGTGTTGCCGTTTTCCTGCCCCAGGGATCCCGGAGGCGTGAGCTGGGTCGTGGAGGTAACGCTTGCGGTGTCGGTCGCTTCATCGAAGGCTTTCCCTTGTGCCTCTTCAATCACAGAAGTTGCCAGCGAGACCGCGTCCAGGCCGAAATTCGTCTTCATCAGTATGGTTTTGCTGCTGTACAGACTTCGGTTCGTCGTCAGAATAATAGTGCCGAGGAGCATGATTGCCCCTACAGTGAGAAGCATTTGCCCTGTGCCCATGAACCCTCCTTTTTCCGTGTTTCACGCCTGCGGGAAAATCCATCCATTTTGCGAATTCCCGTCGTTACCCAAATTCACTCTGATATGCTAAAAGCAATCGAAGGAGTCATGTCCTCGCGGGAGACGATCCCCGCCTACCGCGGAAAAAAAAGCACCCATAGCAACCTGCGCGGAGGACTATCGAGAGCGGGTGGCACCGCATTCACCAGATTAAACTTGCCCTGACCTTTGCTGTAGCGTACCTCGATGCCGCAGCCGTTCCCTGAATCGACTCGCCTCAATGCCCTTTTGACTAACACATCGCCGGGAGCACTTAAATCTCCCAACTGCCGTCCAGCCGCAATATATATACGTTCCAAAGCGAAAGCAACTTAGGCCGCCAAACTACGACTCCCGATTGGAGACCCCAAACCGAAACAAATGTCAATCGCCTGAGCGCGAACGCACCGTTCCAAAGACGCCTTCAGGCGCCTAATGGTGAGCTTCAGCAATAAGGCATCCGATCACTTGAAGAGGATGGATTCCATACATCGACGCCTACGCTATCGTATTGAATAACAGGGTGTTAGGCTGCCCTTCTTCGTGTGCTACACGCGCTCTGGACAGAATCTCAAGGCGAGATGCCCGACCAGTGTCACGCTGCTTGTGGCAACTTGCGGCGTACGAACCGGAGGAGGACCAATGCCACATACTCATGGTCGCGAGTCCGGCAGTGGCCCTGACCGGTCTTTGAAATGCAAATCAGGCATCTTGCGCAGCCTTTCGGCTGCCGATTTTGCGGTCAAATCGCGCTGAGGATCGGCAAGCATTTCGTAGCCCGCCATGAACTTCCTCACTCTGGCCGACCGAAGCAGCGGAGGATAGAAATGCATATGCAGGTGCCACTCGTTGTGCTCCCGCCCATCGGTTGGAGATTGATGGATACCAGCTGAGTACGGAAACGAAATCTCGAACAGATTATCATACCGCTAAGCAGGTTATACCGTCTGTGACTCCGCGAAAACGGATTCTCTTTCATGTTGAATAATAACTATCGGGGATGGTTTTCTTCAACAGGAGACAGAAGCCGATCTCATGAAGTTAACGGAGCCCGTCCCATTATGAAAAAGTCGACGAGTTAGTACTGCAGGACCAAGATCCCGAATCCGTAGCTCTTCAAAGGGATATCAAAAGTGCCGTCAGTTACTTTGTATCTTCTGCCGGTCACTTTGTCTGACAATACCCCGTTAATGGCTCCGTCAACTTTCACCACAACTTTGGGTACCGGCGTCTTGGAGATGTTGAATACGCACACGACTTTCTCATGATCGAGTTGTCTTTCGTATGCCACGACATCTCCTCCCTCCGCCCGAAGCGGTCTAAACGATCCGGCCTCGAGTGCCGGAACCGATCTTCGAATGGAATATATCTTCTCGTAAAGAGCTCGAAAGCCGTTCTTGACTTTCCAGTCTATAAGGACCTGCTCAAAAAGGCTGAGCCTTTTCGGATTGCCCACCTCGTCACCGTTGTAAATAAGCGGAACCCCCGGAAGCGTGGCAATCAGAGCGACCGTCAGGCTGTCACCGCCCGGGCCATAACGCTCGATTGACGGAGCGTCATACGCGTTCTCGTCGTGGTTCGTATTGAACCGCATGCGCAGGGCGCCGATGGGATAGGTATACTTTTCGTGGTCGATCGTGCTGTCGATAGCTGTCGCAGGGGCTTTTCCCTTGAATATCCTCCCCAACGCGTTGTACACGTTCCAGGAGTAAGTAAGGTCAAAGGCCTTGAGCTGCAAGTCCGGCTTTGCTCCCTCGGCCAACATCATAACCGGTTTTATGCTGTCGAGTGCGGTCCGCGCCTCATCCCAAAAACTCAGCGGAACGAGCTCCGCGGCGTCGCATCTGAAGCCGTCGACTCCGACATCCTTCACCCAGAATTTCAGCATATTGATCATGTACCGTCGCAGATTCTTGTTGGCATAGTTGAGTTGGGCGACGTCCGTCCAATCCGGGTTGGGCGGGATGATCTTTCCTGTGCTGTCGCGTTTATACCAGTTCGGATGCTCATATATCAAGGGATTGTCCCATGCCGTGTGGTTAAGTACGGCGTCCATGATGATGTGCATACCGGCTTCATGGACCGCACGCACGAGCCTTTGGAAGTCCGTCAGCGTGCCATATTCGGGATTGATCGCGTAATAGTTGCTGATGGAATACGGGCTTCCCAGCGGCCCCTTTCGATGCAGTTTCCCGATCGGATGAATCGGCATAACCCAAATAACCGTTACTCCGAGCTTCTTGATTTCGGGGAGTTTATTTATAATCGACTGAAAACTCTCGTCCCTCGAGAATGAACGCGGATAGACCTCATATATCACCGCGTCTTTCACCCATTTTACACTTGGTCTGGCGTGGAGGGTTGAGATGTTCTCGCCGGTTTCTTGAGACCGGCTGGCAGTTGAGAATGCATGCGCGGCGTTTGCCTGCGTGAACAGAAAAGTGCAAAGAAGAGCTATCGACAGCCATTTCATCAGGAGTTCCTTAAGTTAGTCCTTGCTTTCGAAAACCGTGGGATAATCTGATCGGGCTTCCCGAATGACTTTTCGGGACTCGCTTTTGATCTGTTCACGGCCACAGATTCATCGACGTCGTCCACGCGAAAAACGAGGAGAGCGGCGACGATCAGGGAAACCCCTCCGAGAAGGAGTGCGTATATTGCCTGATCGGCGAATAGGTGCTTCACAAAGAAACCGAGTATTGCCGCGGCTGTAATCTGCGGGATTACGATGAAGAAATTGAATATGCCCATATATACGCCCATCTTGCGGGCGGGAAGCGACCCCGTCAGGATCGCGTACGGCATCGCCAGGATCGATGCCCAGGCAAGTCCTATCCCGAGCTCTGAAACCAACAACATTTTCGGATCTCTTATCACATAAAAGGATGCGAGTCCGATTCCGCCGCAGATGAGGCTGATGGCATGAACCGTCTTCCTGTTCGTCTTCCTGGCTATCCAAACGAGCAGGAATGCCATAATGGCGGCAAAGCCGTTGTAAACAGCCATAAGAACGCCGACCCAGTTGGCCGCATCGTTGTAGAGTGCGGAGGCGGTGTCCGTTGCGCCGTAAATGTGATGGGCCACTCCGGGCGTAGTGTAGATCCACATTGCAAACAGCGCGAACCACGAGAAGAACTGCACGTATGCCAATTGAACCATCGTCTTCGGCATGTTAAAGAGGTCGTTCATTACGACGACTAATCCACCGCGAGTCTTCTTCCTTTCAGTCAAAATTCCTGCAATAATCTGGAGAATGCCGAATGCGGCGATGCCGCCGAAGAATACACCGAGTCCGTAATCCATATAAAGGAACAGGTAGAAGATGAGGTACAGCGCGGCGCCAGAGACGGTCCAGATCAGACCGTTCCGTATGAACCTCGATCCCTGGACAGGATCAGCGCTGTCCTCGACTTCCGATGTCCCGCCCCGCCCCTCTTCACTGTAAGCCATCAATTCTTCGGGGGGATACTCTTTTGAACGAAATACCGTCCATAGGACGGCAATAAAAAATACTGCTCCTCCGATATAGAACGATAATTTCACGGACTCGGGGATTACC
Organism: Bacteroidota bacterium; assembly: GCA_021825585.1. GTDB lineage: Bacteria > Bacteroidota > Ignavibacteria > Kryptoniales > JAKASW01 > JAKASW01. Next base: position 54,024 of record JAKAGT010000015.1, on the reverse strand, counting down.
CCTCCCGGTGCAGTATTACTGACGTTGAACCAGTTCGCCATAATGTACGGCAGTGCGGATGCGACGACGGCCCCGATGCCTATGAAGAAACTCTGCATGGCAAATCCGATCGTCCTTTGCTCCGATGGCAGCATATCGCCGACAAAGGCGCGGAACGGCTCCATGGAGATATTGATGGAAGTATCCATTATCCACAACATCCCCGCGGCCATCCACAGCAGCGGTGAGTTCGGCATGACGAAGAGCGCGATGGACGCGAGGATCGCACCGGAAAGAAAGTACGGCCGGCGTCGCCCCAGCCTCCCCCAGGTTTTATCGCTGATGTGCCCGATTATAGGTTGAACCACCAAACCCGTAACAGGCGCCGCGATCCACAAGAAAGGTATAGTCTCAATTTTTGCTCCAAGCGTCTCGAATATTCTGCTCACGTTGGCGTTTTGGAGCGCGAAGCCAAACTGGATTCCCAGGAATCCGAAACTCATGTTCCATATCTGCCAGAAACTCAGCCGGGGTTTTTTCATCCAACTCTCAATTTTGAGTTTTCAATCGTTAACTCGTAATTCAATATGTATTTCGTCATCCTTCTCGTTCACGGCTGCGGCGGCCTCATATTCGGCCTGAAGTATTTGATCCAGCCGGCGCGAGGATACAGCTGCGGCACGGCCAGTATTTTACCGCCGAATCCTATGAATCGGTACGTGAGCATCTGGAACGGCGTAACCTCTACGCCCAGGATGTTCTGCCTGAAAATCTTCACGCCGTCCTTCTCAGCCTGTCCGGCGACGTAGCGGTCAAGCTCTTCGCGTCTCTCCTTATTCAGAAGTATTTGCCTTGCGACATCAATGCTATTTTTGACAGCGGCATCGTTTATCGACATCCGCTTGTCCAGCACCTGATAGATGTAGAACTTTCCACGATCCTCAACGGGACCGTATATCTCGCCGTTCTTGAGCTCTGAAAGCACGGCGCCTATTTCACCAAGATTGTATGCATTAACCCAGCCGGCAGTCGTGTCGCCCGAAAAGGCCTTTTCGTCCCTCTCACTCCGCAGCTTCGTGTACATCGAGATTGCCTCGTTGATGTTATTTGCCTCAAACAACCTTATTCTGAGCTTCACGGCGTTGAGAACTTCGTCGTGATGTTTCCTGAAAAAAGCGTCCACTTCCCTCTGTGTGACCTTTACCGTGTCCATTATTTCATTCGCCATCCGGTACGATCTGAACGCGTCGAGCACCATGCCGACATTATACCGGACTTCATGCGCGTTTTGAAGGCCCAGCTCCCTGGCACGCTGTACGAGGAAGTGGTTCTGTGAAATGAAACGGAGCGAGGAATGTAGAGCGTATGTTATCGCAGGGAGCGTCGTATCTGCAGGCGCGAACAAAGCCAGCGGAAGCTGCTCAAACACATCACCGAGAGTCAGGTCACCCCCCGGAAATGTAAGGAACGGCTTGTTCAGGTCACCTGAGAACTCCTCGCCAAGCTTAACCAGGTCGGGTGGGTAAAGCTGATAGTTGGAATTGCCGACCGGCGGCTTCTGATTCTTAAGGATCTTCTGTATGTCGTAGACCAAAGGACGGAAGATGTCGTAGTTCACATTCACCGTGACATTCTTCATCAGGTTTTCTATGTAATCATTGCCAAGCTCTGCCTGTTTCCTGCTGACGAGGATTTGACGGATCCTCTCCCATCTTGCGGCAGTGGAACCCTTGATGAAATACTGGTTCAGCTCCCGTGACAGCACCTTGAATATCACCAGACCGTCTACCGTCGCTGCAGGTTTCGACACAAAGCCCCTCTTATGTCCGAAGAACGCATCCTCGATCTTGGCGGTGGACTCACCGTAAGGAATCTCGAGCGTATCGTGCCGTATTTGGAGGCTGTTCGCAAGCTGATATATGTCCGGGGCCCGCTTGCCGTGGAGTGCCCAGTAGAAGCTCCAAGCGGTAGACTTGTCGTTATTGAAGTAGAAAGCATCCACGATATACTTGTAAATGGAAATCTTAAAACCCTGAAGGATTTCCTGGTTAGTCACGGTCGCACGCGGCATAATTTCTCTACGAAACAGAACATCGCGCATGAACACATCATCCATCTCCTTCCTCACGAGATCCTCGGAAGTAGTGTACGGAGTATTCGATCGGGCAGCGGCTTGCGCGAGGATTTTTTCCGCAATCATCGAATAAAGAAACTCGCGTTTTGTCTTCTCAAGCATGGTCGGATCATCTTTCCCGGGATACACAGACATTTCAAACCGGGTCAGGAAATCGGCGCTGGTTATCGGTTCCCCGTTGACCATGGCAAGTGTATCGGGTTTCTGTGCTGGTTCCGAAGCCGGCTGCCTATTGCCTGCGTAGCTGGCAGGCGTGCTGAGAAACATAATAGCAACGGCCGAAAACAAGACAGGAAGCGCTCGTCCAGAATGGCGACAGAGCATGGACTGCAGATACAAACCAGATTGACTTGATATCATTTCAACATCATCATTTTATTGACTTTAACATAACCCCCGGCCTGTAATTTATAGAAATAGACTCCGGAAGCCAAGTCACTCCCGTTGAATATCGTCTCATGAATTCCCGCCGGTTCCTCTTCATCGACCAGCGTTTTGACTTCCCTGCCGAGCACATCATATACTTTAAGTGAAACGAAGCTCCTCGACGGGAGTTCATAACTTATGACCGTGGTCGGGTTAAACGGGTTAGGATAATTTTGCGAGAGAGCATAGTGACTCGGGAGAGGCGTATTGCTGCCGGTTTCGATGCCCGTAATGACAGGATAAGTCATCTTTATCATAGAATCGCTAAGGACATAGACGGCGGAACCATATGGTGGAAGCGTGGTCGTGAAATTGGCCTGTCCGCCGGCAAAGGTTATCGAGTCCGACGTTTCGTTGTAGACATCGTTCATGTAATACGTTTTCCCGTCGATGACGCCACCGGGGAACTCCACATTCGCTGAGTTTCCGGCCCCGTCCAGGGTAATCTGCACCGTAGCAGTAGAATCGCTGAAGTTTTCGAGCGCGATTCCGTTCTCGTTGGGATACGGACGGGTGTAGCCGTAAACCCATACATTCTGCGTCGACAGCCGGTCGAACAGCTGCGTTGAGAAAGCGGGGAATGTGCCGCGTATCCATGCGAGCTTTTCGTAATGAGGCGTGAGTATGGACTCACCAGGATAGCTCCAATCTATGATCCCCCGTCGGCGCTGGTCAAAGTTGGAGATACCCAACCCCCATCCGACTTCCTGCCCCGAATACATCATCGGGATTCCCGGCACAGTGAATATGACTGTCGCCATTGGCATCGTCTTTTGATAAGAGCCGTACGTATAGGCTATTCTGTCTTCATCCTGGTTTTCCATGCATCGCATGAAGAGCGCATCTGGTCCGGGCACGTATCCCATCGTGCTGCCGTTGTTCAGACCGTAGTTTGTCACGTACTGGTTCAGCGTGGAGATGCTCACCGGGTTTGAGAAGTTAAACGACTGGACGGCGTTATGGAGCATGTTCCAATCATACGCAGCGTCGAGCCCGCCGCCGTCATCGGCATAGTTAACCTCGGTCCCGACACCAGTTCCGGCAGTTTCTCCGAGAAGAAAGATGTTCGGGTCGACATGTTTGAGAAGCGTACGCGTCGGAGTTCCCATTTCGTTTTCGCCTCCATTACCATTGTTCGCGCGGTCGTGAGGCCCCCAATAAGAATCAAACCGGAAACCGTCGACGCCCATGTTCTCCACCCACCATTTGTAGACGTTGTCCATGTAAGCCCTTGCGTCCACATCCGCCCAGTTGTAATTGAGAAGCTGGTCGCTGTAAGCACCGTAATAGACAAAGCCGTCGCTGGTGATTGCCTCCGGCAGGTTGGGGTGATAGTTCGGGTTATTGATCAGGTGATGCTGGTAGAAATCCCAGTAGAATGAATTCCTGCCGTACAGGCGCGCATCCTGCACAAACGGATGGTTGAAACTCGTGTGATTGGGAGTGACGTCGAGAATGACCTTCATCCCCAGCTGGTGTGCTCGCGTGACAAAGTTCTTGAAGTCGGCGTTCGTCCCGTACTCGGGCGCGACCGTGTAAAAGTCCACGATGTTGTAGCCTGTATTGCTGCCGTTGTCGATTGGCTGGTTGTTCTTCATTACCGGCATCACCCAGATGATGTTGAATCCCATCTTTGCGATATAATCCAGCTTCTGTGTCGCCGCATTTATCGTCTGCTGAGGCGTGAAGGAACCGAAAAACAACTCGTAGATCCTCCCCATCCTGGCCCATTCCGGGTTTGAAGCATATGTTGAAAAAGTGATGCTGTCGTTTTGATCGATATTGAAATATGACCTCGTCGTGTCGCTATTCCCTGCCGAGTCGGTTGCCACAAGGGAAAAGAGATATTCACCGGGAGTTGACGGCCTGGCAACGGTCAGGGTGGGCGTTGTTGCTCCGTTTACTCCACCAACCGGCTCAGGATTGTTAGGATCGGCGCCCCAGTCAAATTTCAACACCGGAGTCTGTGCTGAATCCGGATCCGTGCTGTGCTTTGCCGACAGCATGACGGAACCGCCGCTGGTCGAGAAGCTTATCTCAGCATTCGGGGAATGATTCACGAAATAAGTCATCGTAAACGGAGCGGACACTATCGTAGCGCCCGTGCTGTCGGTGGCAATCGCAACGAAGCTGTTAGCCCCTGCCAGGTAACTGACAGAGTCCTGGAAACTCCCGCCGACCACAGGGAAGATGGTCGTGTCGACGCCGTTTCTGACTAGCTTCACGGAGTGGATTGACGTGTCTTCTACCATGCCATCGAGAAGTATCCCCGGCTTCAGCGTCACATAGCCTCCACGGTTCAGAATCTCTATGGAGCCTGCCTGGACTACGAAAGAAGTCGAATCGGACACAGGATTTCCCGATAGGTTCTTCGTTGACAGTCTCACCTCGTGAGATCCGTTCTGAAGAGGATCAGGCCAGACAAAAGTGAGTAGCTTCGTCGTCTGGTCGTATGCAACGCCGGGAACATGAACGGTCGTCGAATCTATCGTGAAGACAAATGATGAAGTATCTACTCCGCCCGCAATTGACGGAAAGACGTAAGCCGTCAACTCCGGATGCTGGGTGTCAACCAGGCCCGTCTTCGAATTAGGGAGAAGCTGGTAGACGGTCGGACTCGTGATATAGAGGATGGAGTTGTTGTTATTTGCAGCATTCTCGAGCGGGTTGAGCGGATCGGGAAACCAGCCGTTGGCAGTCCCGTTTTCGTTGAACTTGTACTGGTATGCGCCCGGGACTCCTCCGCCGATGTCTCCTCCGACACGGAGTCGGACCGTCTTATACCACGTACCTGTAGAGGGATTGTACGTCATAGCTGAAGAATTTCCCGGCGGGATGACTCCGTTTGAATTCGATCCCCAGTTGTTGAACTCCCCGGGGACGTAGACTACGGAAGGGTTGTCGCCCGGCTTGTAATAAAACGTAACATCTACACTGTCCGCCGTCTGCGCACATGCCACGAGCGATCCCATAAGCAAAACAATAGAAACCAGACCAGAAAACCGAATCATATACAATTACTTCCTTGATGAATTCAATTCGTGACGAAAAATGAAATGTGCAACCTCCGATAAATGATCCCGCCCCGACATCCTTGCCGGGACGGGATAACTTAGGAGGTTGAACAAGTCACGCTAAAGTCCATACACATTTCAGAATGTTCATTTTGCCGGCAACTCTCTTGCTTCAGCAAATTGCCGCCATCAAAACAGAGAATAAATAAACGGAGCAAGAGCCGATCCCTGCGTAATGATGATCAGCGCACTTAGCAGGACCAGCAGGAACACGATCGGCGCGAGCCACCATTTCTTTCTCACTCTCATGAACTGCCATAACTCAGAAGCGACAGACATTCTTCCCATGTTTCTCCCGTTTTTTGCTCCACTTTCCTCGTATCGGTAAATCCGTTCCAGTGTTCACCTGTCAGAACTGCCTCTCGTAATTCTGTGCATCATGATCTTTCCTCTCCCTCTTCCGCCAGTATGTCTTCGCCGTCTTGTCTATCTTCCGGTCGAGGAAATCCTTCTTCACCACCCTGGCAATCAGCGCCGTCGGTGTCAGAACCAGATAGAACAGTATCACCAGTATCGCCCGCGTCATGACCCAGCCAAGGAGTATGGCAAGCGTCATCCACACCTTGTTCAATGGCTTCAGTACCGCCGGCGCCGTGACTGCGAGTAAGACCAGAAGCAGCCCTGTTACGGCCCAGTATACGGCACTGCCGCTCCCTTTGACGAACAGGAAAGCGGCAATTGCCAGCATAACAACTCCTACCGTAAGACCGAACTTCCGCAGGTCCTTCTTCGATTCCCTGATCTGACGTATTTCCTCTATCAGCATCATCTCAGTCTAACTGAAACTCCTTCTTCCAGTCCGCCTTCTCTTCCCAAGGCTTCTGTTCTTCCTTGTTCAGGAGGTAATTTCCCATTACGAGGTGGTCGATGTTCGTCCGCATAAAACACCTGTAAGCATCTTCAGGCGTGCAGACGATCGGCTCGCCCCGGACATTGAAGGATGTGTTTATCACTACCGCGCACCCCTCCTCCCTCTCAAATGTGGAGATTAGCTCATGGAACAGCGGGTTCGTCTCCTTGTGAACAGTCTGTATCCTGGCAGAGTAGTCGATGTGCGTAACGGCAGGGATATCCGATCTGACCACATTCAGCTTGTCTATGCCGAACAGCTTCTCCTCCTCTTCGCTCATCTTCTTTCGTCGTCCTTCCTTGATATCCGCAACCAGGAGCATGTAAGGGCTCTCCTTATCCAGCTCGAAGTACTCCGAGACCTTCTCTGCCAGTACCGCCGGAGCAAACGGACGGAACCCCTCCCTGAACTTCACCTTAAGGTTCATCAGCGCCTGCATCTTCGGCGACCTTGCATCGCCGAGTATCGACCTCGAACCCAGCGCACGCGGCCCGAACTCCATTCGTCCCTGGAACCAGCCGATAACCTTCTGGTCGGCAATCAGCCCGGCGGCAGACTCCGCTACCTCTTCAGGTTGAAGCTCATGGTATGCGATCCCGGCCCTCTTCAGAAACTCCAGTATCTCCTCCTTTGAAAACTCCGGTCCAAGATACGAGCCGTGCTGGAAATCGGACTTCCCGCCGGTATGCCGTGCCTGGTTGTAGTATCTGTACCAGCCGACAAGTGCTGCTCCGACTGCTCCGCCGGCATCCCCTGCCGCGGGCTGGATCCAAATGTTCTCGAACGGACCCTCACGAAGGAGCCTCCCGTTTGCGACGCAATTCAATGCGACTCCACCTGCCATCGCCAGGTTCTTCATGCCGGTCTCTCCATAAACATACCGACCGATCCTCATCACAATCTCTTCCGTCACATCCTGCAGGGAGCGTGCAATGTCCATCTCCTTCTGTGTCAGCTTCGTCTCAGGCTTCCGCGGCTTTCCCCCAAACAGGTCATTGAATCTCCCGTTTGTCATCGTCAGGCCTGCGCAGTAGTTGAAATATTTCATGTTCAGCTTGAATGAGCCGTCTTCCTTCAAGTCGACCAGTTCGCGGAGTATCAGATCCCTGTATTTAGGCTCGCCGTAAGGCGCGAGTCCCATCACCTTGTACTCGCCGGAGTTCACCTTGAAGCCGGTGTAGTAGGTAAATGCGGAGTAGAGGAGTCCCAGAGAGTGTGGAAATCTCATCTCCTCGTACAGCTCGAACCCCTTACCCTTCCCCGCACCGAAGCTCGTCGTAGTCCACTCGCCGACGCCGTCCATCGTGATGATTGCCGCCTCATCGAATGGAGATGGATAGAAGGCTGACGCGGCATGGGATTCGTGATGCTCGGGGAAGATTATTTTCCCCTCGTATTTCAACTCCTTTTCGATATAGTCCTTCATCGACAGCTTCTGCTTCATCCACTGCGGCATCGCTTTTATGAACGACCTGAATCCGGCAGGGGCGTACGCCAGGTAGCTCTCCAGGAGCCTCTCGAACTTCAGGAACGACTTGTCGTAGAATGCCACCAGTTCCACATCGGAGAGCCGAATGCCCGAATGCCTCAGGCAGAACTCTATCGCCCTGAATGGAAATCCGCTGTCGTGCTTCTTCCTCGTAAACCTCTCCTCCTGTGCCGCCGACACGATCTCACCGTCCCTGACAAGGCACGCCGCACTGTCGTGATAGAACGCCGAGATTCCTAGTATGTACATTCTATCCTAACTCGGCAAAGCCGAAACCAAAGATGGCACACTGATGACACAGAAAATGCACAGATTCCCACAGAGTTTTTGTTAGTCAAAAAGATTATATCTGTGGTCATCATGTTGCTTCTGTTTATTCTGTGTGCAAATGTTTTTGCTTTTATTGCACAAATCTCACTCGTAAGAGACTAATAGCCGAATTAAATGCATCTTCATTTCGTGGTCTGCAGCAGTTCCGCCCTAAGCTCACGGGCGCCCGGAAAGTTGGGCTGCAGCGTTAGTGTTTCGTTTATCGCCTGAAGGGCCTGCGAGTAGTTCTTCTCGTCGATATACGCTCCGCTGAGGTTGTACCACACCTGCGCGTCGGCCCCGTCATATTTGAGACTTGCCAGAAGATGTTCCTTGGCTGCGGATACTCTTTTGTCCCAGAGATCGATGTTTCCCAACCACTTTTCTGAAAAGGCGCTCGGCTCGATTTCGACTCTCTTTTTCAGGTAATAGTGAGCGTCGTCGTAGAGCTTCGCATGCAACAGCACGTTCGCGGTATAATCGTACAAATCGGTCGAATAAGGGTATTGGCCTACTAACACATTCATCACCCTCATGAACTGTTCATACTGGCCTCGCTTCGCATAATACTCTGCAGCATCGTTATGCACGGTGACCCAGTCCATACGGTCCTGAACGAGTTCATACGCAAGCGAGTCGATGTAGTCTGTGGTGTGCAGCAGTTCACTGATTGGAATTCTATTACCGGGGTTTATGTACGGCCAGTCGTCTTTCAATACTTTGATCCTGTACTCTCCTATCACGGAGTCGATCTTCGCAAAAGGAAAATCGGCAACAGTGATGCTGTCCTGCTGACGATTCGTCAAATCAAGCGGCTTCGTCTTCGGAAGCAAACCGGCCTTCTCCATCTCATCGTAGAAGAGGCGTCCAATTATCTCATAGCCACGCAGAGTCGGGTGCAGATGGTCCGCCATAAGATTGTCGCCGACGATGTGATCCGGGCTCAGCGCGTCGAACGCAGAATCGACGTTTACGACCGGATCGCTGAACTTCATCCCGAGTCCAAGTATCTCGTCGTTGAGCGCCGTAGGGGCCCGGAACCTCAATGCGTCCAGGTCTTTTGCATATCTGAAGAGAGAATCGGCTTTTACAAACTCTTCATTCGTCAGCGCGCTCGTTGCGCGGTCGAATACGGAATCTGCACATGGCTGACCCTTTACATTTACCGATACGAAAGGATATTGATCCTTGAGATTGCACGCAAGTGTTCCAAGAATTACAGGCACGTTATGCTTCTTCGCCATCTCGAGAATATCGGCCATATTTCCCTTGAACTGTTTCAACCCTTCTTCATACACTTTCGAGCCGAGCGCGATGTACTGGTCACGGGCCATTCGCGCCATCAGAGTCCCTGTCCGAGTCCGTTTTTTCCTGAACAGACCCGAAATTTTACTTACCAAATTCCTGAGGAGTTGAAACGTCCTGAACTGCTCAAGATATATTACGAGATTGACGAGCGGTCGTGAAGTGCCGAACGACTCCATTGATCCTACACCAAGCGCGCCGTAATACTCGTTGTTGCCCGCATAGATGAGTATGAGATCCGGCTTCTCCTTGAGGATACCCGGCATGAAGTCCAGCATTGCATAGCTGTTTATTGCAGTCATCGCGCAATTGACAACCTCTATCTTCGAACCGGGATACTCCAGACTGAGACGCTGTTGTAGATATCTGGAGAAGGAACCATTGGGCAGGAACGGGTAACCCGCCGCTGCACTTTCGCCGAGGACGAAGACTCTGTAAGTATTCGGCTTCTTCATTATATCAAACATGTCGACGTCGGACCGAGGGACGCGCTGCATCCCGTAGAAATATTTGTGAGCTATCTGCGGGTTCAGCGTGTAGAGACCCTTTACCGGACTGACCCATTGCCGGTAATCATAGCCGTAATTGCAAATCCGAAGGACCACCTCAAGGAGGACAAAGAACAGCACCGGAATGAGGAACATTATCGCGTAAAGCAACCCGCTCTTCTGTCTACCTGATAATTGCAACTCTTCCCTCCCTCTCTTTCCGGCTCGTCGAATACCTCCGCTTAACGGCTTTCATCTCTCCTGTGTAAATAACTCCATACATGTTAACGGTACTGTAGTATCTTTGCCCGACCGCAACGACCAGGTCGTTTTTCACGCTAATCGCCTGCAACCGGTCGTGTGTATGTTTAATGGCAGAGAACGCTTTCCATGCGCTCCCGTTCCAGCGGGCAATGCTTCCCGATTCCCCGGCGATAAAGACATTGTTCTCGGAGCTGCCGCGGACCGCAAATTCGTATCTGTTCAAATGCCAGATGAACGGATCGTAACGCCACACTTTTTGACGAAGTGTTTTGTTTTCAAATATGCCGTTCCCTACCAGGAAGTATTCCCTGTGCGGCACGAACCACACTCCGCTAACGCTCCGTGCAAACGGAAGCGTCGCGGCCACATGAACAGCAGTATCGCCGTCCATTCTCACAAGATATTCATGGCCGGACCGGTCGGATGCGACAGCCAACACCTGACTCCCGGATCCCCAGATGTCATGAAACGACAGACCTGTGCCGGTCCTCACTACTTTCCATGATCTTCCGTGATCATGGGAGTAGGATATCATCCCGTAATCCTCGGCAGCGTATAAATCCGAACCGTCCATGCTTTCCCATATCTTGTTTTCGAACGACCCTGTTTTTGGGAACACCTGTGAATAGCTGCGTCCGTTCCAGTGTACCATGTAATACATGCCGAACCAGACGTCATTCTTGTTTCGTCCGAAGACAGAATGAATCGGTGAAAAAGTCCTGCGCCCGTTATAGTAAACAGGCACCCGAAAAGGTGTCCACTTTGAACCGTTCCATACGGCAGCATTGCACCAATCGAGTGAGTGACCCCTTTTTGCAGAATCATTTGGCATGATCCACCCAACCGCATACGCCAGGCTGTCGTTTACGACACAGCAATCGTAGAGGGTGCTGCCATTCGCGCCGATCGTGTCGACCGTCCAGGCGAAATTGCTGGACGTGGTATCAGAAGGAGTCTCTTTCCTGGCACCGGACGGAAGTAACCTGAAGCCAAGCGCACACAATGCGAGGGCAGCAAGGCTGCATGGTATTAGTCGAGCAAACCGCGGCCCACTTTCCGGTTGTGCCGTTTTCGTGAAAAGCAAGTCGCAGTTGAAGGCAGTTTTCATTTCAGAAGCAGCATCTTCTTTACGCTCAGGAAATCTCCAGCCCTGAGTCGATAGAAGTAGACTCCGGTTGCCACGTGTACGCCCTCATTATTTGTCCCCCTCCAGACCGCTGAATACTCACCAGGCTGGAGCATGCCATCGACGAGAGTTGCCACCCTCTGACCAAGGACGTCGTAGATTTCGAGTGTCACTCTCTCCTGCTTCGGTATTTCATACTCGATTATTGTAGTGGGATTAAACGGGTTGGGAAAATTCTGTAGAAGCCTGAACCTTCGCGGAGTTACCGGTTTTTCATCGACCGCGGTAAGCGGAGAGTTGGCCAGTTCGATGATCTCCGACTGGTACGGAGCCAGCTTGATGCCAAATGAGCCCAAACTCGCTGCCGTCACGGGCTGCGTCGTCGAGTTAAGCACATCGTTCGCGTACCAGGTTTTGGTTGAATCGAGATGCAGAGTATCCGACGGTACACTGAGAACAGCATTGACCTCGTTGCTGTAGAAGTTGTTGACAACTATCACTCTGTCATTCCCCGACATTCTAAGGTAAGCGTACACCGAATCGCCTGCGGTCGTCTTCAGCCTCATGAAGGTTCCTTGCTGGAGAGCAGGATTCCCATCACGAATGTGGATCAGGCTTTTATAGTAAGGCTGTAAGTTATTGGGATCGCTCCAGTCTATTATGCTTCGCTGAGCCGTCTCGCCTACCTCCTGCCCGGCATAAACCATCGGAACGCCGGGAAGCGTGTAGAGAAGCGCAGCAGCCATCTTGGTTTGAGAGACGCTGAACTGGCTTATGAATCTTGCCTGATCATGATTCTCGAGGAAGCGAAACGGCAGAATGTCTGACGGATACGAAGGCCGTCTATACCAGTTTATGAGGCTGTCGAGCGATGTAACATTGGAAATATGGTTGATCGTCGATTGCATAAGGCCATAGAGCGACCAATCGTAACCGCTGTCGAACTTCCCGTCGAAATACTGAAGGCCTGTGGCGTCGCATTCACCGAGGAGGTAAATATCCGGCTTGACTGCCTTAAGCTCCGCCCTCATGCTCTGTAAAAAAGCGGGGCCCGATGCGCGGTCGTCGTTTATTCCCCACGCAACGTCAAATCGGTAGCCATCTATGTTGAAGTTCTCCACCCAATACTTCAACATTCGCAGAAGATATTGTCTTACCCATGGTGTTTCGTAGTTGATGTTCGGCAGATTCCACCATCCCGGCATCGTCTGATAACTGCCGTTGGAGTTCCAGTTATAAAAGCTGTAATAAGGGGAGTAACCATTGTACTTGAATGCGTCCTGCATGAACGGGTGCAGTGCGGAGGTGTGGTTGATGACCATGTCGAGTATAACTTTGATGCCATACTGGTGGGCGGTATTCACCAGCTTAGTGAGATCGGCCTTGGTTCCGTAATCCGGATTCACTCCATAGTAGTTCGTCACAGTGTAACCGGGCTGATCCGACGAAAGTTGGGAAGACTGGTAAATTGGCATGAGCCAAATGCAATTAACTCCTAGGGTCTTCAACTGGGGTATCCTGCCTGTCACGGCACTCATCTTCCCCGAAAGGCTGAGCGATCTGATGTATATTTCATAAACGACCATGGTATCGACCCATGACGGGTGCCAAGTAATCAAATCCACGGTGTGCGCCTGCCCCGAGTCGACAACGACAACGGCACGCGCCCACGAAGTGTCGAGACTCGTCATCGCATCGACATCGAAGTAATACTCACCGTCAGTCACCGGCGAGGTATAGGAAGCCGTGGCCGTGTTGGCTCCCTGGAGCGTCACGGGCGCAGGGTTGGAAGGATCAGGCGTCCATGAGTAGGCAACCGGCAGACCATCGGGATTTGTCGACGAGCTCGCATCCATGGTAACGGAATTTCCGCTTATGGAATATTTTATGATGATGTCGGTGGAATGATCCGCCCAGTAATGGAATTCGACCGCTTTGCTGGTAGTTGTGTCGCCGGATTTCACGACAGAGACGCTGATTCTATTAACACCGTCAGTTAGCGGCAGAAGTGCCGAGAGGAGACCTGATGTGACTGCAACTGTCGTGTCGTGGACAAAACCGTTGTTCGTGACCCTGACGTCCGCACTGGTGATCGAGCTATCGCTGACCTCCGCATACACCCTTAAGGTATCCTCATACCAATCGCCACCGTCTGTCAGGATATTAATATAGGGCCTGTTCGCCAGTGCGGGGCTGATCTCGGACGGCGTGATCGCCGCAGTTCCTCTCCCAAGTGTTCCGATTACGGCGAGTCTGGGCGCACCGATATTGAAGCCGCCGATATAGTCAGACAATAGCCGGTGCTGGATTCCAGCCGTGCCGTCGAAAGCAACATTGTACACGTAAGGATTGTCCTGTTCAGGCGGGACGGAAATTGCTCCGCCGGTGCTGCCGAAGAAAGTAAACCCCGTGAAGTACCACTTTCCCGAATACGACCCCAGGACGCTTTCGATATCGGAGAGCGGAATAGCAAATCTGAATTGGGATGAAGTTTCAGCATCGGGGTTCACGGTTATGGCCGTAGCTTTCTCGAGCGGATCGCGTGAAACAAATAGTACGTTATCTGTCGTGTCGAGTTGAGAGGAATTCGGGGCACCGATTATCATGTACACGCCACGGTTGTTCCACTCAGGTACCTTCAGATTCACGGCCGGGAGAGCATCGACATAGTCTTGCTGTTCAAGCTTGTTCGTAATTTCGAGCGCAAACCGTGTATAGTTGTCGATGGCTCCCATGTCAACGGTAAACTCGAGAGAGTCGCCTGCGGCATTCGTCGTGATGTGAATATCATGCAGATCGCCCGCATGCGGCGCAACTCCTGACGGGTAGGAGTATCCGCCGGGACCGTCGTCGTCATTCTCCCCATCCACATAGTAGTAGCCCGTGTTTGGCTGGTAAACTCCGAAAGTAAGGTAACTTACAGCCGCTTTGTTCCCGTCCGCATCGGCTCCTGCGAAACTAACGACGTGCCTTCCAATGGACGGGCTCGATACCACCGAGTTGATCGAGTAACCGTTTGCAACCGAATCCACCGAATGAGGTATCTCAGTACCATCATAGTATACATGGATGGAATTCGTGTCGATGGCAGTGCCGCTGTCGTTCTCCGTAATCACGGCGCTGATATTTACAGGTGCGGCAGGCGACCAGAATACTTTTCCTTGAACCGGGCTCGATGGTTCTATCTTCGGATCATGGTTTATCGTCTTGATCACATAAGGAGAATAATCGGACGTCAGGTTGGGGTTATCTGGATCGGGCACATAACCTGCCACGGCGCTCGCGCCTCTGACAATGAACTGATAATTCGTGACCTCCTGATCCACAGGGAGCATTTCGTCCGCTTTGAAAACACCCTCCGAATCTGGTCCGCTCAGCGGATCCGAGCCGTAGAAATTGAACGGCCCCTGTACAGATACGGCCGTTATACTGTCTCCCAAAAACTTCAGGTTCGGGCTGTACGGGTCGAAGACAAATGTGTACGGTGCTTCCACTATGGCGTTTGAAACAGTGAAGGTTGACGAATCAGCTCCCGTGAAACCATCGCTGCTCATCGCACTCAATTTCATGGAGTACCTCCCCGGGGTCATAGGGGTTGAGACCGGATAAGAAAATAAGCCGGTTGTGGAATCGAAATAGGACGGACTGTTCGCCACCTCGACGCCGTTGATAGTCAACTCGATGCTCGAAACTTCAAGTCTCCCTGTTTCTGCGGCAGCTATCCTGGCAGAGATTACCGGAGTCTTAATATTTATTGTACTCCCGTTCA
Organism: Bacteroidota bacterium; assembly: GCA_021825585.1. Lineage (GTDB taxonomy): Bacteria > Bacteroidota > Ignavibacteria > Kryptoniales > JAKASW01 > JAKASW01. The sequence goes on along the minus strand of JAKAGT010000015.1, from coordinate 38,811 downwards.
ACGGACTGAGATTGTAGATGGCAGGGTTTGTGACATGCAGGATCGAGTTGTTGTTATTAGCCGCATTCTGCCGGGCATCCAGTGGATCGGGGAACCAGCCCACGATCGTCGTATCCCCACCTGAAATGTTATAGGTGACAAATTTGTACTCATAAACTCCAGGTGCGTCGTTGCCGGACCCGGTCGGCGGGATGTAGATCCCAGCACTGTCCGGCGTCAGCGGTACAGTAATACTCCACGTGTCATTGCCGATGTTCTGCATTTTATATGGATGACGATTGTAGTAGTTGCCCCAGTTATTAAAAGTTCCGTTCAGCCCCACTCCCATTTCGCCGGCGAGCAACGCGTGCTTGAATACGAATGTGATTGGCACGCCGTTGGTTGAATCGACCTGGGCATGAAGGCTTGATAAGCTTGCAAAACTCAGAACAAGGGCTATGGCGGCCACGGTCACTAGTAATCCTGATCTGTTGTTTCCATTTCTCATCTTGTGCTCCGCTTTCATATTTTACTTAGAAAGTTGACAAAGGTGCGATACATCGGCTCACTCCTGTAGGGTGCTTTGCAAGAGTTCTGCAGGATTGCAGGCGACAAATGTCGTTATTTCAAAAACATCATCTTTTTCAAGAACGTACGGCTGCCGGCCACCATCCGGTAGAAATATACTCCGCTGGCGAGTGCCGCCCCGGCGGAGGACTCCGCTGAGAATGTCACTGAGTGACTTCCGGCCCGTTGATATCCATCAACGAGTGTCTTGACTTCTCTTCCAAGAACGTCGTAAACCTTGAGCGTGACGAAACTGTTCGTCGGCAGCTGATAAGTGATTACAGTCGTCGGGTTGAACGGATTCGGGTAATTCTGCAGCAGCAAAAATGCGGATGGAATTCCCTTGCCGCTGCTCACCGATTGAATGACGGAAGCGTTTATATCTACCGTGTCAACCGATCTTACACCGTTATGAATGAAGAACAAGAAACCGTCGTGGACGCCGGCAGAATTCTGACGGAGCGTAACGACGAATTTCAAACTGTCATTGGGTGCTATTTCGGCAAAAGAAGGGGCGACACTGTACACGCTGTCGCTTGAAATCACGGAGGAGATAAATAAGTCTCCGCCACCGGCATTTTTAATAATAACACTATCCGAGGAGACGGCATTCGACGGTACCGACCCGAGAGCTAATGTTGCCGGGCATGATCCGAATACCGGCGGGTTATTCAGCGCATAGTCACCAGTGTTACCAAGGCCCCCGAAGTAACTTCCCGAAGTCCCTGCTATGGCAGTAAAGTTTCCCCCCAGATAGACCCTCTTGTCGTAATATGACAGCCCCACCGACATGGCGTCGGAATTAAGGCCAGGATTCCAACTGGTGGCCGCGCCTGTTGCCGTATTCAATGCAGCCGCGCCATCCGAAGAGAGACCGCCGATTACGGAGAAATAGCCCGTTGCGTAAATTTCGTCGCCGCTCGAAGCAAGCGCAGTCACCGCGGCGTCCGCGTCGGGATTCCATGGAGTCGCAAGACCGGTCGAAGTATCCAGAGCAGCTACATAGTTTCGCGAACTTCCGCCGATCCGTGTAAATCCGCCACCGGCATATACTACGCCTTTCGAAAGTGTTATGGCATCTACAAAATCGTCCGCGTCAGGGTCCCATTTGGTGACCGCACCGGTTCGGGGGGCCACCGCAGCAATGTTCATACGTAAACTGTCCCCCACCTTATCAAAGAACCCGCCGATGTACACTGCACCGGCTGTTGGCTTTATCGCTTCGACCATGTTGTCGGGATTGGGATCCCAACTTGTGGCAAGCCCCGTCTGGTCGTCAAGGGCGGCAAGAAAATTCCTCGATTTGCCCCCGATCCATGTGAACCCGCCAGCCGCGTAGACGACATTCCCGGACAACGAAATGCAGTTCACACTGCTGTTTGCGTCAGGTGACCAGCTTGTTGCTTTCCCGTTGCTGTCATCCAAAGCCGCAATGTAATCCCTCGCCTGTCCGCCGATCTCGGTAAAGCTTCCTCCCACATAAACAACACCCACGCCGGGAACTATGGAAGACACGGCTCCATTAGATCCGGGATTCCATGGCATCAGAGCTCCTGTGGAGACATTTATTGCGGCGATGTTGTTCCTGACTTCACCGCCGATGTTTGTAAAACTTCCGCCCGCATAGACAGTGTCACCGGATACCGAGAGTGCGTATACTATCCCGTCCGCATTCGGGTTCCAATTTGTAACTGCCCCGCTGCTCAACTCCACAGCCGCTATTCGATGTCGCGGTGCTCCGCCTACAGAGACAAAGTCGCCTCCGATATAGGCAACACCGTTCGATATTCCGATCGCAGTAGCATATGAATTGGAGTTTAGTCCGGGATTCCAGTTCGTGGCTGTGCCGCTCGATGTGTCTACTGCCGCGATCCCGTTCCTGACCTGGCCCCCTATACTTGTAAAGAATCCGCCTACATAAGCCAGGCCGCCGCTCACTTCGACCGTGAACACGTAACTGCTAGGTGCAGGATTCCACTTGCTCACGGCACCTGTGGTCCTATCCACTGATGCAAGAAAACTTCTCGATGCACCACCAATCGCGGTAAAGCCCCCTCCCACATACACCTCATTCCCCGCGATCGCTATCGAATATACCGCTCCGTTGGGATTTGGGGCCCAGCTTGTTGCCGCTGCGCTGCTATCGGTTATCGAGGCAAGGTTGTTCCGCTGCAGTCCACCGATTCGGGTGAACGTCCCTCCGACGTAGACTGTCCCACCCGATGCGAAGAGTGTACTCACCGTACCATCGGTGTTCAGATTCCGGCTGCTGAGAGATGCTGTGCCTGTGTCGCATACTGCCAGATTGGTGTCGGGCTGTCCGTTAACTTGCGTAAAGGAACCTCCGATGAACACATTATTCCCCGAGTGTGCGATTGCCCACACCTGTCCGTTAGTACTGACAATCCATACAGGGTCAATCGATCCATTTTGGAGAACGTGCACGCAGTTGGAAATGGAAGGATGCCCAGGCACAGTGAACTGGCCGCCGATGTAGTAACCTCCATCGCCGTCAGGACAAACGGCCCGTACGGTTCCTGACACATGTGCAGTAGAAACGTAAGTCCCATTGGAATCAAGGGAAGCAAACCCACCGCTTAACGGGCTTGCGTAGCTGAAGCTGCCGCCTACAAATACTACGTTGCCGTAAGGAGCAATTGCGTCGACCTCTCCATTGAAGACAACCGTTCCCGGACTCGAAGTCTGTGCAATAGCGTTCCCGGCTATAAATAAGATGAAGATAATGGGTAGAAGAGTGTCCCCCCGAACAATTCGGTGAAAAAGTGTGCCAAATGCAGTAATCTCTTTAAGTATGGCGCGGCGGATGGAACACTTGTTCATTTTACAAAGACCATTTTGTTGGTAAGGAATTCATCATTTGCCTTCATGGTACAGATGTAAACCCCGCTGCTTAACCCGGAAGCGTTAAAGGCCACCTCATGGCTCCCTGCAGTCACATACCGGTCCACCAAGACCCCGACTTCTTCTCCGATGACATTGTACACCGCTATCGTGACGTGTGTATTGAATGGGACATCGTATTGTATCGTGGTCGATGGATTGAAAGGATTCGGGTAATTCTGATGCAAGACGAAGGAGCGAGGCGGCCCATTGGGATTTTTTCTGACCGCAGTGAACGTCGAGTCATATTGTACAACGATCATGTCCCAGTAGAGCAAATTCGGGACGGTAACCGATACGCTCGTACCCGTTTGAGTAAAAGGGAGATTCACCGGTGCACCGTCGTGAAAATCCGGCGACGCCGACCACACATCCACCACCCTGCTGTTGGAACTGAAGCTTAAACTGATCGGACCCAATGTATCAGGAGGGGTTTGGATTCCACCGGTATCCCGCCATTTTATCGATGCAGCTCTGTGGAAGTTTATCAAGTTCACGATCATCATGTGATCTTTCGCGCCTATCAGCCCCCAAATTCCGCCAAGTTGGGGAAGTTGGGTGACTGGAATCGAACTGGAGCCGATGGAGGCGCTCAAGGGGAGGGCGGCCCCGCTTTCACCATCCCTGAGAAGGTTCTCGTAACCGACCATGAAATCATAATAGTGAACAAGTACCCGCTGGAGAGTATCGCTCATCTGAAGTCCGCTGTTGGGGAAATACGAGCTGTTCAGCATGTGCTCTCCCAACTCCAAATGATCTCCGCCAGCGGCAAATATGGTGGCATCGGTCATCAAGATACCAGGGGTGTTGAAGAATCCAGAACCGTTTGAAATATCGTCCATATAAGCAGCGAGTACCGTAGCCAGCCTGCCTCCGCTGTAGGTCTTGTTTTGGTTTATGATATTCACCAAATCGGCATATGTAGTATCCGGCGGCCACACTTCAGTATATAGAAAATCGACAGGAGCTTGCGCAATCTGCTGCTGGCCGTATTGTCCCACCGCGTTCATGACAAGGTCAACGTTCAACTGAGACTTGGCATTGGACAGAAAAGAAGTGAAAGTACCCGGCAAGAAAACTGAGTTTCCGTCATAATCGTATTCCGGCCCGAGATCACCTAATTGATCGACGTGCCAGCCGTCGAAAGGAATGGCAAGAAAGACTTTTCGTTCCTGAGCATATATGTAATTCTGCCAGTCCGTGCTGCCTGGATCCATGATGTACAGATTGCTCGCCCAGGTGGGGGGAGGAAGAGGGAAATACGAACGGGACTGATGGTTCGGATCGGTGAACAGACTCCAGGTTACGTTCACCCCGTCCTGGAAGGCGTCGCTGTATGCGCCGTACAGAAGATTATAATTCATTGCCATCATCCCGCGCCGGTGAGCGGCTGCGATGTAGCCGTCAACCGTTGATAAATACGTAGGGCGATTCCCAATATCTTTCCATACTGAGTCCGGATTCTGAACGGTACCGGCCAGAGGCTCGTTATGCTTATACTGCCAATCGTAGAACTGAAGCCCGTTAATATGGTAACGGTTGAGTACCGATATTATGCTGTCGATGCTCTCTTGTGGCATGTAAGGATAACTTGACAGGAACCCGTAACGCGGAAACTTTTTCCATGACGAAGACACATCAATGCCGATCGTGGTGTGATCAAGAACCGTATTCGAACTATCCAGATATAGTTCTGCCATCACTCCGTAGTAATCGATATTCGGCGCCTGCCAGGCCCATGAGGTGCTGTCCGCGTTCTGCAGGCTAATCGTATCCTCGCTGATCACACTGTCGAGGTGCTCGTAAACAATCACCAGATCTTTCTCTGACACCTGCTGCCGGAAGGCCACGTTAAATGTTACCAATGAAAGTGGACAGTAGTGCGCCTTGTCGGTCGAGATGCTCTTGAACCATCGCCCGTGTTGAGAACCGTCGATCGGACCCGGCTGAGCCCTCAGGCATCCAATCACAACGAAAAGCGATACGGTAATGGCAGCCGAGAGCCTTTCGATAATGTTGTAATGAATCGTACTCATACATTTTCTCTGCATCAAGAATGATCTGCCTTCCCTTTCCGACTTCGCTTTTACTTCTTCTGAATGCAATTGCTGCTCTTCTCAAGCAATCACCATCCCGCGACCGATGCGGCAAGATGCAGATCCAACTATGGGCTGGATCTGCATCTCGAATCGTGCCGCTCTCGGTCAGATAATGCGGTTTAAGGCATCATCTAGGCTACTCACTTCAAAAGCATCATTTTCTTGACGCTCGAGAAGCTTCCAGCCTGCAGCCTGTAAAAATACACGCCGCTGGCATATCTGGACGCGTCAAAGCTGACTTCATAAGCACCGGCTTTCTGCATTCCGCTGTACAGAGTCGCGACCCTCTCGCCAAGGACATTGTAAATTTCCAGAGTCACCTGGGCGTTCTTCGGGACCGAATACCGGATCATCGTTGTCGGATTGAATGGATTAGGATAGTTCTGATCCAGACTGAATGTCTTAGGCAACGCATTAGGCAGAGACCTTATCGCCGTCAACACCGTTGTGCTATCCAGGTAATTGCCGAACATGTTGGTCGTCAGCCTTATTGGCGTGCTTCCTGCCGAATCAGGCAGCATCATCTGATGGTTATCGAAATTATTCGTCGTGTTTTCTTCGTTCTGCTCCATTGTGCTCGGATAACCGGGATGGTACATTGCGCTGTACATGAACCAGAACTTATTCACTGCTCCTTTGGGGAAAGTATAGGTGCCGGAGTATATTGAGTCGTTAGCGGTGAGATCACCGTGAGTTCCGTCATCATAAAGGCGCAGCGCATGCACAGTGTCCGCATAAGCGTGGCCATACTCCCACCAGAATGGGGTCTCACTTCCACCGATGAAGACGCTGTCGATTGACGGGAATGGCTTCCCCGTAATTGCATCAATGGCGCCCTTCATATTGACCGAGAATATGACTGTGACCGGTGTTTTCAGGATTCCGGTTATGCCGTCAAAGAATCTTTCCGGCAAGACGGTGTCACGACCGGTGTAGGTAAACTCGTAGTTCGCTCCGTGCGGACCTTCCTCCCATCCTCCATTAGGCGGCAGTGGGAAGACCGTCCTGTTCGTTTGGATGTAGTATTTTTGACCAAACTGCGTTCCTGGAGAAGCATCAAGCTGAACCGTCGCCGAGTATTGTCCGGGGTCGAGCGGATTCTCGATCATCTGAGTGCCCGGTCCCCATCCGCCAGGTATGATGTCTCCGCGGAGAAATACCTGATCACCACTATCAGGCTGAAAGTAGCCCGTCTGTTCCATCATGGACATGTTCAAAGTGAACGTCCAGTTCGCCTTGACAGGCGGGATTCCTGCAACACTGTCTTGATCAAAATACACGACCGGAACCACTTGTCCGCCAGACACGATGGTAAACCAACGATGGCCGCCGATTCCAAGGGGGCTCGGCAGATCCTGTTCCCATCCTCCATTGGCAGCAGTAGGAGAGTTCGAGAAGAATTTGTACTGTACGGTATCACCTACCATGGAGTCGGGGAAATCGTACGTGGCGGTGTAGACCGTGTCGTTGGCGTCCTTTGTCATCCACAAGCTTCCCCACCCATTGAAATCGCCTCGAACAGCTACTGAATCAGCTGAGATGTCAAACAATCCGCTCTGAACCTGAACGTCCATTTGCACCTGGAACTTGACCGGGTTCTGGGCGAAAGCTAATGGGACACTCATTAGCATCGCGACCATGGCAATGCCTAATGCTTTAGCCTTGTGTCTCATGTGTTACCTCCTTTTGGTTGTTTTGTGCTTCTTGCTTAAATGCTCCGTCCTTTGAAGTCGATGTCGCAACCGGATAGGTTACTTTCAAATTCAAGAGCTCTTTTTGGGTATTTTGCAGACTCATAGACCGATCGTTAAAGCAAATTCCTGCAGGTTCTTCAAGACTCCGAAATTTTCATAGCCGTAGTCGAGTTTGAAAATCAGGTTCATCGCAATCTCGTACCTCAGACCTATTCCCAGGGTCAACCCCTCCTGGCTATTGGGGACAAAGAGTGATTTATAACCGGCCCGAAGGAAGAGGAAGTTGTTCCAGGCGTACTCCGCACCGACGTTCATGCTTTGCACACCGTTACTCGGATGAAGAGCGTCCGCCGCCAGAGTGAGGCGGTTATCGCCGACGTGAATCACGTTCATCGCGAGCCCCACGCGGAAGAAAAGCGGGAGTGGATAGGAATTGGTATAATATTCCGCCGGAATGTTCTTGTTGTTCCCTCCCATCGACGGCGCAGGGTCGTAAGACACCAGGAGATCCGTGCCATCAAGCCTCATATCCGTACCGAAGTTGGCGATTTCCATACCTATCTTCATATTGTTGAACGGAGTGATATATAAGACCCCGGCGTCGAGTGCCCAGCCTGTAGCGGACTCATGCCAGATATTCTGCATGACCATCTTAGCGGTTCCTGCAATCGAGAACCTGTCGGTCAGATTTCTGGCATATGTGAGTCCTACTGCCCAGTCACTCGCGCTCCAGGTTTCCCCCGTTCCGTCGGGTTGAGAAACGGTTGTTACAAGGTCGCTGCCGTAATCCAGCTCCGTGACGCTCAAGCCGATCGCGTTGTCCTCATCGAGTGCCACGACGCCGGCGAAGTAATTGTAGCTGGATCCGACGAGATAGTTGGTATGCTCCAGCAGAAACTGAGTGGAACCCGTTCGTGAGATACCTGCCGGATTCCAGTACAGTGCCGAAGGATCGTTTGCCACAGCGGTGAAGGCGCCGCCCATTCCGATTGCCCGCGGCCCGGCACCAATGCCGAGAAAAGGCGCCGCCGTCGTTCCAACCTTGTTTTGCGAAAAAGCCTGTGTCGCACCCAAGAGAAGCACTATCATGATGACTTTCAATTTCATTTGCGACCTCATCTACTTTATAATTGCTATCTTGCCATACTTCTGACCTATGCCGGGCGCGTCCACCAAATAGAAGTAGACACCATAGGCGACACCAAGATTTGCGCTTGTCTTGAGATCCCAATTAACCGCTCCGTTGCCGATATCCTGGCCGGGCGGCATAGTGAGTTTCCTGACGAGCCCTCCTGCCGCATCAAATATGTATATCGTGCTGTTGGGCGGCAGATGTATGAACGAGATCTTCCTGGTTCCACGGCCGCTGTTTATCCCGGGAGGTAACGGCTGTTCCTGCGTTGTAGCCGCAACGTAAGGATTGGGAACGACTCGTATCAGGCTGAGCTGATTCTCCGCAAGAGTCTTGTTCACCGAATCAGAATGGGCCGTAAAACTAAAGACGTCGCCCTGCCTGAACGGCTTTGAAGTCAACAGCGTGAATGTGGCACTATCGCTTCGCGGCAACTGAAGAGTGGTGTCTCCGCTGAATCTCACGTACCAACCGAAATTTGGCTTCCCATTCGTGACACTTGGTATGGTAATTATCACAAAATACTTCTTCGGCGGTGTCAACAAAGTATTGGTCACGGCCGCGTAAGCGAACTTCGCATACTGCCCGGTAGTCAGATCCTTCACCCTGAAATTGACCGGATATGCAGGGATGCCGAAAGGCGGCAAGGCTGTCGGTGGTACAGCCATGGAAGTATCAACTGTGTTCGGGCTGAACTGAATTTGATAATCGGAAGGGTCATACACGGATGGCATCGTGCCGCCATTGGTAAACACGTCTGCAGTGTAAGGGTAGGCCTTGGTAAGGCTCGCACTGTTCCACCCGAATGAGGAATCTCCCACCGCTAGCTGAGTCGTGTCGTTGTTGAAGTTGACTCTCATTCCGTCAAACAGCGGAGGTTGTCCAGACGGATTGATCTGACCATTATCGATCAAAGTATCCCCCGTTGTCTTGTCCACGACTGTGTAGGAGGCTGTATTATCCAGATATGTTATGGAGAATGGATCGCCTGAAGGGGTATAAGTCACGTCAGTATCGTTGAACGTGATATCAAAAACATGGTTATCCACCGTCCTCAGAGCAAGAGGGTTCACAATGTTAAGGGTTACTGAGCCGGTCCCGTAATTGGGGGCCTCATGATAAATCTTCCCTCCGTTCGACGGCATATATCCTGCCATTGGAGCCTGGGGGACAACGTAGGCAACGTTGATATCGGGATGCGCAACTCCTTCCGCATCCACCGTCACGAACTTCGAGCATTCCGCCGGGTAGACGTTGTCTCCGGCGTCGCCTTTGGTGTAGGATGTCACGGCGTAATAATATCCCTGGCCGTTCTGGAGTCCGCTGTCCACGAAAGTGTGAACGAGTCCGATGTCGTTGCCGAGATAGAATCGCGGCAATGCGGCGAGTGTTTGAGTTTGAGGCATAAAATATCCGCGTATCCCATCCTTGAGATCAAATGTTGCGATTGCCTGACCACCGCCTTCACTGAAGCCTGGATCTGTTGAGCGGTATATCTTGTAACCTTCGAACGCGTGCTGAGCCGCCGTATCCGGGATAGAATGGTCGACGAAGCTCTCCGCAGTGCTATCCCAAATCAGAGTGACCTCTCCGTTGCCGGGAATTGCGATCAGATGCGGCTTGGGGGGAGCCTTGGTGAAATTGTAATTGTCGTTATAAATCTGTTGAACTATCTGCTTGTTCGTGAACAGTGTTGAGCTGTCCGCGCCGAACACAAGCGCCATGGAGAACCTCTCCGTGTGAAGGGGAGGCATGGGGAAATATCCTGATGCAAAGGCGAAGTTTCCCGCCTCGGGAAGATTCGGTATGACATCGAAGAAGCCTGGTGTCATTATATTCCACATGACCTCGCTGTTGCTCATATTCGGCGATCCTGACACCGAGAAATAGCTGAAGCTGGTCAATCCGAGCTGGTCCGACTCCTCAACGTCGGTCTGGTCAAAGTTCGGTTCTCCGAGATTGTCGGTGGGTATCCCGTCGCCGACGTAGTCGTCGTACTGTTTGTCCCAGTTTCCATTCTCATCGCCGGACCAATGGGAAGCCATCATGCCGGGATGTTTTCCGGTGCCAGGGTCGACGGGTTCGCTATAATTCGGAACCCAGCTCGAGACGATTTGACCCGGGCCGCTGTCTCTCGCCTTGTCTACCATCGTATTGTCCAGCCCCGTGCCGGTAAGGTAATTCTTGTATGCGAGCGGCCTTACATCCTGCCTCAGGATGTTTCCAGCCTGGTCCTTGAACACGCGCTCGTAGTCCAGGTCATGGTTTTCGTCAATCAGCCCGTTCAACAGGTCGTCGTAACCGTCGTTCGGGATCTGCGTCAGGACCTCACCGTCATAAATCCTGTAAGGCTTTCCCATTGAATACACTGTAACGGTGTCGGTCGGGCTCTTCAATAACGTGTCCAGCAACACTATCTCTCTCTTGTACCTTATAACCTGAAACGGCGAGGTACCAGCCTCGGTGATGGTCTCCGTGGTGGGGGTAATCAAAGCGATCTTGTTATCGGGCCAGTTTGGATTACTCCCCGCGTTGTTCATATGAAGCGTACGGGTCGCCACATAGCTGTGGGTCGCTGAATTGTAGACGAAGTCGCCGGAAGTGAAGGTTGGGGCGCTCGGATCCTCGTTGCTGTTATTGTTATCAATGCCGTCATAAGGATCGCCCGGACTTTCAAGATACGCATAACCGACGTAGCCGACGGTGGTCCTGACCCCCGGGAGCACCTGGCTCAACGGGATGAATCCCCTTGCAGTGTTGTTGTCGTTTGCCAGCCAGCTGTAGGCGATGTTGTTGTTTAGATCAAAATATCCAAGCAGGTCCTGACACGGAGTGTAATCCCCGTTGTTTGCGTACGCGCCGCTGCAGGTCCCGATGATAACTCCAAAAACGCTCTTGTTATAGGTAGTGGTGCTGATGTTCGTTATGTCATACAGCCAGAACACGACATCCTGGGCTTGAATCTGGGACCACTGCATCCCGCGAACAGCCACAACTATGCCGATCCCTTTCCGCGTAGAATCTGTGGAATCAGGAAAAAAGAGCTCCCTCGTTCGCTGCTGGACGCTGCTGTCTGCGGCGTCATCCATAACGAAATAGCTCTCTTCATCAGCATTGAAGACTCCTTTGCCGAAATAGCCGTCCCACAACGCCTTTCCCGTCTCCGGGTCTTTCCAATCCGGGTGGTCCGCCCAGAAGGGAGGCCAGCTGTTCGGGTCCTGGCTCATGGCGACAGTGTCCTGGCTAAGGTTCACGTAACCGGGCTCAGGCTCAAATCCCTCGAACGAGCCTGAAGTCGGATCTACTTTTGAATCCTGACCGTTCCGCGGTCCCTTTGCTATGGTAACGGAATGCAAGGTATCAAGCTTGCCGTTGCCGAAATAGTCTCTGACAGGAAGTTGAACTCCAACAAGGGGAGTAATGTCGCCGACGTAGCTATCTTCAGTCGCAGGATACGGCCAATATCCGCGCAGGTCGTTGGCGTTCAATCCCGCGATTGAGCCGTCGTTCCGAAATGAAATTCCGACCCGGTTGCCGTTCTGTATTCCAAACCTCGTGTACAGGGCATTTCCCCTGTTTGTCTTTGCCCATTGGATGAGTTGGGGAGACTGTCCAAATGCGATTCCCGAACTTAGAAGGAGTGCAAGGACAAATGAGAATCTTTTCATGATGGACCTCTGGGCTTTAAAAGGAAATCGTTGTTCCGACTTCAATTCTTCTCGGTTCGGAGTAGAAAGTCGGGTTAGTGTAATAGTCTTGGACAGTCGCAATTCTCTGGGGCGGATTTGCAGCGATGAGAGACTCTTCGTACAGTGACACATTTGGCAATCCTGAATCGGTGTAAACCTGAAGCGCATTCTTCGTATCGAAGACATTATTAACTCTTGCAAAAAGCGTCAGGCCCGCCACCTTGCTTAGCCTGAATGTCTTGTAGAAGTATGCATCAAGGTCGTAAGTGGCGGGTTTGAGGGCCGAATTGTAAGCCAGCTCGCCGATGTTCGACACTCGTTCAGGCGTATACGGCGTCCCGCTGCCGAATTTGAAAATCAGACTTGCCCCCCAATCGGTTGCATTCACGTAGTTGAACGTTGCGTCCAGAGTATGCCGCTGATCCCAGTTCAGTGGAATCAACTGAGTCTCAGGCTGGACGCCGCTTGCTCTCAGGTTTGCTGCAGCATTGGGATCGGAAGCGTCCCCCTTTGCAATCTGGAATGTGTAATTCAAGGTTCCGGACCACGAATTGGAAAGCCGCTTCGTAAGCGTCACGACAACGCCCTTCACGAAGCCGAAATCGGTATTTACAAACTTGCTGTACTCCGCCGCATTGCCCGTCACGAATATGATTTCATTGAGTGTTCCCGACAGATTACGTATGTCATTGAAATACCCTGTGACGTCGATAGCAAGGTCGTTCGTGAGCTGCTGCTCGACGCCCAGTTCGCCTTTCGTCGTCTCTTCCGGATTCATGTTTGGATTACCGATGACACCGAGGAACGTGCTTCCGCCGAGCTGCAACTTGTAACCCGGACTCTGATACAGCTGGTCGAAAGAGGGTATCTGGAAGAATAGTCCATAAGAGAAGTGAATGATACCGCGATCGGTGATCGGAAATGACACGCCGAGTCTCGGACTGAACTGGTACTTGTTTGTTGCGGGCTTGTACCAGAAGGCCATCCTCCTCTGGACGGCGATCTCGTGCTGGTTAGCCGGCGTAATCCCATTGCCGAGCGGAGCTATGATGCTGTCCTGGTACTGTGGCTCCAGCGGGTAGTACACATCCGGATCCGCAGGGTTCGAAAGGACGACGCCGTCAGGATGAAACCAATCGAACCGTACGCCGAAATTGACCACCAGCGACCTGTATTCCATCTTATCCTGGACATAAGCCGAGAATTGCTGCGGCCTGTGCAAGTACTCCAGGTTGTACGGGCTTTCCAGACTCGGCATCACGAAAGGGCCGAGCAGAAATGGACTGGAACCGTCCGTAGCAGGATCCCGACCGATGTCCTGGCCGGAAAGTGCGTGGCTCAGGTCGATGTTGTGCAGGAACAGATCATATTGATTGAATTCCAAACCTGCCTTCAACATATGGTGGTCGGTGATCTGGCTTGTGATATCGAACTTCGCGACAAAAGTGTTCGTGTTCCTGACATTGTGTGTCATATCAATGCCCCCGGAATAGAACGTCGCCTCAGGCGCTATGTTTATGATTGGGAGCACATACTTCTGGTTGAAGGGATCCTTTCGCGTAAAGAGATCGGTCAGGGAAAAAGGAGAAGGATCGTAGTATTGCCTGTAATCGCGGAAGAAGTACGACAGTCCCAACGTATAGTAAGTGCGTGCACTGAGGGTCTGGGTCATGGACAGCGTATTTAAGTAACCTTTGGTGAAGTTGCTGAGCTCACCGTCCGGATTATACTTGTATTGAAAGTTGTAGTCTTTTCCCCGCGAATTATCGAGTATGTAGTCATACGAAATATGGAATTCCGATGACGGCACGTATGTCACTTTCCCCTGAATGTAGGCTTCCAGATATGGAGCCATCGGAACCGCTTGGCCGTTGCCGGTTTCCTGTATCGGCCAGAGATACGGATTGGAATTGGCCGTGTTGGTTACGTCGTAGACGTTGAACTTCCTGACCCCGAACAGGTCGCCTGCCGTGTAGTAATATCGCGCGTCGGTGTAAAAGAACAACTTGTTCTTGACGATGGGTCCGCTTAACGAGCCTTCGAGCCACTGCTCATTCGTCGGGTTTATAGTCTGCAAGCCCGTAAAAACGTTCGAGTTGGAGGTCACGTACCCGCCGGAGTAGGCAGTGATATTCCCGTGGAATCTGTTGGTGCCGCTTTTGGTGGCGATGTTGACAACGCCGCTCAACGCCTGGCCGTACTCCGCATTGTATGCGCCGGTGACGAGCTGCATTTGCTCGATGGCGTTCTTGTTCACGTTCACAACCGTTTCGCCGTTATACGCATCGGTTACCGGGATACCGTCTATCATGTATGTCACTTCCCCACCGCGACCGCCTCTCGCATGTAGAACACCGCTGGCGTCGGTATAGATGCCCGCCTGCAGATTCAGCACATCCTGGAAACTGGTGACAGGAAGAGATTCGATCTGCCTGCTGTTCACGATAGCCGTGTTTGCGGTCATGTCTTTCTGGACCATCGGCCTCTGTGCAGTCACAATGACGGCCTTTGTAGTAACAGCTGATTCGGAGAGATCGAAGTTTGCGGTCGTTGTGAGGTCTATCGATACCTGCAGGTTCTTAATTTCCATCGGACGGTAGCCGACCGCCGAAGCTTTCACCGCGTAGGTTCCGGGCGAGACGTCCAGGATAACGAAGTTCCCGTTGAGATCGGTCGCCGCGCCCATGGAGGTTCCTTCTACCAGGACGTTCACCCCGATAAGCGGCTGCTTTGTAGCTGCGTCCACGACCTTGCCGGCAATCTTTCCTGTATCTCCAGCAAAAGCTCTGAGCGAAAAAAGCAATACGAAAAGAGAAGTGGCAAATCTTCGCATTCTCTACCTCTTTGAGATCATGGTTAAACGGACAGCATCCACGAGGGCGGTATTTGTTTTGCCGTTCATGTTGTTGTCCTGTTTGTTGAAAGTAATGGTCAAAATGTGGGCTCCCTTTTTGAGAAAGCAGTGGATCGGGTTACTGTAACCCCAGCTCTCCCAATCGCCCGCGCCTCGCTGCGGCATCACAACCGGACCGACTGCATCATGATCAACCATCAGTGTGCGTATGGCACACTTGTTGTTGGTGTTGATGGGGCCGCTCCCGTTAGCGTACCTCACATCAATCGCATACGTTCCACTGTCTTGCACATTGACTCTGTAATTGGGTGAGTTCGGATTCCGTAAATCTAGTTTGATATAGCCGTTTCCGGTATAACCGGTATAATGATTCTCCACACTGTCCGCACCGGATTCGGCCTGCACTGTAATGACAGGGTCCCCGACAACCACTTTCAAAGGCCTGCTGAGGAAAGACTCTGTTCCATGACCGGAAACCGCCATCACCTGGTACTCGGAATAACCATCCACCGCAGCGATCCTGTACCGATCAGACGAGGTATTTGAAATCTCCTTACCGTTCCGATAAATCCTGTATGAAGCCGCTCCCTCCACCGGTTTCCATTCAAGCATGGAGTTCGTCAGAGTCACGTGAAGAGTTCCGGGTGTGAACTCGTCGGGGACAAGGTTTACCCTTTGGCTTCCGCTGAACATCTTGCTCAATGCAATAGCCACCGTGTGTCTCCCGGTAAGGGTATCGGGTATCTTGCCGCCTAGCAGTCGCTTCCCGTCGAGAGTGATGCGATCCACCTTGTCTCCGTATCCTGTGATCGAAAGAGTCAGGACCGAGTTCCGATATTTGAAATTATCAAGTCTTATCGCCGGGCCGAATCCCTGAGGAACACAGGGTGAAAAGGCCAGAGAGTTCTGGTGGAACCTCATTCCGAACAGGACCCTGTACACAAGCGCGAGGTTGCCGGCGACGCTCCAAAGCTGCCTGTCCGAGTTGATCTGCGTCCCCAAATAGTCGCCTGTACTGGCAACCATGTTTTCCTTGTTTGTCAGGAAGAAAGCGGCAGCCCTATAGACAGCAGCAATCGCCCTGGACACTGATGGCATATTCTCTGTAGTTGCGGAGGCCCAAGCCCAATATGATTCGACAAACGGCCAAACGGCATCGTCGTGATAGGGAGCAAGGCCTGGCGTCTGCGGGTAGATACAGGTTATTCCAAACCGGGTGACCGGTGTATTGCTGATTACTTTCGCCGCCCGCGCCGGGCCGGCGATCCCGAATAGGACACAGAGGGCCTCGCCAAGCGATTCAGACCGCGTAGAGAGTGATTGAAAATTCCGCCCATACAGATACTGGCCGTAGTATCCCTTCCGCTCTATCCATAGATACCGGTTTATTCCTTCCCTTATCCGTCTCGCAGTTTTCAGGTAAAGCGCCGGCGACTCGCCAAGAGCTTTTGCCATCTTCGCAAGAATCCGATAAGTCTCGTAGTGGACAGCATTCGTACTAAGGTCTTCGGAGTCAAAAATATCCCTGGGATCCATCCATTTCGGATAGGTCTGCTCCCTCCAATCAAGGAAAGAAGACTCTCCGTGGAATAGGCCTGTCTTCGGGTCGACCAGAGTATGAAGATCATCCATCGCAGAGTTTCTCACAATGTTGTACGACTTCTCGAGCCAGGTTGTATCCCCGGTGACTTTGTAGACCTCCCAGGCGGCTAAAGTCCAGACCATCCGGTCTGAGGATACCGGCCATGATCCGCCCGTACCAGTGTCCTGAATGATCCGGTCGTTATTGACTTTTTTGAGGAGACTCGTCCTGACGGCATCGGGATTCAATATTGCCAGTGACAGCAATCCGCTGTAACTCGCATCCCTCGTCCAAACGCCCGGCCACATAGCGCCCGCCATGAAAGCTCCGTCAGGCCTGATATCCTGAAGCATCTCCTCAAGCGACTTGTTGTAGAGAGCCTCCGAGAGGACCGAGCCGGAATGGTAGATTGGATAGCCGGAAATATCCCTGGAAAGCGCCCATTTCCTCACTTTCGGTCGTGAGAGTCCCGGATATTGCTCCTTCCTGAAAAGAATCGTGACCTTGTAAATTCCGGTTCCCGCGGAATCGTGAAGAGCAAACTGTGGTTCATGCGAAAGTCCTTGAAAATCCCATGAAAGCGGAAGTGTATTGCCGGCTATGTAAACCCCCTTGAAATCGGCCGCCGAAAGTCTTCGTCCGTCAAACGTAGTAAAATATCCAACCTTCTTCATCGTTGCGATGACGTGCCTCATATCCAGCCGGATTGTCACTCTTGTGTCCCGGGAAAGATATGCAGGCGTGTCGCCTCTCTTAGCCGAACCAGCGTTAGCCGGGAATGATCCGAAGACATATGTCTGCGGTTCGTAGGCGTTACGTCTGGAGTCGATTATGAGAGTGTGATTCTGTCCTGGAGGAGCTTCATTGTCGGCGCCGTTTATGCTGAACTTTATCTGCATCTCTTCAGGCGTCTTTATATGATAGTTGCTTCGGTAATCCGACTCTATCTCATCGGGAGATATTGCCTTTGCCGTGTACTTTCCCTGCACCACGCCAGAGCGGGTCACAGTGTATTTCCGACCGCTGAATATTATGCCTTGAGGATATAGCGTCCCCTCAAGCAGAAACACCGTTGTTAGGACAACACCAACATATTTCAGGTGGACACGGACCAGCTTACTTATATCAATTGTAATTGATGACTCCATTTCTTTGTGCTTCTTGAAACCCGTTCATGCTGCTGACAGATGGTGCGAAGTAACTCACGGTGACGATTACGAGAATGCATAGGATAAAGTCAATCGCTGCGAAGTTCAGATAGTGCGTCCGGAGAAGCCACAACAAAATCCCGTTTTGAATCCGAATCGGATTCAGGATCTTGTCCAGTATTACTCTGAAAGCTGCACTTGCAATGCCTACGAAGATGGCGATAATGGCCGCCACAGGCGTCGCCCGCTTCCAGAATACTCCCGTCAGGAAAACTGAGGCAACGACTGCAGCAAAGCATGCGAGAAGACTCTGGAGAGGTCTTGCCCCCTGCCATCCGATCAACGCAACAAGCGGCATCCACAATAACGAAATCAGGACGACCACCGTCGTAGAGAGGCGCCCGACAAGCACCAGCTTCCTCTCCTCCGCTTTCGGTTTCCTTCTTCTATATATATCCATCGTGAACAGAGCGGACGTACTGTTGAACAAGCCGGAGAGCGATGACATTATGGCTGAGAATATGCCTATCAGAACGACGACCCTGAGAAACGACGGCAGAAAGAACCGTGCAGTCCCGACGTACGATCCCATGGGCGTCCGGAAAAGTAAAACCACGAGCGCTCCAACAGCCGCCCCTTTCGCCACCGCAACGAAGGTAATTCCTTTCCTGAGGTCGCGTTTGCTTCTCGCGCTGAAAACGTGCTGGAGGACATACTGATCTGTCAGCCACAACCAAAATGCCACGACGGGAACCCCTATTACGATTGCGAGCCAGGGGAAATGATTAGCGCCCTGAATCCCTGAAACGAATACGGACTTTGTCCCCAGAGCTTCAGTCTGCAATGCAAGAGGTGCCCCTAAAATCCCGACTATCAATGCCGCCAGGCCGAGGAACATGAACACGGCCTGCACTATCTGGGTATTGACCACAGCGGAGAAGCCGCCCGTTATCGAATAGATTCCCGATATCAGTACCGTAACTGCAATCGCCGCATTTACATCCCAGTTGGAAAAATATCCAACAAGGAATGAACCAAGAAGAAGTACCAGCGACAACCTCACGAGCAAATAAGTACTAATGAAGAGCAAAGAGACGAACGTTCCTACCCTTCCGCCGTACATTCTCTGGAGTGAATCGTTGGTGGTAAAGGAGTTGACAAAACCAAACGCCGCTCCGGTCCCCCATCCGAGGAAGGCGAGACCGAGGATACCCATCAATTCAAGGTCAATTGCCATAGCGTCGGCAAACGGCCCCTTTACCCCCATGACATGTCCGCAAAGTGCATCCGCTGCGACCAACGATACGCCGATTGAGAACCACCCGAGCTTTCTTCCCGACAGGAAATACATTGAAGTGTCGCCATCAGCGTTCCTGGATGCGGTTAGACCGATCAAAAGGATCGCGAAGAAGTAAGCGAGGATGGCGATTCCACTGATCTGGGATATGACTGGTTGACTCATCGGCATTAGTTTCACAGACATTGTCAATGATCGTGCCGGCGGTCACGCGCAGTCACATTCGTCATTTCGCTTGATTAAGCAGATTTTCCCTATGATCTAACCGGCGAGCGTTATCACTTTCAGAACGCCACCGGATAACACATATCAATTTTGATAAGTGGGAGGGGGCCGGACACCGTCGTCCGGGCTGCAGGGGGGATTCCCGTGAGGTTTGAAGGGGGACAGGGTCGGTCAGCGCCGGGAAGCCGACCGGGTAATTGGGGTCACGTGAGAAGGATCATTTGATTTTCAATGTCCTCAGAAGGCGGGAGTAATTGGACGGCAGCAAGCCGAGTTTCCTGGCAGCATCCGCATCGGAGCTCGACTGCTCTCTGACAAACAGGACATAATCTCTGACAAAGGCATCCTGCGCCTCCCGGAGCGGTCTGATAATTCCATCTCCGAAATAGCCGTTGCCATTGTGTGAGTGTGTCAATTCAGATTCCTGGGCCACCCCAAGGGAAACGAGCACATTCCCCGCCGTCACAATCGGAAGGTCATTTATCAATATCCTCTGCACGAAATTCTGGAGCTCACGCACATTTCCGGGCCACTCATAATCGACGAGCACTTTCACTGCCTCGGGTGTCATCTCCGGCTTGAACTTGTGCATGTCGTTGGCATACAGCGTAAGAAAATGATCGGTTAAAATCGGTATGTCGTCTCTGCGATCGCGCAGCGGAGGTATCCGCATGGGGACCACATTCAGTCTGTAATAGAGGTCTTCCCTGAATCTCCTTTCCTTCACCTCGGTCTTGAGATCCTTGTTCGTCGCTGCGATGACTCTGACGTCCACACGAGTAACCTGTGTCCTTCCTATCTTTTCCAGTTCGCCGTCCTGGATAACTCTAAGCAGTTTGACCTGCGAAGACAACGGGAGTTCGGAGACCTCGTCCAGAAAGATCGTCCCGTGATTTGCAAGCTCGAACAATCCCGGCTTGTCGACGCTCGCGCCAGTGAACGCGCCTTTTTGAAATCCGAAAAGCTCGCTCTCAATCAGCTCGGTCGGTATGCTTCCACAATTGATCGGGACGAAGTTCTCGAACTTTCTCCCGCTGTTGTAATGGATGTTCGACGCCACCAGCTCCTTCCCCGTGCCGGACTCTCCCATGATTAAAATGTTGGCATTGCTCCTGGCGTACTTGACGATATCGCTTATCATGCCAATCATAGCCTGAGAACGGCCGACGATCTTCTTGTCTTCAAGCCTGTCTGTGACATTTTTGAGGAGTTTTCTCTCGGAGCGGAGTTTTGCCCGTTCGAGCTCGCGCTTCTCGAAGGCATTCAGAATGCTGAGGACGAAATCCGTCGGCTGATAAATACTCTCTTCTATGTCTATGGGATACTTCGTGCAATACCAGAACGCTCCCGCCTTGATCAGGTTGGTCGCGAAGGAAAAATCGGACGCGCTGAGGCTCATCTTGGTTACCACGATGATTTGCGGAGGAAGGGACCCCTCTCTCAATCGTGCAATGAGAGCGTCCCCCATTAGCCCCCCCGCAATCTGGTAATCCATGATTACCACGTCGCAGCAATCAGGGGAGGCGTGCAATACGTCAAGGGCGGACAACCCGTCCGAAACCACGTTCACGATCTGAATGTCATCCTGAAATGGGGATAGAGTATTCTTAACGCGCCTCACATCGTATTCTTCATCCTCAATCAGCAGCACTTTTACGGCTTTATGGTTGAACATTTCGTCTTTCCGCCTGGTTCTTGATGGTTATCACGAAGCTGCACCCTCCTTCAGGAAGATTCTCCGCATACATTGTCCAGCCGCATCTCACTGTGGCAAGATCGTAGGCTATGTAGCAGCCGTATCCGTAATTCCGGTCCGCGACCCGCTTAGTAGAAACGTTTTCCACGAACAGATTCTGAACGCCATTTTGGTTCTTACTCAGAAGCTCTTCGGCGATCCCTTTACCGTTGTCGGAGACTATTATCCTCGATAAATTTGCCTCCCTGTCGAACTCCGTCTTGACGGTAATCGTCAGCGGGCCCTCGCCCCCGTGGTCTATGCTGTTCTGAATCAGCGGCTCGACAATCTCCCACACGACAAACTCGTTCACGTGAACGGTGGGCAGCTCCCTGCAGAATTCCAGTTTGAATGAAATATTGTTCGACGGGATGGCCACGCGCTGGAACATGTTTTTCACAATAAATTCTATGACGCCGTTTATATCAGTGTTGAACCCGTCCCCGCGGAAGATATGGATAGGCGGGTCGAACCATTTCATGTCGTAAATAACGCGCGAGATGAAGTTGGAATACTTTGATATGCGGTACTTCACCTCGTCGATATTGTCGGACGTAAGCAATTTCAGATCTTCCTTTATGAACGCCATCACTTTCTCGGCCTTGTGGTGAGTGTGGTAGATCCTCTTCGTATAAAGGTACTCTCTCTCATGCGTCGTACGTTCCTTGACCAGGTTTTCCCTTTCCTCGAAGAACAGCTTCTGCGCCTTGTCTCTTTCTTTTATCGTGTAGGCGGAGACATAGTACATTGCCAGGAGGCCGAGCAGGATAAGCGAGGTGTAGATCACCGAGGTCTCATTATAACTTGAAATTATCGAGCCGGTTATGAAACTGAAGTTCGGCGTATCTTTCATGTATACCGCGCCGACAAATTCTCCATGCGGCGAGAAGGGCACGAAGACGTTGAAAGTCTGCCGTCCCTGAAGGATCGTGACGATTTCCTCTTTAGACTGAAGCCGACGCCTGATCCGGGAATACAGTTGAATCGCCTGCTCATGAGAGGTTTCCGGCGAGGGGACAGGCCCGGACGAATTGAGCAGGTAGTTCAGGAGGGCGCCGCCTTCGTCGATGGCGTATACTTTGTTCTTTTGCGAGACAAGTATGCAGATATCCTTCGCGTTCTTTGCAAGGAGCTCCTGGCTCAAGACTATGTTGAGTGCGTCCGTAACCCGCAGCCTTTGAGAAGGCGACATCGGCTCACGGAGATTAACCGCCTCGGTCAGCAACTCCAACGAAGTCGTTGTTACATTAGCCAGTTTCTCGGCGGAGTTCCTTTGGTACCAATTCTGTGTCTTGACCATGAACGTGCGCAGACTGGCATTATGAATGAACGAGAGGGCACCCTGAAAAGCCAGGAGAATAATGAACAGGACGGTAAAGTGCCTGAACTCGAATCTGTATTTCTCCAGCCGTTGCAATAGCTTCATTTTTATACCCGACAGGATGTAACTATTTCTGCAGACGCGGCATGAACTGTCCCGGAACAGCATCTTTCAGTTCCGGAGACACCTACGATCGTCTTTTCAGCGCATATAGACATCATAATTCCTTATGGCACGTGTTGCCGCCGCAAGCGCAGCGTGAGTGCTCAACTTCCCGGCTATGGCAAGTTTCACATAGTATGAAATGATATCGGAGAACCGCGTGTAATCTGCTAGAGAGGGACGGTGCACTCCCATCTTCAGCAGCCGCATGTAGAATTTGAGATCCGGATTTCTACCGACAAAATTCTTGTCCTCGTATACATCCGCGTTGGCCGGCAAATATCCTCCCTTCGAGAACATTATCTCCTGTATCCTCTTTCGAATCAGGAATTTTATAAATGTAAGAGCCGCCTGCTTATGGAGTGAGTATTTAGATATCATAAGATCCCACCCGCCCAGTATCGACACCGGCGGATGCCCGGAGAAGTGAGGAACGGGGGCCATTGCCCAGCATGCACCATCCTTGCTCTTCGCCGCGGAGGCCTGGAGCGTCTTCTGTATGTCCGGCCATCCCCTCAGGAATACACCGCTCTTTTTCAGACAGTAGTTGAGACTGGACGTCTCTCTCAAGTCAGTCACCGCGGGAGGCGACAGGTGGTATTCCTGCACCAGGTCGACCATCTGCTGGACAGCCTCCTCCGCGCCGCCGGATTGCAATTGAAAACTCCCGCTTGAGTAGAGAGGATCCCCCAAGTCCGCCATCATTTCGGCCAGACTGCACATCAGCCCCTCGTAGTTGTCAGCCTGAAAAATATAGAAAGGATTCGGCCTGTTTTTGAATTCCATTCCCAGCTTCTCGAATTCATCCCAGGTTATCGAGCGCTGAAGTTCATTCTCAACCGAATCCGCATTGGGCAGCTTATCTATCAAGTCTTTGCGGTAATACATCAGACCGACGTCTACAAATAATGGGATTGCAACCAACGTACTGTCGTAATAACACGATTCGAGTGCAGATGGGAGAATCTCCCCCTTCAATTTCTCCGGGAAGTACGCGCCGAGCGGGTCGCACCATTTCGCAAACTTGGCGGTCCAGATCTCATCTACCGAAAAGACATCGACCTGACTGCTCTTCGTCCTGAAGAAGCGGTCGAAAAGCTCCTTTCGTTGGTTAGTGCTGAACCTGGAGAACGGGATGTTGATCGTCTCGACGTATATCCTCCCCTTGTACTCGGAATTGAACATGTCGATGACTTTTCTGTATGCGGGACTGATGTCGTCTGCGAGACAGATTTTTACGCCGCCGCTGCCTGCCTGAACTTCCCATAGCGGAGGAAAGGTATAGAGGAGCAGCGCGATGAGACCGCCGCTGAAGAGAATCATGAGAGTATAAGAGGACCTCGTAATCCTCTTAAGCAATCTCAACATAACGTACTCCTCGCTCATTACGTTTATTGTTCGACTCTTGCCGCACCGGGCATATCACGGTTGGCTGATTCCGATTTGCCGACGGAGAACGAAGCATTTTCCCGCATGAAAAACCGGTCCCGGCGTCCACCAAACAACAATTCGCATGTCTCGTGGAAGAGCTTAACTGAAGAGCTCTCTCGCCGAGAAAATTCCGAACAAACAAGCAAGCTGTGTGGGGGGCGTCAGATCGGAATGTGGAGAAAAAACGCAAGAACAAATCCTCTTTGTACTCTTCTAGCTCAAACCCAATAGCCGAAGCCGAATGAAAATAATCAGGGTTGCAATGATTGTCAAGCCGAATACGATTTCGGTAAATTGGGCAGATGAAATTTAGCTCCTCTTCTCATTCTGACAACGCTCCTTATCAGTTTTACAACCCATCGCCGGATTTCGTTGGAAGAGTCGAGAAAGGGGGCCTTATTCCCGAAAGATCGACAGGTTCATGCCCGCCCTTCGGGGCATGGTAATTGAACCGAGAAGCAGGCATGGCACCCAATCGCTACTTAATTATCATCGTCCTGTTTTTCTCCGCCGTTGGGGCACGATGCCAGTCATATACTGGCAATTTCAGTTCTTACTCAACCTCGGGAAACGATATTACACTGCATGCGGGGTCCTCCGCGATTCGATTCGTCCTCTACAGGCCGAACCTTGTCCGGGTCGACTACTTCCCCGTTGAAGGCTCGAGTCAATTCAGGTCCATCGTCGTAATCGGAAAGATGGAAAGCCACGTTGCCTGCCGAATCACCAACGATGATTCGACATTTTCAATTATCACCGATTCTATCAGGATAGTCTGCCGCAAGCGTCCCCTCCGCGTCTCCTTCTTCAACGGAAGTGGTGAACCGCTTCTGAAAGAGCCGGCGGCCGGTGGCATCTCCACCGATCATTCCAATACCACGGCGAGGTTCCTCATCCGCAAAGGCGAGGGTTTTTACGGAACCGGCGAACGCGGGATGAGTCTCGATTTGCGCGGCCTGGCGTTCGACAGTTATAACGAGCAGCACGGCGGCTACCCTGTCGGAGGCATACCCCCCACGATGAACGTCAATATTCCGTTCATCATTTCCACGAATCACTACGGCATATACTTCGACGACAACTACAAGGGACATTTCGACATAGGCCATTCAGATCCGAACGAACTGCAATACACCGCCTACGGAGGTCCGCTTTCATATTTCTTCATTTACAGCCCGACGGCGCCGGGTATCCTGGCTGATTATACCTGGCTGACCGGAAGGCCGCCGCTGCTTCCCAAATGGGCATACGGATACATTCAATCGAAATTCGGCTACAGGAACGACGCCGATGCCGGGAGAATGATTCAGAGGATGAGACGCGACAGCATTCCGTGCGATGCAATCGTCCTCGATCTCTACTGGTTTCGCAGGATGGGAGATTTGTCATGGGATTCCACTTCATGGCCTTCCCCGTCCAGGATAACGGCGCAATTCCTGTCACAGGGTTTTAAGACTATAGTCATAACAGAACCGTACATTACCTACGGCTCTGTCAATTTCTCTCACGCCGACAGCGCTGGGTATTTTGCCATGGATTCACTTGACCACAGCTACATCACGGATAATTGGTGGTCCTGCAATTGCAAAGCCGGTCTGCTGGATATTACGAATCCGGCCGCGCGGAAATGGTGGTGGGGCAAGTACGATTCAATATTCCGTACCGGCGTATCCGGTCTGTGGACCGACCTCGGTGAACCCGAGAGGGACTATCCCGATATGCATTTCTACAGCGGGCCGGATGCGGAGGTACATAACGTCTACGATTTTCTCTGGGCCAGAACTCTCTTCGATGGCTTCAACCGCTCGTTTCCTAACCGGCGCATGTTCAATCTCACACGGTCCGGCTATGCAGGGATACAGAGATTCGGAGTCGTCACATGGTCGGGAGACGTCGCCAAAACCTTCGGCGGGCTCGCCGTGCAGGTCCCTATCCTTTTGAACATGGGAATGTCCGGAATCACTTACCACAATTCCGACATCGGAGGCTTCGACAACGGTAAGACAACGCCTGAGCTGTATACCAGATGGATGGAGTTCGGTGCATTCTGCCCGGTCATGCGTGCACATGGGTACGACGGTGACAATCCCACCGAGCCGTGGGGCTTCGGTACGTCGACCGAAACCATCGTCAGGAAGATCATCAGACTCAGATATTCCCTTCTTCCATACAATTATACGATGGCGCAAGAGTCTTACGAGACCGGGATACCTATGGCACGGCCGTTAGTTCTGGAATATCCCAACGATCAAAACGTCAAGAACGAGACCTCCGCTTACATGTGGGGGAGCGAATTCCTGGTCGCCCCAATCGTTCGTTCAGGACAGACAGAAAAGACGTTCTATCTGCCGGCCGGCAACTGGGTAAACTTTTGGAACGACAGGCTCTACAAGGGCGGCAAAGATATCACCGTTCCCGCTCCTATTGACGAAACCCCGCTCTTCGTCAAATCAGGAAGTATCATTCCAATGCAGCAACGGACGGAATTCATAAGCGGCTGTCCCGCAGACACAATAGTTCTCAGAGTCTATCCGGAATACAGTGCGCGGTCGCGCTTCGACTTGTACGACGACGACGGGACGACCCTCGATTACCAACGCGGCGAATACTCAATAACGCGTCTCGAGGCTGGAACGACCGGCAATGCCAAAATCAAGAATATCCGGATTTCGATCGGAGCTTCAACCGGACGTTATCACGGCAAGCCCGGCCACCGTTTCTACATTTGCGAGATCCACAGAATTTACTCGCGACCGGAACACTTGCGGGTCGAAAGCCCGGCCCGACCATCTGAACAGGCGGCATACGCGACACAATCGTACATCCCGGCATTCCGCTATGAGGGAGTTCAGAACATCCTGTATGTGGAGGTTCCCGCGGCCTGTGACAGCTCGTATGCGGTCTCGATCAACGGCGTCAATGTCCGGGGAAGATAACCGGATCGCCAAATGTGCAGCTCTTCAAGCCGGGTGCAGGCCACCCTTGCCGGGGCATCAAGAAGCAGCGATTAAACTATTGAATCTATTCGTCGCCCTAAGTAAAATCAGTAATCGGCACAGGACCTTCTCTCGCGCTGCAGTCAATTCCCGTATTCACCTGTGCCATGAACGGCAAGTGTTAACGTCGGACCTTGGAGGAAACATCTTTTCGATAGAACGTCTGCGACACTCCCTGCGCGTTGGGATGGCATGGTCTTCGCGGTTCGTTTCAGAAGCGGCTCCGGAGGCCCGGTTTCATTCGAAGTAAGTGCGTTCCGGACCCTAATGAGGAGCAGAGACTCTGCCGTCCGCCCCCCAGAAGATTTGCTTTGGTAATTAGAACAACCTGAGATTCAATCCAAGAAAGGAAGCCAGAATGAAAGAGAAGAACAACGCATTTCTCCTCCTTGCATCGGTAGTCGCAGCCCTGGGAGGACTGCTGTTCGGATTCGATACTGCGGTGATATCAGGCACAACCCCGTTCATACAGCCGTACTTTCATTTGAATGACGTCGGGTTAGGCTGGACCGTCAGCAGCCTGCTCATCGGCTGCATCGTCGGAGTAACGTTCGCCGGAAGACCCGGAGATATCTTCGGAAGAAGAAACACACTGAGAGTTGCAGCACTCATATTCCTGGCTTCTGCAGTAGGCTCTGCGCTTGCAGCGAAGTTGTGGGTCTTCATAACCTTCAGATTCTTCGGCGGCATTGCGGTAGGCACCGCTTCCATGCTCTCCCCCATGTACATATCGGAAATATCGCCGGGTGCGCGACGTGGGGCACTCGTATCCCTTAATCAACTTGCCATTGTTATCGGGATACTCATAGCCTTCTTTTCGAATTACCTCCTCGTCGGAGTCGGAGCCGACAACTGGAGATGGATGCTGTCGGTGATGGGACTCCCCGCGCTTCTCTTTTTCTTCTCTCTCCTTTTTGTTCCCGAGAGCCCGAGATGGCTCGTCCAGAAAGGGAGAACGAAGGAAGCGTTCGACGTGCTGAGCCGGATAAACGGAGAGGAGAGAGCTCACACGGAATTACGGGACATCGAGGAGAGTGTCGCCAAAGAAGAAGGCACATACCGCGAGGTGTTCTCGAAAGAACTGCGGCCGCTTCTTTTTATCGGAATGCTCCTCGCCATTTTCCAGCAAATGACCGGCATTAATTCGATAATGTATTACGCACCGATAATATTTAAGACGATTGGAAACGGGACAAGCTCGGCTTTGATGCAAACTATTGCCGTCGGTGCGGTCAATCTGACATTCACTCTGGTATCGCTCAGGCTTATCGACAGATGGGGCCGCAAACCGCTTCTCCTTGTCGGGGCCATTGGAATGATAGTTTCCCTGTTCGGTATAGCGATAGCATTCTTCACACATCATTTCGCGGGTTACCTGATACTCGTGCTCATCCTTCTCTTCATAGCCTCTTTCGCGGTCTCCATCGGCCCTGTTGCATGGGTTGTGATCGCCGAGATATTCCCTAACAAGCTGCGCAGCAAGGCGATGTCTGTGGCAATCGTGACACTATGGACGTTCACTTTCCTCGTTTCGCTCACCTTCCCAATTATACTCGACAGGCTTGGAGGGGGCGCGGCATTCACTATGTTCGGCGTCATGTGCGTCCTCCTTCTCATTTATGTCATCTTCAAACTGCCGGAAACAAAGGGAAAGAGTCTGGAGGAGCTTGAGAGAGTTCTCCTGAAAAAGAGCTAGGGCGAACAGGTATCTGACAGAGCGGTTCGATTTTCCTGTCCAGATGACAAAGCGTTGAAGTCCGCAAGACAGGCCCGACACACCTGGATTTCAGCCCCCTTTTGAATCCAGCCGATGTGTCAGCCTTCTTGATGCCGGCAGCACACTACGGGGGAGTGCTGCCGGTATTCATCTTTCTTATTTGTGATTTCCGGCAATCAGCTTCGTCTTCAGCATCTCCCTCATATAAAGATTTGCCTCCCATAGGTCGGTGACAGGCATTTTGCTGAATGGAATCGTAACCATATAATTCGGCGGCCCGAATTCAACTGTAATGGGGAACATCGCGTCGCGTTTCTCCTCGTGTCCCTGAACGATTCTGGTCCACCACTCCAGATGCTTAGCCTCCGCATACTTCCACTCCGGTGCCTTCGGATCCGAGACCTGTGGACCCTCTTCATGCCCTATCCTCGCATGTAAATGATCGCAGTGAGGATATATTCTCTCCAGCAGGTCGCTCTGATCTTCGAGCATGGACTCGGATACGCAGCACCAATGAGAGAAGTCCGCCGTCAGTCTGAGTTCAGGCATCTCGCCGATGACTTCCGCCGTACTTGATGCGCAAAAGGAGAACCTTCCCCGATGAGTCTCGTGAGTAAGCTTGATTCCCCTGTCGGCTGCGAGCATGTTACAATACTTTATAAGCTCCACGTTCTGCGTTTTTGTGTAATAGTCCTTCCCTGTGTGAGAATTAATCTGCACGGGATTCAGCTCCATATTGTTATTGAACTGCCTCTCGAAAGACGACTTGTGCTCTTCAAGACTTCTTCCGCTCGTCCACTGCTGACCGATAAACAGGAGGTGATACTTACTCAGCAGGGCCGCCATCTCCTCACGTTCGCGCCGTTCATCGGGAGCCCCGGCCTCCACACCGTCGTAACCCGCCTCGGATATTCGCTTCAGTTTGTCATCAATGGAACTTTCCGTCATCCCCCACGTGGATTTGAAATATTTTATCTGCAAAGCCTCTCTCCTTTCTGAATGTATATTTCGGGAAACGTTCGGCACAGCAGCGAGGCCTTTGCATCTCCGGCCGCCGCTCTCCGAGTCGCTCCTTCCTCTCTCTCCAGCACAATATAATTCAAGGACTCATTACCAGCACGAAAGTCCTTTCACGCCCTGAGATAAAAAAAAAGCGCACATTTGTGCGCCTCTTAAATCACATAATCCCCTGAAACAGCTACTGGTGCAGAAGTTGCGCTCCTGCACGAGGAGCCTTTACATCACGGATGCTCTTAGTTTCTCTTTTCCTCTGGCAGCCCCATGGGGGCCTCCGATACATCTAACCCTTCGCCGTCTTCCGTGAGCCCGTTTCCCTTCACATACCCCGCATATTTCCTTACACTGGTTTTGAACATGAAGTAGAGTCCGGAGAAAAGCCCCGACAAAAACAATATGATTATCAGGGTGACCAGCTTCTTCGGCCCCGCTTTAACAACCGGATCCTTGGCATAATCCCGTACGTTGACGATGGGGGTATCCTTTATCACGTCTATCTTTGCCAGCTCGTACTGCTTCCTGAGTTCGAGATAGACGGATCCGAGTATATCCACATTTCTGGTCAGCCTCTCCTGAATGAGCATCAGCTCCGGCGATTGTATCACCATCCTGTTCTGTTCACGGAAATCCCGCAGCCTGTCTTCGGCAATCCTGAGAGAGTCGCTCACCTGCCCCATTCTCTCTTCTATATATGTAAGCTGGTCGCTTGCATATGATTTTCTCTTCGTCCGGATATAATTATCCAGTGACTCAACCAATTTATTGACGACTTCCGCCGAAAGCGCAGCCTCGGGCATCTTCGCCGACACCGTCAATATTTTGCTCATCCGGTCCATGTTCGTTGAGATGTTCCCCTTCACGATTGCTTTATATGCCTTCAGGAACATGTCTCGTTTCCGGAGATCCGGGGGGAGGCTCTTGTCCGGCCTGACTTTGAGATACTGGACCAGGTTGACCGAGTCGGGATATTTGTCGGTCTTGTATTTAGCGTATATAACCGGAGCAACCACCGCTTCGCATGTAATGAGATTCTCATATACGTCGGTCGGGGTACCCTGTCCTACGCTCACTCCCGCCAACGACGCCAGGCCGCTAAGCTGGCTGAGTGTACTTTCCTTGGCACCATAATCCGGAAGTATTGTAATTGTGCTCACATAGTAATTCTTCACAAGAAGCAGTAGTACAAGCACAGTGACCACACCGATGGCAGCGTTGAACAGGATGAATTTCTTCCTGTTCTTCCACAGGCTTTGAATATGCGGCCTGAGCTTTAGGACCGTCCGCCTGAAGCCTTCTTCGAATGAAATCTCCTCTTCGTCGTCCAGCGAGTCGAGGTTGTGAGAGTTTGTCTTTTCGTCATCCATTAATAGTTTCCAGAATTAAAGTTATCAAGAAGCGAACAGGAGAGAGCAAGCGCGGAGGATAGAGAGCAAGAAGTGAAGACCCTCGAAATCCCACCGTCAAGCCGAGACCCCATTATAATTTCGATATCGTTAATATCAGAACCGCAGTTGAGCTAACGACAGTGATCACATCCCTTATGAACGGCCAAACATCCGCCGACGGTGCTTTAACGACGGACGGGACATATATTATTGACCCCGCGAGTATGCTGGGGTTCGGGATGAAGAACCATCCCGAAGGATACCACTTTTGGCCGTTCGGGAGGAGGACAATTTCCTTTCCATTCCCCGACGTCGCAGTGTAGCCGCCTGCCTGCCTGATGTAGTAGCTCAGACCTGCCCCATTTTTGTAGGGCACAGTTGACGGTAAACCCACGTCTCCAGCGACGGTTATGGTACCCGGATTGTTCGGCACTACAAGGCTGTCACCCGGCCTCAGCTTCAGGTTGTATATCGACATTGTATCCGTCTGTATGTCGCTCCACCGGATCGGTATCCGGTTGCCGAACTCTTCATTGAACTGGCTCCTGTCTATTATCGGCTGACCCTGGTAGATGCGAAGAAAAGCAGTGTCAGGGATCGCTGCTGCCTTGAGGATACTCAGCTGCGGATTCTTTCTCACAAGGTACATCCCTTCAGTATAGGCACTCCTCTTAAGTCCGCCAGCCCTCGTTATGAAACTCGCGAGCCTTTCTCCTCTGTAGAGAATCGTGTATGTTCCGGGAAATGCCACCTCACCACTGACTGTCACCATTTGGGGAAACTTCTTCGCTGAGTCTGCCTTCACCAGAACATGGTCGTAATCGTGAAGCCTGAAGTCGTCCTCGCGCCTCACGTTCCAGTAATCTGTCGGGAGATTGATCGTGTACCTCGTCGAAAAGATATTGGAATTAATCGTGTCCATCCTCGTGATCTCGATGTTCTTAGTGGTCGCAGAATCGTTAAGCCCACCCGCATCGATGATAAGATCGGTCAGGGTCATGTCCCTGAGCCGCGTGTAGGAACCAGGTCTCCTGACTTCACCTGAGATTGTCACGGTTCTTGTCGGGAAGAAATCCCCGTCCGCATACACATGAACCGAGTCCCTGTTTTGCAGTACCAGATTATCGGAAGAGACGCCTTCCAGGGCCTTTGCCAGATTGAAGGCGATAATCTTCTTCTTCCCCGAAGGCAGAGTGCGGATGAGCGAGGCTTTCCCCAGAAAAGCATCGGGAAAGAGGCTGTCGGCTTTGACAATGAGGTCTCTGACTGTCATGTTGGACCCACTGAGCTCATACACTCCGGGCTGTCTCACATCTCCACTTATCGTCACCCTGTTCTGCGGAACATTGTTTACCGTGTCAATAGTGACGACATCACCATCATCCATCGGGTACCTGCTCTCATCGAGCGCCTCAGTGGACTCAAAATTCAGATCGATGTTCAGAATATTATTTGTGTAATCGTTTCTCTGATTGAAAGGGATGACGCGGTTGATGTGGACGGTCTGATAGTACGCATCGAACGTCAAACCGCTGGCAAATCTGAGAAGGTTCCCCAGCGTCTCGCCCTTCTTAAGTTCGTATATGGCCGGTCTGAACACGCTGCCGGAAATCGCCACCCGTTTACCGACAGGCGGGACGAAGACTATATCTCCGTCGTTCAGGTGTATGTCCTGGGATTGATCTCCTTTGATGAGATAGTCGTACAGGTCGATGTTGTCGATGACCTTCCCGTCCCTGACGACCTCGACGTTTCTCAGTGTTCCGTTTATCGTCGGCCCGCCGGAATAGTAAAGGGCCGTGAACGCAGAGGAGAGGGCCGGCAGCGTATAACCTCCGGGCTTCGCTACTTCACCGAGGACGTAGATCTTCACGCTTCTAAGCTGGCCTGTTGAAACATTGAGGTGTGTACTTGCCGTACCGTTGCGGCCGGGCAGCAGCGATGAATATACCTTCGACAGCCTGTCGTAAAGTCTTTGGCGGAGCTCACCCATGGTCAGTCCGTTGACGCTTACGAGTCCCACATTCGGCATATAGATATCGCCGTTCTTCGAAACATAAAGGTCCTGCACCAATTGTGTTTCGCCCCAGAGAGAGATAACTATCTCGTCGCCGGGTCCGATGACATAGTTAGTGGGTGTGGGGACGTTGAGTGAGGGTTGGAAGGTCGTGGGC
Source organism: Bacteroidota bacterium (assembly GCA_021825585.1). GTDB lineage: Bacteria > Bacteroidota > Ignavibacteria > Kryptoniales > JAKASW01 > JAKASW01. The sequence continues at coordinate 5,706 of JAKAGT010000015.1, read as the reverse complement.
AAATAAGTAAACACGTTGTATCCGAAAGCGGGAAGTGAGCTTGCCGATCCTCTGTCTGCAAACTCGGGTACGAGGTAGCTCGAAGCCGTTGCGGGAGCAGGCGGAGTAACCGCCGGTGCCGGTTGCTGCGGCGGTTTAGATGCGGCCGTCGAAGCACCCTGTGCCGCTTCGTACTGTTTAATCTGCGATGTGTCGACGCTGTACCCTATCGCGGCGGCTTTCTGTTGGATCTGCTGGGGCGACAAGCTCCCCAAAGGATTCGTCTGGGCAAAAGCTGCCACTAGCGGAAAGAGTAAAGACAGGAAAAAAAGGAAATGAGTTTTCTTCATATTGACCTTGTTTTGGGACTATTGGACTTCATGACTTGAGAACTATGCAATTTTTGAAGATATGGAGTATAGCACTTTTGCCTTTAACCTTTCACCTTTTACCATTGACCTTTCACCTTTGACTAGTACGCTTTCGGGTCTCCGTTAATCGTCTCCCAAATAGTCATAAAGATGATGCGAACGTCGAGTCCAAACGACCAGTTTTGGATATACCACACGTCGTGTTCCACCCTCTTCTTCATCAGGCCGGGATCTCGCGTCTCCCCACGGTAACCGTTCACTTGCGCCCAGCCGGTTACACCTGGTTTCACAAGATGTCGCTGGAGATACATCGGGATAGAATATCTTGATTCCATGTTGAGCGGAGTGGGATGCGGGCGAGGCCCGACTATGCTCATCTCGCCTTTGAGGACATTCCAGAATTGCGGAAGCTCGTCCATATTCGTTTTCCGAAGGAACTTGCCGACCCTTGTTATCCTCGGATCGTCTTTCTTTGCCTGCTGGTATTTTCCATCTCTTCCGACATCGCTGCTTGTCACAACCATTGACCTGAACTTAAACGCATTGAATCGTTGGTTGTCCCTTCCCCACCGCTCCTGCTTAAAGAATACCGGACCACCAACTGACACTTTTATTGCCAATGCGATTATCGGCCAAAGCCACCAGAAAAGAGTTAAGAACAAGAATAACGTGAAAAGGAAATCAAAACTCCTCTTCAACACTTTCCAATGCAGCTCACTGAGCCGCTCTTCACCGACGGTAATCACCGGAAATCGACCGAACATCGATACCGAATACTTCCCTGAGAAGAACTTGGAATAATCGGGAACGATCCTGACCCTGGTCGTATGACGACCACACGTTATAATTATTTGTTGTACCTTTTCCAATGCCTTGCCCGGCAAAGAGATGATTACGTCGCTCACTTTCCTTTCTTCGATTAACCTGTCGAGTTCTTCGATCTTTCCCAGATATTGACCGTTTAGGTCCGTATTTTTCACGTCGTCTACAAAACCGACAAGATTGTATCCGAACTGCGGGTTTGCCTGCACTGCATCATAGAATTCCCTACCGACTCTTCCCGCCCCGACTATTAAGAGGTTCCTAAGGTTTCGACCACGCCTTCTCAGATACTCAAGGCCTTTCCTGAAGAGGAGCTTCTCGGCAGACAGCCCAACGAACAGAATACCGGCATAAGTGACGACGAAAAATCTTGAAATCTGGTTTTCTTTCAGGAAAAATAAGATGAATATCGAGCTGAAAAGCTGAACCAGCGTACTCTTCGCAACTGCAACGAGCTCGAAACCAAAGTCGCGCGACCTGAATTCATCATAGAACCTTGTGGCGCCGGCATAGAAGAACCATATGATGGCCAAGGACAGAAAAAGAATATCCGCCGCTCTGCCGGACCTGATCTTGTAGTACGCGAGAGAGATGACGATCCCGAGCCAAAATGAGATTGTCAGCACTCCGTAGTCCGCGGAAATACGGACTAGGTATAGCGATTTACGTTTTGCTTCCATCCGTTGCTAGTCTCCCGTTCGAATGGATACCAAGCCGTATGTTATATTCCTCACAGTCATCTCCCTTTCCCAAAATGCTTTAACACAAAACGGATGCATCAGTCAGCCCAACGGCACAAGGCGATAATTCTAACCTAACGGAAACCAACCCCTCTTGAGACATTGAGTGTCAATTCTCTTCGCGACAGTCACGGCGAGCAGCGTCAAAGAGTCGAATGGCTTTATCAACACTTCTGACGCCTGCTAATCTTTTATTCTTGACTTTTACCTTTAACCTTGTTGTCTGTCAGCTACGGTGCCTTCATCGTTGGCTTTGACTACCTGCTCCTTTACCCACACATAAATCCAGAGATCAGAACTTCAGACATCAGACGTCAACTAAACCAACTAGGAAGGAATCCGGATGGTTTATCATAGATCCCAGCATTTTCCCCACTTCATGGTTCTCTGCCGTCAACGTTTTGTGTTCTTCAATGCTGATAAAACCGCAATCTCTGGCGAAGTCGAGCGAAGGATCCGTTTCACTGTTTTCTCCGTCGCAACCAACCAGCTGTCGTTATTTCTACGCGGATAGGAACTCAGGCCTGTTATTCATATCCTCTGCGTTTACAGAAAACCAGAGTTTCATAAACCGCTTAAGGAGTACCCCGACCGGCAATTGGTCCGAAACAATTATGCCGTTATGCCTTTTGCCCAATCGCGAAAATTTATTGTGGAGCAGAATGAAATCTTTTCTGTTGTGTGTAAGAATTGTCCTGCCTTGTTTTGCAGAACACTCAAGTTGTTCGTTATCCGACTTGCCGATGTTTCCGGCCAATTGCGTTTGGAGAGTATCGACACCTCTGTTCGAGAGTGCCTGGGCGAATGAGAAAGGGACATCTTCATCAAGATAAACCCGTATCCTCATTTATGAATCAGCGTCTTTAAGTTATCCTCACTCTCTTCATCTATCTCTTTGTCGATTTGTTCCCGGTGCTCGTAATAATAAGAAAGAGCATCATGAATCTGAGAGAGCGTTAGGTGCGGGAATTCCCGGGCAAGCTCCTCCGGGGAATAGCCAAGTTTGTAATAGGCTACTACCGTTGAGATTCTTGTCCTGGTGCCGGCCATGATAGGTCTACTCCCGGCGATGTCCTCCCTCGATATGACATATGGATGCGACACTTCCGTTGGCATGTCTGACTCCTGTTTCTTCATCTATAAGATAGTCGGTGCAGAAGCGAATTCCCAAGCACGCGCGACACGCTGCTCTCCAGCTTCTGCCTTCTAATCCCCGACTTCCGACCTTCTGCCTGCGTCTTACGGACTTGGGCCAACAGGCTGACTTCTGACCTCTCTTCTTGACTCTCGACCTCTGGCCCTCTGTCTCTCCGATCTCCGACCTCTGACTTCTGACATCTGACCTCCGATCTCTGACCTCTGATCTCTACTTCCCCTTCGCCTTTTCCACCTGCTCAAGAAACTTCAAGCTGCTTTTGCTGAAGTTATAGGTCCACATTTCCAAGGTCGACCTTCACGTAATCCTCTTTCTTATACTTTGCAGGCTCACCAATTTCCTTTTCTATCAGGCGCATTTCGTTCTCGTCGACTTCAGGGATCAGGCTCAATCTAGTCTCCAATAGCTTCTCATCCATGACTTCCTTAACCGCTCTCTTCACTATCTCATAAATCTTCTGCTCAGACACATTCGACTCCATATCAAAATGCTCCTTTTACTTCTATCTGCGTCGTTCTCAAAAAGTTAAAAGAATCAGGTTAAGAAGTCAAAGATCTACCGACACGAAGTGACGACACACTATCTCCTCCTTCTGACCTCTGTCCTCTGCTCTCTGACCTCCGACCTCTGACCTCTGTCTTCCGACCGGAGTTCACTCCGCGCTTCGCGGGGACTTCTGCTCATTCAGTGAAAGGTTAGGAGTGAAAAGCGGAGGGTGAATGGTGAAAAGTGAAGCGTTTGAAACCAACAACTAACCACCAAGTTTATTGATCAAGCCGCTAAGCAATTTCTCTATTTCAACGATTCTTGGCCGAGTCTCCTCGTAAACCGCATCGTGAATGTACCCGAGCTTCACGCATACTATTATTGGTAGTTTCTTAGTTAACTCGTAAACAACGACAACGAAATCAATTGAACGCTGCCACGCCAAAAGTCTTTTGTGCGGCTCCTGATTATCATACGCTCCTTCACCCGCCATCTGTCGCCCCCTTTTGAATCAGTGAAAAGTCCCGCTGTGCGGAATCCCGACATATGCCGCCCTGCGGCATCCCGCATATTCAATTTCTGATAGTACTGAGCGGGATAAATAATTTTGACGGGATGAGTAGTGTCCCGGCAGGGATGCCTTTGGCAAAACGTGAAAAGAACAATTCCACAGCCCGCTCTTCACTTTTCACTTTTAACTTCTTTTCACTTTTTACTTTTCAGTGCCTGCTCCTTTATCTACGGATAAGTCTTAGCGATACCGTCTATCAGCTTCATTGTAGGTTTCCACCCAAGCTTCTCATGGAACAGTCTATTGTCGGAATTCCCTCCTCTTACTCCAAGTCAACCAAGCTGGGGGTGAGCTTCAAGGGGGAGTGAACGGTGAAGAATTACGTCATTCACAAAGAACTCCATTCTGCAGCGTCTATCGATCTTCCAATCATTCCTTCCACTTCTTTAAGCATAAATTTCAGCTGCGGCACGGAGTATTCTTTGTTGGAAGGTATGGCAAGCCTGCGCTCCCCGAAGATCATGAATGAGTGCCTGGTGCCATGGTACGGGCCATCAAATCCCAATTTTTTAAGCCGTCCTATGAAGTCGCGCCGATTTAAAGGCTTCCACATCCTTTTTGCCCGGTATGGAGATCAACCTGTTGACAGACTCAGTTAGAGACTTGCGGACTTTTTACGGCCACTGCGACTTGAAGCAGCATGTCGCCCATGTAATTCGCTGTTATGATTTAAATCGATTCCCCCCATCCGGGGTAGTTTCTGGCCAAGCTTCAGTCCAAGCAGTACCCAGTCTTCAAGAGTCGAGCGAAGTTCGGACTGGCATTCACGCAACGTCTTCCCGAAGGAAATAACACCAGCACATTGTACAATATTGCCGGCAAACGTGCCATCTTCCAACTTATCGTACGAAGCCAATTCAAGGGCTTGCTCTACATATTCCGTAAGCACATACCGAATATTTTTCTTTACCTTTTCCATATCTTACCAAATATTAAGCAACTCAATTCTCGTTTCCAACATCCCCTCATGTGTTCTGTCATATGACTTCAATGCTCCACCTTTTTGCTTCTGTCCTCTGGCCTCCCGGCATCTGATCTCTGATTTGCTTCACGTTTACTCAGAAGGGAAACCCACCGCCACGTGTCAATGAAGGCGTTCACTTCGTCTGCCATAGAGTTCTTCATCAATGCGATCTGCGAAAGGCTCAACGTCAGCGATACCTATCAATTTCAGGAGAGGGTCCTTTGCTGGATCAAGATTCTTGGAAGGCACGGCGACTTTCCTTCGCTTGCTTAGTCCTTCCGAGCGGGATTTTGACAGCAGATAGTCAATAAAATCGATTGCCTCTTCTCTTAAATTTTTTGGTAACGCTTTTATCAACGTCTCAATATTTCTTTCATCAGCCGGCATGAAACCAACTCCTTTCCTCGTAATATAGCCACTGGCAATTTGATTTTCTTACCGCCTACGGTGTGCCTTCTCGCTTCTGTCGTCTAATCTCTGATCTCTGTCCTCCGACCTCTGTCTTCTGCTCTCCGACTGGAGTTTACTCCCGCGCTTCGCGGGAACCTCTGTCCTCCGACCTCCCGAATTCCTTCCACGCACGCCAAGCGGACCAGGGACGTGCTTGATCGTTAGTT
>JAKAGT010000069.1 GCA_021825585.1 Bacteroidota bacterium | reverse complement strand
GTCCACTTGTAGAGCCCGGGAACGAGTGTTTGCCCGCCTATTTCGCCGGCACCGACATTCAAGAACGCTCCGGATGGTGTCGGTGTTCGGCCCGCGGCGTCGGTGTACGCGGTCTCCATGTCGCCTATTGCCGTGGTCAGGTTAGTGGGGGTTGGGGTTGCGTAGTTTGCGGCGTATACCTTTCCGGTCACCAGGCTCGATGTCGCAAACACATTCGTGGCATCGGCTATTAATGAAAATCCGGTAATGAACGACGCGGCGGCCGGACTAAGTCCAATATTTCCGGTGACTGCGGTGGTACCTGTAGTTGAGACTCCTGTTTTTGCCAGGATCACGTAATTCGCCGCCGTCCCAAGATTTACCGGCAATTGTTGTGAAAGGGCGGTAGTGTGCGCCATCAAAACCACAAGCGGTACAACAACGAGCAAGCGAGTGTACCTGATTAAAGTAATTGTCCGAAGTATCCTTCGGATCGAATTCGTAGTATGAGTGTTCATAAAAACCTCCTTATGGTCAATGAACATGACCGATTTTGTTTAGCAACTCACCCATCTGAACCTGGCTCGCCCGTCCGATTGGGCTGTACAGTTGGGCATAAATCTCTGTGCTTGAATTTCTTTTGTTGTCGTTCGAGAGCGTGAAGCGGTGAAATCGCCGTCTCCGGGAATCGTAGTACCTGCAAGCGTTCAACCACTCGATTCCGACGAGTCCTGTATGTTCAGCTGATATCCCGACCAGCAATTCTTCCGATAAACTGTTCCAATAACTCATCCTCCTCTCCATCGATCGTTTCCAGTTTCGTTCACATCGTTGTCGATTCACTATATATCTTCCTTTCTGCCGCTCGACTACTTTCGGAGCGTATGCGGTTCCACCTTTTGGAATCCCGCGCGTGGGGGGCACTTGCATAAGTGGCCCGCTCCAACGAGCGGTACACGGCACCAAACCTCGCGGCGCCGCAGCCGGCAGACGCTCATTAAAGTCCAGCCCGGATTTCCGAATCCGGTTTCAGGCGTTATGGTAGAAGTATATTCTCAATTGTGTCGGCAGAGAATACCTCCGAGGGATGATAAGCGAGCTACACCCGAGGGATGAGGAAACCTAATCACAGCAACAGCCGGATTGCCGCAGTTACCGGCACGACGCAAGCCTCTCGCGGTTCCATCGCTTAACGGGGCCTCACCGGGTACCACCTAATCACTTTGAAGCTCCCTACCCTGTCCGCCACCCACGCGCTCCGGCTGGTGGCCTTCGCTCCTGTGGCAATCACAGCGGTATACTGTGGATTGCTCTGTCTTCTGTTGCGAATTGCCTGACGCGCGCATTTCGCCGCTCCTTTCCAGATGGTCTGCTGCTCCTTGAGCCCTGTGTGCCATATTCCCGATAAAGAAAGGGGGGATCTGCTTGCGATCCCCCCTCGCCTGACGATTCTCTTACTTGCCCCGGACTTCGAACCGGGGTGCACGACTGTAATGGTCCTGAATTTCAGTGATCATTATTGTCGCAGTTCCTATTCCCGTCCTTCTCATCCTTATCATGATAGTATTCTCTATCGTGTTTGCCGTGCGACGGTCCACATTTTGTATGGATCTGGATATTGCCGCCTCTGAGAGTGCCCGAAGCGCTGTATCCATTCGAGACATCCAGGCTGAAGCTATCGTTGCGACCGGGCTCACCGTTGTCAACGACGACAACTTTGTAGGTGAAAGAGCCATGACCGTTGACTCTGGCAGTCCCTTCGATGACACGTGTCACGGGATTGATAACGACGTAACCAGTAACTGCGGTGCTCTTAACCATCACACCGTTCCTGCCGTGATCTTTGTATGAGAGTTGACCCCAGAACTTGCCGTTCTTTATGCCGCCGCTCACGCCGAATGTCGCCTTTCCACCGGAGTGACCTGTGATCCATCCACCACCGGTGACGAAATCTCTGCAAGGCTTAGGTGGAACCGTTCCACCGCCGGAGCCGGCACAAGTTGCAATTGTATCGGTAATCATCGTCACCGCACCATTCAAAGCCAACATTCTACCCGACACATTTGCGCCGGAAGTCATTGTAATAGTCGTATTGGCGACGACGGTTCCCACGAACTGAGAGCCATCGATGGTCGCGGAAGAACCGACAGCCCAATAAACGTTTGAACCACTGCAAGTTTGATTGTTGTTATTGATGGCGATGATGTTTGAACCGGCCATCGTCACAAGCGTGGTGCCCATCTGGAAAATGAACAGAGCATCGCTGTTCCCCTGGAAATCAAGATAAAGAGTTCCATTCACCTGCAAGTTGGCAGACGGCGCAAACCTATAAACGCCGGGCTTGAGTACTAGCCCATCCAGCTGAGTAACACCCGAGTATGTAGTATCGGGCACCTGGGCCATGAGGTAATTGTACATGATGACGGCATCATTGTGGGCCAGAGCCGCGACAGGACCTCCCGCATATATGGTCCCGCTTACTACCCCGAGTCCCGCTGTCACTGTCCCCGAACCCACGATCGGGCATCTCTAAAAATATAATCAAGGGAAGTGGTAATCACAAAGCTCAGAGTCGGTTACATGCTGGAGTGGCATGAGCCATGTTCGAGTTGCTTGGTTGGTCTAATCGTGGCTCACGCTTTTGTATTCTTTGTCAACTTCCTTGTGTTATCTCTCCTTTTTTCCTATGCGGCAGTAAATCCGAGTTGAAGTGCTCGAAACACATTGTAGGTTAAGTTCATCAGCCCTATCATTGCACGGGCACGGATTTTCCCGACTGTTCGTATAAAACATCCGCCCATACTGTTCTCCATAAACCCGAAAATGTGTTCAACGCGTGCTCGTATCTTGGATTTCTTCTTGTTGCCTTCTTTCTGTTCGCCAGTCAACGGATGTCCACGATAACCCTTCTCGTGGATCTCATTTATCATCTTCTTTCCTTCCACAACCTTAGCCACTGGTACGCCGCTATAGGCACTGTCAGCATAGAGAGTCTGTCCGGCATCGCCTTCGTCCAGTAACTCCTCCACCGCCTTTGAGTCATGGACACTCGCATCGGTCACTATATACTCCTCTATGAGTTTGCTCTTCGTATCGGCTTTAACATGATCCTTATACCCAAAAAATGCCTTCCCGTTCTTCTTCGTCCATCGTGCATCCGTATCTTTCCGCGAAAGCTTGTGCTGGTTCTTCTGCCACTCTTCTGGTATCGTTCCCCCTTTAATTTGTTTCTTCTCCTCTCTCGTGTTTCTCTGGATCGGCACTTCCACAAACGTTGCGTCTATCATCTTTCCCGTGTTCCCCATTAGGCCCTTCTTCTCCAATTCTTCATTGAATAGGTTAAACAACTTCTCTATTACTCCTTTTCGCGTCAGTTGTTCACGAAAACTCCATATAGTCTTCGCATCTGGCACTCGATCACTCAGTGCCAATCCTAAGAATCTCATGAACGACAACCTGTCCAATATCGCAAACTCCATCTTATCGTCTGACAGATTATAGTATCGCTGCAATATCATTATCTTAAACATCTTCACGTAATCATACGGCAGACACCCTCCTCGACCTCGATCCTCCTTCTTTAAATTTTCTTCCAACATCCGACGAAACATCTCCCAGTTGATTCTCCTGTTCAACTTCTCCAACGGATCGTTCGTTTGTGATAGCTTCTCCAACCGCATTTCTTCGTCAAATAATCCTCGCTGTTCTTTTCTCTTGTACTTCATTTCTCTCCTATGTCCTTTTCCCTATTAGACGCACAATGGTACAAGAAGTTTTATCTTATCCAATATCACCAGTTTTTAGAGATGCCCGATCGTGTTTGTCGGCGCCGGTTGAAATCCGGTGATCGCTGTGCCAGGGCTGACGCCCAGATCTCCGGTGATAAGCGATGGACCGTCATTGGTTACCGTCGTCCCACCGAGGACCGCGAAAGTCGAGACCGAACCCAGAGGAACGGCCGACGCGCTAAGACTTGTCGCTTTCATGAGCCGGCTGTTTTGAGATTGCGGACCGGTCAGCGTGCTCGAGCTCGGTTGACCAGAAGGTGTGTTCGATTGACACGCCGCGAGAAGAAACATCGCGAGCGAGATAGAGGTAAAGACGGCGACTCTTACCGCATGCTCCGCCAGAGATCGCGTTCCAACCTTTGTTCTTTTCATAACTCCTCCGAAATATTTGTGTTAAACTTCTTTGGGAGCCGCGTCCGAATTTCGGACCCGGCCCCAAATACTTTCAGTGGAGTATATTACTGGTCGTCCCGGAAGAGAATACCTCCGTGGGACGAAATGGGGACTACACCTGAGGGGTTAGAAGCCATCCACCGGCGAAGGAGATGGTCTCCCTATCGGCCCGGCGCGGGAGATAGACTCACGCGAAGCGAGATGACATTTCAATCTTCAAGGACAAGGACCTCCGCGGCCCCAGCCGCTTCGACATCAGTGAATACAACTTAGAGCGTCACGCCCAACTGCGCATTGAGTAAAACTCGCGACCTCCTGTGTATGGGAAAAAAGGGAACCAGTTCAAGACCGGCATTGACCCGCAAGGGGAAACCGATGCCAACCCGCCTCATGAGCTCGACGACATCCAAAAACACCGACATGGCGAAACCGCCCCGACCGGGACTGATATCGATCGGCGAGCTTACGCCGAAAGTTCCGATTCCAAGGTTGACTGGGAATCGTTGTCCCGATGTTCCGTCGAAATAATAAAACCGCATCATCGCGCTGGTGTTGCCATACTCAATGGTATCCCTGGCGTCGGTATCATATAGAACCTTAGGGATGCCGAGCGTGAACCCCACTTCGATCGACGGCCCTTCGACGCGGAAATAGCGCGTGACATAATTGGACTTGTCGACCTCGCCGATTGTGATGCTGTAATCCGGTTCGATGCTGATTTTTACGACCGCCCAATCAGGCAGGGTGTCCACCTCCACCTGCACCTGTTTGAGGTCCTCCGGACGGATTACGGCATACGCACCGTAGGCTTTACGGTATTGAAGGAACATCGCTAGATCACGGTTCGGGCCTCCGCGGCTTCGGAAAGTCATCACACGCCGCACATATGTTTGCACGATAGTTCCCTCTCTCGACAGTACCGTGGTCCTGATCGTGAGGAACTGCGGTCCCATGTGCTCCCGGATACTGTCGCGGTGAAAGATCACATGAAGATTTTTGATTTGTTCGCGGTCGAGCACTTCTGCCGTCAGCGGATCCCTGCCGCCAGGTTCGGGCCCAATGCTTGCGTATTTGTCGACCCGTTCGACGGCCTGGTACTCTTCGACCTCCACGACGCAACTTGTTTGATAGACGAAACGCCGCCCCAGGGCATCGACCACTTTGACGCTGATATGATATGACCCCGGCATAAGAGTCTCCGGAATGGCCGCCAGGTACGCGTTTGGGCCGACTGGCTGGAACGCTATTCCCCCGTCGACCAGTATCGGAGTAACGGTAAACGCCGCTATGCTATCGTTTTGTCGAATTGTAAGACGAATTGTGTCCCCCGGAAAGTACACAAGTTTGTCAACGGAGAGCGTAATACTTCCATCCTCGATCGGCGACCAAATGAGCCCTGTGGAAAACACGGGATAAACCGTGGTGGATTGCTGCTGTGACTGTGCGCCCGCAGCACCAACTATGCAGAGCAGCATTATCGCGTGGGAAATGTTTTTCAGCATATCGTCTTCGTGACAGTAACGTTGGTAACGGTTTTCTTCGAATCTTCAATGGACGGCGCGTTCACAGAATCCCGGCGCGTAATCCCCCAATCATCAGCGCTTACCTTCGGCAGTGGGGCTTTTGAATACGGTTGAGCCACCGTTTCCGATGGTATCCTCTTACCATCCGGCCCATGATGTGGTCCGGCGATGCATTTACCTGCAGCGGATTCTGTTGCGAATCTTGCCTCTGCTATGAACATATCTCACCGTTTCCGAAATGATCGGCGCTGCTTCCTGAGTCTCAATCTTGTAGATGCACCGTATTGACATTCCCGACCGGCCTGTCTTCTATCGGAGCGAGTATCCTTCATGACAAGACCGAACTTCTTATGAAGGATCTAATTGTCCACCATGGAAACGCTTCTGGCGATCGACCTGATAGTCTCATCACGGAAGGAATAGTTGGCAAATTCCAAACGCGTGTGCAGCGCAAGCTTCTCCATTGCGTCGTGAACATGCCTCCTGACGGAAAGCGTTGAGATGTGGAGCCTCTGCCCTATCTCGCGGTTGGTCAGGCCGCTGCCTATAAGAGCAACGACATCCAATTCGCGTTTCGTCATCCGATACGCCGCCTTCAGCTTCGTCCCTCCGCCTGCGACAGCGTGCTCAATGATCTTAGAAAAAAGCGAAGTAGACACCTGAGGCAGAAGGACCTTCTTACCTTCTGAAACAGCCCGTATCGTCGTCAGAAAATCTTCAGCTGAAGTGTCTTTTAGAACGAAGCCCGAGGCCCCGGCTTTCACATATTGCATGATATCTGCCGGAACCGGAGCAAGATCCATCACAATCACCCTCGTGTTGGGAAACTCTTTCTTCGCCGACTCGACAACGCGCAAGCTGTTTTGACTTCGCAGGCCCAAATCCAACAGAATCACATTCGGTTTCAACCGATGGATTTTGAGGACCGTATTTGCCCTGTTTCCTGAAGCGGCAACCACATGGATATCCCGTTCCTTTTTCAACATACCGAGGATTCCTTCCCGAAGCAGGCGGTTATCTTCAATGAGCAGCATTCGAATTTTTCTCATGGTCAAAGCTGCAAAGACCGGAGTGACAAACCAATCGTTCAACGGAGCGAAAAAGGAATTACATCTTTGGGGTGAGTTAATCTCGCGCAGAGTGGAAGGGACGGGCGGGAAATCAATCCCCTATCAACGAAACCGCATCGGCTGCGCTCTTACGGTCGTCGGCATCGTGGGCGTGACTGGCAATCTGCAGCCGCGTGTGGAGCGCAAGTTTCTCGAGAATGTTATGCACGTGACTTTTAACCGTGTAGGTTGACAAATGGAGGCGTTGAGCAATTTCCTTGTTGGACTGACCCTCGGCAATTAACTCGACCACCTCGCGTTCACGTCTTGTCAACCGCACTGATTCAAGTATCACGGATGTCTTTTTCCCGTTCAGGGCATACTCGATGATCTGAGAAAAGAGAGTCCCGGCCATGACGGGTGGAAGAATCGTTTCCCCCCCGGCAATCGATCGGATTGTCTGCAGAAAATCGTGAGTCGTTGCATCCTTGATAATGAACCCCGATACTCCTGCTTTTACAAACTCGAGGACATCCGCCTGTGCCGGAATAAGATCCATCGCAATCACTTTCGACCCCCCCC